>NZ_SSNA01000121.1 GCF_004799445.1 Bradyrhizobium sp.
GTCAAGCGGGTTAAATCGGGTGTCATGGTCGATTTCCACCGCTCCTCGCCAGCAGGCCAGGGGGAGCTGCGGCCGGGCCAAGGGCAGGCGGTCCGAACAGGCTGGCGCGGGAACGAAAACAATATCCGACGCTTAATGCCTGTGTGCACGGCGAGTGGGATCAGACCTATGGGTCTTTCAAAGTCCAAAAGACCTGTGGTGCTGGTCGTCGAGGACGAGTTTCTGTTGCGTATCGACGCGGTCGATATGGTCGCTGCCGCCGGGTTCGAGGTTATTGAAGCTGGCAATGCCGATGAAGCGATCGAAATTCTGGAAGCTCGTCCTGACGTCACGGTGGTTTTCACCGATATCCAGATGCCGGGCTCGATGGACGGGTTGAAACTCGCCCGCGCGATCCGTGGGCGCTGGCCGCCGATCAAGATCATCGCAACCTCCGGCCGCCCCAATGTGGGGGAGCCGGATTTGCCCGAAGGCGGGCGGTTCCTGCCGAAGCCGTATAGTCCGCACCAGGTCACAGGCATGCTGCGCGAACTGACGGCCGCCGCATGACAAAAGTCACGCAATGATGTCCGGCGTGATCTGATCTTCGATGAAGGCGATGCGGTCGCGGAGCTGCAGCTTGCGCTTCTTCAGCCGTTGCAGGCGCAACAAATCCGGCGCGGGCGATTGGTGCAGAGCATCGATCGCCGCGTCGAGGTCGCGGTGCTCCTGCTGCAGCCGTGCGAGCTCGGATTCGAGTTCGCGCTCATCTTCGTCGGTCATGGTGTACTTAATTGAAAACGCGGATGAGATTGCGAAAGGTTGCGAACGCCGAAAAGCGAATATCCTCCCTGACAGCCCGGTCCGCAAGCAGGTTCGCGCACGGGGGGATTTGGCGAGCCCGGATTCCGGGGGCGGGCCAGAACCTGATCGGCTCTGAATAATCAGAACCGCGGCTCTAATTATTTGTTTTGACGCATTTTCTCGAGCGACCCGGTAGCCACCCTCGGATCAAGTCCGGGGGCATGCTTCGCTTGAAGACGCGCTCGATCATGGTCCGGGCAAACCGAATCGGATCAAGATCTCATGCCTTCGCGTGTTTTTTTCCCGCCATGCGTTAACGCGGCGCACCGGGTCCGGATCGCGGTCCCGGGTTCCCTACTCACGGTTCGTTACAGATGATACTCGAAATATGAGGGTGCACTTTTCGATACCCATCGACAGATTCGGGGGTTCGTGTAAACTTGTTTGTCCGGATCGAATCTGAGGTCTTAATCCAACCGAGGAGGTTTCGAATGGCAATTCAGGCGCATCTCGTTGAACTGGAACGGAAACACAAGGTTCTCGAAAACGAATTGCATGAAGCTCTCGTGCACCTTTCAACGGACGATCTGCAAATTGTCGAATTAAAGCGCCGCAAGTTGATGGTTAAGGATGAGATCGAGCGGTTGAGACATACCGCCAGTGAGACACTGCACTAACCGATAGCACAGGCCTATCGCCTTCGTCGCCCGCCAGCGGGTCGGCGCCTTGAGCGCCACCCGGCTTGTCGCGTTACGAGTTTTGCGTATCCAACATTGTTTCAGCTGTGGAATCTTCCTGCCGGCTCGCGCCAGCGGCACGGATGGCCGCGCTCACATCCCCGCCAGTTCGCCGACATGGTTCGCGATCGCCAATGACGATGTCAGTCCGGGCGATTCTATACCGAACAGATTAATCAGCCCGTCGATGCCGTGATCCCGCGGCCCCTGGATCAGGAAGTCCTGTACCGCAACCGCCGGCGGTACGATCTTCGGCCGCATTCCCGAATAGCTCGGCATCAGCGCGCCGTCCGGCAGCGCCGGCCAGTAACGCCGGATCGCCGGATAAAATCGTTCCGCCCGCGCCGGATCGACGGCATAGTCGATGCGATCGACCCATTCGACGTCGGGACCGAACCGGGCCTGTCCCGCCATGTCGAGGGTGAGATGCACGCCGAGCCCACCGGGCTCGGGTACCGGGTAGATCAGATGCGAAAACGGCGCGCGCGCGCTGCAACTGAAATAGTTTCCCTTTGCCAGATATGCCGGCGGGATCAGGTCGATCGGCATGCCGTCGATGCTGCGCGCGACCGTCGATGCGGCGAGCCCCGCGGCGTTGACGAGAAGCCGGCATTGAAGCGACATCGGTGCGTCGCCGCCGGCGTCGAGCTGGATGCGCGACCCGTGCGCCTTGGCGCCCGACAGCGGTGTATGAAAGGCAAAGGCCGCGCCGGCATCCTCAGCGTCGCCGCGTAGCGCCAGCATATAGGCGTGGCTGTCGATGATGCCGGTGGAAGGCGAGAGCAGGGCCGCGTCGCAGTTCAGCGCCGGCTCCAGCGCGCGTGCGGCATCACCGGTCAGGGTTTGCAGGTCGGCCACGCCGTTGGCTTCGGCGTGCGCCCTGATCGATTGCAGCTTTGTGGTTTCCTTCGGCGTCGTTGCGACGATCAGCTTGCCGCAATTGCGATGCGGGATGCCGTGATCGCCGCAATATTGATAGAGCGCCCGCTTGCCGCCGACGCACATCCGCGCCATCAGGCTTCCGGCGGGGTAATAGATGCCGGCGTGGATCACCTCGCTGTTGCGCGATGAGGTCACGGTGCCGATACCTTCGGCCGCCTCCAGCACGATCACCTCGCGGCCGGCCTGCGCCAGCCGTCGCGCGACCGCAAGACCGATCACCCCCGCACCGATAACGACGCACTCGACCTTGTCCATTCGCCGTTCGGATCCGGGATTGCTGTCTATCTGGCCTTGCGCGGGCCTGGTTCGGATGGCGCGCGCTCAGAGCCATGGCGCGCATTGACTGTCGCTTCGGTTGTAGATTTCCGTTTCGTACAACCCATTGGATTCATGTCGGAACTCTGCCGAAGCGGATTGTTAGTGAAGCATTAATCATGTCAGGGCAATTGCCGTAATTTAAGTCGCATTTTCGGGCCGCGTGGGTAGGCATTTACCTGATCCAAACCCGCGAAGCCAGACACTCCGCCACAGAAATCGGCGGGTGACTGATGGCTGACAAGAACTGGCAGGCAGGCGGCAGGATATTGAATTCCGCGCGGGCCTTGGTGTGCCTTTTCGTCACCATTGCGCCGTTCGAGGCCTCCCGGGGAGCCAGCCCTGGACCCGCGCTGGCGGATTATGCCGGCGCCGCCGATCCCAGCTTGGTCTGGGAGGCGCTGATTGGCGGCATCGTGGTCTGCTGCTTTCTGGTCTCCATTGCGCTGTGGATCCTGTCGGCGCTGCGCAAGGTCAAGCTTTCGGAATTGCGCAGGAATGCGTTCGTCAGTTCCGCCCTCAACAACCTCAACCAGGGCGTGGTGATAACCGATCCGCGAAAGCGGATCGTGTTCCTGAACGACCGCTATCTCGAGATCTACAGCCTGGTGCGTTCGGATATTACCCCGCAGATGACCGGCCCGGAACTCTTGGAATTGCGGCGCCAGCGCGGCGTCCTCGACGTCAGCGTCGAGGATTTCTATGTACTTGCCGGCACCCCGGAGGGTCTCATTACCGAGTTGCCCTGCGGACGCTCGGTTCTGGTCAAACATTTTATGCTGCCGAACGGCGGATCGGTGGCAACGCACGAGGACTGCAGCGAGCAGCGCAAGCTTTCGAGACAGCTCGCATCGACCAAGCAGTTCCTGGAATCGGTGCTCGAGAATGTTCCGGTGTGCGTGGCCGCCAAGAACATCGAGGATGGCCGCTACATATTCGCCAACCGCGCGTTCGAGCGGTTCTCGCGTTTTTCCAGCGATTATATTGTCGGCAAGCGCGCCGACGAGATCTTCCAGCCCGAGACGGCGGCGAGCATCGTGGCGGCCGACCGGGCGGCGCTCGCCGCGCCCGAAGGCCAGTACCGCAACGAATTCGCCGTCGAGCGCGGTTCGAAGAAGCGCATTCTTGCGAGCAACCGCGTAATCGCGCGTAACCACAAGAACGAGCCGGAATTCCTGATCGCATTGTTTGATGATGTCACCGACCGCAGATCGCTTTCCCACGAGCTGGAAAATACCAAGAAATTTCTCGAGCTGGTCGTCGACAACATTCCGGTCTCGCTGATCGTCGAGCGCGTCAGCGACGGGCGATACCTTCTTGCCAACCGCAGTGCCGAGACCATCCTCAACCGGAGCCGCGAGGAAGCCACCGGCTTGACCGCGGCGGATATTTTCAACCCGCGGGAAGCCAAGCTGATCATCGCGCGCGACGAGGCGGCGATCAAGAAGCGCGGCCTGCTCACCGAGGAACACCCGATCAGTACCAAGGACGGGCTGCGGCTGTTCCTGACGCGCCGCATGACGGTGCTCGACGATGCGGGCGAGCCGCAATATCTGATCAAGACCCATGAGGACGTCACCGACCGCCGGCAGACCGAGTCGCGCATGGCCCACATGGCATATCACGACGGCCTGACCGATCTGCCGAACCGCGCGGCATTCCTGCAGGCGCTGGCGCAGATGATCGAGGCCTGTGGAGGTACCGATGAGGAATTCGCGGTGCTGTCCCTCGACCTCGACGGCCTGAAGGAAATCAACGATGTGTTCGGCCATGCGACCGGCGACAAATTGCTGATCGAAGTGGCGCGCCGCATCCAGGATTCGGCGCGCGGCGGGGTTGTGGCGCGGCTTTCCGGTGACGAGTTCGGGTTGATCATCGACGGCAAGCAGCCCGTTGCCGGAATGCTGCTCGCCGAGCAGCTCGCCGAAATCCTCGCCAAGGAGTTCGTGATAGAAGGCAAGTCGGTTCGTACCGGCGTGACAACGGGCATCTCGATTTTCCCGCACAATGGCGCCGACGCAGCTTCCCTGCTTGCGAACGCTGGCGCGGCCTTGTTTCGCGCCAAGGCGAAATCCCGCGGCTCGATCAGCATCTATGAGCCCGAGATGGACCAGCAGATTCGCGATCGTCGCGTGCTGCACCAGGACCTCTCGGCTGCCATCAGGAACGGCGAATTGTCGCTGCATTATCAGCCGCAGGCGAAGTCGGGCCAGGACGTCGCCTCGAGCGAAATCATCGGCTTCGAGGCGCTGGCGCGATGGCTGCACCCGGTGCGCGGCTTCGTGCCGCCCTCGGATTTCATCCCGATCGCAGAAGAGAGCGGCCTGATCGTCGAGATGGGCGGATGGATCCTGCGCGAGGCCTGCCGCGAGGCCGCCTCATGGCCGCTGCCGCTGCAGATCGCGGTCAATCTGTCGCCGGCGCAATTCATGCACGGCGACGTCGTCAGTCTCGTGCATTCGATTCTTCTCGAAACCGGCCTGGCGCCGGGCCGGCTGGAGCTTGAGATCACCGAGGGCGTGCTGATCGAGGATTTCGACCGCGGCCTGGCGCTGTTGCGGCGGCTGAAAGCGCTCGGCGTGCGCATCTCGATGGACGATTTCGGCAGCGGCTATTCCTCGCTGAGCTATCTGCAGGCGTTTCCGTTCGACAAGATCAAGATCGATCGCGCCTTTGTCGTGAATCTCGGGCGCAATCCGCAATCGGCGGCGATCGTCCGCGCCGTGATCGGCCTTGGTCACGGTTTGGAAATGTCGATCGTCGCCGAGGGCGTGGAAACCCAGGAGCAACTCGCTTTCCTCGCCGAGGTGGGCTGCGACGCGGTGCAGGGCTATTTCCTCGGCAAGCCTCTGCCGATCGGACAATACGCCGCGCTGGTCGGCCGTGACGATGGAGATGCAGCTGAGCCCGCGCGCAAGACCGGCTAGATCCTCGGCTCCAGGTAAATCAGAACCAGGCACTGCCTTATTGTTTGAAGCGTTTTCCTGACGCGAATCGCTATCCCCTTCACTCGAAAACGCTATGGTCCCGGGATGGCGGACTACGATCTTGCGATCATCGGCGGCGGCTTGAACGGTGTCAGCGTCGCACGCGACGCGGCGGGACGCGGGCTCAGGGTCATTCTGCTGGAGCAGGGCGACCTCGGTGGCGCCGCCTCGTGCGCCACGCCACGGCTGATCCATGGCGATCTCGCCGCGCTGGAGCGGAGGGCGTTTTGGCGCGTTCGCGAGGCAATGGCAGAACGCGACACCTGGAGGCGGATCGCGCCGCATCTGGTGCGTCCGATCCGTTTCGTGATCCCCGCCCATTCGGACGAGCGTCCGCCATGGTTGCTGCGGCTGGGGTTATTGCTCTATGACCGGCTCGCCCCGCAGGGCGGTCTGCCGGCGTCGGCAACCATCGATGTCACACACCATCCGATCGGCAACGCGTTGAAGCGGCCGTTCGGCACCGCGTTCGAATATTCCGATGGCCTGGTGGACGATTCGCGGCTGGTGGTCGCCAATGCGGTCGATGCCGCCGAGCGGGGCGCGGCGATCCATACCGGCGCGCGCTGCGTTCGCGCCGACCGGCTTGAGACCTGGCGGCTCGTGGTGATCGATCGCGGCCACCGGCGGGTGATCACGGCAAGGTCGCTGGCCAACGCGTCGGGTGCCTGGGCCGGCTCGGTCGCGGAAACCGTGCTGCGCATGCCGCCGCCGCGCGCCGTCGTGACCAAGATGAGCCAGATCATCGTCAGGCGCCTGTTCGAGACCGACAACGTCTATGTCTTCCAGAACCATGATCGCCGGCTGATCTTCGCCAGTCCCTACCAGCGCGATTTCACGCTGATCGGCACCGTGGCGAAGATGTTCAGGGGCGATCCGGCCGCAGTGTCGATGGACGCCGACGAAATCACCTATCTCTGTGATGCGGCCAACCGGTATTTTCGCGAGCGGGTCGATCCTTCCGACGTGATCAGGAGCGTCTCCGGCGCCAACATGGTCACTGGCCCGGCCGGCAAGCGTGATGGTGCGATGGCGTTCGACGCGCGGCGCGGCAGGGCACCGCTGTTGACGATCTTCGGCGGCGACGTCACGACCTCGCGGCTGCGCGCCGAGCGCGCGGTCTCCCGGCTCACGCCGTTCTACCCGATGTCGCCGCGCTGGACCGCGGACGCTGCGCTGCCGGGCGGCGATTTTGCCTCGGCGCAATTCGAGACCGAGGTCGAGCGTGGGCGCGAACGCTGGAAATTCCTGACCGAGCATCAGGCCCTTCGTTTGGTCTCGGCCTACGGCTCGCGCCTTGATGTCGTGCTTGGGGACGCCCGTGACCGGGCCGATCTTGGTCCGGCCTTCGGGCCGGAGCTGACGGGCGCGGAGGTGCGCTATCTCATGATCCACGAATGGGCGCGTTTCCCGGACGACATTCTCTGGCGGCGCTCAAAGCTTGGCCTGACCATGGGGCCAGCCGATCGCGAGGCGCTGGCCGCGTTCATGGCGACGGCGGCGTAACATGGTCGATAATAATGCGGCCATCCACAGCGCTGCGGTTGAGCCGGGGCGGTTCCGCCGCTAGCTTGCGGCAACGATGGGGCAGGCTGGCATCATGACCGACGACGCAGCGAAGGCGGCATGGGATGCGGATTCGGCAAGACCCGAACCGCAACCCGCGGCCGATGTGCCGCTGTTGCGCATCGACGCGGTGGTAAAGAAGTTCGGCGCCTTCCGTGCGGTGGACCGGCTGTCGCTCGACATCCGCGCCGGCGAGTTTTTCGCCCTGCTCGGCCCGAGCGGCTGCGGCAAGACCACGCTGCTGCGGATGCTCGCCGGTTTCGAGACGCCGGACCAAGGCCGCATTCTGCTTGACGGCAAGGACATCGCCCAGGTGCTGCCGCATCAGCGGCCGGTCAACATGATGTTCCAGAACTACGCGCTGTTTCCCCATCTCAACGTCCGCGACAATATCGCGTTCGGACTGAAACGCGCGGGCATGCCGCGCCCCCAGCACGACACCCGGGTCGCCGAGATGGTTGCGCTGGTCAAGCTCGAGGGTCTCGAGAAACGCAAGCCCGACCAGCTCTCCGGCGGTCAAAAGCAGCGGGTGGCGCTGGCGCGGTCGCTGGCGCGGCGGCCGCAGGTGCTGCTGCTCGACGAGCCGCTCGCGGCCCTCGACAAGAAGCTGCGTGAAAGCACCCAGCTTGAACTGATGGAGCTGCAGCGGCGGCTCGGCCTGACCTTCATCATCGTCACCCACGACCAGGAAGAGGCGATGACGGTGGCCGGGCGGATCGGCGTGATGGATGCCGGCCGCCTCGAACAGGTGGCGACGCCGCGCGAGCTCTACGAGGCGCCCGGTTCGCGCTGGGTCGCCGAATTCGTCGGTGACGTCAATTTGTTCGAGGGCCAGGTCGAGCAACGCGAGAACAGCCGGCTGGCGATCGCCACGCGCGACGCCGGAACCGTCTTTGTCGCCGAACCGCGGCAGCCGGTCACCAAGGCCAGTGTCTGCGTCGCGATCCGCCCCGAAAAGGTCAAGCTGTCGCGCCGTGGCCCGGCGTCGGACGCGGTCAACGCGCGTGCGATCAACCGGCTGGACGGGGTGGTGACCGATGTCGGCTATCTCGGCGGTCTGACCACCTACAAGGTGAAGCTCGACAGCGGCGCCGTGCTGCGCTCGTCGATGGCCAATACCGCGCGGCTCGATCTCGACGCCTATAGCCCGGGCCAGCGCGTGGTGGCGTGGTTCACGCCCGACGATTGCGTGGTGCTGGAGCAATGAGCGCGCCATCCATCTTCACCCGCCCGGCGCGGCTCGCCGTCATCGCGCCCTATCTGTGGATGGCGCTGTTCTTCCTGGTGCCGTTCGCCTTCGTCCTCAAGATCAGCATGTCGCAGACCGCGATCGCGCAACCGCCCTACACGCCGGTGTTCGACCTGACGGCGGGGTGGGAGGCGATCAAGGCGGCGTTCGCGGCGCTCTCGGCCGACAATTTCAGGCTCCTCGTCTCCGACGACCTCTATGTCCTGTCCTATCTGCGCAGCCTGGTCGTCGCATCGGTCTCGACCGCGATCCTGCTGGCGATCGGCTATCCCATCGCCTACGGCATGGCGCGGCTGCCGCGTCGCTGGCAGAGCGTGGCGGTGATGCTGGTGATCGTGCCGTTCTGGACCTCGTTTTTGATCCGCATCTATGCCTGGATCAACATCCTGCAGCATGACGGCCTGCTCAATCAGGTGCTGCTGGCGCTGCATCTGGTATCGGCGCCGGTGGTGTGGCTCTCGACCGACAGCGCGATGTATCTCGGCATCGTCTACTCCTATCTGCCGTTCATGATCCTTCCGCTTTACGCGACGCTCGCCAAACTCGACCCGGCGCTGTTGGAGGCGGCGAGCGATCTCGGCTCGTCCCCGGCCCGCGCGTTCTGGCTGGTGACGTTCCCGCTGTCGCTGCCGGGCGTGGCCGCCGGCGCGCTGCTCTGCTTCATTCCCATCGTCGGCGAATTCGTGATCCCCGATCTTCTGGCGGGTTCGGACTCCCTGATGATCGGCCAGACCCTGTGGCTGGAATTCTTCACCAACAAGGATTGGCCGGTGGCGTCGGCCGCCGCGGTCGTGCTGCTGTTGTTGCTGCTGGCGCCGCTGTTGCTCTACGACCGCTTGCAGCGCCGGCAATTGGAGGCGCGGTGATGATGCGCATGATCGTGCTCTTTCGCTCGCCTCGAACCCCGCAAGGGGGGAGGGAACGGAGAGGCCGTCGCGTCTCGTTGCGGAAGGCGCGATGATGGCGCGCGGATCGAACAAACTCTCACCTTTCAACATCACCGCGCTGGCGCTGGGGTTTTCGTTTCTGTATCTGCCGATCGTGATCCTCGTGATCTATTCGTTCAATGCTTCACGGCTGGTGACGGTGTGGGGCGGCTGGTCGCTGCGCTGGTACGTGGAGTTCTTCAACGACCGCGCCATGCTCGATGCCGCCTGGATGAGTTTTCGGGTGGCGGCGAGTTCGGCAACGCTGGCGACGCTGCTCGGCACGCTGGCCGCGGTGGCGCTGTCGCGCGGAGCAAATTTCAGAGGACGGGCGCTGTTTTCCGGCATGCTCTATGCGCCGCTGGTGATGCCCGAGGTCATCACCGGGCTGTCGCTGCTGCTCTTGTTCGTGGCGCTCGACGCCGAGCGCGGTTTCTGGACCGTCACCATCGCCCACACCACGCTCACCCTGTGCTTCGTCGCGGTCGTGGTGCAGTCGCGCCTCGGCGCGCTCGATCCGACCCTCGAGGAGGCGGCGATGGATCTCGGCTGCGATCCCCTGCGCGCGTTCCTGGCGGCGACGCTGCCCCTGATCCTGCCCTCGATCGCGGCGGGCTGGATGCTGGCGTTCACGCTGTCGCTGGACGACCTCGTGATCGCGAGCTTCACCACCGGACCTGGTTCCTCAACGCTGCCGATCCGGATCTATTCGGAGGTGCGGCTAGGCGTGAAGCCGGAGATCAACGCGATCTGCACGCTGATCATCGGCGCGATCGCGGTAGTGATCGTCGGCGCCTCGCTGGCGGCGAAGCTGTCGGATGCGCGCGGCGAGAGTGCGGCGCCGTTGTAGCCCTCCGTCATTGCGAGCCAACGGGTCGCGCGAATGCGCGCCCGATGACAGGCTCCGCGAAGCAATCCATCTGGCCGCGTAAAGAAAGAATGGATTGCTTCGTCGCTTGCGCTCCTCGCAATGACGGCAGAGTCGTTTCGACTTCGCTATCACGACTTCACCGCGCCCGCCGTCAGCCCGCCGACCATGTAGCGCTTGAAGGCGTAGTAGATCGCGGCCGGCGGCAGCGCGTAGATGAAGCCGGTGGTCATCAGCAGTTCCCACGGCGAATCGTCGGCGGAGAGAAAGTTGCCGAGCGCCACCGGCAGCGTGATCTCCTTGTCGTTCGACAACAGCAGGAACGCGTAGAGATATTCGTTCCACGCCAGCAGCACGGCATAGGTGCCGATCGCCACCAGCGAGGGCATCATCAGGGGGATGTAGACCAGCCGGAAAATCTGCAAAGCGGTGGCGCCGTCCATCACGGCGGCCTCGTCGAGCTCGACCGGCAGCTTGTCGGAGGCCTGCTTCAGCACCCAGATCGCATAGGGCGAGGCGATCGTCACCATCGCCAGAATCAGCGCCCAGTGGCTGTTGAGCAGGCCGTAATTGCCCATGGTCCGGTACATCGGCACCGCGAGGAACGCCGCCGGGATGAAATAAGTGAACAGCGCCAGATTCATCACCCAGCGGCCGCCGGGAACGCGCAGCCGCGAGATCGAGAACGCCGCGAAGGTCGCGATCAACAGCGTCAGCGCGCCGACCGAAACCGCGATCACCAGCGAATTCCAGAACTGGATCCAGAAATCCCGCAGGAAATAATGCTGCTGGTAAAACACGATGTGGAAATTGTGCAGGGTCGGATGGGTCGGCCACAATTTGCCGGAGAAGGCGTCTTCCTTCGGCGAGATCGCGAACACGAACATGTGGTAGATCGGAATCATGGTCCAGATGAACACGGGGATGCCGATCAGCAGCAGCCGCGCCTCGGTGCCGACGTCGCGCAAGGTGATGTCCCGTAATGAGGCGAGCTTCATCGCGACAACCGTTTCATCATGAAATAGATCAGCGGCGCCACCAGCGGCAGCGCGCAGACGATCGAGGCCATTGCCAGACTCAGCTGGTCGAGCCTGAGATAGCGGATGCCGAGCGTCGCCAGCACATGGGTGAGATCGGCCGGCCCGCCGCCGGTCAACAGGTACACGCTGTTGAAATCGCCGAGCGTCCAGATCATCGAGAGCAGCGTGCAGGTGATGTACAGCGTCTG
This sequence comes from Bradyrhizobium sp., assembly GCF_004799445.1. Lineage (GTDB taxonomy): Bacteria > Pseudomonadota > Alphaproteobacteria > Rhizobiales > Xanthobacteraceae > Bradyrhizobium. The sequence continues at coordinate 11,602 of NZ_SSNA01000121.1, forward strand.
CATCGACGGCCAGGTGATGAAGCGGAATTTCTGCCACCAGTTGGCGCCGTCGACCTCGGCGGCCTCGAACAGGTCCTGCGAGATCGCCAGCCGCCCGGTCATCAGGATCAGGGTCCAGAACGGCAGCGATTTCCAGATGTGCACGCCGATCGCCATGGTCAGCGCCACCGCCGGATCGTTCAGCCAGTTCGGGCCGTCCTCGCCGGTGAACTTGAAGATCAGCTGGTTGACCATGCCCCATTCCGGATTGAGCATGAAGCGCACCGACAGGATGGTCGGGATCGAGGGCACCGCCCAGGGCAGGATGAACAGCACCGACAGCCATTTGATCCAGGCGCGCTGCTGCACGAAGAAGCCGGACAAAAACAGCGCGATCAGCATCTTGATGTTGATGCCGATGACGAGAAAAATCAGCGTATTGACCGCGGCGCGCGCGAAGATCGGATCATGGTAGAGCGCGACATAGTTCGCCGGCGCCCGCGCCAGCCACAGCCCGTAGCCGACCGGATAGACCACGAACGCCAGGAACACCAGCAGATACGGCGTCACCATCACGATGCCCCAGACCTGCGGCGTCGTCAGCCGCGCCGCGAGCGGGGCCGAGGGCATGTCGGATGCGGAGAGCGTGATCGCCATGGTGTTACTCTAGAAACGAGATGCCATCAGTATTGACGCGAACTCGATGCACCTCGCCCCGCTTGCGGGGAGAGGTCGGCGCGAAGCGGCGGGTGAGGGGGACTCTCCACCAATCGCGCTCGCTGAGAGTCCCCCTCACCCCGACCCTCTCCCCGCAAGCGGGGCGAGGGAGAAACAAGCCTCACCCCGCCACTTCCTTGATGCGCGCGATCAGTTCGTCCACCGCCTTGTCGACCGGGACCTTTTCGCTGACCACGCGGTTCATCGCCTTGGCCCAGACGTTCTCGTTGTTGAGGATGGTGAACTTCCAGTTTTTGGTAAAGTCGAACGGCGTGGTGCCGCCGGTGAACTGGGTCCAGACCGCCTTGCGGTGGCGGTCGGCCTGCCAGAACGGGCTCGCCTGGCTCGCGGTCGTGACCGGGAACCAGCGGCCGAGCGCGCCCTCGACATAGGGCCGCAAATTGTCCTCCTGCATCATGAAGCTGATGAACTGCTTAGCCGCCGCCTTGTTTTTCGCCGCGGTGAAGATCGAGCCGGTCTTGACGTCGGAGCGGTATTTGATCGGGGTGCCGTCCGGCTTGTTGGGGAACGAGGCGGTGATGATGGTCTCCTCATACGCCTTCTTGCCGGCGGCGCGCTGCTCGTCGGTCAGCGCCGGATTGGTGGAATCCTCGAACCACTTGGCCGCGATCGAGATCGTGAAATTGTGCGTCATCACGATGGTGCGGTTGTGGAAGGCGACGTTGTTGTCGGGGTCCTTCCAGGTGGTGGAGGAGGGCGGCGTGCAGCCCTTGATGTAGGTGTCGGTGTAATCCTTCAGCGCGTGGATCAGGCCGTCGCGCACCTTGGGATCGTCGACCAAGAGCTTGCCGTCATTGTCGACCAGCTTGACGTTGTAGGCGTCCATGAAGGTGTAGAACGACTGGAAACTGTCGGTGGATTCCACGCCCATCGGCTGGCCGACGCCGTAGATGCGCTGGCCGGTGGCTTTGCGGATCGCCGGCTGCACCTTGTCGCACCAGAACGACCAGTAATCCTCCCACTTGGTCGGGATGTCGGCCTGCTTGAAGCCGGCCTGGGCCAGCATGTCGCCCCAGATCTGCACATGCATGCTCTGCTGCTTCATCGGGAAGCCGTAATAGGCCCGCTTCTTGGTGACGTCGTTATAGAGGTACGCGGTCTCCAGCGTGTTCGGCGCGAACGCCGCCTTCATCGGCACCAGGATGTCGGAGAGGTCCTCGAGCTTGCCCTCGAACGCCCATTTGCCGGACGCCTGCACGTCGTAGCTATCGGAGAAGGCGACGTCTGGCACGGTGCCGGAATCCAGCGCCGCCACGGTTTTCGGGATCATGTCCTGGATGGCGTATTGCGACAGCTCGACCTTGATATTGGTCTTGGCCTCGAACTTCCTGATCGCCGCGATCAGCGCGTCGTCCTCGGACTTGTAGAAGCCCTTGCTCCACCAGACCGTGATCTTTTCCTGCGCGATCGCAGGCGCCGCGGCAAGAAACAGCCCGCCAGCCACCATCGCCAATGAAAGCGCCCTTGTTACCCTGGATTGCACGTCGTTCTCCCTGATTGACCCAGCTTTTTTAACCGGTTGGGTGAAAGCCTAGCGCAGTGCGGCGGCGCGATCTAGCGGGATGTTGTCAGACGTAGGTAGGGCGTAGGAGGCGGATCGGTCGACCCCGGAACCGTCGTCCTGAGGGGGCCGCAACGCGGCCGTCTCGAAGGACGACGGCCCCGGGCCGCTCATCCTTCGAGGCTCGCTACGCTCGCACCTCAGGATGACGGATCGACTGTTGGTAATCCAGATTTTCAAACAGCCGAAAACCTCCCGCGGCGCCATCGCGCCCGGGGTGTGCTTCAATCTTCCGCCCCGAAAAACAGAGGGCGTGGGGAATGCCGGGTGCCCGTTGCACCCGCAGCCGCGCGTGGTGTGTAGAAAGCACGCGCGTTAGTCACCACGGTCGCACCGGGATCACCCGGCATTCCCGCACGCGGATGGTTTTAACGGTTTCCTTCGCGCTCTCCCCGGTGATCGGGCTTTCTTGTCACCGTCGCTCTCGCAAGTCGCCCTGCGAAAACTTGACGCCGGCGTCGAGGCGTCAGGACCACACGACTTCGCCGTCCGCGAACGCCTTCTAGCCAAAAGCACCCGGCGGTTTTGGTACCGTCCCGCCGAAGCCTTCGGGGAAGGCGGATCAGCGCCGCTCGTCTTGCGCCGCCGCCGCGTCCACCGCATCCCGTTCCAACGTCCGTGACGATCGCGAAACGCCCCTCTGAGTGGGACGGGATGGCGGGAATATGGATGTGATTTGGGGCAAGCGAGAAGGGAAATATTTTTGCGGAGGGGGACTGGACAGCTAGCATCAGCCTGATCCGGTTCAGGAAATTAGTTTTTAGGCGCAGAGATGGAAAGCGGGTCGGACGGCCTTCCGTAGCATAAAGAGCCACGTCTTATTTGGCTGGTAAACGCCGGATCAAGCCGCGCCAATCAACCTCGCGTGTTTGCGTCGCGGCTGTCTGGTGATGATCGCGATATGACCTAGAATCCGCAAGCTGTGGAGAAGGCCGCGTCAACTAGGCGATCGACGCATCTTCTCTGAGGTGTAAGCCTACAAAAGAGAGCGCTCGGTCCGTTATTGAGCGGTTGTCGCCGAACGGAAACAGCGTTCTCGAGTCCGTCTTGAGACCGACGCAGATCTTGCCCATTGCGAATGCGTAGCGCAATCGTTAATCCGATGATCGAGGGCGCTCTCCGGCAAATCTTTCGCGAGGAGGCGGATTTGCTCGCTTGGTTGTCGAGCGTCCGCCTCAAGCTATAATCCCTCGTGCGGATCGTTGGCTCGTAGAGACGAATTCCGTGGCGTATCGTTAGCAAGTAGCCCGCATGAGCGCAGCGATATGCGGGATTGGAGGAAAGAAGCTCCCGGATGTCGCTGCGCTCATGCGGGCTACGCTTCGCTAATCCAGCCTACGTGCTCTCAGCAAACGCCAGATGCTTGCAATGCCGGACAAGATCATACGTAGAAAAACAACGATCAAAGTAATCTGGAGCCAGACGAAGCCACCGATCTCCCTGAAGACGAATTCGATTCGCGGACCCCATGGAGACGGAATGCTATCGCCGATGGCTTCCATGCCCCACTGTATCGCGCGTTGAAGGCCTGTGAGCAGCTCTGGCCACTGGTAAAAGGCAGCGGCGATAAACACCCAGGCCAGGATCACCGTGACGATCCGAAACGAGTGCACCTTCGCATGATGCCTCAAACCTGAATATCTGTTATCGCGGGTCAGCGGCGTCGTTTCCCCTTTTGGCTTCAGCAAACCTGCCAGCCCTCAATTCGCCTTCGCATTCCCCACCGCCGGTGCACTCGCCGGCGCCGCGGCTTCCGGCACCACGGCCTTGCCGCCGCCGGTGAACCGCTCCAGCACCGATTTCACGGCATCGCGCGTCTTGCGGTCCTTCACCGCATCTAACAGCGGCGCACTCGCGGGCGAGCGGCGGATCAGGCTTTCGGGATCGGGAAAGATCAAGGGATCGTCCCACGGGCCCTGCACCACGAACGGCAGGTCGAAGCCGGGCGCGGCGTTCGGCGCGGAGGTCAGGCTGGCGGTGCCCTTGAGGTCGAACTCGCGCGCCGGCACCGAAGCCGTGCCGGTCAGGGTCAGGCGCGCGGCGGGGCCCTCGACGCGGACATCCTCGGCGGTGGCGATGCCATCGGAAAATTTCACCGCGACATTGAGATTGTCGTAAGGCGTCGAGCCGGAGCGGAAGTTGCCGCCGCCGGACAGCGGCCGGCGCTCCAGCCGCTTCAGCAATTGCTCGGCATTGAAGCCCGAGATCGCGCCGTCATGGCCGGTCAGGGTCGCGGTGCCGTCGAGCGATGACGCCAGCCCGAACGGCGACGAGCCCGAGGCGACCAGCGAGACACTGAGATTGCCGCGGCCGCTTAGCTTGTTGATGCCGAACAATTCGCTAGCGCAGGCTTGCAGGTCGACATCGGTGAACTGGAACTGGGCCTTGACGTCGGCCATGGCGTCGGTGCGCGCGACGCCGAACGAACCCCGCGCGATGCCGCCATAGACCTGCGCCTCGCCCACGCTCAAGGCCAGCGCGCCGCCGCGCAAATTGGCGCCGAACGCCGTCCGCCCGAGCTTGGTCGGGCCGACGGTGACCCGCGCCGCCGACAACCGCATGTCGAGGTCGGTGGTCGACAGCGAATTCAGGTCGAACAGCTGCCGGTTCCAGTCATGCGCGCCGGAGGCGAGCAGGCGGAAGGTCGAGATATAGGGCGTGAAGTCGAGGCTGTCGGCGGCCAGTGTCGCCTGCAGCGACTGGCGGCCGTTATTGGCATAGGTCATCACGCCCTCGGCGACATTGCCGTCGAGCTCGACATTGACATTGGTGAGCGCGATCGAGGGACCGACGAGATTGGCGCGCGCCTTCAGCGCGAAGCGGCCGAAGCCGCCATAGCCCGGCGGCGGCTGCCCGGTCCAGCGCAGCGCATTGCGCAAGGAAGCCGAATCCACTGTCAGCGTGCCTTCCATCATCAGGCTGGTGCGGTTGGCCACCGTGCCGTCGAACGCGAGCTTTAGGGGTGCGCTGGAGAGCCGCGCCTTCAATCCGGAGCGGTCGCCCGACAAGGCCGCGATGAAGTCGCTGGCCGAGATCGAGCCGTCGACGCGCTCGCCGCGCCAGTCGAATTGCCCGGTGGCGGCAAAGGAGCGCGAGATCGACGGCCACGCCAGCGACAGGTCGATGTCGTCGAGCCGCTCGGTGAGTTGGTGGCCGGTATCCTCGTAGGTCAGCGTGCCGTCCTGGATCCTGATCTCGGAGAACGACACTTGATTCTCGGCGCCCGGCTTCATGGTGCGCGCGATGGTGGAGATGAAAGGCGTCCAGTTGCTGTCGCCCTTGGCGTCGCGCACGACATGGATGTGGGGCCGCAGCATCATGACGTCGGAGATCTCGAACCGCTGCAGCAATAGCGGCAAGAGGCGCAGATTCGCGGTCAGCACGTCGACGGCGAGCGCCGGGTCGGCGGCCGCGCCGCCTTTCAGGCCGACATCGTGAAAGCTGATATAGCTGGCCGGGAACACCGAAATCTCGGTGGTGCCTGATACCACCAGATCGAGCCCGGTGACGGCGCGGATCTGCGCCTCCACCGCCTGGCGCAGCGCATCCCGGTTGAGGAACCAGGAGGTCGCGATCAGGCCGATCAGCGCCACGCCGAGAAACGCCGCAATCGGCATCCCCAAGCGCCTTATTCCCTGGGCTATCGTCAATGAGATATCCAAAGTCCGGTTAAATCTAATCTGGTTGGAACAGGTCCGGTTGAACCTTACGTCGGCTCGATGTCAGGGGTCACTGCCGAAAAGCCGGGCAGGACACGAAATCCGACGCCAACCCGCGCAACTTGATGGGTTTTCTTGACGCTTTCAAGGCCGTTGGCTGTCCCCCTCTCCCCGGGGTCACCTCGCCCCGCTTGCGGGGAGAGGTCGATTTGCGTCGGCGACGCGCAGCGTCGTCCGGTGCAAATCGGGTGAGGGGGACTCTCCGCGAGTCGAATGCATGGAGGGCCCCCCTCACCCCGACCCTCTCCCCGCAGGCGGGGAGAGGGCGTGTCACGCTGTCCCGCAGGCGGGGCGAGGTGACCCGTAAGCATCCAGCCCCGTCATTGACCCCTTCACGCTGTCATTCCGGGATGATGCGTTAGCACCAGACCCGGAATATCGAGATTCCGGGTTCGATGCTGCGCATCGCCCCGGAATGACAGCGCGAGCCCCCGTCATTGACGCATTGCGAAGAATTCGCCTAATAATCGCTGGAAAGCGCGCCGGTCTGCATTGGCTGGCGCCTCCCTCCATCAGGTCGCCTATCATGAACAAGGTCTATCCCGACGCCAAATCGGCCCTCGACGGCATCCTGAAGGACGGCATGATGATCATGTCCGGCGGCTTCGGCCTGTGCGGCATCGCCGAGACGCTGTCGGACGCGATCCGCGACTCCGGGGTGAAAAATCTCACGGTAGTGTCCAACAATGCCGGGGTCGACGGCATCGGGCTGTCCCGTCTGCTCGAAACCCGCCAGATCAAGAAGATGATCTCGTCCTATGTCGGCGAGAACAAATTGTTCGCCCAGCAATACCTCGCCGGGGAACTCGAACTCGAATTCAATCCACAGGGCACGCTCGCCGAGCGGATCCGCGCCGGCGGCGCCGGAATTCCGGCGTTCTACACCAAGACCGGCGTCGGCACGTTGATTGCCGAAGGCAAGGAAGTGAAGGAATTCGACGGCGAGAAGTACCTGATGGAGCGCGGGCTGTTCGCGGACCTCACCATCGTCCACGCCTGGATGGGCGATACCGCCGGCAATCTGGTCTACCGCAAGACCGCGCGGAATTTTAATCCGATGATGGCCACCGCCGCCAAGATCACGGTGGCCGAGGTCGAGCATCTGGTGCCGGCCGGCCAGATCAACCCCGACCACATCCACACCCCCGGTATTTTCGTCAAGCGCATCATCCAGGTCGGCACCGGCAACAAGCGCATCGAGTTCCGCAATACACGCAAGCGCGACGCGGTCGCCGCAACCGGAGAGGAAGTCTGATGGCCTGGACCCGTGAACAGATGGCCGCCCGCGCCGCCAAGGAATTGCGCGACGGCTATTACGTCAATCTCGGCATCGGCATTCCGACGCTGGTCTCGAACTACATCCCCGACGGCATCGACGTCCAGCTGCAGAGCGAGAACGGCATGCTCGGGATGGGGCCGTTTCCCTATGAGGGCGAGGAAGACGCCGACCTCATCAACGCCGGCAAGCAGACCGTGAGCGAATTGCCGTCGACCAGCTATTTCTCGTCGGCCGAATCCTTCGGCATGGTCCGCGGCGGCCACATCGACCTCTCTATATTGGGCGCGATGCAGGTGGCGCAGAACGGCGATCTCGCCAACTGGATGATCCCCGGCAAGATGGTCAAGGGCATGGGCGGCGCTATGGATCTGGTCGCCGGCGTCAAGCGCGTCGTGGTGGTGATGGAACATTCCGCCAAGGACGGCCCGAAGCTCCTGAAGAAGTGCAATTTGCCGCTGACCGGCGAGAAGGTGGTCGACATGGTGGTGACCGATCTCGCCGTCTTCACCATCGACAAGCACGGCAAGGACGGCATGGCGCTGATCGAGCTCGCCGACGGCGTCACGCTCGACGAGGTGAAGTCGAAGACCGAAGCCGATTTCCGGGTGGCGCTGAAGAACGCGTGAGGCTTGCTGGTGGTTATCGTCGTCCCTGCGAAAGCAGGGACCCATCACCACAAGCCTTAATTGTTGTGCGAAAGCCGTCGAACAGCGTCTCTCAAAACGAGCGACACGGCGTATGGGTCCCGGCTCGCGCTTTCGCTTGGCCGGGACGACAGAACGCGTAAGGCAGGCTGTTCTCTAATTCGTCATTGCGAGCCAACGGGTCGCGCGAATGCGCGCCCGATGACAGGCTCCGCGAAGCAATCCATACAGCCGCAACAAGACTGGATTGCTTCGTCGCTTTGCTCCCTTGCGCAAACGCTGCGCGTTTGTCGCAGGCAATGACGGTGAACTAGGCCGTCGCGGCGGCGACATCCTCCAGCCCGCGGTTGCGCGGCTCGACGCCCCAGGCCCACACCACCACGATCTGAACGACCACCAGGCCGATCATCAGCCAGACCACGCCCGGCAGCTGGTAGGACGCCATCAGCGCGCCGACGATGAACGGCGACACCACGGTGGCGCCGCGTCCGAACGTGTTGCAGATACCGTTGGCGCGCAGCCGGATCTCGGTCGGAAACAGCTCCGGGGTATAGACGCCATAGAGGATCGCGGTCTGCACGTAGATCGCAACCACCAGGATGAAGCCGACGGAGAGCACGATCGCCGGATCTGCCGTCGCATCGAAGCGGGCATAGACATAGCCGGCCACGATGGTGACGATCGATGCGCCGATGATGCTCCAGCGCCGTCCGATGGCGTCGGAGGTGTAAGCGCCGAGCGCGCAGCCGACCAGCGAAGCGGCCGACAGCACCAGTGTATAGGCCAGCGAATTGGTGATGGTCAGTCCCTGGCGCAGGAAGAATTGCGGCAGGAAGATCACAAAGCCGAAGATCAGCGTATTGATCGTGATCAGCACCCATGAGCCGACCAGCATGCGTTGCAGCAGCGGCGGCCTGATCAGGTCGACCGCGGCGACCTGCGCAACCGGCGCCGGCACCACCACCGGCGGCAACGGCTTGCCGCCCGAGGCCTCCTGTTCGATCGCCTGCATCAGGGTTTCGGCCTGTTCCATGCGGCCTTCCGATTCGAGCCAGCGTGGCGATTCCGGCAGGTTCTTGCGCAGGTACCAGACGATCAGCGAGCCGACCCCGGCGATCACGAACATCGGCCGCCATCCGAAGTTCGGGATGATGAAATAGCCGAGCAGCGAGGTTGCCGGAAAGCCCGCCACGACAATGAAAGCCATCATCGACAGCCAGCGCCCGCGCGTCTTCGGCGGCACGAATTCGGTCAGCGTCGAATAGCCGACCACGATTTCGGCCCCTAAGCCGAGGCCCTGGACGAAGCGGCAGGCGATCAGCTGGTTCATGTCCTGCGCGAACGCCGCCGCCAGCGACGCCAGCCCAAAGATCAACAGGTTGATCTGGTAGGTGAAGCGCCGGCCGTATTTGTCGCCGACAAATCCGGTGATCAGCGCGCCCAGCGTCATGCCGACAAAGGTCAGCGAAATGAATTGCAGGTTCTGCGGAACGGTCGAGAACTTGCTCTGGACCGCCGACGCCAGCACGCCGCCGGCGACGTAGAGATCGTAGCCGTCGAAAAACATGCCGGCGCCGACCAGCCCGAAAATCCGGTAGTGAAACGATGAGATCGGCAGCCGGTCGAGACGTGCGCCGGCGTTTACTGCGTGAGCCATTTGAAGTGTTCCCCCGTTGATCGTTTTTATCTCTTCTCGTTTATTCAAGTAGATCTGCGTCACTAGACCCTCATGGTGAGGAGGCGCTTTTGCGCCGTCTCGAACCATGAGGCCCCGGTGGCGGCCTCATCCTTCGAGACGCCTGCTCGCGCAGGCTCCTCAGGATGAGGGGATAGAGCCACCCATGACGAAGTAACACCGGTCGTTCAATTCAACCGCCGCTGGGTCGCCGTGTCGCGGTACCAGTCGAACGGCTGGTTGTGGGTCGCGACCATCACGCTCTTGGTGTTGAAGTGGTCGTCAAAACTCTCTGTGCCGAATTCACGCCCCACGCCTGAGTCGTCGACGCCGCCCCACGGCGAGGCCGGGTCGAGACGGTGATGGTCGTTGACCCAGACGATGCCGGCCTTGACGTGGGCGGCGAGCCGATGGGCGCGGCCGACGTCGCGGGTGCGGATCGCCGCCGCGAGCCCGAACGGCGAATCATTGGCGAGCCGCAGCGCGTCCGCCTCGTCCTGGAACGGCGTCACCGAGGTGAAGGGCCCGAATACTTCCTCCCGGAAAATCCGCATGTCGGATTTCACATCTGCAAACACCGTCGGCTGCACGAAGTAGCCGTTGTCATGGCCGGGCACTTTTGCCGCCGCCCCGCCGGCCACCAGCCGCGCGCCGTCGTCGCGGCCGAACTGGCAATAGGACAGCACGCGGTCGCGCTGCCGCGCCGAGATCACCGGCCCGAGCTGGGTGGCGGGATCGAAGGGATCGCCGATCCGGATGCTTTTTGTCTTGGCCGTCAGCTTCTCGACGAATTCGTCATAGACCGAGGCCTGCACGAGATGGCGCGAGGCGCAGACGCAGGTCTGGCCGGCGCCGATGAAGGCGCCGAACGCCGCATAATTGACGGCCTGGTCGACGTCGAAGTCGTCGAACACCATGACCGGCGTCTTGCCGCCGAGCTCCATGGTCTGATGCGCGAACACTTTCGCCGCCGCACTGCCGGCGATGCGGCCGGCTTCGGTGCCGCCGGTCAACACCAGCTTGTTGATGTCGCCATGCTCGGCGAGCAGCTTGCCGGTGGTCTGGCCGAGACCGAGCACGACGTTGAACACGCCGGGCGGCAGCCCGGCCTCGGCGAAGATCTGCGCCAGCTTCAGCGTCGTCAGCGGGGTATATTCCGACGGCTTGACCACGGTGACGCAGCCGCTCGCCAGCACCGCCGCGAGCGACTTGCACATGATCATCAAGGGGTGGTTGAACGGCGTGCAGTTGGCGACGATGCCGATCGGCGTGCGCAGCGTATAATTCAGGTAGGCGCCCTCGACCGGGATCACCGCGTCGCGCCGTGCCAGCGCCAGCCCCGCAAAGTAGCGGAAGAAATCCGGCAGCCGCGACAGCTGCGCGCGGGTCTCGTTGAGCGGCCGGCCGTTGTTGAGCGTCTCCAGCCGGTAGAGCGGCTCGAGATTGGCCTCGAACGCATCGGCGAGGCGATTGACCAGCCGGGCGCGGGCACGAATGTCCATGCCGCCCCAGGGGCGGCCTTCGAAGGCAGCGCGCGCGCTTTTCATCGCGCGGTCGACGTCATCGGCGGTCGAGTTCGGAATCCGCGCGATCACCTCGCCGGTGGCGGGATTGCGGACGTCGAGCATTTCGCCGGCGCCGGCCTCGATCTCGCGGCCGTCGACGAAATTGCCGTGGATTTCGACGTCGGTCGTCGCTGGCTTTGTGGAAATATTCATAGGTCTCTCCTTCGATCCTGATCCCCGGGCAAACGCTTCACGTTTATCCCGAGCGCGGATCATGATCTCATCTCTCCACGTTTGAGCATGATCCTCTCGGAAAACCGGTTCCCACTTTTCCGGATCATGCTTCGATCACAACCGCGTTGCGCTTGAGCGCCGGCAGCACGCGCTTTTCGGTCTGGCTGATATGGGCCTTGATGATCCGCGCGGCGCCGCGCGCGTCGCGGCGCTGCATCGCCTCGATCAAGCTGACGTGCTCGGCCACCAATTGGGTCGGATCGTGATCCCTGACATTGGCGACGCTGACCCGCACCAGACGGTCGGCCTGTCCGATCAGGTCGCACAAGGCTTGCGCCATGCGGCGGTTGCCGGAAGCATGCGCCAGCGCGGCGTGAAAGGCGCGGTTGTAGGCGATGAATTCCTCGTGGTCGCCGGCAAAGCGCCTGAACTCGTCGAGCGCCGCCAGCACGCTGTCGGCGGCGTTCTCGATGGCTTCCGCGACGCAGGCCGGCTCCAGCGCGAAGCGGAAGCGCAACAGGTCGCGTGCGTCCGACAGCGAGATCGGATTGACCCTGTAGCCCTGGCGCGGCTGCACCGTGACCAGGTGTTCGCGCTCCAGTCTGAGCAGGGCCTCGCGCACCGGTTGGCGGCTGACGGCATAGCGCTCGGCGAGCTCCTGCTCGCGCATATCATCGCCGGGCGCGAGCCGGCAGGTCAGGATATCAGCCCGCAGGCTTTCATAGACATTGTCGCGCAAAAGCATCATAATTTCTCTGGATACGTGCTCAGTCTCGCAGTCGTGAAATATCACGTCAAGCGACAAAGGCTTGAAAAGGCTGAATTTTGATTTATCAATCGGTCCGCACCACCGGACCCCACCCTCGATCGGGGCCGCCTCCAGCTCAGCTTGAAAGAAAGAGACCGGCATGGACCGACTTTTCGCCAATGGCACGGTCAACGCGGCGCAATCCGGCCAAGGATCCGGTCAGGGATCCGGCCAAGCGCCAGTGCTGTTCCTGTTTCACTCGCTGCTGTCGGACCGGGCGAGTTTCGACGCCATCCTCCCAACGCTGTCGCGGTCGCATCGGGTGATCGTCCCGGAATTACCCGGCTTCGGCGCCTCAAAGCCCGTCGATGGCGGCCTCGCCGCGGTCGCCGACCGGATGGCCGAGGCGGTGAAGGAGGCGGCCGCCGGCAGTGAGACCATCGTGCTCGGCAACGGCTATGGCGGGTTCGTGGCGTTGCAGATGGCGATCCGCCATCCCGCCATCGCCAGCCGACTCATTCTCGCCGATTGCGGGGCGGCGTTTTCGGAAAGCGGGCGCGAAGCCTTTCGCAACATGGCGGCGGCGTCGAGGGCCAAGGGGCTGGCTGCGATCACCGATGTGGCGATGCGCCGGCTGTTCGCGCCGGAGTTTCAGGCGCAGCATCCCGATCTGATGCTGGATCGCCGCGAGGCGTTCCTGAAGACCGATCCGCACGTGCTTCAGGCCGCCTGCGCGCAGCTGGCCGAACTCGATCTTCGAAGCGAGCTGGCGCGGGTCGAGGTGCCGGTGCTGGTGCTGGTCGGCGAGCATGACGAGGCGACGCCGCCGCCGATGTCCCGGGAATTGGCCGCCGGCCTGCCGAACGCGCGTCTGAAGGTTCTTGGCGGCTGCGCGCACGTCCCCCAGCTGCAATCGCCCGAGGCGTTCCTGGACGCGATCGGCGATTTCCTGCCGGCGTCGCATGCGGCCAACTGATCGCTCGAATCTTGGGTCGATCCTGGGCAGGGCGCCTATAGCGATCTGATCGCCAGCCAGACCGCCGCCCACACCACCAGCGACAGCAGCGTGGCGACGGCGACGAAGACCGCCAGAATTTGCGTCAGGGAATGTCCATTGGCGGCGAGCGGCGATCTTTCTGGACCGCCGTGGAAGTCGTCGGGTCCGGGGATAGGGCCGCGGATCCCGAAAACCCGGAAAATGGCATCCAGGACGAACAGGCTCATGGCCTTGGCTCCCGATTAATCGCTCGATTATTCAGCATTGTCCGAAAATGCGCGCCGGTCTTTGAGGGAGCGCAAAGTGGCTCCCCCTTTCCCGGGCTATTGAATGTCGAACCGGGGGCGGACGAGGCCCCCACCGACGCGATTCAATGGGAAGACGAATACGAATGAGACCGGATCTTGCCGCCTGTTACGGACAGGAGCGTTTACCGAGATATACCAGTTATCCGACCGCCCCGCATTTCTCGGCCGCCATCGGCCCTGAGACCTATGCCGAATGGCTGAAGGCGATCCCGCGCGACGCCAGCGCTTCGCTCTATCTGCATGTCCCGTTCTGCCGGTCGATGTGCTGGTATTGTGGCTGTCACACCTCGGTGGTTCGCCGCGACGAGCCAATTGCGGTCTATGCCGCGGCGCTGCGCTGCGAACTCGATCTGGTATCGAGGCAGATCGAACGCCGCATGCAGGTCGATCATATCCACTTTGGCGGCGGCACGCCGACGATCATGGCGCCTGAACTGTTCATGGATCTGATCGGCTCGATCAGGCAGGCCTTCTTTGTGCTTTCCTCGGCCGAGATTGCCGTCGAGATCGATCCACGCACGCTGACCGGGGCGATGATCGACGCGCTCGGGTTTGGCGGCGTCAACCGGGCGAGCCTTGGCGTGCAGAGCTTCGATCCCGTGGTCCAGCGCGCCATCAATCGGGTGCAGAGTTTCGAGGAGACCGCAAATGCGACCGTGGGCCTGCGGCGAGCCGGCATCACCGGCGTCAACTTCGATCTGATCTACGGACTGCCGCATCAGACCGTCGCCTCCTGCCTCGATACCGTCAGGCGCTGCGTCGAGCTTCGTCCGGATCGGTTTTCGGTTTTCGGCTACGCCCACGTCCCATCGTTCAAGAAGCATCAGCGCAAGATCGACGAAGCCTGGCTGCCTGACAGCCTCGCCCGGCTCGATCAGTCCTATGCGATCGCCAACGCGCTGAAGGAGGCCGGATACCAGCAGATCGGGCTCGATCACTTCGCGCTGCCCGACGACGCCATGGCGGTGGCCCAGCGCGAGGGCACGCTGCGCCGGAATTTCCAGGGCTATACCACCGATGCCAGCAACGTCCTGCTGGGGTTCGGCGCCAGCGCCATCGGGCATCTGCCGCAGGGCTATGTGCAGAACGACGTCCCCACCCGCGCCTATTGCGAAACCATCGCCGGCGGCAGACTGGCGACGGTCAAGGGCTATGCCCTGACCGACGACGACCGGCTGCGCGCCGAGATCATCGAGCGCATCATGTGCGACTTCGGCGTCGACCTCGACCCGATCTGCGCGCGGCACGGCCAGGCTCCGGAACAAATGCTGAAATCCTCGTCCCGCCTGAAGGATCTGATTTCCTCGGGCGTCGTCGAACTCGACGGCGCCTCGCTGGCGGTGCGGGACGATTCGCGCTTTCTGGTCCGCAGCGTCGCGGCCGCATTCGACGCGCATCTCGACGGATCGAAGCAGCTGCATAGCCGCGCGGTCTAGGCCGTTTCAAGCGAAGCGGAAACCGGTTCGCGTCAAGAAAACGCGTCAGATCAAGAATCCAGAGCCCCGTTTTGATTCAATCGAAACCGCAAGGGCTCCAGGCGCGCACGCATCAATCGAGCTTGATTGACACGGCTTGGCCGATGTCCGCTTTGCCCCGATCGCGACCAAATTCCGCAGGGCAGCGACATGACGCGAAGTGCCAATTGCGGAAATCATCAACGTTACTCGATCAGAACACCGCATGCGAAGAACCGATTGCCGCCCCACTTGGTCGAATAGCCGGCTAATGCGAGATAAATACGGGAACGGTCATCGTGGTCAATACGCCGCGTGTCGCACCGCCAAGTATGAATTCGCGAAACCTCGAATGCCCGTAACCGCCCATCACGATCATGCTCGCCGAACAATCTGCGACCCGCGACAAAATGACATTGGCCACGTCGATATCGGCGGCCGGAAGGGTTACAACCTCGACCTTGATACCGTGACGGGCAAGGTGACTGCCGATTGCGACGCCGCGAATCTCCCGCCCATTTCCGGTTTTCTCGTTGGCGACGATGAACAGTTCGACGGCGCGGGCCTTTTGCAGCAGCGGCAATGCATCGTTGATGGCACGCGCCGCAGCGCGGCTGCCGTCCCAGCAGCACACAATCCGATCTAGGTTCATTCCTTCCTTCTGGATGTAGGGCACAACAATGACAGGCCGCCCGGACTCAAACAGCGCCGCCTCGATTAAAATGTCATTGTTCACCCCATTCTTATTATCGGATTGCATGACGATGCTTAGATCGTAACGTCGCGCCATTTCCGAAAATGAGGCGGGCACTTCAACCAGTCGATGCTCGACCGAAAGAAGGCTGCCCTTGACCGCCGCCTCGAAACGCTGGATTGCGCTGCGTGCAGCCTCTTCATTTTCGGCCAGTATGTCCGCAATAACGTTGGGGGGTAATCCTATCGACATTTGTCCCGACACGATGAAAACTGGAATATTCGCTCCGTCGCCAAAAGCCCCCAATGGAATATTCGCTCCGTCGGCGAAAGCCACTCCTGCCAGATGCGCATTGAACGTCCTCGCAACCGTAATCGCATAGTCGCGAACGCAGTCCCGAGACTTGTGGCGCTCTAGGTTGAGGATGACATCTTTGATCATGAACCCTCCTCCAGGATTTGAATACGCCCAAATTGAAAGATCACCGGCTGTTACTTCAGCTCACTCCTGCAACACACGTAGGTACCGGGATGACCACCAGAAAGTCACTTTGATCATGCGCCCGAACGATTTAATACGTTCCATTCGAGTGTATTTTTGGTTCTATCGGAGGCGCTTGCCGATTTTTCTGGCGCCTGCTGGTTCGGTTGCATTGCCAATTTCATCGATCAATCTCTGCAAGTGAGAGCGGATCTCTCGGGCGACTTGGTCCACAACGACGTGTGTGATGGCCTGCATGGAAGCAACAGGATCAACCGCGGATATCTCAACGCGACCATCATCTCGCTGCTGCAGAACGATGTTACAGGGCAACATGGCTCCGATCTTGTCTTCCGCCTGAAGCGCTCGATAGGTGAGTTGTGGATTGCATACGCCGAGGATCAGATACGGATGAAAGTCGATATTGATCGCCTTCTTCAAGGTATCCTTCATATCGATTTCCGAAAGCACTGTGAGCTTATGCCGTTTGAGCGCTTCCTTCGTGCAGACCACTGCGTCATCAAATCTCATGTCGATAGTCTTGGAGAAATGGTAGGTCATCTGCGCCTCCCGTTCGCGGTCTCGCGCTAATCTCCATTCGGAACGCTGCGTACGCAGGAAAGCATTGCCGTCGCGCGAGGCTCATGATCTAGATCAAGGCGCGGGTGGCGTACGGCGGACGTCGGTGACCGCAGTCGGCAAAACGCTTCATGATCAGGGGGTTACTAATTACTCCCGTGGCGTGATTCATATACTGGATCGCCATAAGCTAGAGCAGATCTCGTGTGAGTGTTATAAAAGGCTCTTAGACCAATCTGCGATGCTCCAAGGCATTTTTAGCCAAGTCTGAATTTTCGACTTCTGCTGCAATGCGTTCAAGCAGTCGTCGCAAAAAGTTTTTCATCGTTGAGTCGGCAAATAGACCGACAATTCTATTTCTCCCTGGGCATAAGTTTTAGGTTCCTGTCCACGAGTGCGGAGGTTGTGATGGTACATGGCGTTTTCCAACCAGAGGAGCTTAGCTTGTTTCGCGATATTTTTGACGAAGCAGTTAGCGATCTGCCACCCCAAATGCGCACGCCGGTCGCTCAAGCTCGTATCGCCAAACAAATATTGGATCGTGCGGCTACTGGCGAACGAGACCCGATGGAGCTTCGCGTGGCGGCGGCACTCAACGATCCACGAGCGGCGTAACCCGCGCGGATTAGACAGCGGCCACGTAGCCGCCGCGCCGCCTAGAAGTGTGATGAAATTCGCGCCGCCGCATACGTTGCCTGTGCAAGGGACCACCAGTTTGCGACCAGCGGGGTGTGAAAATAGCAACCAACCAGCGACGAAAACTGAGCGGCCCGATGTCTCAGTTAGGTCATTCACGAGCGGGTCGAGACAGCAGGGGATTGACGATGTCCGCTGTGCCGCCGAAAGCCGAAAGTAGATTCAGACATCAGCGGCTTCGCCACGGGCCATGGCCGTTTGATGGCGTCGCCGCGGACTAATTCAGGCTCTCGATCTCATCTCATCAACGCTCCGGGAACCGCTGCAAAGCTTGCGCCGGGACAAAGAGCCGTGTGGACCGCCGCCTTACCATTCGTTGCAGAACGGAGGCGGGCATGCCCATTCGATTTGACGATCTGGTCGACGATGTCATGAGCCGATCGCCGCAGACCATCAGGGTGTTTCTTCAATTCGGGATGCGCTGCGTCGGTTGTCCGATCGCCTGCTTCCATACCGTGGACGATGCCTGCCGCGAGCATGGCGTCGACCGCGGCGCCTTTCTGGAGGCGCTGCGCGCCTGCGCATGAGGCGCCCTGGTGTGAGGCGGTTTCGCTACGGCCGGGCCGGCGGCTCGCTGCCGTCAGGGGATGGCTCGGCCAGCATGAACAGCTTGTGCGGCTCGCGCAGCACGATGCGCTGCCGCCCGCCCTCGACCAGCCCGCGGCTCTCCCAACTGCTGAGGATTCGGCTGACCGTATGCAGCGTGGTGCCGGTCATTTGCGCGATGTCCTGGCGGCTGATCGGAAAACCGATCTCGACGCCGTGCTCGACCTTGTGCCCGGATTGCTTGGCGAGCCGAAGCAGCGCGTTGGCGACGCGTTGTTCGACCTGTTGCGTCGACATCTCGACCACGCGGGTTTGTGTTTCCTGCAGCCGGCTGCCGATGGTCTGCAATGTGTTGGCGGCGAGCGCCGGAAATCGCGCCACCAGGCGCGGCCAGGTCGCCGACGGCCAGGCCAGCGCGACACTGTCGTCGACCGCCGTGGCGGTGGCCGGATAGCGCTGCAGCCCGATCGCCATCGCGACGCCGAAGGTCTCGCCGGGCGCGACATAGCGCACCACGACCTGTTCCCCCATCGGCGTGGTCTTGCTGGCGCGGACATGGCCGTGCAGCAGCACGAAGAATGAATGGGCGTCTTCGCCCTGCTCGAAGACGTTGCGGTTCTTTGCAATCCGCAGCGAGCGGGCTTCGCGCAGGATCTCATCGAGCTCTTCGGTGCCGAAACCCGCAAACAGCGGCAGCTTGGCAACCAGCGAATGATCGACAGTGGCCATGTTCCCCCGCAGCATTCCGTCATTTCAATCGAATCTAGAGCGTTTTCAAGCGAAGTGGAGACCGGTTCGCGTCAAGAAAACGCGTCCAATCAAGAATCTAGACTGCGATTGAGGTTCCCGATCAAGCGGAAGTTTGCGCTGGCGCAACAATGGCACCCGGATTGACCCTAGAAGGGATGCTGGCCGGCCTCGCGACGTGCGCGCCGTCCAGACCGCACCAGGGCGGAACCAAGATCGGACAGCAACAGCCGTGACCGCAACTCCGCAAAGGCGAACCTATGATGGGCTTCCGCTGTTCTCCTATGGCTTCCGGCCGTTCTTCCTGCTCGGATCGATCTACGCGGGGCTTGTCATTCTGGTCTGGTTGCCGGTGTTCCATGGCGAGATCACGCTGACCTCGGGTTTTGCGCCGCGCGACTGGCACGTGCACGAGATGCTGTTTGGCTATCTGCCGGCCGTGATTACCGGTTTCCTGTTCACGGCGATCCCGAACTGGACCGGACGATTGCCGATCCAGGGCAAGCCGCTGATGGCTCTGGTCGCGGTCTGGCTGGCGGGCCGTGCCGGCGTGACGTTCTCGGCACACACCGGCTGGCTGGTCGCGATGCTGGTGGATAGCGGCTTTCTGCTGCTGGTCGCGGCGGCAGCGGCCCGCGAAATCCTCGCCGGCCGCAACTGGCGAAATCTCAACGTGGTGATGGTGCTGCTGCTGCTGCTCGCGGGCAATGTCGCTTTCCACCTCGAGGCGCATTTTCATGGCGCGGCCGATATCGCCGTCCGCTTCGGCATCGCGGTGGTCGTATTGCTGATCGCGCTGATCGGCGGGCGCATCGTTCCGAGTTTCACCCGCAACTGGCTGGTGCGCGAAAATCCCGGCCGCCTGCCGGTGCCGTTCGGCCGCTTCGACATCATCGTCGTCGCCGTCGGCGCGCTGGCGTCATTGTGCTGGGTCGTCAGCCCGGTGGGCGGTCTCACCGGCAGCGCACTCGCGTTGGCCGGAGTGCTGCATCTGGTGCGGCTCGGACGCTGGGCAGGGGACCGGACCTGGCGCGAGCGGCTGCTGTTGATCCTGCACGTCGGCTATGCCTTCATACCCCTTGGATTCCTGCTCAATGCCGCGTCCGCTTTTGACCTAGTTCCGGTCGGCGCCGGCATTCACGCCTGGATGGTGGGAGCTGCGGGCATCATGACGCTCGCGGTGATGAGCCGCGCGACGCTTGGGCACACCGGCCAGCCGCTCACCGCTTCGCTCGCCACCGAGGCGATCTACGCCGCGGTCGTCGTCGCGGCGGTGTCGCGTATTTGCGCGGTGATCGAGCCCGCGCATAGCGAGCCCTTGCTGCACCTTGCCGCGCTGGCCTGGGCGGCCGCGTTCTTCGGATTCGCCGTCGCGTACGGGCCGCTGCTCGCCGGCGTCGACCGGCGCAGGAAATCAGCGCCGAAGATGGTGGCTTAAGCCTGCACTACCTTCGTTAGCTGGCGGAATCCTTGGCGCGGGCAGCCTCGCGACAAAGCGCATCAATCATGCTTTCCAGTACTCTCAGCGCGTCCTCTGTGCCATCGGCTTCGCCTTTCTCGAAGTCAGCGCCATCCCGGCCCATGGTATTGGTGATATGCGCGAGACAAAGCAGCGGCACGCCGGCGGATCGCGCGAAGGCGTAGAGCGCCGCCGCCTCCATCTCGACGCCAAGAATTCCTTTGTTTCGGGCGGCCTCAATCGCTTCCGCCGTCTCGCGAAACGGCGCGTCCGTCGTCCAGGTGGCCCCGACGACCACGCGCGGTCCGCCTTTCGGGCTGGCCTTCTCCGCGGTTTCGACAAGCCGGGGGTCAGCCTCGGCGAACTCGGCAGGAGTTGCGTAATGGTAGCTCGTCCCTTCGTCGCGCAACGCCCGGTCGATGATGACAAAATAGGGCGGCGGTCCCGAAGCCACGATCTGACCGGCCGATGTAAGGCTGACCAGCAGGCGGCAGCCGCTTGCGAATAATTCTTCCGCCACCAGAACCGCGAACGCCGCGCCAACGACCCGTCCGATAATGCCGACCTCTTGCCCGGCAAGCGCGAAAGTATCCAGTTCCGTGTGATAACAGGGCCAATCCGCAAAGCGTCTGGTTTTTCCTCTTTTCCGAAGCGTGCGCACAATGTCGCCATCGGGATCGAGAATGCATACCGCCGGCACCTCCGCGGCCGGGAGGTTCTTTTGGCGCCGCGCCTCGCGCAACAGCGCGGAGGGCAGGAAAATGGAAGGCGACGACGGGCTCTTGTTGTCTAGTATAGGAGGCGTAACCATCTTTGTCGGACCTTGCAGCATTTGCGAGGAAGGAGACGTTCATGGGTGATGTCAGCAGAAAATCCCACTGGGAGAACGTTTACACCACCAAGGGCGAAAGAGAAGTCAGCTGGTTTCAGGATAATCCCGCGCCGTCGCTTGAACTGATCGCTCTCGCAGGTCTTTCCGAAGCTGCCTCCATCATCGATATCGGAGGCGGCGCGTCACGACTCGTTGATATCCTGGTCGAGCGGAATCTCGGGCCGATCACGGTTTTGGATCTTTCCGCCGCCGCGCTCGATGCAGCCCGAAAGCGTCTCGGCAGCAGGGCGGCCGAAGTCCAATGGGTGGCTGCCGATATCACCACCTGGGAGCCAACCCAAACTTACGATCTGTGGCACGACCGTGCCGCGTTTCATTTCCTGACCGATCCGGCCGATCGGTCCGCCTATGTCGAGCGGCTGAAAAAGGCCGTCAAGCGCGGCGGCTATGTCGTGATCGGCACCTTCGCCCTGGACGGCCCGGAGAAGTGCAGCGGATTGCCGATCGTCCGCTACGACGCAGGCTCCCTGTCGGAAATTCTCGGGACTGATTTCAAACTGATCGACGCGCGGCGGCACGACCACGCCACGCCATGGGGCGCGGTGCAGAAATTTCAGTTCAGCACATTTCGCCGGAACTGAATTGCGCCACGATTTGATCGACCGTTGTCGAGGTGCGCCTCACGCCCTCGCCATCGCCTGCGAAAACACCACTTCGATCAGCGTGCCGGAACGCGCACCGGTCCTGATATGGAATTGTGCGCGGTTGGCTTCGACCAGCGCCTTGGTCAGTGAAAGGCTGACGCCGGAGCCGTCCGGCGCCTGATCCGAGGGGGCTTGCGTCCGGAACGGCTCCAGCGCGGCGGCGACCTCGTTGTCGTTGAGCCCGTGGCCGGTATCGCGGACCCGCAGCGCCACCTCGCCGAAATCCGTCAGCGCTGTGGAGACGATGACCTGGCCGCCGGCATTGGCGAGATGGATCGAATTGCCGATCAGATTCAGCGCGATCTGCCGCAACGCGCGCGCGTCGGCGACGACCGGCGGCAACATGTGCGCCAGCGAGGTGCGGATGATGATGCGTTCGCGGTTGGCTTGCGGCTGCATCACCGCGACGCAACTTTCGACGAGGTCGTTGAGGTTCTGGCTGGCGAAGGCGAGATCGAGCTTGCCGGTCTCGATCCGGCTGAGATCGGTAAGGTCGTCGATGATGGCGATCACGCGTTCGCCGGAGGCGCGAATGTCCTTCATGTATTCGACGTAACGCTCATTGCCGAGCGCGCCAAACCGCTCGCCGATCATCACTTCGGCAAAGCCGATGATGGCGTTGAGCGGCGTGCGGACTTCGTGGCTGATCCGCGCCAGCAGGTCCGCCCTGGCGTTCGCCGAGCGATCGGCCAGCCGCCGCGCCTCGCGCAGTTCGGTTTCGCTGGTCTTGCTCTGCGACAGATCACGGAACACGGCGAAGAAATTCGGACCATCGGGCCGGGTCCGTCCCATGGTCATCGACAGCGGGATCAGGCCGCCGCCGCGAACGCGGCCGAGGACTTCGCGGCCGTGATCGAGGAGGCTGGCGACGCCGCTGCCTTTGATGCCCCCGAGATAGTCCTTGACCGCGGACTGGCTCTCCGGCGCAAACAGCTCGGCGACATTGCGCCGCACCAGTTCGGCGCCGTCGTGGCCGAACAGCGCTTCGGCGCTGCGATTGCAGGAGTTAATGTGGCCCTCGGCATCGAACATCACGATGCCTTCGGCCGTGGTATCGAGGATGGCGCCGAGCTCTTCGGCATCGGCGTGGCCGACGGCGGATGGTTCCGGCGCGGGCACGGCATGGCCGATCGCGGCCGCGACCTTTCCACTTTCCAAACCTGCGCCTTGCGTGCCCGCGCCGGAGAAAATCAAGGCCAGCGCGCTCTCGTCGTCCCAGCTGATGGTGTAGAGGCGCGCGTCGATCGCCGAGGTGTGTTCGCCCGCGGCTTGCGGCGCGGCAATCGTCACCGGCGTCCCGGTGTCCGATGTACTGCTGGCGCTGGAGACGCCGGGCTCGACATAGAGCGCGTCGAGACCGCCGGCCTGCTCCAGGGTATAAAGGCTTGGATAGCCGACGCGCTCGAGGAACGCCGCATTGGCATAAAGCAGCCGGTCAAGCCGATAGATCAGGACGCCCACGGGCAAGAGATCGAGCAGCATCCGGTCGCGCCGGGTCTCGCCGCGCGCCGGCGGCTCGGGGCGCGCCAGCCAGCTCGGCTGCTCGGCGATCTTCTCGGGAGTTTCGGGTGCGGCCTGCGGCTCGACAGCCGCCTCCGCCGCGGCGGGAGCGCCGTTCTCGTTCTCGAGCCGCGCCGACAATTGCCGGGCGAGCTCGTCGAAGGCGCTGTTTTCCACCGGCGACAGCACCGGCGCTCTCGGTTCGCTGATCGGCCGGAACGGCACGACGTTCTTCAGCACTTCCTTGGGCACTTCCTTGGGCGGTTCCACAGGTGTTTCCAAATCGGTTGGTTGTGAAGTCTCGGGACGGGTCGGCGATTCCAGCGCAGCGGCGGAGGCAGCGACATCTGGCGCCGCCGGCGGCTCCGCGGCAGGCCAGGGTTGGGCAAGGTCGGCGGCAACGGCAAGCTGCGGGACGGTCTCCGGCGCCGTCGCCGCGTCGTTAAAGCATTCCTGAGTCAAGCATGCTTGATTTAAGGTTTCCTGGCGGCGCAGCGCGTCAAGCCGCGCCAGGCCGTCGAGATCACGGCAGACGCCAAACCCCCGATAGCCGGCATAATTCCGCGCGCGGTCATGGACCGGCAATCCGGACAATTCCACCGCCAGGTGGCTGCCGCCATCGACCGGCCAGTCCAGGATGATGCCGCTCCAGGTATGGCGCGTGGCGATCGCCTTGACGACGCGGCCCTCCGGATCGAGCCCGAAGGTCTCGGCGATGTCGCTCCACGGCCGGCCGAAGCCGGCGGCGGTGCGCGCGCCGATCAGGCGGGTGAATTCGTCGGAGCCGAGCGCGAAGCGGCCATCGGCATCCATCTGCCACATGAAGCGCAGCGGATGCCGGCGCGGCTGCGGCGAGGGCTCGTCGAACTGCGGCGCCTCGACCGGCTGCGGTGCGACCGAGGGCGGGACGGGCGCCTCATTCACGGCCGGTGGCTCGGCCACGGCCGCAGGCGCCGGCGCATCGGCCACGGCTGCGACAGGCGGTGGTTCGGCAGCGATGGGTTCGACCGCGGACCTATCGGGCGCTTCGG
This sequence comes from Bradyrhizobium sp., assembly GCF_004799445.1. GTDB lineage: Bacteria > Pseudomonadota > Alphaproteobacteria > Rhizobiales > Xanthobacteraceae > Bradyrhizobium. The sequence continues at coordinate 35,711 of NZ_SSNA01000121.1, forward strand.
CGAATTCGTCGATCAAGGCGAACTCGGCCGGCGCTTCGCCTGAGATCGCCGGTCGTTCATAGTCGGGGATCGGCAGATCGCCGGGCGCAGCGATCGGTTGCTGTGCCGGCGTCGCCGCCGCATCTGGCGCGGGATGCCTGAGGTGCGCGGCCTGCGTTGCGCCGGTTGCGATCAGCGCAACCAGGCCGACATCGGCGCCGCTGCCGACCCGCTGCAGCACCATGTGGCCGATGCCAACGGGCATTTCGGAGCGGCCCTGCTTCAGCGCGCCTTCGCGCGCGTCGTCGAGGCCGGCTTCGGACAGATTGCTAAAACCGAGCAGCGAACGCGCGGCGTCGCTGGCGCCGACGAACATGCCGTCGCGGGCGAAGGCGGCGATCGGGCTGTCGATGTCTTCGACCAGGCGTTGCAGCCGCTCGACCAGCGGCATCGGCCGGCCGACCGGCTCGGCGGCCACGATCAGAATGCCGTGGCTGCCGTCGGCAAATTCAAGCCGCGCGCAGCCGCAGGTGATGAGCGCTCCGAGCGCCGTGCCGAAGCCGCGCAGACGCTGCAGCCGGATCGTTCCTGTCGGCGGCAGCCGGTGGGCGAGTTGCGCCACCTGACGCCGATGCGAATCCGCCGGGCCGAATGTTTTTTTGGCGAGGCTGGCGCCATTGGCCGCGCCGAACAGCCTGGCGCCGACCGGATTGGCCCACAGCACCCGCGTGCCGTCGGTCGACCACAGCCATGCGGGGAGGGGGCTCGTTGCATGCACCGCCAGTCGCGGATCGCCGACGCCTTGCAACTGGAATTCCGCATTGTTCATTGTGGTGATATGACCGACTGGTTTGGCTGTTGCCCGATCATGGCGTCAGATAGCGGCGGCCAGACGATGACAGCCTTAACGGACCGTTAGTATCGCCCGCGCGCGACCGCAGGTCCACGGCCTGGTCGCGGGAGCGGTCTGCAAAGGCCCGATAACCTTAACTTGTTGGACCTTGCCCTTAGGCTCGGGCGTTGGGTGCTGCAAGCATCAAATCTCCACGAGCAGGGCCCCGCGTCATGTCGGCGCAGCGTTATGCCGATAGGCTGGGGCGTACCGACAACCGGGCTGTGAATGGCCCTGCAGGGAGTGGAACCATGAGCGAAAATGGGCATGACCGTTTCGAGATTCCCAAGGAAATGCGATCGATGGCCGAGGCCAGCTTCGACCAGGCCCGCAAGGCTTTCGAGAAATTCCTCACCGGCGCGCAGGCGACCGCGGGCTCGCTCGAGGAGCGCGGCGCCACCGTTCGCGCCGGCGCCAGGGACATCGGCGCCAAGGCGATGTCCTATGCCGAAAAGAACGTGCAGGCCGCGCTCGACTACGCGCAATCGCTGCTGCACGCCAAGGATCTCACCGAAGTGATGCGGCTGCACAGCGAATACGTGCAATCGCAGATGCGGTCGCTGGCCGAGCAGGCGAGCGAAATGGGCCAGATTGTCAGCCACGCGACGTTGGAGGCCGCCAAACCCAAAACCTGAGGATTGCCGAAGACCGGCAGAGTTTGAGAGGCTGAAGGGCCCCAGGCGCCGGCCGGCTTTCTCTGCTGGCGGAAGGCCGGGGGAGGCTCATGGCGCGACCCCCCCGGCCTCAAGGGTGCACCCCGCACGTGTCTGCTATTACCGCTTTGCACCTTAAATTGCATTGCATTGCACAAAATTGACATGATAAGGGTGTTATCTGTCGGAAGCCCGACACAAAGGGCGCTCCCACCAGGTGATCCAAGTCGACGTTCCCGGAGGTAACCGGGCGCGCAAGGGGTCACACCTTTTCACCCCGTTGCGAAGGATAAATGCCATGGCCAATTCCACTGATCCCTTCTCCGCCTCCATCATCCCGTTCGAGGTCCCCGAGCAGATGCGCGCGTTCGCCGAAAAGGGTGTCTCGCAGGCGCGAGACAGCTATGCCAAGTTCAAGGACGTCGCCGAAACCCACAACGGCACCATCGAGGCGGTGTTTGCCAGCGCCAACAAGGGCGCCAGCGCCTACTCCGCCAAGCTGATGGAAATGATGAAGTCCAACAGCACCGCGACACTCGACTTCGCCCAGCAACTGATCGGCGTTAAATCGCCTTCGGAAGCGATGGAGTTGTGGACCGCCCACGCCAAGAAGCAGTACGAGGCCTTCACCGCCTACAGCAAGGAGCTCGCCGAACTGTCGCAGAAGGTCGCGGCCGAAACCGTCGAGCCGATCAAGACCAGCGCGTCGAAGCTGTTCAAGCCGGCGGCGTAATCGCGCCAGCCTTCACCATTGCAAAAAAGGCCCGGGCGATAAGCCCGGGCTTTTTGTTTTGGGCGGTGCGCGGGCAAGGCTGCGGCGCGAGGTTGAGGTTAAAAATGGTGTCGTCCCTGCGAACGCAGGGACCCATAATCACCACTTTGAGCGGCTAGGAGGAAATCTCGCCGCGGCCTCCTGGCCTATATCGCACCGGCACGGTGTATGGGTCCCTGCGTTCGCGGGGACGACATAAGTAGGGTCGCCCGGCCTTGCCAAAGTGCGGCGTTGCACCTAGTTTCCGCCCGGTTCGCGACCCCTTTTTGGGGCCGCGCAAGGGATGCAGTTGTAGCTCAGTTGGTTAGAGCGCCTGTCTGTGGAACAGGAGGTCGGTGGTTCGAGCCCACCCAACTGTACCACTTAGCCTTATCCCGAAACGCAACGCCGTGACGACGTCCGGCTGATCACCTGCCATGCCGCTCGTCCTGCCTTTCGCGGCACGCGCGCAAAACATGGCGCAAGATTGCATCTCGTGGGGTGAAGAGCCTGTCGTCCCCGAGCGCGCGGCTTGCCGCTACAGGCTGACGCAGGGGGTCCGCTTCTGCTTGCCACCTCCGCTTCGTTCACCCACACTTCGCGAATCAACGCTTGGGGGATTCATGTTCGGCTTTGCCGTCCGGCCCGGAAATTTCCAGTTCACGCTGATGTCGGCGGTGGCGCTGTCATTGCTGATGTGGCCTGCCGCGAGCCGGGCCTACACGCCTGAGGAGGAGCAAGCCTGCAGCGGCGATGCGTTCCAGCTGTGCAACGCGGAGATTCCGGATGTCGACCGCGTCACGGCCTGCATGGTCAGGAAGCAATCCCAGCTCAGTCCGGGTTGCCGGGCATACTTCCGGGCCGAACCTGAGGTCGTGCCGGTTGCTGCGGGAAGACCGCTCAGCATCAGGCCGGGCCACCTGCGAAAACCGCGCAAACCCAGAAAGCCCACCTAGAGCGAAATGACTTTTCGTTGAATCGTCATCTCGCTCTATCTTTTTGTTTGAGCATGATCTTTTCGGAAAACCGCAGCCCACTTTGCGCTAACGCGGCCCTTCGGGTCCGGATCATGCTCTAGCGTTGGCCGCTGAACGGCGGCGTCCACATGCATTTGATGATGGATGCGGCCGGATTGTCGGCGCGCGCATCTGCCTGCCGCGAAGGCGGCCTCGCGTCATCCGGACTCGGTTTGTTCGCGCCCGGCGCCCGCCGTTGGCCATATGAATGGGACGGCGTCGATACTCGGATAGGTTGAACCGCGTCGGATTTGCCGAAGCCGGCAGGAAAATCGCGCATCGCGATTCAAAAAACGCCCTCGCGATTCAATTTTCGGGCATGCCGCAGTGCATGGTGTGACTCAAAAAGCAGCCTCTCCGATAAATCGCGGCTTTGTTGTGGTTGATTGTAGATTTTTCTTTCACGAATCAGCGCGCTGATTCATTTTCCATATCTGGGGGCAATCTGGAGGCCAAGGTATGAACGTCATTGTTTTTGCATCGCGTAAAGGCGGCTCGGGAAAGAGTACCCTGGCTGCTCATCTTGCCGCGCATATCCATAAAGCAGCGAAGCCATGCCTGATGGTCGATGCCGACCCGCAGGGATCGCTCACGCTCTGGCACAAGTTGCGGGGAACCAACGAGCCGCCGATCAAGACGGCGGTCAATTCCGTCAGCGGCATCGTCGCCGCCGCCAAGCGTGACGGCTTCGAATGGGTGTTCATCGACACGCCGCCGAACACGTCAGCGGTCGTGGAAGATGCCATCAGGAACGCCACCATGGTGATCATTCCGGCGCGGCCGGGGGTCTTCGACGTCAACGCCGTGCAGGAAACGATTCAGACCTGCCGCGCCGCGCGCAAGCCCTATGCAGTCGTGATCAACGGCGCCCCGGCACGCAGGGACGAGGTGGAGAGTCGCATCGTGACGCTTGCGCGGGAAGCGCTGACCAAGTTCCGTGCGCCGGTGTGGGGCGGCCAGATCACCAACCGCGCCGATCTGCTGATGGCACTCGGCAAGGGTGAAGGTGCCCGCGAATATTACGCCGAAGGCCGCGCAGCGGCAGAGATCAGCCGGTTATGGGCTGCGATCGAACGCTCGGTGAAGGCGATCCGCGGCACGGCGTCGGCGAGCGGCACGATGCACAAGCAGGCGGCGTAGTTTCGCCGCACGGCCAGTTCTACAAAGAACGCGCGGGCTCCGCGCGTTTTTCTGTTGTGGTCCGCACGCGACCACGCATCCATCGTCATTGCGGGCAACGCTAGAAGCGATCCAATCTTTTCCGGTCGCGCATGGATTGCGCCCGTCATCGGGCGCGCATTGGCGCGGAGCGGCGGGCTAGAGCGTTTTCGAGCGAACTGGATACCGGTTTGCGTGAAGAAAACGCGTCAAAAAAAGATTAGAGCGTCGGTTCTGATGCAATCAGAACCGATCTTGCTCTAACCGGCACCAGGCGCAGGACGCGCGACCTCAAGCCACCATCAGCATATAGAACACGATGACCGGCGACAGGCTCAGGATGACCGACCAGATGCCGACCGCCCAAAGAATGTCCTGCATGCTAAAGCCCCGGTGTTCGGGTAAGGAATCGTTCTGATTGCTCATGATGCCCCGCGCTTCTTGCTGTTATGGCGGCATGGATACACGCGGAATTTTAAAAAGCCGGCGGCAACATCGCTCGCATTTTGAACACAGGTGCTACCGAGGATTAACCACAGCGGTAGCGTTTTCGAGCGAAGTGGGTACCGGTTCGCGTCAAGAAAACGCGTCAGATAGAGCAGCGTTTTCGAGCGAAGCATGCCCTCGGACTTTGATCCGGGGGTGGGTACCGGTTCGCGTCAAGAAAACGCGTCGAACAAGAATAGAGCCCGACCGCTTCAGGCCTGCTCGGGCCGGGCTAATGCCGTCTCAGCTTCCCATCAAGAGGCGGAAGGCCAGCACCGGCGACAGGCCGAGCAGCGCCGCCCACAATCCGAACGACGACACCAGAAGAAGATCCTGCATCCTCTCGGCGCGTTCGGAATTCGGATATCTGGTTTTTTGAGTGGTCATTGTTTTCCCCGCCTTTTGCCGCTGGGGACGTCAATTAGCCTCAAATTCTGAAGATGGGGACCGCCGCATGGGGCGAATTTGAATGGCTGCGGTCACCATGCATTAACCACAGGGGGCAACCTCAGAGATGACCGATGCCGGACTAGCGCCCGGCGCCGCCGACAGTCCATGAGCTCCGCGATCTTGCTGACTGATCGGCCTTGTTTGATGTCCGTCAAATGCTCCAGCTGTTGTCGGCGTTAAAGACGTGATGGTCGATGTTGCCAGACTGGCTTTTCCGTCCTCCTCGCTGCTGGAGCGAGTTGAGGGAAGAATTCTTTTGATTACGGGGCCTTTAATGACGATTGATAGTTCGCGGGTAATGTCGGCGGCACTTCGCTCAAAAATCATGTCGGCTGACGATGCCGCGGCGCTGCTGCCGCATGGCGCGAATGTGGGCATGAGCGGCTTTACCGGGTCAGGGTATCCAAAGGCCGTACCGCAGGCGCTGGCGCGCCGGATCGAGGAAGCTCACGCGCGCGGGGAGCCGTTCCGGATCGGCGTGTGGACCGGCGCCTCCACCGCGCCCGAACTGGATGGCGCGCTGGCCAAGGTCGACGGCATCGAGTTGCGCCTTCCCTACCAGTCCGACCCGGTCACGCGCGAACGCATCAATGCCGGGACCATGGAGTATATCGATATCCACCTCAGCCACGTCGCGCAGTTCGTCTGGTTCGGCTTTCTCGGGCATCTGGATGTGGCTTTGGTCGAGGTCGCAGCCATCCTGCCCGACGGCAGTCTGGTGCCCTCGACTTCCATCGGCAACAACAAGACCTGGCTCGATCAGGCCGACCGCATCATTCTCGAGGTCAATTCGTGGATGAACCCGGCGTTGCAGGGCATGCATGACATCTACTACGGCACCAGGCTGCCGCCGCACCGGACGCCAATTCCCATCCTCGCCCCCGGCGACAGGATCGGCGAGGCCACGTTTCGCTGCGACCCGAGCAAGGTGATCGCGGTGGTCGAGACCAATGCGCCTGACCGCAACACGGCCTTCGCCCCGCCAGACCAGACATCGAGGGCGATCGCCGGCCATATTATCGAGTTTCTCGGCCACGAGGTCCGCCGCGGAAGGTTGCCGCCAGAATTGCTTCCGATCCAGTCCGGGGTCGGCAACGTGGCCAACGCGGTGATGGCGGGACTCGAAGACTGTTCGTTCACGGGGCTGACCGCGTACACGGAAGTGCTGCAGGACGGCATGCTAAACCTGATCCGGTCCGGCCGGATGGTGCTCGCATCCGCCACCGCGCTGTCGCTCAGTTCCGACGCCGCCATGCTGTTCAACCGCGAACTCGACACGCTCAAGGACCGCATCGTGCTACGGCCGCAGGAAATCTCCAACCATCCGGAGGTCATCCGGCGGCTCGGCGTGATCGCCATGAACGGGATGGTCGAGGCCGATATCTACGGCAATGTAAACTCGACCCACATCCGCGGCACCAGCATCATGAACGGCATCGGCGGCTCCGGTGATTTCGCCCGCAATGCCTATCTCTCGATTTTCATGACGCCCTCGACCGCCAAGCACGGATCGATCTCATCCATCGTCCCGATGGTGACTCATGTTGATCATACTGAGCACGACGTGCAGATCGTGGTGACCGAGCACGGCCTCGCCGACCTGCGCGGCCTGTCTCCGAAACAGCGGGCCGGGCTCATCATCAACAACACGGCGCATCCATCATTCCGGCCCGCGCTCAGGGATTACTTCGACCGCGCGTGCAAGTTCTCGCCCGGGAAGCACACCCCGCATCTGTTGGACGAGGCCTTCCGTTTGATTCAATCGAGCTAGCCTGGGACCGAGCCCGCGCCACTCGATGTCACTCCACCCGGCGGAATTTTTGCGTGCGGTGCCCAAAGCCGACTTCCGCCGTGTAGATGTTTCCCTTCGAGTCGATCGCAATGTTGTGCACCCATTTGAACTGGCCGGGCTGGTGGCCATGACGGCCCCATTGGGTGAGCACCTTGCCATCGTCCCGGCTGATCGTGGTGATCTGACCGTTGGCGCCATCGGCAATGAAAATGTATTTCTGCCCCGGATCCTCCGAAAGCACGAGATCCCAGACCGAACCGTTCTGCATCGTCTCGGGCTCGATCCGGAATTCCTTCACGAAGCTGCCGTCCTTGCGGAAAACCTGGATGCGATCATTGGCGCGATCGCAGACATAGACCAGACCGTCATTGGATATCCGGACGCAATGCACCGGGTTCGAGAACTGCTCCGACGGCGGGGCGTCAGGCTTGTAGGCCGCCATCTTTTCATCGCTCGGCTTGTGCCCATAAGCCCCCCACAGCCGCTTGAAGGCGCCGGATTTGGCGTCGAACACGATGACCCGGCGGTTCTTGTAGCCGTCCGCCACGTAGAGTTCGCCCGCCGGCTCGTCCAGCATCATGTGCGCCGGCCTGCCAAGACTGTCCTGGCTGTTGGAGCCATTGGTCACATTGGCCTTGCCGATCTGCTGGAGGAATTTTCCGTCACCCGTGAAGGTGAGGATCTGGTTATCGGCGTTGTCGTTGCCGGCCAGCCAGACATTGCCTTGACTGTCGACGAAAATACCGTGCTCCGATTTTGGCCAATCGTAACCCGCGCCGGGGCCGCCCCAATATCTCAGCAGGTTTCCCTCCTGGTCGAACTCCAGCACCGGCGGCGCCGCCGTGCAGCATTTGGTCTCGGGCGGATTCTTGGTCGCGCCTTTCTCATCGTCAAACAGGGTCGAAGGCCGATGGATGATCCAGATGTGATCGTTGCGGTCGACCGCGATGCCCGAGACCTGCCCCACGATCCAGTTGCCGGGCAATGGCTTTGGCCAGTACGGCTCAGGCCGGAATTTCGGGACCCCGGGCGCTTGAGAGGGTTGTCCCATCGGCGCAGGCAATGGCTGGGCAAAAGCGGGGCCCGCAAGACTTGCGATGATCGCGGCAAGCCACAGCGCCTTGAATGATCCAAGCATGACGATTTCTCCCCGGCAGAACTCTGTTATTTTTCTTGCGGATATTCTCGTTGCGGACCGTGCGGCGCACAAGCCCCCGCGCGGTAATCGTAACTACCTGACCTTGACATATTTCCGCAGCAGGCGCGGCCGCGGTTCGCCCGCGAATACGTTGCCGAACTTGTCCACTGCGCCGAACTCGGCTCCGCTCCCTGTCGTCGTGGCCGGGTTACCGCCCGGATCCAGAATGAAATATTTCACCCAGCCGCTCAGCGCATCGCCAATTCTGATGCCCTGTTCGAATCCCGGATTTTCCACATTGTCCGACTCCGAGTCGTAGACATAGATCAGGTCTTCATCGTTGGCGGAGAAGGCGATCCCGCTGGGCATGCCGAACTGGTGCCACGCCGCCAGGAATTTGCCGTCCTGGTCGAAGATTTGTATCCGCGTATTGGCGCGATCGCACACGAACAACCGGCCTCTTTTGTCCATGGCAATGCAGTGCGGCGTCCGGAACTCGCCCGGCGCGTACCCGGTCTTGCCCCAGGCCTTGATGAACTTTCCGTCTTTGGAGTACTTCACGATGCGGTTGTTCGAGCCGTGACCGTCGGCGATGAAGATATCTCCATTGGGCGCGGTCACCACGGCGGCCGGGGACCTGAAATGGTACTCGTCGTCTCCGGCGACGCCGGGTTCGCCGAGCGTCATCAGCACTTGCCCATCCGGCGAGAACTTGCGGACGAAGTGCCCGGCTTTTACCACCGCCTTGGCGGCCGTTGCGACGGCGTCTTCGCCGGCCGCATCGGTCGCCCATACATTGCCGTCGCGATCGACATGCAATCCATGCGGCCAGATGAACATTCCGGCGCCAAAACTTTTGACGACGTTGCCCTTCGGATCGAACTTGAAGATGGTGTCGTGAGGCTTGAGCCTGCCGTCGGGCAGCATGCAGTCGATGCCGAACCGGCCGCCCTTTGCGACCGTCACCGGATCGGTCTCGTCACATCGGATAAAGGCCCAGATGCTCTCGCCGTCGACGTCGACGCTCAGAGACGCCGGCGGCCCCATCTCGCGGCCGCCGGGAAGTTTCGCCCATTCGCCGCCCGGCGTGCTGGGGCCGCCTCCGTCCGCCAAGCCCTTGACCGGGCGGTACGGATTGTAGGCCGGTGCCTGAGCGAAGCACCCGGCATCAAGGACAAGCAGCGCGGCGAGGCCGCACAAAGCCGTCCGTCCGGCTCGAATTGTCGTCGACATCTGACGCCTCACCTTCGGGATAGCTCGATCCTGTCCGTCGCGGCTTTCATCACGCAAAGCTATCGCATGAATTTCAGCCCCTTGAGAATTGAAAAATAGACGCTGAGGCTGTCATCGGACGCGCATCGGCGCGACCGGTTGGCTCGGCGCAATGCCGGGAAGCCGCCGCTCGATCTCCGCATCAAGCCGCGCCGCGAGTTCGCGGCTGGCTTCCACCATCGGCAGGCGAACCTCGGCGCTGTCGATCAGGCCCGTGCGCCATAGCCAATATTTCGCCGCGGCCGGGCTTGGCTCGGTGAATAACAGCCGCGTCAGATCGGATACGCTCTCCCAGCGTGCATGTGCGGCGTCGCGCTGGCCCTGCTTCAGCAGCGCGGCCACGGCCGCGAAGCTCTCGGTCTCGATGTGGGCCGAGAGCAGGATCGCCCCATCGGCGCCGTCGGTCAGCGCCTCGTAACATAGGGCGTCCTCGCCGGTCAGAACCCGAAACCCGGCCGGCCGCCGGCGCAGCAGGTCGATCGACTGCGCGCGGTCGGCGCAGCAGTCCTTCAGGCCGACAATGTTCGGATGTGCGGCGAGCTCGAGCAGCGTCTCGTTGGCAAGATTGACGGCGGTGCGGTAGGGAATGTTGTAGAGCACGATCGGCCAGGCGGCGTGATCGGCGAGCGCGCTGAAATGTTGCTTGAGGCCGCGTTGCGATGGTCGCGAGTAATACGGGCTCGCGATCAGATAGCCATCGATCGGCCAGGCCGCCGTCTCATCCAGGGTGTGGCACATCTTCCGTGTGTGGCTGCCGGATAGTCCGAGACAGATCGGCATATAACGCTTGTTGCCCACGGTCTCGGATCGCGTCAGTTCGACGATCCATTCAAGCTCGGCCATGCCGAGCGTCAGGCCTTCGCCCGAGGTGGCGGCGAGGATCAGCCCGTTGACGGGCAGCGCCGCGTAGTGCCGCACCAGCCGCCGCAGCGAGGCCTCATCGAGAACGCCGTCGCGAAACGGCGTAATCAGCGGCAGCCAGAGGCCGTGCAGCAGGGATCGAAGGCCGGAAGATTCGAGGTCAGTCATGGGTCCATCTCCTTGAGGGGCTTGAGCCGGAGACGGGACAAGAAAAAACCCCGGACCTCGCGGCGGGGTTTTGCAGATCGGGCAAAAGCGAGAAATCTATCGCACGCGTCGATCCGAAGCCCCCGGAAGGGAGGCTTTTTTCGACAGCGCTGCGATGCACGAATTTGTGATCATGCGGCGATGATGCTTGGCGTCACGGATTCTGTCAACGGCAGTAACGGCGCCGTGAGGGGAATCAATGCAGCGCGAGCAGCCGGGGCTCGCGAGCGCGCGCAAACCACCTTCGCATGAAAAAAAGCCGGGCTCACGAGAGCCCGGCTTAAGGTATTGGCCATGTGAGGCCGACACAATCACCTTCCAAGAGGGATAACTGAGCGCTCGCGCCACTGGAGGAGGGGGACATAGCGCAACGCGAATGCTCAGCGTGGAAACATTATGGGCCGCGTGGGTGCCTTGCAGCAACCGCCCATGCCGCATGTCAGTCATGCGGACTCCGAGGGTTATCGGGCGATAATTAAGACGGCCAGCGCTGCGCCTTGCTGACCACGAAGTCGCGGAACACCTGGACCCGCGCCACGGTCTTCAACTCTTCGGGATAAACGAAGTAGGTATCGAGCTGAATAGAATCCGATTCTCCGAACAGCTGCACCAGCCGGTTATTTTCTTCGACCAGGTAGTCCGGTAGCGCGGCGATGCCCAGCCCCTGCTGGCAGGCGCGCACCAGGCCGAGGATGTTGTTGACCTTGAAATACGCCTCGCGCGGACCGGAGCCGTTGCGGCCGGCATCGATCAGCCAGCTGCGGTTCTGCAAATGCGGTTGAACCTGCGTATCGCTCAGCATGATGATGCGATGGGCGTCGAGGTCGTCGAGCGTGCGGGGCGTGCCGAAGTGCTTGATGTATTCCGGCGAGCAATAGGCGTGGAAACCGATCGAGAACAGCTTGCGCTGGATCAGGTCGGGCTGGGTCGGCTTGCGGGTGCGAATCGCGACGTCGGCCTCGCGCATCGAGAGGTCGAGCTCCTCGTCGGTGACGATCATCGAAATCCGGATCTCCGGATAAAGCGCGGTGAATTCGTGGAGCCGCGGAATCAGCCAGTTGATGCCGAGGGCCGGCGGCGTCGTGATCTTGAGGTCGCCGCTCGGCCGCTCGCGGCTGTCGGTGAGTTTGGCGCGCGCCGCCTGCAGCTGCATGAACACGTCATGCGCGGTGCGAAACAACAGGTCGCCTTGTTCGGTCAAAATCAGGCCGCGGGCATGGCGGTGAAATAGCGATACCGAAAGCTCCTGCTCCAGCGCGCTGACCTGCCGGGAAACGGCCGATTGCGACAGGCCAAGCTGCTCGCCGGCATGGGTGAAGCTTCCGGCTTCAGCCGCCGCGTGAAACACCTTCAGCTTATCCCAGTCCATGTCGGTAAATCCGTCGCGGGTTCGAGCCATGATTATTCCGCCGCCGCGCGGTCGCTCGCGCGAAGCGCGAGAAAGCGTTCGGCCTCAAGTGCGGCCATGCAGCCAAGGCCGGCGGCCGTGACCGCCTGGCGCCAGGTTTCGTCGGCGACGTCGCCGGCGGCGAATACGCCGGGCACCGAGGTCGCGGTTGAATTCGGCGCCACCTCGACATAGCCGGACGGCTTCAGCCTGATCTGGCCGGCGACGAGGTCGGTCGCGGGCGCGTGACCGATCGCGATGAAGACGCCGTCGGCCGCCACTTCCGTGACCGCGCCGGTCTTGACGTTCTTCAGCCTGACATGGGTGACCTTGCCCGGGTTCTCGGTGCCGCAGATCTCGTCGATCGCGCTGTCCCACACCACCTTGATCTTGGGATGTTTGAACAGGCGGTCCTGCAGGATGCGCTCGGCGCGGAAATGATCGCGACGGTGCACGATGGTGACTTGCGAAGCGAAATTGGTGAGGAACAGCGCTTCCTCGACCGCGGTGTTGCCGCCGCCGACCACGACGACCTCCTTGCCGCGATAGAAGAATCCGTCGCAGGTTGCGCAGGCCGAGACGCCGAAGCCCTTGAATTTTTCTTCCGAGGGCATGCCGAGCCAGCGCGCCTGCGCGCCGGTGGCCAGGATGACGGTCTCGGCGAGATAGACGTCGCCGCTGTCGCAGGTCAGCCGGAACGGCCGCTGGGCCAGTTCGAGCCTGGTGACGAGATCGGTGACGATGCTGGTGCCGACATGGGCGGCCTGCTTCTCCATCTGCTCCATCAGCCAGGGTCCCTGGATGACGTCGGCGAAGCCCGGATAGTTTTCCACGTCGGTGGTGATGGTGAGCTGGCCGCCCGGCTGAATGCCCTGGATCAGAACCGGCTCGAGCATGGCGCGGGCAGCGTAGATCGCGGCGGTGTAACCGGCCGGGCCGGAACCGATGATCACGACCTTCGCATGGATAGGGGCAGGCATGGGTAGATCCCTCTCTTAAGGGAATTTGGTCAGTGCTTGAGCGGATTGCGCCCGCAAACGCATCGCGACGGCGCCGAAAGTGTCAAATCCAAGTCTAGGGTATCTGGCAAGCTATGCAAGAATTGCAATCCAAATCCGCGAAATTTCCCGTGAACAGGGAATATGGCGCAGCGCACGCGCAATAAAATTGCGTCCGCGCGGTCAGCTGCGCTAAGAGTGTTGCCGTTATTACCGCTAAGCTTTCTCAGCCCACAGGACCGGGAACCGCGTGTCGAAGAACCTTGACGAGATCGACCTCAAAATCCTCAGCGAAATTCAGGCCGATGGCCGAATCACCAATGTCGAACTGGCCAAACGGGTCGGGATTTCCCCGCCGCCCTGCCTGCGCCGGGTGCGGACGCTGGAGGAAGAAGGCTATATCCAGGGTTATCGCGGGCTGCTGGATCCGCGGCGGCTGGGTTTCGACGTGACCGTGTTCGCTTCGGTGCATCTGTCCAGTCAGGCGGATGCGGATTTGCGCGCGTTCGAGGATTTCGTGCGCGCCGAGCCATTGGTGCGGGAATGCTGGATGCTGTCGGGCGAAGTCGACTTCATCCTGAAATGCGTGGCGCCCGACATGGCGACGTTCCAGAATTTCGTCACCCATCTGACCGCCGCGCCGCACGTGCGCAATGTCAGAACATCGCTGGTGCTGCACAATTCGAAATACGAGGCCGCGGTGCCGCTTGATCTGAAAGTGCCGCGCTAGCGCTTATTGCTCCCTCGTCATTGCGAGCCAACGGGTCGCGCGAATGCGCGCCCGATGACAGGCTCCGCGAAGCAATCCATCGATTCACAAAGGAAGAATGGATTGCTTCGTCGCTAACGCTCTCTTGCGCAAACGCTTTGCGTTTGTCGCAGGCAATGACGAACCGCGCCGTCAGCTCTTCTTGCCCATCATCGCGTCCAGGCTGTACGGCCCGCCGCCTGCGGTCGCCAGATAGAGGCAGGCGAAGCAGAACAGGATCGCCGCGGTGCCATTGTTGATCAGCGGCAGAAAGCCGCGCGGAAAATGTCCAATGAAATAGGCAAACGCCATTTCGCCCGACAGGATGAAAGCCGCGATCCGCGAAAACAGGCCGACCATCAGTAGCGCGCCGAGCACCAGTTCGAGGCCGCCTGCGGTCAGGATCAAGGGAGGAGGGTCGGCGAAATTGGGCAGCACCGGAAACTTCAGGATCTTGGCAATGCCATACTGAAACAGCAGCAAGCCGGTCACAAAGCGAAACAGGCTGAGTGCCACCGGCTGAAATTTGGAAAGCATCTGGTCCATGTCATATCCCCCTGTTTGACACGCATCTTCGTTTTGCAGTGCACGCAACCCCATCGCGCGCTGCGGCCAAAACACTCTTACATGAAAAATATTCCGGCGGGAAACCGCATTCGCAGCGCAGCAAGAAGGCCGCGCAAGCCGCGCAGCCTTCTCCAATGCCGATTCGTTCAATTCAATTGCGCCGGGATCAGCGCCACTCGACCTTGGTGATCTCGTAGGCCTTGGCGCCGCCGGGGGCGACGACTTCCACGGACGCGCCCTTCTTCTTGCCGATCAGCGCTCGCGCCAGCGGCGAGGTGATGGAGATGCGGCCCTTCTTGGCATCGGCTTCCGGTTCGCCGACGATCTGCCACACCGCTTTCTTGTCGGTGTCCTCGTCGACCAGCGTCACGGTGGCGCCGAACATGATGGTGTCGCCGGACAGTTTGCTGATGTCGATGATGTCGGCGCGCGCGAGCTTGTCCTCCAGTTCGGCGATACGGCCTTCATTGTGGGACTGCTCTTCCTTGGCGGCGTGATACTCCGCGTTCTCCGAAAGGTCGCCATGCGAGCGCGCCTCGGCGATATGCTCGATGATGCGCGGACGCTCCACCGACTGGCGCTGCTTCAATTCGACCTCGAGAGCGGCATAGCCGCCAGCGGTCATCGGAACCTTTTCGATCATCTGTCTTTGTCCTTCAACTTCATGCGGACCAATCCGCGGCACGCACAAACGCCGAAACAGAACACCCTCATGACGGACGAGTTCCGGTCATGAGGGCTTCATTGCCGATCGATTGCCGGACGCGAAGTCCCGGCCCAGGGATCAGGTTTCGGAAAAATAACTCTGCAGGGTGCGGACCTCAAGGTCCCCGCCCAGATAGGCGCGGATGCCTTGGGCAGCCGCCACGGCACCTGAAAGAGTGGTGTAATATGGTACTTTATGCAAGAGGGCAGCACGCCGTAATGAGCGGCTGTCGGCCATCGCCTGCGGTCCTTCGGTGGTATTAAAGACCAGCTGGATGTCGCCATTGGTGATGGCGTCGACGATATGCGGCCGTCCCTCCAGCACTTTGTTCACTTTTTCGGTCGGTACCCCGCTATCGGCGAGGAAACGCTGCGTGCCCGAGGTCGCCATCACCCTGAAGCCAAGCGAATATAGCAGCCGCACCGCGTCGACGATGCGGGTCTTGTCGGTATCGCGGACGGAAACGAACACGGTGCCCTTGCGCGGTACGCGCGTGCCGCCGCCGAGCTGGCTCTTGGCAAAAGCCACCTCGAACGAGCGGTCGATCCCCATCACCTCGCCGGTCGATCGCATCTCCGGACCGAGCACGGTGTCGACGCCCGGGAAGCGGGCGAACGGGAATACCGATTCCTTGACGCCGACATGGCCGAGCTTGCGCTTCTTCAAATCGAAGTCCCTGAGCTTCTCGCCGGCCATCAGCCGCGCGGCGATCTTCGCCACCGGCATGCCGACCACCTTGGCGACGAACGGCACCGTGCGCGACGCGCGCGGGTTGACTTCGAGCACGTAGATCTCGCCGTCCTTGATGGCATACTGCACGTTCATCAGGCCCACCACGTCGAGCCCGAGCGCCAGCTCCCGGGTTTGCCGCTCGAGCTCGGCGATCATCTGGGCGTCGAGCGAGTGCGGCGGCAGCGAGCAGGCCGAGTCGCCGGAGTGAATGCCGGCTTCCTCGATATGCTCCATGATTCCGGCGATGAAGGTGTCCTTGCCGTCGCAAAGACAGTCGACGTCGATCTCGGTGGCGTCGGACAGATAGCGGTCGAACAGCAGCGGATTGGTGCCGAGCACGGTGTTGATCTGTCCGGTCTTGTCGTTGGGATAGCGCGCCTTGACGTCCCCCGGCACCAGTTCCGGCAAGGTGCCGAGCAGGTAATCGCCGAGTTGGCTGTCCTCGCGGATGATCTGCATCGCGCGGCCGCCCAGCACATAGGACGGGCGCACCACCAGCGGCAGGCCGAGGTCGGCGGCCACCAGGCGGGCCTGCTCGACCGAATAGGCGATGCCGTTCTTCGGCTGCTTCAGGCGCAGCTTGTCGAGCACGCGCTTGAAGCGGTCGCGGTCTTCGGCCAGATCGATGGCGTCGGGCGAGGTGCCGAGGATCGGCACATTGGCCGCCTCCAGCGTGTGGGCGAGCTTGAGCGGGGTCTGGCCGCCGAACTGCACGATCACGCCGTGCAGCGTGCCGTTCTTCCGTTCGGTCGCGATGATTTCGAGCACGTCCTCGGCGGTCAGCGGCTCGAAGTACAATCGGTCGGCGGTGTCGTAGTCGGTCGACACCGTCTCCGGATTGCAGTTGATCATGATGGTTTCATAGCCGGCGTCGTGCAATGCGAAACAGGCGTGGCAGCAGCAATAGTCGAACTCGATGCCCTGGCCGATCCGGTTGGGCCCGCCGCCGAGAATGATGACCTTGTTCTTGTCCGAAGGCGCGCTCTCGTCCGCCGGCGCACCTGCGAACGGCGCTTCATAGGTCGAATACATGTAGGCGGTGGGCGAGGCGAATTCCGCGGCACAGGTATCGATGCGCTTGAATACCGGACGAACCCCGAGCGCGTGGCGGCGCGCGGTGACTTCGGCCTCGGTGGTCTCGGTCAGCACCGCCAGCCGCGCGTCGGAAAACCCCATCGCCTTCAGGGTCCGCAGGCCAAACGCATTCGCCGGCAGGCCGTTGTGCGTGATCTTGGCTTCCATCTCGACGATGCCGCGCATCTCCGCCAGGAACCACGGATCGATCTTGCAGGAGGTGAAGATCTCCTCATTGCTCCAGCCGAGCCGCATCGCCTGCGCCACCTGCAGGATGCGGTCCGGCGTCGGGGTGCCCAATGCGGCGCGGATCGCGTTCTTGTCGTCGCTGCGGCCGAGGCCCTCGATCTCGATCTCGTCGAGACCGGTGAGGCCGGTTTCCAGACCGCGCAGCGCCTTCTGCAGGCTCTCCTGAAAGGTGCGGCCGATCGCCATCACTTCGCCGACCGACTTCATCGAGGTGGTCAGCGTGGTGGAGGCGCCGGGAAACTTCTCGAATGCAAAGCGCGGAATCTTGGTGACGACATAATCGATGGTCGGCTCGAACGAGGCCGGCGTCGCGCCGCCGGTGATGTCATTGGCGATCTCGTCCAGCGTGTAGCCGACCGCCAGTTTCGCCGCGACCTTCGCAATCGGGAAGCCGGTGGCTTTCGAGGCCAGCGCGGAAGAGCGCGACACCCGCGGATTCATCTCGATCACGACCATGCGCCCGTCGGCCGGATTGACGCCGAACTGCACGTTGGAGCCGCCGGTCTCGACCCCGATCTCGCGCAGCACCGCCAGCGAGGCGTCGCGCATGATCTGGTATTCCTTGTCGGTGAGCGTCAGCGCCGGCGCCACCGTGATGGAATCGCCGGTATGCACGCCCATCGGGTCGAGGTTCTCGATCGAGCAGATGATGATGCAGTTGTCCTTTTTGTCGCGCACCACCTCCATCTCGAACTCTTTCCACCCCAGCACCGATTCCTCGATCAGGACCTCGTCGGTGGGGGAGGCGTCGATGCCGCGCTCGACGATCTCGATGAACTCATGTTTGGTGTAGGCAATGCCGCCGCCGGTACCGCCCATGGTGAAGGACGGACGGATGATCGCGGGCAGGCCGATATCATCGAGCGCCCGCAGCGCGTCCGGCAGGTTCTTGGTCTGGATCGAGCGCGGCGTTTCCAGTCCGATCCGCGTCATGGCTTCACGGAAGCGGCCGCGGTCTTCCGCCTTGTCGATGGCATCGGCGGTGGCGCCGATCATCTCGACGTCGAATTTTGCCAGCGTGCCCTGCTTGCGCAGCGACAGCGCGCAGTTCAGCGCGGTCTGTCCGCCCATGGTCGGCAGCAACGCGAAGCCGCCGGGGATGACGTAACGTTCCTTCTCGATGATCTTGGCGACGATCTCCGGCGTGATCGGCTCGATGTAGGTGGCGTCAGCCAGTTCCGGGTCGGTCATGATGGTCGCCGGATTGGAATTAACCAGGACGATGCGGTAGCCCTCGTCCTTCAGCGTCTTCACCGCCTGGGTGCCGGAATAATCGAATTCGCAGGCCTGACCGATCACGATGGGACCGGCGCCGATGATCAGGATGGTGGAGATGTCGGTTCTTTTGGGCATCAAGTCTCGCGGGAACAGAAAAACGGGCACAAAAAAAGGGCGCGCCTACCGCGCGTCCCCTCAACCCGGCGCTTGGGATCAACCTCGCGCGCGGGTGGTCTTTAGACCAGATTCCGCAGCCGCGAAAGGGCATTAGAGACCCCATCAACCGGCATTTTCCCGCCTTCGCGGCAGCTTGGGCGCGGCTAGGGCCGGTTTGGGCAGGCTGGTCCGCCGAAAGGCTGATCGGGGCTGGTTGCCGGGCCGAAGCTCGTGGGCAGCGACCCGCCTTCGCTCTTCGAGCAACGCGCGGCCTTCGCCGCAATTGAGGCCTGCCGAGCCGAAGCTGCGCTAGCAGCGAAGGCTGGAGGCCCGGCCTGGATTTGAACCAGGATAAAGAGCGATGCACTGCTCTCGCGTCGACGCTTTCCGCCACCGGGCCGGTCGCATCATGGTCGATCGCCCCGCGGTGGGCCATGCCGAGCTGCGGTTAACCCTAACCGACCGCGCCCAAAATTATTGGGGCGAAAACGCATGGCGCGCCACGAACGTCATCCGCCACGGATTGTGCCCGATATTGAAATGCGCGCGCGAGGCGGTAAATCCGCCGGCGGCGAGTTTCGCGATCATCTCGGCCTCGCCGTAACGCTGCAGGCCGACGCGGCTGCGCAATTGCCGGTAGTCCGACAACGCGGTCGAGACCAGCCCGATCAGCGCGTCCCTCAGAAAACCGTGGGTGAGCGCGAAACGCAGCAGCGCAATGACATCCCTGGTCATGCCGACTTCGGGGCGCAGCACGTCGCCGACGATCAGGCGGCCGCCGGGCTTCAGCAGCCGCCGGACCGTCGCGAACGCGGTATCGAGTTCTTCCGATGTCATGTATTGGGCGACCGAGTTCATGATCGCCAGATCGACGGATTTTTCGGGCATTTTTCGCAAATCTTCCAGCGAACGCACCCGGATCTTGGTGTTCGGGGCAAAGCGCGCGATCAGCCGGCCGCGCACGCCCGGCGCCGGCTCGGCCAGGTATAGCTTGCCGCAGGCATCCGCCACCTTGGCCGCCGACAGCGCTTCGCCGCAGGCATAGTCCAGCACCACCGCATCGGGTGAGGCGATGTAGCCGATGATATCCCTGGCGATCAGCTGGAAATGCAGGTCACGATGCAGCTTGCTCGCATAAATTGTATGCGTGGAATCGTAATAGTCGATCCAGTCGTCCATGTGTCGCAGAGGTCCGGTAAAACGGGTTCCGGTCGATGGAACCGGGGGCGCACTCGATGCGTTAGATGGTCCGGCCGCCGATGTCCATCGCCGCCCGTGTCTGTTCTTAAGTGTCCCGGTTCCTAACAGGAAGGTCCATCGTGAGCAAAGCCAAGCCCGATAACAGGTCCGCCAAAGTTTCTCCCGATCTCGATACCCCGACCGATCTGCCGCAGGCCGCATCCGAGAAGATATCGGCCGCGCTCAACACGCTGCTGGCCGACGCCTTCGCGCTCTATCTGAAGACCAAGAATTTCCATTGGCATGTCAGCGGCCGGCATTTCCGCGACTATCATCTGATGCTCGACGAGCAGTCGGACGCGATTTTCGCGACCACCGACCAGCTCGCCGAACGCGTCCGCAAGCTCGGCGGCACCACGCTGCGCTCGATCGGCCAGATCGCGAAATTGCAGACCATTCAGGACAACAACGAGGCCTATGTGCCGCCGCGCGAGATGCTGCGCGAATTGATGGAAGACAACAAGCACGTCGCGGCGGCGATGCGAAAAGCCCACAAGCTCTGCGATGATCACGAGGATTCCGGCACCGCCGGCCTGCTCGAGACGTTCATCGACGAGACCGAGCGGCGCACCTGGTTCCTGTTCGAGGCCAGCCGTCAGGAAGGCAGCAACGCGGCGTAGGTTTCACATCCCCTTCGCGCCTTCGGCTGGAAGTTCGAACACCAGGCAGGTCGTGGTGGCATGCGCCAGCAGCCGGCCCTTGGCATCGGTAATGCGGGCCTCGGCCGTGGCGGCGCGGCGGCCGACGTTGAGGATGCGGCCTTCGCTGCGCACCACCCCGGTATCCTTGGTCATGCCGCGGATAAAGCTGATCTTGAATTCCAGCGTGGTATAGCCGGTCCCCGCCGGCAGCATCGAATGCACGGCGAGGCCCATCGCGGAATCCAGCAGCGTCGCGGCGTAGCCGCCATGCACCGAGCCGATCGGGTTGTAGTGCCGGAAGGCCGGCGTGCTGTGAAACGCGACCACGCCCGGCTCGGCGGTGAAATCGAAGGGCTCGATGGGCTGCATGATCGGCGGCGACGGCAGCCTGCCGTCAAAGATCGCGCGGACGAAATCGATCCCCGCCATCGACGCCATGACTTCGGGAGGCGTCACGCCGTATTCGATCTTGCGCGCGGGTGGGGCGGTCATTGATGCTGGTCCTATTTTGCAATGATGTATATCATATAAAACTGAGCGTTATTGCACCAGCGTTTTGCGCATCATGTTTCCGAGCGCCGCGCCGTCATCCTGAGGTGCGCGCCCTTGCGCGCCTCGAAGGATGGGCCACGCGTATAAAAGTCTCATCCTTCGAGGCTCGCCGAAGACGGCGAGCACCTCAGGATGACGACTGCCGTGCTGGAATGCTACGCGCGCTTGGCCCGCATCAGATCCGCAAACCGCTTGAACAGATAATGCGAGTCGCGCGGGCCGGGGGAAGCTTCCGGGTGGTACTGCACCGAGAACACCGGCTTGCCCTCGATCTGGATGCCGCAATTGGAGCCGTCGAACAGCGAGATATGGGTCTGCGTGGCGCCCTTCGGCAGCGTCGCCTGATCCACGGCAAAGCCGTGGTTCATCGAGGTGATCTCCACCTTGCCGGTGGTTTCGTCCTTGACCGGGTGATTGGCGCCGTGATGGCCCTGGTGCATTTTTTTGGTCTTGGCGCCGACCGCCAGCCCCAGCATCTGGTGGCCGAGGCAAATGCCGAAGGTCGGCGTGCCGGAGTCGATGACCTTCCGGATCACCGGCACCGCATATTTGCCGGTCTCGGCCGGGTCGCCGGGGCCATTCGACAAGAACACGCCGTCGGGCTTCATCGCCAGGATGTCTTCGGCCGAGGTGGTTGCCGGCACCACCGTGATCTTGCAGCCGACGCCGGCGAGCAGCCGCAGGATGTTGCGCTTGATGCCGTAGTCGATGGCGACGACGTTGAATTCGGGCTCGGTCTGCCGGCCGAAGCCTTTTTCCCAGGCCCACGGGGTTTCGTCCCAGGTGAAGCGCTGGGCCGAGGTCACCATCGGCACCAGGTCCATGCCCTCGAGGCCCGGCCATTCGCGCGCCTCTTCCTTCAAGCCGTGCAGATCGAACGCGCCATCCTCGGCGTGCGCGATCACGGCATTGGGCATGCCGTTGCTCCGGATCAACGCGGTCAAGGCGCGGGTGTCGATGCCGGAAAGGCCGATGATGCCGCGTGCCTTCAGCCATTGGTCGAGGTGGCGGGTGGCGCGGTAATTCGAGGGGGCGGTGATGGCGGCGCGCAGGATCACCCCGCGCGCGCCCGGCGTTGCCGCCATGTTCACCGTCTCGATGTCTTCGTCGTTGGTGCCGACATTGCCGATATGCGGAAAGGTGAAGGTGATGAGCTGCCCGGCATAGGAGGGATCGGTGAGGATTTCCTCATACCCGGTCATCGCGGTGTTGAAGCAGACTTCGCCGACCGCATGGCCCTCGGCGCCGAGGCCAAAACCTTCCAGCACGGTGCCGTCGGCCAGCACGAGAAGCGCGGTCGGCTTGTGGTCCGGCCAGGCTGAGGCGTTTTCGGTTGATGTCATGAGCGCATTACATAGTCTTCGCATGCGCGGGCGTCAAAGCCGTAAACCGCCGATTCACATGCAGTTTGCGCATATTTGACAGGCGATGCCCCGCTCTTAATCTGCCGGCCGCGCCTGCCTGCCGATTTCCCCGAGATTTACCGATTCCGGAGCCTTGGAATGGACAATGCGATGCCGATCTTGCTGGTTCCGGGGCTGGTGTCGTCGCCCCGGATCTTCGCCCCGGTCGTTCCCGCGTTGTGGCGCTGCGGGCCGGTGACGGTCGCCAATCACGTTCGTGACGACAACATGGGTGCGATTGCGCGGCGGATTCTCGCCGAGGCGCCGCCGCGCTTCGCGCTGGCCGGGCATTCGATGGGCGGCTACATCGCGTTCGAAATCATGCGGCAGGCGCCGGAGCGGGTGGCGAGGCTGGCGCTGATCAACACCCAGGCGCGCGCGGATACGCCGGAGGCGACGACTCGCCGCAGAAGTCAGATCGCGCGGGCGCAGGCGGGCGAATATCGCGCCATCCTCGATGAGTTGTTTCCGGGCTTCGTGCATCCGTCGCGGCGCGGCAACGCCGAGCTGCATCAGCTGGTCTACGACATGGGCGACGACATCGGCGCCGAGGCCTTCGTCCGCCAGCAAACCGCCATCATGAGCCGGCCGGATTCGCGCCCGGCGCTGGCATGGATCAAATGCCCGACGCTGGTGGTGTCCGGCGACGAGGACAACACCATCCCGAACAAGCTGTCGGTGGAGATGGCGGACGGCATTCACGGGGCGAAGCTGACAATCCTTTCGCACTGCGGCCACCTTCCGCAGGTCGAACAGCCCGAGGCGACCGCGGACGCCCTGGTCGAATGGATGGGGAGCTAGTTGTGTGAATGCCGCGAACGGCCTAGATCAGGGACTTCGGCCACCACGGCGTGACGGCCAGTGAGAGGACAACAGACGATGCTGCGCGACGACATCAACAACGCGGTCAAGGACGCGATGCGGGCCAAGGACGAGCGCAAGCTCTCGACGCTGCGGATGGTCAATTCGACCATCAAGAATGCCGACATCGCCGCGCGCGGCGAAGGCAAGCCACCTTTGTCCGACGCGGACCTGCTCGGCGTGTTCCAGAAAATGATCAAGCAGCGCCAGGAATCGGTCGAGCTCTACGACAAGGGCGGTCGCGCCGAGCTCGCCGCGCAGGAGCGCGAGGAGATCGCGATCATCTCCGCCTATTTGCCGAAGCAGATGTCGGAAGCCGACGTCAACGCGGCGATCACGGCCGCCATCGCCGAAACCGGCGCTGCCGGAATGAAGGACATGGGCAAGGTGATCGGGGTCTTGAAGGCGAAATACGCCGGCCAGATGGATTTCGGCAAGGCCAGCGGCCTGGTGAAGGCGGCGCTGACGGGGTGATTCAACAATAACGGAGGTCGATATGGCAGATCAGCAAGCTCCACCCGCCGGTCCCGATCTGTCCCAGGGTGTCATGCCCTCCGAATTCTCCGGCGACATGCTGGTTGGGCATGTCGGCGACGAAGACGTGCTGCTGGTGCGTTCGGGATCCGAGATTTTCGCCATCGACGCCCACTGCAGCCATTATCACGGCCCGCTCGCCGAAGGCCTTGTGGACGGCGAGAGCGTCCGTTGTCCCTGGCATCATGCCTGTTTCGACTTGCGTACCGGGGAAGCGACCCGCGCCCCGGCGCTCTCAGCCATTGCGGTCTGGAAGGTGGAGCGGGAGGGCGAGCGCATTTTTGTCAGGCAAAAGCGCGAACAGCCTAAACCCGGCATCAAGGGCGCTGTCGATGCGCCTGCCAGAATCGTGATTGTCGGCGGAGGTGCGGCGGGGTTTGCCGCCGCCGAGATGCTGCGACGGCAGGATTATCGCGGCAGCATCGTGATGCTGAGCCATGAGGCGGCCGCACCGGTGGATCGGCCTAACCTGTCAAAGGACTACCTCGCCGGCAGCGCGCCCGAGGACTGGCTGCCGTTGCGCCCCGAGGGCTTTTACGCCGACGCGGGGATCGATTTGCGGCTCGGGACCGAGGTCGCATCGATCGACGCCAGGGCCAGAGACGTGGTTCTCGCCGGAGGCGAAACTGTTCCCTATGACCGTCTGCTGCTGGCTACCGGGGCGGAGCCGGTGCGCCTGCCGATTTCAGGCGTGGACCAGCCCCATGTCCATGTGTTGCGCTCGCTGGCCGATTGCCGCGCGATCATCGCGTCAGCGAACGGCGCGCGCCGCGCGATTGTGATCGGGGCGAGCTTCATCGGACTCGAGGCCGCGGCGTCGCTGCGAGCCCGGGATATCGAGGTGCACGTCGTAGGGCTGGAGCAGCGGCCGTTGGAACGCGTGCTCGGACCCGAGATGGGAGACTTCGTTCGGGCGCTGCATGAGGAGCACGGCGTCATCTTTCATCTCGGCGATACCGTGACATCGATCGATGGCAAGCGCGCGACGCTGAAGAGCGGCGGCGTGCTCGATGCCGATGTTGTAGTGATCGGTGTCGGCGTGCGCCCGCGCCTGGCTTTGGCCGAGAAGGCTGGGCTCGCGATCGATCGCGGCGTCACGGTGGATGCGTATCTCGAGACCAGCATCCCCGGTATCTACGCGGCGGGCGATATTGCGCGCTGGCCGGATCCGCATTCCGGCGAAACCATTCGTGTCGAACACTGGGTGGTGGCGGAACGCCAGGGCCAGACCGCCGCGCGCAACATGCTGGGACAGCGCGAGGCCTTCGAGGCCGTGCCGTTCTTCTGGAGCCAGCATTACGACGTGCCGATCAACTATGTCGGTCACGCCGAGAAGTGGGACGAAATCGCCGTGGACGGCGATATCGCCGCGAAGGATTGCCTGCTGCGATACAAGAGCGGCGGACGCGTGCTCGCGGTCGCTTCGATCTATCGCGATGTCGCAAGCCTCGAGGCGGAGATCAGGATGGAGCGGGCGGCGCGCTGATTTCCTTCCGGCGAGTGGAAGCTGTTGGTGCTGCAATGGCAATGGTCTAGTCTGACATTCATGCTCACCGAGACCACCGACTACGAAAAACTCACCCGCGATTTCCGCTGGCAGATTCCGGCGCGGTTCAACATGGCGACCGCCTGCTGCGACCGCCACGCCGACGGCACCAACCGCCTGGCGCTGATCTATGTCGACGAGGACGGCGGCGCCCGGCGCACCTCGTTCGACGAGCTGGCCGCGATGTCGCGCCGTTTCGCCAATGTGCTGAAGGCCGGTGGGTTGACGCGCGGCGACCGGGTCGCGGTGTTTCTGTCGCAGTCGCTGGAACTGCCGGTCGTGCATCTGGCGGCGTGGCGTTCCGGCCTGGTGTCGATCCCGCTGTTTGCGCTGTTCGGCGAGGATGCGCTGGAATTCCGGCTGTCGAATTCCGCCGCGAGGGCGATCGTGACCGACGAGGCGGGTTGGGAGAAGATCGCGAAGATCCGCGACCGGCTGCCTGACCTGCAGCATGTCTACGTCACCGGCGGCACGGCTCCGGCCGGCACCAAATCGTTCTGGTCATCGGTCGACGCCGCATCCGACCAATTTTCGACGCTCGATACCTCGGCGGAAGATCCCGCCATCATCATCTACACCTCAGGCACCACAGGCAATCCAAAGGGCGCGCTGCATGCCCATCGCGTGCTGCTCGGCCATCTGCCGAATGTCGAGATGGTGCATGATTTCATGCCAAAGCCCTTCGACGTGATGTGGACGCCGGCCGACTGGGCGTGGATCGGCGGATTGTTCGATGCGCTGTTTCCGGCCTGGTATCACGGCGTGCCCGTGGTCGGGTACCGCGCGCGGAAATTCGAGCCGCAGGCGGCGATGCAGCTGATGGCCGATCACGGCGTGCGCAACGTGTTCCTGCCGCCGACCGCGCTGAAGCTGATGCGGCAGGCGGAGGTCGGGCATTCCGGTGTGAAGCTGCGCAGCATGCTCTCGGGCGGCGAGTCGCTCGGCGCCGAACTGCTGCAATGGGTGCGCGCGACCTTCGGCATCGACGCCCACGAGGTCTATGGCCAGACCGAATGCAACCTCGTGGTCGGCAACAACTCAAGACTGTTTCCGATCCGCCCCGGTTCGATGGGCAAGGCGACGCCGGGATTCGACGTCCGCATCGTCAATGAGCGCGGCGAGGAATTGCCGACCGGCAGCCGCGGCATTATCGGGGTGCGCCAGCCGAATCCCTGCACCATGCTCGGCTATTGGAAGAACGAGGAAGCCACGGAAAAGAAATTTGCCGGCGAATTCCTGCTCACCGGCGATCTCGGCGTCCGGGATGAGGACGGCTATTTCTGGTACGTCAGCCGCGAGGACGACGTGATCACCACGGCCGGCTATCGCGTCGGACCGTCGGAGATCGAAAATACGCTGATGAAGCATCCGGCGGTGGCGATGTCGGCGGTGGTCGGAATTCCCGATCCCGTGCGCACCGAATCGATCAAGGCGTGGATCGTGCTGCGTCCGGGTTTTGCGCCGAACGAGGCGCTGGCGCGCGACATCCAGCAGTTCGTGAAAGTGCAGCTCGCCGCGCACGAATATCCGCGTTTCGTGCAATTCACCGACACCTTGCCGATGACCGCCACCGGCAAGGTGCTGCGGCGGGAGCTGCGGACGCTGGGGTGACGGTGCGTAGCGCCGTCATTCCGGGATGCGGGCGAAGCCCGCAGACCCGGAATCTCGAAGTGGGTCGAAGGACGCAAGCCAATTTCGGGATTCCCCGATGTGCAATTGCACATCTGAGGTTCGCGCTGACGCGC
The DNA here is from genome assembly GCF_004799445.1 of Bradyrhizobium sp. Taxonomy (GTDB): domain Bacteria; phylum Pseudomonadota; class Alphaproteobacteria; order Rhizobiales; family Xanthobacteraceae; genus Bradyrhizobium. Next base: position 62,722 of record NZ_SSNA01000121.1, read on the forward strand.
GCCCCGGAATGACGATGGCGGAGTCCCTGCTTGCGCAGGGACGACGCGAGAGTTGGCGCTGTTTTGACCCAGATCAACACGCTTTCGCCGCTGCCCTGCGTGAATGGACGCACACAATTCGGAGGGAGCCGATGACGTCCATCTCCGGCAAGGTTGATCCGGTGGTACGCCGGATCACGGCCGCCGACATCGCCGAGGCGCTGGGGCAGGGCCTGCGCGACTTCCAGGCCACCCCGCTTTACGGCCTGTTGTTCGGCGCGCTCTATGCCGGCGGCGGCATCGTCATCCAGCTTTGCCTGACCGCGTTTGGCCTGGTCTATCTGGCCTATCCGCTGGCGGCCGGCTTTGCGCTGATCGGTCCGTTTGTCGCCATCGGGCTCTACGAAGTCAGCCGGCGGCGCGAGGCCGGGCAGCCGATCTCGATGGCCGGGATCTGGTCGGCCGTGACGTCACGCAGCGAGATCGGATGGATGGCCTTTGTCACGCTGTTCGTGTTCGTGATCTGGATGTACCAGGTGCGCCTGCTGATCGCGCTGCTGATCGGGCTCAATGCCTCGTTCTCCAGCCTGCATGAATTCATCACGGTGGTGCTGACCACCAATGAGGGCTTGGTGTTTCTCGCGATCGGCAACCTCGTTGGTGCTGCGCTGTCGCTGATTCTGTTCTCGCTGACGGTGGTGTCGTTCCCGCTATTGCTCGACCGCGACGTCGATTTCGTTACCGCGATGGTCACGAGCGTACGCGCTGTGGTCATGAGCCCGGTGCCGATGATCGGATGGGCGGCGATCGTCGTCGTGCTGCTGGTCGTTTCGGCGCTGCCCTACTTCCTCGGCCTGTTGGTGACGCTGCCGGTGCTCGGCCACGCCACCTGGCATCTCTATCGCCGCATCGTGGCGCCGGTGGCGTCTTGACCGTCATTCCGGGGCGATGCGAAGCATCGAACCCGGAATCTCGAGGTGATTGGCACGAGATTCCGGGTTCGCGCTGACGCGCGCCCCGGAATGACATCGATTTGTGAGGGCTACTACGGCGTCTTGATCCCCATCTCCTTCAACGCCGCCAGCATCCGCTGCGGCGGCTGCATCTTGATGACGAGCGCTTCGCCGGTTTCCAGCAGGCTCTTGAGGCTGGAGAGGATCGCCGGCCAGCCCTGACGCCCGCCTGACAGGATATCGTCACTGAGCGGCCGGTCATGCGCCTCGGTCATGGTGAGCCGGACCGCGTCGCCGGCGGGCTCGATCTCGTAGCTCACGAGCGTCGGTCCCAGCTTCTCGATCAACTCGGGCCAGTTGACGTTGAAAGTGAAGGTGAGTTTTTTCGGCGGATCGCATTCGATCACCTCGCCGCTGATATGCAGCGCGCCATCCGGCGTGCGCACGATATACGCGCCGCCCACCCTCAGATCGATTTCGACGGCGTTGCCGAAGAAATACTTCCGGCTGAATTCGCTCATGGTCAGCGCTTGCCACACCTGCTCCGGCGTGGCGGCGATGTAGATGGTGTAGACGGTGGCGGGTTTGAAATGATCGATGTTCATCACATCCTCAGCTGTCGAGCTTCAGCGCGGCGTAGGGGATATCGAGCGGCTGTCCGGTTTCAAGGATGCTCTTGAGGCTGGACAGGATGGCGGGCCATCCCTTGGAGATGCCTTCGAAAAACTTGCTGCCCTCGGCGAAGCCTTGATGGGTCAGCGTCAGCTTGACGAGCTTGCCATACGGCTCGAGTATGAACGTCGCCAGCGCGGGGAATTCGTTTCGGTACTTGTCCGATTGATTCACGAAGGTATAGGCCAGCCGCCGCGGCGGGTCGCATTCGACGACCTTGCCGGCGTCGGAGACGGTGCCATCGCTTCGCACCATCTCGAATGAGGAGCCCACCGTCCAGTCCGACCTGAGCCGGGCGCCGAACCAGTAACGTTCGGTGAAGTTGCCATCGGTCAAGGCATGCCAGAGTTTCTCCGGCGTGGTCTCGATATAGGTGACGTAGATGAATTCGGGCTTAGGCATGGGTCTCTTCCTTCTGCGAGCTCGACTTGAGGTCGGATGGCAGCGGGCGACCGGTTTCGAGGATGCTCTTCAGGCTCGCAAGCACCATCGGCCAGCCTTCCGAAATACCGAGGAAGGTCTTGCCGCCTTCGTCGAGGTTGTCATGCCTGACAGTCAATTTGACGATATTGCCGCGCGGTTCGAGATCGAAGGTCACGCGTGAGATTCGTTCATGCTTCAACTCGTCGGAGCAGGCTTCCCAGGTATAGGCGAGCTTCCTCGGCGGATCCGATATCAAGACCTTGCCCTTGGGCGACGGCCTTTCCGGGTGGGTGAAGCGATAGGGCGATCCGACCTTCCAGTCCGAGGCGACGCGGTGGCCGAACCAGTAGCGCTCGGTGAAGTCGCCGTCGGTCAAGGCGTGCCAGAGTTTCTCCGCCGAGGTCTCGATATAGGTGGTGTAGACGAATTCCGGTTTACTCATCGCGCTTCTCCAGTTGCTTTTTCAGTTCGCTGAGCGCGGTCAACTTGCCGCGCTCGAATTTCTTGATCCATCGCTCGCCGATCTGATGGATTGGCACCGGGTTGAGGTAGTGCAGCTTCTCGCGGCCATGCCTGAAGGTGGTGACCAGGTTGGCGGCCTCGAGGATCGCAAGGTGCTTGGTCACCGCCTGCCGCGTCATGGCGAGGCCGTCGCAGAGTTCGTTCAGGGTCTGTCCGTTTTTGGCGTGAAGCCTGTCCAGCAAGGAGCGCCGCGACGCGTCAGCCAGTGCCTTGAAGACTTCATCCATGGGTTAGTGCCGCCGATTTGAAGTCCCTGCAGTGCAACCGGCAATTCGTATCAGGGACTTCAAATCGAAAAGCGGCACTAAAATCAACTCATTTTGCTAGTGCCCATGATCTTTCCGAAGTTCGCGTAGGTGGTTGCTGAGACGGATGGCGAACTTCGGAAAGTGGGCGCTAGTATAATAGGCAACCAAATGGTTGCATGTCAAGGGCGGTGTTTTCGCAAAATGCGTTTTGGCGTGCTATGTAGCGCCAGCCAACGCAGATTGGTTTCGACAGCCTGGGTGGGAAAAAACATGAACCGTTACGTCAAACCGGCAGCTTTTCTTTCGGCCTTCTTCTTCCTCGGCGGCAGCGCTTGGGCCCAGAGCCAGATTATTCAGAGTCAGGTGATCGGGGCACCGCCCGAAGCCTCCAACATGAAACTGGTCGGGTACAGCGACCTGCAGGCCCGCAGCGCCTATCAGCCGACCATCCATCATCAGGGCGACCGCTGGATCGCCTATGTCGGCCACCACGGCGGCACCGACGAGATTCCCGATCCGGTCAATCCGATGACCGGAAAGGCCGAGCCGAACGGCACCTCGATCATCGACGTCACCGATCCTGCGCATCCGAAATACCTGCGTCACATTCCCGGACAGGAAGGCAAGTACGAAGGCGGCGGCGCGCAGATGGTGCGCGTCTGCGACGGCAAGCAATTGCCGAAGGGCGATCCGAATGCGGTCTACATGCTGCGCACTTTCGGCGGCGAAGCCCATGAAATCTGGAACGTCGCCGACCCCGTCAATCCAGCGCTCATCACGCGGATCGCCGGCCTGAAGGACACCCACAAGAACTGGTGGGAATGCCAGACCGGCATCGCCTTCCTGGTGTCGGGCCTGCCCGACTGGCGTACCCGCCGCATGACCATGATCTACGATCTCAGCGATCCCGCGCATCCGGTCAAGATCAGGGATTTCGGCCTTCCCGGCCAGGAGCCCGGCGCAACCGGCGCGGTGCCGACCGAAGTGCACGGACCGATCTCGGCGGGCCCCGAGGGCAACCGCGTCTATTTCGGCTACGGCACCGACAAGGGCGGCTTCCTGCAGATCGTCGATCGCGACAAGCTGCTGAACGGGCCGAAAGAGCCGACGCCGGACAACCTTCGCTATCCGGAAATTTCCCGGATGCCGATGTCGGCCTTCAACGGCGCCCACACCACCTTTCCGATGCTGAAAATGCCGATCGCCGAATTCGCCAAGGACAAGGACGGCAAAGACCGCGACATCGTCATGATCGTCGACGAGGAGATCCTGAACGAATGCGCCGAGCCGCGGCAGATGGTCTGGTTCGCCGACGTCACGGTTGAAAATCGTCCGATGATGATTTCGAGCTACACCGCGCGGGAGGCCAGTGGCGGGTTCTGCGACCGGGGAGGGCGGTTCGGCGCGCACTCCTCCAACGAAAGCATGGCGCCGGTCTTCTACAAGAAGATGGCGTTCATTTCGTACTTCAATGCCGGGGTGCGCGCGCTCGACATCCGCGATCCCTACCACCCGACCGAGGTCGGCTATTTCATCCCCGCGATCACGGCCGCGACCGACAAACGCTGCGTCAAGATCGACGGCAAGGATCGCTGCAAGGTGGCGATCCAGACCAACAATGTCGAGACCGATGAGCGCGGCTATATCTATATCGTCGATCGCGCCAACACCGGCCTGCACATTCTGGAACTGACGGGCCCGGCGCGCGCCGTGGCCGGCCTGCCATAGGGCATGCGATGAAGATGCGTGGACTGCTGATATCAGCGTTTGCCGTGGCGATTTTCGCCGCCTCAGGCGTCGCCGGTTATCAGCATGTCCGCGCCACAGGCGCGGGCTGGCGCGAAATCGCATGGCCGTTCCCGCGCGATGGCTGGCCCGCCGGGCGCGCCTTCCGTTGCGAAACCGAAGTCTGCGGCAGCGAGGTCGAAGTCTATCTGCGGCCCGAGATCGGCTTCTGCAATTGCGACACCGGGGTGGCCGACGACGACGAAGTCGACCGCGTCGCCGATCTCGATCTGATCAGCGAGCGTTTCGTCCCGCTTCGGGAAGGTGAGGTGATCCGCGTCGCCGATATGCAGGGGCGATTGCGGACCTATGATCTGCACCTGACCGGCGGCGTGCGGCACAGCGCGATCGGCATCGCGGTATCGCGCGGCTGCGACCTCATGGTCGCGGTCGCGCAGGGAACGGGGGCTGCGCCCGACGTCCAGCGCGTGGCGCTGGATTTCCTCGCCTCGCGCGACATCACGCGCTGGATGACGAAGGCGATGGACGGGGGTTGAGGCGCGCGGTTCCTTACCTCGCCCCGCTTGCGGGGAGAGGTCGATGCACGAAGTGCATCGGGTGAGGGGTACTCTCCGCGAACCGAGCCCGAGGAGAATTCCCCTCACCCCGACCCTCTAAGAGCGAGCTTTCGCTCGTCTCGACCCCGCAAGCGGGGAGAGGGAGAAGCGCCGCGACTTCCGTTCGTCGGAGTAACCATGCATAATCGAGAACACATCTCGATTAACGCGAGTCCCGCCATGTCCCTCCAGGTCTACCTTGCTTTCGTCGCCGCCTGCATTGCGCTGGCGCTGCTGCCGGGTCCGGTCGTGACGCTGGTCATCGCCAACGGCCTGCGCCACGGCACCCGCGCGGCGCTGACCAACATCGCCGGCGTGCAGGCGGGCCTGGCGATCGTGATCGGCATTGTCGCGGTCGGGCTGACCTCGCTGATGGCCACCATGGGCTACTGGTTCGACTGGGTGCGCTTTGCCGGTGCGGCCTATCTGGTCTGGCTCGGCATCAAGCTGATCCGGGTGCCGGTCGCGGGCGTCGAGGCCGAGGCGCCGCCGCCGCCGCGCGGCGGGTTCTTCCTCCAGGGATTTCTGGTGCTGCTCTCCAACCCCAAGGTGCTGGTGTTCTTCGGCGCGTTCATCCCGCAGTTCATGGACATGAGCAGGGACCATGTCTCGCAGGTCGCGCTGCTCGGCGTCACCTTCATGGTCACCGGCGCGATCACCGACTCGATCTACGCGCTGCTCGCCGGCCGCGCGCGAAGGTTCTTCTCGGCGCGCCGCACCCGGCTGTTGTCGCGCGTCTCCGGCGGCTTCATGATCGGCGGCGGCATCTGGCTGGCGCTGACGCGGGCGCGGTGAACGCGGCCAGTCACCAACAGTAGCTGAGCGCAATTCATTCTCGATATCTGCCACGCGAACGGTGAGCTCCCTCCGCCCTTGCGGGGGGAGGGTTGGGGTGGGGGGTAAGCCACAAGCACCGGACTCGTGGCCCCCCTCCCTAACCCTCCCCCGCAAGGGGGGAGGGAACGATAAGCCCGCGCTTGCGCAGCTCCATTTCGATCTCGCCAAAAATAGTCGCCAGCCGCTCCGCCCATTGCTGCTGCCCGGTCTCGTCGGCGATCAAATCCTGCCGGATCTCGATTCCCGTGTTCATCAGGCCGCGCGCCTCGCCGTGCACGGGAATGGTGTAGTCGGTCTCGTCGCTCACCGCGTAAGGCTCGTTGTCGCCGACCACGAGGTCGCCTTGCGCGCGCAAACCCCCGAGCAGCAGCGGCGGCAGGCCGGTGTCGCGCTGGTAGAGCGTGCCGACATGCCAGGGCCGGGCGATCCCGGCATAGACCGGGGTGAAGGAGTGCAGCGCCACCAGCACCGTCGGGATGCCGTGACGAAGACGGTGGTCGATCACCTCGCGGATGCGGCGATGGTAGGGATCGAACACCTGTCGGCGCCGCGCCTCGGCGGCATCGCGGGCGAGGCCTTCATTGCCGGGAACGACGGTTGATTCGCTGATGCGCGGGATCGAGCTTGCTGCGTCGGGCGGCCGGTTGCAGTCGATCACCAGCCGCGAATAGGGCTGCGCGACCAGATGCGCATCGAGATGTTTCGACAGCGCGTTGGCGACGCCGGCAATGCCGATATCCCAGGCGATGTGCCGTGCCAGTTCGTCCTCCGGCAGGCCGAGATCGCCGAGACCGCGCGGGATGGCCCGGCCGTAATGATCCGACGTCAAGAGGAACGGCGAGGAGCCGGAGGCCGTTTGCTCCACGACCGGTGGAACATCTTCCTCGCCCAGGAGTAATGATGTGTCGCCGGCGCCGTCCAAACTCATTGTTCGTTGCCCATTTGCCTATCGAATCAGCATGCCGATTTAGAAATGTGCAGGGATCGGTATAGATTACACCCCACAAAGTCATAATTATTGCATCAACGATGCCGCTCCTGACGATTCATCACAAGACCGAATATCGCTACGCGCACCCCGTCGCGTTCGGCGAACACCGGATCATGCTGCGCCCGCGCGACACGCACGATCTGCGCGTGCTCGCCTACGACCTTGAGATCGAGCCGCAGCCGATGCAGCTTCGCTGGATTCATGACGTGTTCGGCAACAGCGTCGCGATCGCAATCTTCGACGAGCGCGCCGAAACCCTGACCTTCACCTCGACCGCCACCGTCGAGCACAATCCGGCCGAGGAGTATGCGCTGACCCCGGACGATCCGGCCTATTTCTATCCGTTCCTTTACGACGACGAGGAGTTTCCCGACCTCGTCCAGTTCATCACGCCGCAATATGGCGATCCGCAAGGCGAGCTGTCGGCGTGGGCGCGGAATTTTCTCGACGCCGAGGGACCGACGCCGACGTTCAAGATTCTCTCGGGCATGACCCATGGCATCCGCGAGGCCTTCACCTATCGCAAGCGGCATGAGCAGGGCACCCAGCATCCGCTCGATACGCTGCAGACGAGGTCCGGCACCTGCCGCGACTACGCGCTGTTCATGATCGAGGCGCTGCGGCGGCTCGGCATCGCCGCGCGCTTCGTGTCGGGCTATCTGTTCATCCCCGGCGATCGCGCCCATGGCTACAAGGGCGGCGGCTCGACCCATGCCTGGGTTCAGGTCTATCTGCCGAGCGCCGGCTGGATCGAGTTCGATCCCACCAACGGCATCGTCGGCACCCGTGACCTCGTGCGCGTCGCGGTGGCGCGCGATCCGCGCCAGGCCATCCCGCTGCACGGCTGCTATCTCGGCTCGGCCGACGCCTTTGCCGGCATGGAGGTCAGCATCAACGTCGTCTCTGCCGATCACGTGGTGGAGGCCTGATCGTGGAAATCAGGGTCGGCTTCGAGATCGCCTACGCCGCGGTGGCGCCGACGCCGATGGTGATCATGCTGTCGATCCATCCCTCGCGCCGCCATGACATCATCGGCGCCGAGACCGTCATCGCCGAGCCCGATGTGCCAATCGGATTCTACCGCGACAGTTTCGGCAATATCTGCGGGCGCCTGGGTGCCCCCGCCGGCGGCGTGACCCTGCGCGGCAGCGCGCTGGTGCGCGATTCCGGATTGCCCGACGCCGTGGCGCCCGACGCGCAGCAGCTGCCGATCGATCAGCTGCCCGACGAGGTGCTGCTGTATCTGATGGCGAGCCGCTATTGCGAGACCGACAAGCTGATCGACATCGCCTGGTCGCTGTTCGGCAATACCAGGCCGGGCTGGGAGCGGGTGGCCGCGATCTGCAGCTTCGTGCACGATCACGTCACCTTCGGCTATCAGCACGCCCACCACATGAAATCGGCGTTCGACGTCTACCAGCAGCGCACCGGCGTGTGCCGCGATTTTGCCCACCTCGCGCTGACCTTCTGCCGCTGCATGAACATTCCGGCGCGCTATTGCACCGGCTACATGGGCGATATCGGCATTCCGCCCGAGCCCGATCCGATGGATTTCTCCGGCTGGTTCGAGGCCTATCTGTCCGGCCAGTGGTACACCTTCGACGCCCGGCACAATCATCCGCGGATCGGCCGCATCCTGATGGGCACCGGCCGCGACGCCGCCGACGTGGCGCTGACCACGAGCTTCGGCCGGATGAATCTGGCGAAATTCGTGGTGATCAGCGAAGAGGTGGTGGCGGCTTAGGCTCGCTTGTCTCACGTCGTCATTGCCTGCGACAAACGCGAAGCGTTTGCGCAAGGGAGCGGAGCGACGAAGCAATCCACAGCCTCGCGTGCAGCTCTATGGATTGCTTCGCAGAGCTTGTCATCGGGCGCACGTTCGTGCGACCCGTTGGCTCGCAATGACGGTTATAGAAATTCCATGACCTCCGACCAGCTCTTCGTCTACGGCACGCTGATGCGCGGCTTCGATCATCCGATGGCGCAGCTGTTGTCGCGCAGCGCGGATTTTGTCGGCGAGGCGCGGTGCCGCGGCCGGCTCTATCTCGTCAAGCATTATCCGGGACTGGTAGCGTCGGATAATGCCGGGGATGTCGTGTCCGGCGAGCTGTTTCGCCTGCGCCAACCGGCCGAACTGCTGCGCGAGTTCGACATGTATGAAGCCTGCGGCGAAGGCTTTGCCGAGCCGACCGAGTATATCAGGCGGATGTTCCCGGTGACGACGGCCGAGGGTGCGGCGAGCGAGGCCTGGACCTATCTCTACAACTGGCCCGTCGACCACCTGCCGCGCATCGCCTCGGGGCGGTTCTTGGCGGAGTAGGGGCGGCCGACCTCTTGCACGTCATTCCGGGGCGCGTCGAAGACGCGATCCCGGAATCTCGAGATTCTCCGATGTGCAATGGCACATCGTAGTTCGATGCTTCGCATCGCCCCGGAATGACGGTGGGGAGGCGCCCCTGTGAATAGCGGCAAGAAGGCCAATAATCTTCGTATTTTGAGCCCGCCACCCTATATCCCTAGTCGGTTGGCAGCACCGCCCGACTCACCGCAAACTCGTTAGCCAAATGCGCTTTACGCCCCAATTCCTCGATGACCTGCGCGCCCGGCTTCCGGTTTCGGAAGTCGTGGGCCGGCGCGTGAAGTTGAAGCGGGCGGGGCGGGAGTGGAAGGGGCTGTCGCCGTTTCAACAGGAAAAGTCGCCGTCGTTCACCGTCAACGACCAGAAGGGGTTTTACCACGACTTCTCCTCCGGCAAGCACGGCGACATCATCTCCTTCCTGATGGAGACCGAAGGCGTCGGCTTCACCGAAGCCGTCGAACGTCTGGCTGCGATGGCCGGGGTGCCGCTGCCGGCGGTGACGCCCGATGCCGCGCGCCACGAGCAGCGCCGCAAGACGCTGTACGATGTGATGGAACTCGCGGCCAAATTTTTTGCCGATACGCTCGCCGCGCGCAACGGCGCCAAGGCGCGCGGCTATCTCGCCGACCGCGCCATTTCGCCCAACACCCAATTGCAGTTCCGGATCGGCTACGCGCCGGGCGAACGTTTTGCGCTGAAGGAATATCTCGGCGCGCAGGGCATTCCGGTCGAGGACATGGTGGAAGCCGGCCTCTTGATCGGCGGCGACGATATCCCGGTGCCCTATGACCGGTTCCGTGACCGCGTGATGTTTCCGATCACCGACGTGCGCGGCCGGGTGATCGCATTCGGCGGCCGCGCGCTGGAGAAGGATCAGCCGGCGAAATACCTGAACTCGCCGGAAACCCCGCTGTTTCACAAGGGCGACAATCTCTACAACCTCGCGCCGGCCAGGCTCGCCACCCATAACGGCAGCCCGCTGGTGGTGGTGGAAGGCTATGTCGACGTCATCGCCATGGTCGGCGCCGGCTTTCCCGGCAGCGTCGCGCCGCTCGGCACCGCGCTGACCGAAAACCAGCTGGCGCTGTTGTGGAAGATGGCGGACGAGCCGATCCTGTGTTTCGACGGCGACAAGGCCGGGCAGAAGGCGGCGTGGCGTGCCGCCGATCTGGCGCTGCCGCATCTGTTGCCGGGAAAAAGTCTTCGCTTCGCGCTGCTGCCGGAGGGGCAGGACCCCGACGATCTCGCGCGCTCGGGCGGGCGGGCGGCGATCGAGGAGGTGATCGGCGCCGCGCGCGGCCTTGCCGAAGTGATCTGGTCGCGCGAAATCGAAGGCGGCAGCTTCGCCACCCCCGAACGGCGCGCGGCGCTGGAAAAGCGGATCGGCGAAATCACAAGCAGCATCCGCGACGAAGTGGTGCGGCGTTATTACCGTCAGGATCTCGGCGAACGTCTGCAGCGGGCTTTTGCGCCGGAAGGCGGCCGCGGCGGCTACGCCAGGGGCGGCTTTCGCGGCGGGCCTGCCGGCAATTACGGCGCCGAATCAGGCCGCCGCTCCGGCGCCCGGGTCCCGTTTACCCCGGGCGCGGCGGGCCGATTCGCTTTCCCCGGCGGCCGGGCGCAGGCCTCCGCCGGCAGCCAGACCATCAACCGCGGGCCCTATCAGGCGGCGAGCTCGCAGCTCGCGACCAGCCCGATCATGCGCGGCCAGCGCAGCGCGATGTCGCGCCGGGAGGCGCTGATCCTGCAATCCCTGATCAATCACCCCTGGCTGCTGCACGACCATCTCGAGGAGGTCGCCGCACTGGAGTTGGCCCACCCCGAAGCGCACAAATTGCGCGCCGGCATCATCGCGGCCTTCGCCAACGACCATCACCACTCGCCGGAGCCCTCGGAACAAACCGAGAAGATGCGCGCCGACCTCGCCGCGGGTGGATTTTCGCAAGCACTTCAAAGGGTTGAAGGAGCGATCACGACCTCGGCGGTGTGGGGCGCGCAACCGGCTGCGGCGCGGGAGGACGTTCTTTCCACCTGGCACCAGCTCGTCTCCTTGCATCGCCAATGGCACTCATTACTTAGGGAATTGAAGGATGCCGAACTCGCCTTGGGTGAGGAGGCGAGTGAGGCAAATCTGGCGTGGCTGCGGGACGTCAAGGCCCGGATGGCGGAAGTGGACGGCACCGAGGCCCTGATCGAGGGGTTCGGCGAATCGTCGGGCCGGTTCCAGCGCACCGTCTGATTAAAAAATGATGCGGACGGCACGGTCCGGAACCGCGAAAAGACTCGCCAAATCCATGGTTTGGCGGCAAAAACAGAGTTAATCGAAGCTTAATGGCTTTGGAGCATTTTCCGGCGAAGTGGAGGCCGGTTCGCCGTTAGAAAATGCGTCAGAAATAAACTGGCGCGTATTCTGATCGCAAAACCGGAAGGCCACTTTTGCGGAATACGCGCCGGGCTAAGAGTTCGAAATCGGTGAGCGCAATTTTGGGGTGGCGAGGTTGTGCGCCGCCTTTTCCGCGTCGTAAGGCATCTAGTGATTCAGGCGGGCGCGGCGACGCATCCTGATTGAAGCGCGTTTGGGAGCAATGAATGGCCAGCAAGGCAAAGACGCTGCAGGTTAAGGACAAGGAAAAAGACGACAAGGCAGCCGACGCTCCTGAGAAGGATTCCGCCGAAGCGCCGTCGCCGTTGCTCGATCTGTCGGATGCCGCCGTCAAGAAGATGATCAAGCAGGCCAAGAAGCGCGGCTTCGTGACCTTCGATCAGCTCAACGAAGTGCTGCCGTCCGACACCACCTCGCCGGAGCAGATCGAGGACATCATGTCGATGCTCTCGGACATGGGCATCAACGTCTCCGAGGCCGAGGACGCCGACTCCGAGGAAGAGAACAAGGAAGAGGCCGAGGACGAGACCGACAACGAACTGGTCGAAGTCACCCAGAAGGCCGTCACCGAAGTCAAGAAGTCCGAGCCCGGCGAGCGCACCGACGATCCCGTCCGCATGTATCTGCGCGAGATGGGCACGGTGGAGCTTTTGTCGCGCGAGGGCGAAATCGCCATTGCGAAACGCATCGAGGCCGGCCGCGAGGCGATGATCGCTGGCTTGTGCGAAAGCCCGCTGACCTTCCAGGCCATCATCATCTGGCGCGACGAGCTCAACGAGGGAAAGATCTTCCTTCGCGACATCATCGATCTCGAAGCGACCTATGCCGGCCCCGACGCCAAGAACAACATGAACCCGCTGCTCGCAGCCCCGGTCGGCCCCGACGGCCAGCCGGTCGCTGCGGCCGACGGCAATGGCGCGGCGGTACCGGCCGCGGCCGCACCGCCCGCGGCGCCCCCGGCGCCGACCCCGTTCCGTGCCGCCGCGGCGCCAGCCGCCGCCGCCGAGGGTGAAAGCACCTCGGAGGCGTCAGCCGATTCCGACATGGACGACGACGAGTTCGAAAACCAGATGTCGCTGGCCGCCATCGAGGCCGAGCTGAAGCCGAAGGTGGTCGAAACCTTCGATAAAATTGCGGACAACTACAAGAAGCTGCGCCGCCTGCAGGAGCAGGACATCTCCAACCAGCTGCAGAACGAGACGCTGTCGCCGGCGCAGGAGCGCAAATACAAGAAGCTGAAGGACGAAATCATCGTCGAGGTGAAGTCGCTGCGGCTCAACCAGGCCCGCATCGACTCACTCGTCGAGCAGCTCTACGACATCAACAAGAAGCTGGTGTCGTTCGAGGGCCGGCTGCTTCGGCTCGGCGACAGCCACGGCGTCGCGCGCGAAGACTTTCTGAAGAACTACCAGGGTTCGGAACTTGATCCGCGCTGGCTCAACCGCGTCTCGAAATTGTCGGCCAAGGGCTGGAAGAATTTCGTCCATCACGAAAAGGACCGCATCAAGGAGCTGCGCGGCGAGATCCAGCAGCTCGCCGCCCTGACCGGGCTCGAGATCGGCGAATTCCGCAAGATCGTGCACGGCGTGCAGAAGGGCGAGCGCGAGGCGCGCCAGGCCAAGAAGGAAATGGTCGAGGCCAATCTTCGTCTGGTGATCTCGATCGCCAAGAAATACACCAACCGCGGCTTGCAATTCCTCGATCTGATCCAGGAAGGCAATATCGGCCTGATGAAGGCGGTCGACAAATTCGAATACCGCCGCGGCTATAAGTTCTCGACCTATGCGACCTGGTGGATCCGGCAGGCGATCACTCGAAGCATTGCCGATCAGGCCCGCACCATCCGCATCCCCGTGCACATGATCGAGACCATCAACAAGATCGTGCGCACCTCGCGCCAGATGCTGAACGAAATCGGCCGCGAGCCTACTCCCGAAGAACTCGCCGAAAAGCTCGGCATGCCCTTGGAGAAGGTGCGCAAGGTTCTGAAGATCGCCAAGGAGCCGCTGTCGCTGGAAACCCCGGTCGGCGACGAGGAAGATTCGCATCTCGGCGATTTCATCGAGGACAAGAACGCGATCCTCCCGATCGACGCCGCGATCCAGTCCAACCTGCGCGAAACCACCACGCGGGTGCTGGCCTCGCTGACCCCGCGCGAGGAGCGCGTGCTGCGCATGCGCTTTGGCATCGGCATGAACACCGACCACACGCTGGAAGAAGTCGGCCAGCAGTTCTCGGTGACGCGCGAACGTATTCGTCAGATCGAGGCGAAGGCGCTGAGGAAGCTGAAGCATCCGTCGCGAAGCAGGAAGCTGCGGAGCTTTTTGGATAACTAGAATTCAGATCGTCATGCCCGGGCGAAAGCGCGAAGCGCGTCTTGGCGCAAGATGACCCGGGCATCCATCGAAACAAAGCGGCGGGCGAAAGCCCGCCGTTTTTTTCTCGATCAAGATTCGGCGCCTGGGGTCGCGCTAGGATCGCGAACGTGTCTGCCGCAAGGCTTGCCCAATCTCCTGCGCCATCAACCGCCTTCCGCCGCGCGGCTCATCGTCCTCCCCCTCCCGCCGCCCCATCGCCATGATCGCGGTGCCCATCGCGGTTGAGCCGAAGGTGACGATGAAGCCGAACAGCAGAAGCCCGAGTGCGGTGGCGGGCGAGCGGTCGGCGAAGATCAGGTGGCGCAGGCCGCCGGGATTGAGCCACAGCAGGCCGCCGACCAGGAACACTGCCAGCATGGTGCCGATCGCGAGGTTGATCGCGAGCAGGCGAAACAGCGGCGTTCGCCACAGCGAAAGCCGGCGGGATGATGGGTGGCTGTCGCGTATCTCGTTCGGCATCGCGGCTCGCTTGTCGTGCGCCCACATCTAGGATCGCGCCGTGATCGTTCAAGCTGACAACGACGCGCAGTTTCTTGGCGAAATGCAAGCCCATCGTATTCGGCGTCATTCCGGGATGGTGCGCAGCACCAGACCTCAGATGCGCAATTGCGCATCGGGGAATCTCGAGATTCTCCGATGTGCAATTGCACATCGTAGTTCGATGCTTTGCATCGCCCCGGAATGACGGTCTTAGAGGCCTTGTTTTGCTGGCTGCATTTTCGGTCAGACTCTCGGGATGAGGTCTCGAACCAAGAGGCCGAGGTCAGGATTCCACCGAAGCGGATCATGCGCCAGGGCGCGCGTAGCCAAAGACATCCCGTACTACTACCGTTGTTCCCAGGAGCTTGCTTTGGGTCAATGTGGCCAGCGATTCGCCGGACTAGGGTTTTTCCAGCAACCACCGAGCGGTCAGAGGGTGCTGTTCCGGTTCTTGCTGGGGCCCGGGGCGATATTCTCCGGGTCCCACCTTGGGCTTCCCGCGTCGGGATCGGGTGCGCGCCGGGGTTGATCGTCAATAGTCGCCGGGCACGTGTCCAAATCGCCGAAGGATATGCCTGTCGTCGAATTTGCCGATCTCGAAATCGCTGGTGCGGCTGAAGGCGATGGCACCGGCATGGCCAAAGATTTTCCAGAGTCCTTGCGCGCGCTCGATCGCGGCGTCCGGGCTCGCACATCTGACGGGTTCACCCGCGACGAGGTCGGTGCCGACGTAATCGAACGGCATCACCACGAACTGGGTGATCTCGGCCATGGTCCGCCTCCTCCCTCACGCGTCACAGCATTCTCAGTGCTTTTTTTTAAGATTATTGGAAGCTGCGGACTCTCACTTTGAGGGAAATCAATTACGAAACCGAGCCCATGATGGTTCGGTCACCTCGCCGCGCCTGCGGGGAGAGGTCGATCACGAAGTGATCGGGTGAGGGGGACTATCCGCGAGTCCGGCTTTGACGTGAGTCCCCCTCACCCCGACCCTCTAAGAGCGAGCTTCGCTCGTCTCGACCCCGCAAGCGGGGAGAGGGAGCAAGCACCCCAACCTAAATTCATCCCGGCTTTAGTATCGCACCGCGGTCGTTCAAGCTGGTCGCGCTCAAGGATGACGGCGCTTTAGACGGCGGCCTTTGGCGGCCTGCGCCTCTCCCACAAGGGGAGAGTTGAACTGAGCCTGCGGAGATCGTCTGGACTCGCAGCGGCTCGGCCGCCGGCACAAACCGTTACGCCGCCGCGCTGCTCGGCTCCGGCTGCTGGCTCGCGATCACGCTCTGCCAGAGGGCGGCGATGCTCGCCTGCGTTTGCGGCGCGATCAGGCAATGGCCTTCACTGTCAAAGCCGCAGAACCGCGCCGAGGGATCGCCGCGCAGCTGCGCCAGCGTCTGGTTGATCAGTTCGAGACAGCCCATCACCTGCTCGATATTCGCAAGCCGGGTGTGATGCAAAATGTCGATCAGCCCGTACGCCATCACGGCGGGCTGGCCGAACGAGATTCCGGGCCGGCTGAATTCGAAGAACACATTGACCGCGGCCATCATGCCCTGGATGTGCGACGCCACGGCGGCGGCCTCTTCGGCGCTGCAGTTGGCGAGATGGGCGGCTTGCGCCGGGCTGGCTGCCGTCGGCACGTCCGCGGCCAGGCTCAACGACGCGATCACCTCATGCTCGATCCAGCGCCGCACGTCAGCCGGCGCATTGCGAATCTGGTCCGAGGTCAGGGTAATTCCGATCATGGCGGCTCTCCCTTTGGTCTCAGCTTAAGAGAGGCCCCGCGAGCGGCATTGATGCGGATCAAGGGCGTTTGCGGCGCACGCTTGAGCCAGGAGGCCGGTCAGTTTTGACGCGCCGGTTTTTCCCGTGCCATGATCGCGGCAACTCGAAGGGAATCGATGATGCTCAGGTCTCGTTTGGTTATCCTCTGTCATTCGGCCGTCTTGTTCGGCGCTTTGCTCGCCGCCACCTCCGCCGACGCCGCCCGCTGCGGCGGCGATTTCAATGCCTTCGTCCAGAACATCTCGGCGGAAGCCGCGTCCGGCGGCATCTCACAGGGCGTGATCTCGCAGGCGCTCGGCGGGGTGACCCAGGACATGGCGGTGCTGAATTTCGACCGCCGCCAGCGCTACACCTTCAACAAGAGTTTCGAGCAGTACGTCTCGACCCGGGTCGGCCCCGGGCGCATCAATGGCGGCCGCGCCATGCTGCAGCGCCACGCCGCTTTGTTGTCGAGCATCGAGGCCAAGTTCGGCGTGCCGCGGCAGATTCTGGTGGCGATCTGGGGGCTGGAGACCGATTTCGGCAAGGGCGACATGGGCAAACTGCCGGTGTTTCGCGTGCTCACGACGCTGGCGCATGATTGCCGCCGCACCGAACTGTTCCAGGGCGAATTGCTCGCGGCGCTGAAGATCGTGCAGCGCGGCGACCTTCCGATCAGCCAGATGATCGGCGCCTATGCCGGCGAGATCGGGCAGACCCAGTTCCTGCCGTCGTCCTACATCAAATACGGCGTCGATTTCGACGGCGACGGCCGCGTCGAGCTGCGCCACAGCGTCGCCGACGTGCTCGCCTCCACCGCCAACCTGCTGCACACCAACGGCTTCAAGATGGGCGCGCCCTACGGGGAGGGGACGGCGAATTTCGAGGCGATGCGCGAATGGAACCACGCCACGATCTACCGCAAGACCATCGCGTATTTTGCCGATCAGCTGGTGGGCCGGTGAGCGGCACCGTCCTTACCCTCCCCTGGAGGGGGAGGGTCGGCTCGCATCGCGCGAAGCAAGATGCGAGACGGGGTGGGGTGACGGTCTTGCAACTCGGGCGCTGCTCGAAAGGAGAGACCGTCACCCCACCCCGCCGCTCATTTCATTCGCGTCGACCCTCCCCCTCCAGGGGAGGGTATGACGGCTCCTCGCCCAGCGAAACCGTGCGCCGAAATCCTGGCCAACTTCTGATTTTCCGAAATAGCTGTTGACGCACTGGTAGACGCAGCAATAGAATCAAATCATCCCGTCCCGACAGAGGGGCGTTTCGCGATCGTCACGGACGTGGGGCGGGATGCGGTGGACGCGAACCACGCTACTGACGAGAGCGTGGGCTTGCGGACGGCGAAGTCGTGTGGTCCTGACACCCCGACGCTGGTGTCAAGCTTCGCGGAGGTATCCGCGAGGTGACGGTGGCAAGAAAGCCCGGTCACCGGGGAGAGCGCGAAATAAGCCGTAAAACCATTGCGCGGGGAATGCCGGGTGATTCCGGTGTGACCTGACTAACGCGTGTGCGTTCTACTACTCACCTTGCACACGCGGCTATCGGGCGCATCGGGCGCCCGGCATTCCCTGCGCCCTCTGAAGCGAGGGCGGAACGAGCAGGCCAAACCTCGCGCGAAACAAGCGGCGAGATCGCGAAGCTGTATTTGGTCGTCATTGCGAGGAGTGAAACGACGAAGCAATCCACTCCCACCGCCTTGTTGCTGCATGGATTGCTTCGCTATCGCTCGCAATGACGGTTTCAAAACACGCTTGGCTGTTTGAAAATGGAATCCGAAAATTCCGTGGACGATTTCGCGGTTCCTTACCCTCCCCTGGAGGGGGAGGGTCGGCTCGCATCGCGCGAAGCAAGATGCGAGACGGGGTGGGGTGACGGTCTGTCCAAACGATCGGTGCCCGTGCTGAGAGATCACCCCACCCCGTCGCTTCGCGCCGACCCTCCCCCTCCAGGGGAGGGTGGGGCCTCACGCGTTCGCCTTCTTCCCCTTGTTCGCCGCCTTCGCGATCCGCTTCGCCATCACGTTCCAGTAGGTGGCGGGGCGGAAGCGCTGCAGCAGGTCCATGAAGCGGGCGTCGCCGCCGATCAGGATGCGCGGCTGGTTCTTCTCGATGCCGTGGATGATCCGAAGTGCGGCGTCCTTCGGCGTGGTCCTGGCGATGGCGTCGAACCGCTCGATGGTTTGCGCGCGGCGCTCATTGTCGGTGACGCCGGTGCCGGCGCGGGAGTTGCGCACGATATTGGTCAGCACGCCGCCGGGATGCACCACCGAAAGCCGGACCGGGCTTGCCGCCATCTGCAGCTCGTGGCGCAGGCTTTCGGAAAAGCCGCGCACCGCGAATTTCGCCGCGGCGTAGGCGGTCTGTCCCGGTGGGGCGACGATGCCGAAGATCGAGGAGAGGTTGACGATATGGGCCTCGCGCCGGGTCGAAAGCTGCGGCAGGAAGGCGCGGGTCGAATGCACCACGCCCCAGAAATTGATGTTCATCAGCCAGTCCATCTGGGCCTGGTCGATCTCGTGGAACTGGCCGAGCAGCGCCACGCCGGCATTGTTGACGAGGATGTTGAGGGAAGGATGGGCCGCGATCGCGGCCTGCGCGAAGCCGGCGATCTGGCTCGCCTCGCTGACGTCGACGCGGTGAACGCTGACTTTTTGCGAATGGGCTTTGGCGATCTCGGCGGCCACCGCCTGCGCCCCGGCCTCGTCGCGGTCGGCGAGCGCCAGATCGCAGCCACGGGCGGCCAACTCGATCGCCAGCGCCCGGCCGATGCCGCTGGCAGCACCGGTGACGGCTGCGGCGGCTCCACGGATCGCGGTCATGGGGTGCAAGCTCCAGTTCGGGACAAGGAATGCACTTTTTGCGGGTTCGCCGCGCGCCGCGCAAGAGCGGGGGAGGGTGTCCCGGGTCCTCCACCGTCATTGCGAGCCAACGGGTCGCGCGAATGCGCGCCCGATGACAGGCTCCGCGAAGCAATCCATCGGGCCGCGCAGGAAGACTGGATTGCTTCGTCGCTATCGCTCCCTTGCGCAAACGCTTCGCGTTTGTCGCGGGCAATGACGAGCTAGAAGTCCCCCCAAAAATCAAAAGGCGGGCTCAAGGCCCGCCGCTTTTTGAACTCGCCCGCTTTGGGAGCCCGGGCGGAGCTGAGCGCTCCACCCGGGCTGATAGGTTACTTCTTCTTCGACTTCTTGGCCTTCTTAGCCTTCTTCGCCTTCTTCGCTTTCTTAGCCATAGCATCCTCATCTGGGTTAATGGATGGAAACGCGACACGAGGCATGCTCGGCGGAGGGCCAACCTCGCAACATCCTCAATCGTGATCCCAACAGATTCGCGGGCTGCTGCCCCGCGCTGTCACGCATGTGTCATCACGTTATCCACAGCTGATATGCATTTTGACCCGTTTTCGGCGCCGCGATGGGCTCCACGCCGGCGAATCTTCGACGCACAGGCGTGAAAGATCGCGGTTAACGATGCGCCAACGCGCCGCTGCGTTCCGTCTCGGTCGAGGGCTGCCGCGCAATCTTCATCATTTCAAAACCACGGCTTCGATTGCTTCGCCGGGGGTCAGAGTCCGTTAAGCGACACGGCCGCATGTTGCCGGCAAGACTACGGGGATAGTCGTGGGCGGGCTGGTCGATAACTGGGGAGACAGGACCATGGGTGTTCTGGTTTCGCGATGCTGAACGTTCCGACGATGTGGACGGCGTTCGTTGTCAATTTTCTCGCGCTCGGCCTGATCTGGGCCTATGTCGTGCGCAGTTACCCCGCCTTCGAGGCGGCGCGGTTCTGGACCGGCTCGGCATTCGCCGCCGCCCTCGGCACGACGATCGCGATGCTGACCATGGTGGTGGACTCGCTAGTCCCGCTGCTGGCCGGCGGCACGGTCGTGATTTTCGCCTCCTGCCTCGCCGCGATGGGCATCAAGCGGTTTTACGACCAGCCGGTGACCTGGCGCGGCACCGCGCTGATCACCGGATTGAGCTTCGCCGGTATGGCGTTTTTCCTGGCCGGCTACGACAGCGCGACGATGCGGATCCTGGTCTATACGGTGGGCCAGTCGCTTCCGCTGGCGCTGACGCTGCGGTTGCTGCTGTCGTCGCGGGATGGCCGGGTCAATCCCGGGGCCCGGCTCGCGGGCATCATCACCGTGTTCGCCATCGGGATCTACGCCTTCCGCGCCGTGGACAAGATCCTCCGTATCGGCGGCGACTTCTCATTCGTGCAGTTCAACCTGACCCAGTCGATCATGATCCTGGCGCTGATGTTCCTGTCGATGGCGTGGAATTTCGGTTTCCTGCTGATGGCGATCGACCGGCTGCGCAACGAGGTCGCCGATCTGGCGCTGATGGACGATCTCACCGGCGTCGGCAACCGGCGGCATCTGTTGCAGCGCTTGACCGAGGCATGCGCGCGGTCGGAGCGCAGCAACGCGCCGTTCGCGCTGCTGGTGATCGATCTCGACGGCTTCAAGGCGGTCAATGATACCCACGGCCACGCCGCGGGCGACGCCTGCCTGCAGAACTTCACGCTGATGACGCAGACCAGGTTGCGGCCCGGCGACATGCTGGCACGCACCGGCGGCGACGAGTTCTGCGTCGTGCTGCCGGACTCGACAGTGGAGGAGGGTGCGATGATCGCGCGCCGGATCATCGACGTTTGCCGCGCCGACGCCGCCGCCTGCGTGGGGACGGAGATTCCGGTCGCGGTCTCGATCGGCGTCGCGCAATGGACCCCGGAGATCGGCGCATTCCCGGACCGCCTGATCGCCGCCGCCGACCATGCGCTCTACGTCGCCAAGAACCAGGGCAAGAACCGCCATGCGGTTTACGAACTCTCGCCGCCCATGGTGCCCGAGCCCGACACGGGACGGGACGTAGCGGCGCACCGGCACGCCTGAATCGTGCTAGGCAGAGGGTCCACCAGGCCTTGAACCATGAAGTTTCGTCTGCTGGCGATGGCGCTTTCCGCCATCGCCTTCATCTGTCCAGCCGCAGCCCAATCGCCGGACCTTGAGGCGATCGCGCGGGCGTCCGGCACGCCGGAGATCCCGGGGCTGAAGGTGGTCTGGCTCGCGCCCTGGGGCGATATCGCCAAGGCCCATCCCTGGCGCAACATCATCGTGCACCAGACCGAGGGGCCGGCCGGCTCGGCCCGCGGCGGCGCGCTCGCGCAGTCGAAGAACCCGACACGGCGCGGCGTCATGGTCTGGGTGGAAACCGACGGCACGGTGTACTGGGCGGTGCCGGATCATCTCGTCCCCACCCATACCGACGGCGCCGACCGCAACGACAACAAATATATCGACAACAGCAAGACCTATCACCAGGTCAACAAGGACACCTCGATCGGGGTGGAATTCGCCGGCAACTATCCCGACGTGACGCGGGGCGCCACCGAGGCCCAGATCGCGGCGTGGCGGATCCTGCTCAAGGTGTTGCGGGCGCGCTATGGTATCCCGCTCGAGCGCGTCTATGCGCATAACTGGATCGACTTCAAGGACGCGCGCTATTGCGAAGGCTGCGCGCTGGCGGCGCTGGCGAGGCAGTGGGGCGAGTAGGGCTGTCTCACGTCGTCCCGGCGAACGCCGGGACCCATACCGCGTGATTCATCAATCAGGCAATGTGGCTGACGCCTTCCATATCAACAGGCGCTGGTGGTTATGGGTCCCCGCGTGCGCGGGGACGACGGTTACACTGGCGCTGCCCTCGTTTTCAAATCGGCTGCGCCATCCAATTGAGCAAGCGGTGGATCAGGCCGGGGCGCCGCTTGCGCCGCTCCTGCTCGGGAGACATCTCGTCCTCGGCGATGCAGCGCTGGTAGAAGTAGTCCAGGAATATCATGTCGTTCGGCTCGGTGACGGTGAAGTGCTCATCGCCGACAAACACCGTGTAGTCGTAGAAGAATGGCCCGATGAACGGCACCGAGGGCGGCGTGGCGCGGTCCTTCGAGATCACGAATTGCGCGGGCTCGAGCCCATGCGCGATCATCGCCTGCTCGACGGCGGGCAGCCGGCGCAGGAATTCGGGCGAAAAGCCGCCGACGGTTGATTGCAGGGTGATCGACATGGCTGTCCCTTGACGCGGACGTTGCCTGGGTGGGATCGAGACGCGTATTACCCCTAGTCGGACGGATGCCGCTTGAGGTTCAACACAATCCTGGCACACTGTTCGCGGCGTGATAGCCGGGGTAACCGGTGGACAAGGCTTAAGGCAGAGGAATTTGTAGTGTCAGCATCGACCCTATGGCCGGTCGCGGCGGACTGTCGGCATCGATTTCGGGTCCATGGCATCAAGGCCCTGCGCCTGGTTCCGGCGGTTGTGCTGTTGCTTCATGCCGCGGTTCTGGCCGCCTCGGAGGAGCCGAGCAAGCCGTTCCTGGAAAAGAACAGCTTTTATCTGTCGTCTGCCGGTTTTCGTATCCAGGTCGCCAACGATCCGGCGGGGAAAAAAGCGCTGCGTATGCTATCAGCGCATCGCTTCGTCGCGAACGGCGTTGGCGACGCCTTGCGTTATTTGTATGCCGAACCGCAGCATTGCGTCTGCATCTTCGTCGGCACCCAACAGGCCTATGATCGCTATCGCAATCTTCTCAGCCCGCCGCTGAAGCCGACCGACCATGTGCCTCCTGACTACAAGACCCAGGCCGGCGTGCTGTTGAGCGGCCAGCCTTTGCGGCAGAGCACGTTTGGCGATCCCACCACACTGTCGGATTATCTCAGCACCCTTCGTTGAGGGGCCGGGACCGGTACCGCGCCAACAAAAAAGCCGGCGCTGCCGCCGGCTTTCGTGTCTCGTCGGTATGCCGCGAAGATTAGTGTGCGGCTTCCAGCGCGGCCTGTTCCTGCCGGGCGATCGTGCCCTTGACGGCTGACTGCACCTTCTCGAAGGCGCGGACCTCGATCTGCCGCACGCGTTCGCGCGACACGCCGAATTCGGCGGCGAGGTCTTCCAGCGTCATCGGATCTTCCGCCAGACGCCGCGCCTCGAAGATGCGGCGTTCCCTGGGGTTGAGCACTTGAATAGCACCAGTCAGCGCCTCGCGGCGATGATCGAACTCCTCGTGCTCGGCCATCAGGACTTCCTGGTTGGGCGAGGTATCGACCAGCCAGTCCTGCCATTCGCCGGCCTCGCCGTCGTCGCGGATCGGCGCGTTGAGCGAGGCATCACCGCCGAGACGGCGGTTCATGTCGACAACGTCCTGATCCGTCACGCCGAGGCGCTTGGCGATCAGCTTGACCTGGTCGGGATGCAGATCACCCTCGTCCAGCGCGGAGATCTTGCTCTTCGCCTTGCGCAGGTTGAAGAACAGCTTCTTCTGGTTCGCGGTGGTGCCCATCTTCACGAGCGACCAGGAACGCAGGATGTACTCTTGTATTGACGCCTTGATCCACCACATGGCGTAGGTGGCGAGTCGAAAGCCCTTCTCGGGCTCGAACCGCTTCACCGCCTGCATCAGGCCGACATTGCCTTCCGAGACGACCTCGGAAATCGGCAATCCGTAGCCGCGATAGCCCATGGCGATCTTGGCCACGAGCCGGAGATGGCTGGTGACAAGTTGATGTGCCGCGTCGCGATCGTCATGCTCGCGCCAGCGCTTGGCGAGCATGTATTCCTGCTGGGGTTCCAGCATCGGAAATTTGCGGATCTCGGCGAGGTACCGGGAAAGGCCGGATTCTCCGTTGAGAATCGGCAGGGTAGCTGTACGGGCCATTTAGCGCCCTCCAGTGGTTCAGGCCCCCGATAGCGGCGGGCCCGGCAGACGGCTGCTGTGTTAAAGCCAGTCGCTCTGCGATGTTCCGCGTTGGATATTCAACGCAGGTGCAACATACACCAAATCGGGGGGCTTTTGGAAGGATAGCCGCCGTCACGTCCCCGTGTGGCTGCCATAACCTATTGTCATAGCTTACCTTTTCAAAACCGCCTGCGTCATAGCGCCGCTCGCAAGGACTCCCGCAAGCGGGTGAGGTCGGCGGGCAAATCCGAGATCCACTCCAGAATCGCCCCGGTTTTGGGGTGTTCCAAGGCCAAGAGGTATGCGTGTAGCGCTTGGCGGTCGAGGGCGGTCAGGGCCGCCTGGCTCTGGGGCCCGAGATGGCTCGCCTTGGTCTTGAAGTGGGGGCCATAGACGGCGTCGCCCAGCAGAGGATGGCCGATATGGGCCAGATGCACCCGGATCTGGTGGGTGCGCCCGGTCTCGAGCTGGCAGGCGAGCAGGGCTGCGACCGGCTTGCCGTCGCGTCCGTTGAAGGACTCCTGGACCTCCCAATGCGTGACGGCCTCGCGGCCGCTGTCACGCACCGCCATCTTCTCGCGGGCAAAGGGATGCCGGTCGATCGGCGCGTCGATGGTGCCGCGTTGCCGGTTCGGCGTTCCCCAGACAAAGGCCAGGTAGCCGCGCCGCATCGCGCCGGTGCGGCCGTGGTCGGCAAATTGCTCGGTCAACGATTGGTGGGCGCGATCGTTCTTCGCCGCCACCATCAGCCCGGTGGTATCCTTGTCGAGCCGGTGCACGATGCCCGGGCGCCTGACGCCGCCGATCCCGGACAGGCTGGCGCCGCAATGGGCGATCAGCGCGTTGACCAGCGTGCCGGTCTCATGGCCCGCGGCCGGATGCACCACCAGCCCCCGCGGCTTGTCGATGACGATGATGTCGTCATCCTCGTAGACGATATCGAGCGCGATATCTTCGCCCTTGGGCTCGGGATCGATCGCTTCGGGCACGTCGATTGTGATCGTATCGCCGGCGGCGACATGATAAGCGGGATCGCGAACGGGGGCGCTTTTGACGGTGGCGCTGTTAATCGAGACGTTTTTAATCGAGACTTGGCCTGCGAGGATCAGCGCCTTCAGCCGCGATCGCGACAGCCCGGAAAGCCGCAGCGCCAGCACGCGGTCGAGCCGGGTCGATCCCTCGTCGCCGGCGACGATGACGTCCAGCCTTTGAGCGCTATTCGAGTTTTGTTCCAAAGAAGAGCCGATCCCTTGAAGAGTCTTGCATGACCGAAACAGTGGCGCCCGAACCGACACCCGAACAGGCCGCGCTGTTTACGCGGGTACGGCGGATGATGCTGATTGCGGGCCTTACCACGGCGCTGGCGGTATCGGCCGTTCTGATCGCCATCGGCTACCGCCTTTTCCGCACCGAGGGAAGCACTGTCGCCACCGACATCACGGCAACGCTGCCGAAAGGGGCACGGATCGTCACCACGGGCGTAGCCGGCGATCGCCTCGTGGTGACGCTGGATGTCGGCGGGGCCACCGAAATCCGTACCTTTGACGCCCATACGCTCAAAGCCACCGGCCGGCTCAAATTTGTGAGCGAGCCCTAAAAGGCCTGATCTACCCGGGTGTAGGCGGTTTGGCGACAAGATCACGCGTGCCGAAAATGCCCAAACCCGCCTTGCCGCGGCAGGATTTCGAGGCTATTCCCTAACCCAACGCTCCCTTCGTCTAGCGGTTAGGACACGGCCCTCTCAAGGCTGAAACAGGGGTTCGATTCCCCTAGGGAGCGCCAACTCCGCCGGCCGATTCCTCGCGCTTGACTTCGGGGAACAGCCACATCGCGAAGATCATGAAAAATCCGAGGAATGCGACGACATACTGGATACGATCGTGCCCAAGGATATGTTGATAATAAAAGGCGATGGCTGTCACCAGGACGGTCACCAGCGAAAGGCCAAGCTTGATTTTGACGGGCATCGCGATTTCCTCCGAACGAAATTATGACAGGTTTGCCCAGGGCGGTCCTGCGATTTTCGCAAGCGTTGCCAGGGCCAATAGCTGAATACCGATCAGCACCATGAGTCCGCTGCGCCCATCGCGGAACGACGACGGCCAGGCCTCGAACAGTCCGGGCGCGAACAGCAGCACCAGACCGGCGACCACGATCAGCGTGCTCCATCTCAGTTCGGAGTAGCCGAAAAATCCGGTCGCTATCGACAATGCCGCCAGCAACAACGCGTTGCCCGCCACCAGCAGCGTCGCCGCGCCCGATTTGGCCGAATCCGGGCGCGAATGAAGCGGAAACATCCCGGCGACAACCAGGAAAGAGACGGTGCAGATCGTCGCCAGCACAGCGAACCAGAGCAGCGAAATCCAGTGCGGCTCGATCGCGTCCATGTCTCTTCCTGCCGTTCGAACGCGCCTATTCAGCCGGGGTTGCAAACCCCGTGGACGGCCCGGCCAGATCCGGCCTCGGCGTCCGCGCGGTCTTGCGCATGTTGGTTTTGACAAAACGGGTGTCATAACCGTTCAAGAGATGGCCGATCAGTCCGCGATCGAGATCCGACGTGCCAAGCAGCCAGTCCATGATCGGAAACGTCAGGTTCATGTTTCGCTCCATCATGATCGACTGGTCATGATGGGCGGTATGATGGCGCCGGATTGTATTGACGAACGGCGCGTTCCGGACGAACCAGTTTTCATCGACGTGGCAGCAGAAGTGCATGAACTCGTAGATCAGGTACATCGATGTCGTGGTCGAGATCAGCAGCCAGCCGACATTAGGGGAGATCAGCCAGCCCAACACAAGCGCCGGCGGGATCGACATCATCGTGAACGTCACCAGCGCGTAGGGCGGGAAGAATGTCACGCGCCAGTCGTTGTGATCGGCAAAACGCATCTCCTTCTCGGTGAAGAACTGGTGATGCATCAACGTATGCCTGTTGTAGATCGCGCGGAACGCTTTCACCTGCGACGGCCGGTGCATGACGAAGCGGTGGATCCACCATTCGAAGAAATTCGCGGCCAGGAAGGTCACCGGAACGATCGCCAATTCCCACCAGCGCAGGTCGCTGATATTGGCGAAATACACCGACAGGGCGGTTAGCCCGATCACGTAGATCACGAAGGCGTGGAGCCAGCCATTGTACCATCCCGCGATGCGGTGCCGGTAGGTTGCCCGGTAATTCCGCTGCCGTTCGGTCATCGGGCTTGATGATAGTTCCATACAACGTCTCCAGCATATCAAAGGCGTAGCCTAATATATCACCAATCTATTAGACGGCAAAGCCGTTTTCGGAATTTATTGTGGCCCGAAAAAAGCGCTTGCTGCGCTGTTCCTGATATATTTATGGTATGCCAACATAGCGCGCGACAGATGCGCATCATGATGGGAGGCACCTATGAAGCTCACGCGTCGCGACTTTTCCGGGCTTGCCGGCCTCACCGCCCTCGCGGCTGCAACCCCGACCATATTTGCGCCCGCGCTGGCGCAGCAAAAGCCGCTGAGAATAGGCATCATTGCGCCGCGATCGGGCGTGGCCGGCACCGCCGGCGAATGCGGAATTCGCGCGGTGCAATGGGCGGCGGAGCGGATGAACAAGGACGGCGGCATCGCCGGCCGCAAGATCGAGCTGGTGCTCGAGGAGGAGACCAACCCGAAAGATACCATCGAGCGCTTTCGACGCCTGATCCTGCAGGAAAAGGTCGAGGCCGTTCACGGGCTGATCTCGACCGGCGTCAGTCTCGGTGTAGCACCGGTGGCGGAGGAGGAGCAGGCGCTGCTCGTGATGTGGGACGGCACCACCCAGGATGGCGTCAAGGAGACGATGCCGAAGCCGCGCTACGTGTTCCGCTCAACCGACAATGAATGCGAAGCGGTGATGGGCTCGCTGCTGGCGATCAAGCATTTCAAGGGAAAATTCAAGCGGGTGGCCGGCATCAATCCCGATTATTCCTACGGACGGAACAATTGGGAGGCATTTCGCCAGATCCTGTCGCGCTACGGCGTCGAGGCGGAATTTGTCGCCGAGCAATGGCCGAAGGTCGGCACCATGGACCTGACCTCGCATATCGCGGCCCTCAATGCCGCCAAGCCGGATCTGATTTTCTCTTCAATGCTGTTCGCCGATTTGCCGGTGTTCATGAAGCAGGGCAATGCCGCCGGCCTGTTCGATGGCGTCAAACTTGTGTTGCCGGCGGCCGGATGGCAGATCAACCAGCTCAAGAAGGAATTCATGCCGGAAGGCGTGATCTTCGGACACAACACGCTGTATTTCGATCATCCCCAGGCATCGCCGCTGCAAAAGGCTTTCGTCGAGGATTACAAGGACCGTTACAAGGAAGTGCCGCACTGGGAGGCCGACAGGGCGTATTTCGCCCTCGCCACCTACAAGGCCGGCGTCGAGGCCGCGCAAAAGGCGGCGGGCAAATGGCCGACGGCGGAGCAGGTGGCCGAGGCGATGCCGGGCCTGGAGGTCGAAAGCCTCGGTGGCAAGGGCCGCTTCCGCAAGGACAAGATCGCCGAGCAGGTCTTCTATCAGGGGCCGTCCACCAACACCAACAAATACGATTTCCCGACGCTGGCTTCGATCGACACCTTCCAGGCCGAACAGCTGCAAAAGCCGCCGGGGGCGGATTTCTGGGATTGGATCAAGACCGCAAAGATGCCGGTCTGACGCATGACCGAACTGGTGGATGTCGTTCTCGGCGGGACCTTCCACGCGGCCGTGCTGTTTCTGGTGGCCGCCGGGCTGCAGCTCGTGTTCGGCGTCCAGAAAATCGTTAATCTGGCCTGCGGATCGTTCTACGCCCTCGGCGCCTATTTCGGGATTACCGCGGTCGGCATCGCCATCAAGCTCGGCATGCCGCCCATGCTGTTCTTCCCGGTCCTGATCATTGCCGGGCTGGCGGTCGGTCTCGTCGGACTGCCGATCGAGCGCGTGCTGCGCACGGTCTATCGCCGCGACGAAAGTTATCAGCTCCTGATCACTTTCGGCTTTCTTTTGATGTTTCAGGATGCGTTTCGCTATTTGTGGGGTGCTACGCCGCGAACGATGGACAATGTCTACCTCGCCTACGGCACGGCGCATTTTCTGGGAGTTCGGGTGCCGACCTACAATCTGCTGGTGATAGCGGCAAGTCTTGCCATCGCCGCGCTGCTCGGGCTTTTCCTCGAGCGGACCAAGACCGGACGCATCGTGCGCGCAACCGCGGAAAACCGCGATATGGCCGAAGGCCTCGGCGTCAACGCCTCGAAGGTGTTCGCGCTGGTGTTCACCGTCGGCTGCATGCTGGGCACGGTTGGCGGCGCGCTGGTGGTGCCCTCCGGCGCGGCATCGCTCGATATGGCGGTCGATCTGGTGGTAGAGTCCTTTGCCGTCGTCGTCATCGGCGGTCTCGGCAGCATGCGCGGTGCGCTGGTTGGCGCGCTCATCGTCGGACTGATGCGCGCGGCGGCGATTTCGCTGGTCCCTGAACTGGAAATGCTGTCGGTGTATCTGGTCGTCGTCCTGGTGCTCATTCTCCGCCCGGCAGGCTTGTTCGGAAAGGCGACCGCGTGAGCCAATCGTCGGTCGATATCGCTTCCCCGGTGACCGTGCGGCGAACGTTGCGCGTCAATGGATTGTGGGTCCTGCTCGCCCTGATCGCCGTCATGGCGCTGCTGCCGCTGGCCGCCTCGCCCTATGCGCTGCTGTTGATGTTGCCCTTTGTCGGTTACGGCATCGCGCTTCTCGGGTTCAATCTGCTGTTCGGCACCACCGGGCTGCTGTCGTTCGGGCACGCGCTGTTCCTCGGCGTCGGAGCCTATACCGCCGCGGCGCTGACCTCGAAATTCGGCATTCTGAGCTTCGAGCTCATCCTGATCGCGGCGGCGCTGCTGTCCGCCCTGGTCTCATTGGTGATCGGCATGCTGTGCGTCCGCTACACCCGGATTTTCTTCGGCATGCTGACGCTCGCGTTCGGCATGCTGTTTCATTCCTTTCTCTTCAAGTTCTACGCCGTCACCGGCGGCGACCAGGGCATGCGCGTGTTGCGGCCGCTGTTGCTCGGCATGGAATGGCGCGGCGGCAAGACGGCGTTTCTCACCGGCCCGTTCTATTATTATGCCCTGATCTTGTTCGCGCTGCTTGGTCTGGCGATGTGGCGCATCACCCAGTCGCCATTCGGGTTGCACCTGCGTGCCATCCGCGAAAATGCCGGCAAGGCCGCCTATGTCGGGGTGGAGATTTTTCGCATGCGGCTGGCGGCCTTCGTGATTTCGGCGGTCTATGGCGGCATCGGCGGTACCATCCTTGCCGTCACCACCGGCCTGGCCGATCCCGAACTGGCCTATTGGACCCATTCCGGCAATCTGGTCTTCATGGCGGTGCTCGGGGGCAGCGGGACCTTCGCCGGTCCGGCGATCGGCGCGCTGGTGTTCGTCGTGCTGCAGGATTTCGTCATGGCCGTCACCCAATACTGGCGGTTTGTGATGGGCAGCGTGCTGGTGCTTCTCGTCATCTTCATGCCGCAAGGTCTGGCCGGCACCATCGGGTATCTGGTTGCCCGCCGCGATGGAGAGGGATGAGATGCACCCGCAACCCGCAGCCGCACCCGGCGATGCGCCCTTGTTCGAGACCATCAACGTCTCCAAGGCCTTCGGCGTGTTCAAGGCGCTGAGCGATATCTCGTTTCGGGTCAGCGACGGCGAATTCGTCTCGATCGTCGGGCCGAACGGCGCCGGCAAGACAACGCTGGTCAATGTCGTGACCGGTCTGTTGCGACCCACCGTCGGAGAGGTTCGCTTCCAGGGCCGCGATATCGCCGGCATCGGGCCGGTCGAACTCGCCAGGCTCGGAATGTCGCGGGCGTTTCAACTGGTCAACATCTTCCCCGCCCTGACGGTCCGGGAAACGCTGTGCGTCGCCATCGCCTCGCGTTTGCGCCGCGTCTCCAATCCGTTCCGCTCGCTCAAGCGCGATGACGTGCTGCAGGCGGATGCCGAACGCATCGCCGAAGTCCTGGGGCTGCGCGCCAAACTTGACACCGTGGCTTCGACGTTGTCGCAGGGTGAGAAGAAATTGCTCGACATTGCGAGCGCCTTTGCGCTCGATCCGAAGGTCATTCTTCTGGACGAGCCGACCAGCGGCGTGTCGACCGGTGACAAACACGCCATCATGGAAGTTCTCGTCAGCGCCGCCAAGGCAGCGGGCGTGCGCGCCATCGTGCAGGTCGAGCACGACATGGACCTCGTCGAGCGTTACTCGCATCGCATCGTCGCCTTGCAGGCGGGCTGCGTGCTTGGCGACATGCCGCCCGACGCGTTCTTTGCCGATCCGGCGATGATTGCCGCGGTGGTCGGAACTCGCCCGAGAACTTGAGCAAGGACGTTGAGAAGGCTGACACGATGCTGACGCTGTCGAATCTGAAAGTGGACATCGAGGGTAGCCGCATCCTCAATGGCATCAGCCTGTCGGTGGCGGCAGGCGAGCTCGTCTGTCTGGTCGGGCGCAACGGCGCCGGCAAGACCACGACATTTCGCACCATCATGGGCTATCGCCGCCCGCTGTCGGGCGGCATCAGCCTTGACGGCGCCGACCTGACCAAATTGCCGACCTGGCAGATCGCGCAAAGCGGCATCGGCTTTTCGCCCGAGGAGTCGGAAGTCTATGCCGATCTGACGGTCGCGGAGAATATCGAACTGTCGACCTGGACCCGGCCAACGGGCCGCCCGGCCGGTGTTCGCATCGAGGAGGCCTACGCCGTATTCCCGAAGTTGCGCCACTATCTCGCCCGCGGCGGCGCGCAGCTTTCCGGCGGCGAGCGCAAGATGGTATCGATTGCCCGGGCATTGACGCTCGACCCGAAATTATTGCTTCTCGACGAACCCTTCGAAGGCTTGTCGCCCGCGATCATTCCGTCGATCGCAGCCGGGGTCGCCTCGATCCGGGCGATGGGAAGGGGGGTTCTGATGGCTGAATCGAATGTCCATCACATTCCCGACTACGCCGATCGCATCTACGTGCTGGAACGGGGCGAGGTGATGTTTTCGGGATCGCTCGCGGAAGCCTATCGGGACCGCGACGTCATGCGGGTGATTGCGGGCAAGATCGAGGCCGCTTCCTGACCGGGGCAGATGCGCAAGGTCTTAACACAGGAGGACAACATGAAGGTTTATTCGGGAGACCGGACCATCGACGGCGTCAAGGTCACCGTGGACGGTGCGCCACTCGATCCCAGCGTGAATGTGATGGAGTTCAGCAAAAATGGTTTCGAATGGAGCTATGAGGGACCCGAACCGCGTCAACTGGCGCTGGCAATATTGGTCGACCATCTCGGCGACAAGGCGGCCGCGATGGATGCGGTCGAATCCTTCATGCGCGCCATTGTTGCGAATTTCGGCAATGAATGGGAGATGACATCGGATGACATCGATTTGGCGCTGACCGCGCTTGACGGAAAAGCGGTCGCGTAAATGGCACTCCAGTATCGCGCCGCTGTGCTGCATGCGGCGGGCACGCCCATGTCGATCGAAACCGTCACCGCGGCGGCGTTGAAGCCGACCGACGTGCTGGTTCGAATCCGCGCCGCCGGCCTTTGCCATACCGATCTCGAGGTCATTGAGGGATCGCTGCGCTATCCCTTGCCGATCGTGCTCGGACACGAGGCCGCCGGAGTTGTCGAAGAAGTCGGTGCCGCCGCGCGCGGGGTAAAGCAAGGCGACCATGTGGTGCTGTCCTGGAATCCGCATTGCGGGCACTGCTTTTATTGCGACCGCGACAGCCCGATCCTGTGCGAGCAATATCTCGGCGAGGGACCGAAAGCGCTGCCGTTCGATGGCGAAGCGCGCAACCATCTGGCCGACGGCCGCCCGCTTCAGCAGTTGATGTTCCTCGGCTCGTTCGGCGAATATTGCATCGTGTCCGACCAGCAGGCCATTCCGGTTCCGAAACAGATCCCGTTCGACCGCGCCTGCCTGATCGGCTGCGGGGGTGATGACCGGTGTCGGGGCCGCGCTCAATCTGGGCGCGATCGCGCGCGGCGATAGCGTGATGGTGGTCGGCTGCGGGGCGGTCGGTCTTTCCGCGGTGCAAGGCGCGCGGCTGGCAGGCGCAAGTGTCATCATCGCCGTCGATCTCGATCCGGCGAAACTTGCACTCGCGCGGCGGCTGGGCGCCACCCACGGCATAAATGCATCCAGTGATGACGCGGTCGCAGCCGGAAAACGCGAAACGTGCGGCCGCGGCGTCGACGTCGTTATCGAGTCGGCGGGCAGCGCTGCGGCTTTTCGGACCACTACCGGGGCCGTGCGGCCCGGCGGTCAGGTGATCTGGCTGGGCAAGATCGACGTCAACAAGGACGTCGCGTTTCGCTGGGGCTCCCTGATGCAGGAGAAGCGTATCCGCCGCGTCAGTTACGGCAACGCGCGGCCGCGCCGCGATTTCCCGCTGCTGGCGCGGGCCTATCTCGATGGCTCCCTGATGCTGGATGAGCTGATTTCCCGCCGCATCACGCTTGATGAAATCAACGACGGCTTCGGCGCCTTGAAGCGCGGCGAAGCCATCCGCAGCGTCATTACCTTCGATTGATGGCTCAGGTATCGAGCGTCTTGCGGGCGAAATCCTCGATGTAGTCGATCAGCCGGTCCGACGCGGTGGCCGCCGCCTTGACCTTCTTTTGCGCGACGGCTAGCGCGACCGCCGCGTGCAACTTGGCGGCCAGCGGAAGGTCCGCGACCTCCTGATAGTGTTGGTACCAGAACCGGCGCGACAGCGCGTTCATCAGCCCCATCGACCGCCGCGCGAATTCGTTTCGGGCGGCGGTGGCGATCAGAATGTTGAAACGCTGGTCAAGGCGCATAAAGGCGAGGTCATCGGCCTTGGTGGCGGCGGCGAGCATGGCTTCCGCCACCTCGGCAAATTCGTGACGTTCGTCGGGGGTGGCCCGCTCGGCCGCCAGGCTTGCCATCAAGCGCTCCAGCTCACGTCGCACCTCAAGCAGCCGCAGTTGCAGTCTCAAATTGATCTCGGAAACCATGATGCCGCGCCGGGGCATGATCACGACGAGCCCGTCCCTCGCCAGCCGCTGCAGGGCCTCCCGGATCGGGGTTCGGCCGATTTTCAGGCGCTGGGCGAGAGCCTGCTCCGACAACACCGTTGCCGGCTTCAATTGCAGCGTGACGATCATCTCTTCAAGTTCGCGATAGGCGCGATCCGTGAGCGTACCATCCTCTGCCTCGACTTCTCGAGACCGGCGTTTCTTCGGTGTTTTCGACTTCAAAACGTTCCTCGTATTGGCCGGCGAAAAAAATCGCGAGTCGGCATGGTCTTCATCCCAGACGTATATTGGGCATATATCATGAGAGTGGCCTGCTGCGACGCATCTCTTCCGTCCGATTGCGGGAAATTCAGCCGCGGTTGACGCGGGGTCGCAGCAGCGCCGCGCGCCGTTTCCTTTTCAAGGCGCTGCAGCGTCACCGGCGAAGAATTACAACGCGATTTCAATAGCATAAAGATCGTTTATTGCGAATGGCGCGCGATCGACCCCTGATACATCCCGGGTTTTCGTCGCTCGGTGCGAGCAGTCGTTTTGCGGTCTCCGGATGGTCTGCAAAAACATCGCGCTAGCATCGCGCCGATCCGCCGGATACGAACGCCACGCCAGAACAGATTTCAATATCTGCGGATTTGAACCTGCCATCTCCGCCGGCCGGCCTGGCGCGGGGAGACTTGCGCGGTGCCGGGCGTGGTCCTAGGTTCAGCTTCGGCGTGGAGTTCGCGCCAAAAACTCTTGGAAAAACTCTTGGGAGGATGAAATGACCTGGAAGACCCCTAGAATTGTCGAAGTGCCGGTCGGCATGGAAATCAACATGTACGCCTGCGCAGCGCGCAAATAAACCGCATCGAAACCACCGGCCCGGCTCGATCGGCGATGCCTGCGTCGAGCCGTGGTCGGTGTCCTGCCACCCTTGCATTCATGTGCCCAGGCGGTGATGCGGAAGAGCATGCGTCGGCACGCATGCAGGGCTGATATCCGTTCGCCGCGCCGAAGCCGAAGTTCTATTCGCAGGGAAAGTCGGTGGACAGACCGTCGTGCTGTGCTTTGTGAATCGCAGACGGAACAATTCCGAAATATTCCCGGAACACGCGGCTGAAGTGCGACGAACTGGAAAAGCCCCACGAAAATGCGACGTCCGTGACGGTTTTTCCGGGCTGGGCCTCCAGTTCCTGGCGACAATTCTGCAATCTTGCGTGCCGGATGTAGTCGCTGATGGTGGTGCCCCTGTCGCTGAACAACATGTGCAGATAGCGCTTGGTGCAGCGCAACGCCGCCGAAATCTGGTCGATCGAAAGTTCCGGGTCGCGCAGATGTTCGCGGATGAAGAACTGCGCCCGGATATACATCGCCTCGGGCCCGACTCGATCGAACATCGCGTCGGGCTCGCGGAGCGGCAACAGCAGCAGGTCGATCAGCGAATCGGCCACCCCGATCGCGTTGTTCGGCGACAGCTTGGTCGCTTCGTCGAACGCGGCATGGACAAAGTCATAGGCGATCCGGCCGGTGCCAGTGCGCGCCGAGAGCTTGCATGCCGACATCTTCGCTGAGCGGAAGCCGCGTTCCTGCAGCAGTTCCTTCGGCACGATGACGACATCGTGTCGCGTCAGCGTCGGGCTGACGATCGTGTGCGGGCAGGAGACATCGTAGGCGAGACAGTCGCCGGGCGTCAGCTCGATGCGGCGACCGCCCTGCTCGAAATGCGAGATCCCGTAAGTCTGAAAATGTATCTTGACGAACGGATGGCCGCCCAGTTTTGCGCGCGAAGCGGTATGGGCAAGCCGATGCTGGCTGGCCTCGATCTGACAGAGCTTTAGCTTCGAAACCGTCGTGTAGTTGATCCGGCCTTCGAAGGACGAAGCCTCCATCGGATCAATGTCGAATTGGCCGCAGAGATCGGTCAGTGCATCTGACCAACATTGGATCTGCTTCTTCGGCGCCAATCCGGAAGTGTTAAGTGAGCGGACCGTGTCGGACATTATCCAGCCACCGATTCGAGATCAAAAACATGACCACTTGCCGCGCAAGGCATCGAGTCATGATGGAGTGACTTTTACCTCAAATTAAGGCGGTCGTTGGGATTTGAGCAGCAGGCTTCCTGACATCCCTTTGATAATCCTCCGACTTAGTTTCAGCGCCGTCAAGCGAAACCTCAACCCAAGGGTTCGCGCGTTATCCGCCGATGGATTGGGGCAAAAGGGCTGACGCATCGCAGCACGGAAGGCTGGCCGCCCGCGAAAATCAGGGGCGCCGGCCAAAAAGTTCGTTGTGTTTCGCTTTCGCGCAAACGCACTTCCCTCTTAGGCAAGTTTCCTATTCCCGAACCGGGTAGGAATACCGACGAACACAACTGAAAAGTGGACCGTTTTTACGGAACCCCTTCGTTCACAAATGGGAGGATTCATTATGCGCAAGGTGCTACTCGCTACCGGTGTCAGCCTCGTGGCTTTGCATGGATCGGCGTTACGTGCCGACGAAGCTTTGGACAAGCTGGCCAAGGATCCCAAGCAATGGGTCATGCAGCAGGGCGACGACGCCAACACGCGTTACTCCAAGCTCAATCAGATTACCG
>NZ_SSNA01000122.1 GCF_004799445.1 Bradyrhizobium sp.
GATGCCGACGGTCGGATCGAGGCTCGGGGTCAGATCGATCTGATAGGACGACATCTCGATGACGTGGACACGTCCCATCCGCGGCGGCTCCAGCGACAGGATCGCGTTGCCGATATTGCCGCCCATCTGGGTGTCGTAACCGGCCACCCGCATCAGGTGCGCGATCAGCGCGGTGGTGGTCGATTTGCCGTTGGTGCCGGTGATGGCGACGAACGGCGCATCCGGCGCATGGCGGCGGCGCTCGCGGCAAAACAGCTCGATATCGCCGATCACCTCGACGCCGGCCTCGCGCGCCTTGAGCACCGTCCAGTGCGGGGCGGGATGGGTGAGCGGCGCGCCGGGCGTCAGCACCAGGGCCGCGAAACTCTTCCACGACACCTTTCGCAAATCCGCGGTGACAAACCCCGCTTTTGCCGCCTCGGCCAATCTTTCGGCGCCATCATCGCCGGCGATCACTTCGGCCCCGCCCGCCTTCAGGGCATGGCAGCTTGCCAGCCCCGATCCGCCCAGGCCGAACACCGCGACCGTTTTGCCCGCAAAGGAAGTGACAGGGATCAATTGTTCACCGCAGCTTCAGCGTGGAGAGGCCGGCCAGCGCCAGCATCACCGAGATGATCCAGAACCGGATCACGATTTGCGGTTCGGTCCAGCCCAATTGCTCGAAGTGATGGTGAATCGGCGCCATCCTGAAGATGCGCTTGCCGGTGAGCTTGAACGACACCACCTGCACGATCACCGAGACCGCTTCCAGCACGAACAAGCCGCCGATCACGGCAAGCACAATCTCGTGTTTGACCGCGACCGCGATCGAGCCAAGCATGCCGCCGAGCGCCAGCGAACCGGTATCGCCCATGAAGATCGACGCCGGTGGCGCGTTGAACCACAGAAATCCCAGTCCGGCGCCGAACAGCGCGCCGCACAGCACCAGGAGTTCGCCGGTGCCCGCGACATAGTTGATCTGCAGGTAGTCGGAGAACACGACGTTGCCGGCGAGATAGGCGATGAGGCCAAAGCTTGCGGACGCGATCATGACCGGCACGATCGCAAGCCCGTCGAGACCGTCGGTCAAATTCACGGCGTTGCCGGCGCCGACAATGACGAAAGCGCCGAAGATGACGAAGAACCAGCCGAAATTGATGATTACGTCCTTGAAGAACGGGACCGCAAGCGAGGTCGACTGCGCGTCGCGGCCGAGCCGGACCAGCGCGTAGCAGGCGACGAGCGCGATCGCCGCCTCCAGCACCAGGCGGATGCGGCCGCCGAAGCCGCCAGACGTCTGCTTGGTCACCTTCAGATAGTCGTCATAGAAGCCGACGAAGCCGAAACCGAGCGTCACCGCCAGCACGATCCAGACGTAGGGGTTGAGCGGGTTCGCCCACAATAGCGTCGCCACCACGAGCCCCGACAGGATCATCAGCCCGCCCATCGTGGGCGTGCCCTTCTTGGTGAGATGGGATTGCGGACCGTCGGTGCGGATCGGCTGGCCCTTACCCTGGCGGATCCGCAGATGATCGATGATCCAGGGTCCGAACAGGAACACGAACAGCGCCCCGGTCGCTATCGCCCCGCCGGTGCGAAACGTGATGTAGCGAAACACGTTCAGAAAACTATGCAACCCGCCCAGACCGGGAACGGTATTGGAAAGGTCGATCAGCCAGTAAAACATTCAATCCGCCCTATACCGCGGCTTCGTCGAGCGCGGCGTTGCCGGGAAAGCGCTTTTCGAGCGCGTTGACTATCGTTTTCATCTTCGAGCCGAGCGAGCCCTTGACCATGATCGCGTCGCCGGCGCGAATGGCGGCGACGGCCTGCGCTTCGAGATTCGCCGCGCTATCGGCATAGCCGCCCCGCTTGCCCGTGGAAAGAGCGTCCCACAGGTTGCGCATCAGCGGACCGCAACAATACACCAAATCGATATGATTGGCCTTGATGGCCTCGTTCAGGCCGCGATGCAGCGCGGCGCTGGTGGGGCCAAGTTCGAGCATATCGCCGAGCACCGCGATGCGTCGGCCATGCGGGCCGACCGCGGCGGCGCCGAGCACGCTCAGCGCCGCCGCCATCGACGCCGGGTTGGCGTTATAGCTCTCGTCGATCAAGGTGGCCTCGCCACTGGCAACCTCGAGGGTGCGCCGGACGCCGCGGCCCGCCGCCGGCTCGATCTGCGACAGCGACAGCGAGGCCAGCGCCAGATCGGCGCCCGCAAGCGAGGCGGCCGTCAGCACCGCAAGCGAGTTGATCGCCATGTGACGACCCGGCATGCCGAGCTTGTAGGTGACTTCGTGGCCGAGGATATCGGCGTGCACCGCCGAACAGGCCGCATGCAGCGACACCTCGAGCAGCCGCGCATCCGATTTCTTGTCGGCGCCGAACGAGACGATACGCGAGATGCCGAGTTTTTTCGCGCGGCGCTGCAGCCTGGCGAATTGCGAATTGTCGCGGTTGAGCACCACGGCGCCGCCGGGCTCCAGCCCTTCAAAGATTTCCGCCTTGGCGTCGGCGATTGCCTCGATGCCCTTGAAGAATTCGAGATGCACCGGCTCGACCGTGGTGACGATCGCGACCAGCGGCCGCACCATCTTCACCAATGGTTCGATTTCGTTCGCGTGGTTCATGCCGATTTCGAAAATCGCAAAACGCGCCGTCGCCGGGCAGCGCGCCAGCGACAGCGGCACGCCCCAGTGATTGTTGAACGACGCCGCCGAGGCGTGGGTTTCGCCTTGCGCGCCGAGCACGCGCCGCAGCGCTTCCTTGGTCGAGGTCTTGCCGACCGAACCGGTGACAGCGATCACTTTGGCATCGAGACGCGCGCGCGCTGCGCGGGCGAGATCGACCAGAGCAGCGAGCACGTCATCCACCACCAGCAGCGGCGCGTCGGCGGCGAACCTGCCGCGTTGGGCGGCTTCGACCACCGCGAGCCCGGCCCCCGCCTTCAACGCGGCGGCGACGAAATCATGGCCGTCATGGACCGCGCCCCTGATCGCGAAATAGGCGTCGCCCGGCGCGATGGTGCGGCTGTCGATGGAAATGCCTGTCACCGCTTCCGGCAACGCGCCTTTCGCCTGCGCGCGCATCGCCGCCGCCATCGCAGCCGAAGTCCATAACGGCATCGCGCTCATGCGACCCTCGGCGCAAGCGCAGAGGCAACCGCGTCGTGATCGCTGAACGGCAGCACGCGGTCGCCGACAATCTGCCCGGTCTCA
Organism: Bradyrhizobium sp.; assembly: GCF_004799445.1. GTDB lineage: Bacteria > Pseudomonadota > Alphaproteobacteria > Rhizobiales > Xanthobacteraceae > Bradyrhizobium. The sequence goes on from NZ_SSNA01000122.1 coordinate 3,201, forward strand.
TGGCCCTTGCCGGCGATCAAGAGCGCGTCGCCCGCCTGCAGGCCGGCTATCGCGGTCCGGATCGCCTCGGCGCGGTCGCCGATTTCGCTGGCGCCCTTCGCCGCGCTCAGGATCGCCGTGCGGATCAGGTCGGGATTTTCGCTGCGCGGATTGTCGTCGGTGACGATGACATGATCGGCATTCGCGGCGGCGATCGCGCCCATCAGGGGACGCTTGCCGGCATCGCGGTCGCCGCCGGCGCCGAACACCACCACGAGCTTTCGTTTGGCGTAAGGCCGCAACGCCTGCAGCGCCTTGGCCAGCGCATCGGGCTTGTGCGCGTAGTCGACGAAGATCGGCGCACCGTTGCGCTCACCGACCCGCTCGAGCCGGCCCTTGGCGCCCTCGAGATGTTCGAGCGCTGAAAATACCTGGTCCGGCTCACTGCCGGTGCCGATCGCAAGACCTGCGGCGACCAGCGCATTCTCGACCTGGAACTCGCCGACCAGCGGCAGGCGGATGGAATAATGACGTCCACGATGTTGCAGCTCCAGCCGCTGCGCAAAGCCGTCGATATCGGCCGCGACGACACGGATGCCCTCGCCGGCGCCATCCCCCTGGCTGCCGACCGTGATCAGCAGCAAATTTTTCGCGCGCGCGGCATCGATCACTTCCTGCGAGCAGTCATGATCGGCCGAGATCACCGCCGCGCCATCGGCGGCGACGAGATCGCGGAACAGCCGGAGCTTGGCGGCCAGATAATGCGCGACATCGGGATGGTAATCCATGTGGTCGCGCGACAGGTTGGTGAAGCCGCCGGCACTGATGCGCACGCCATCCAGCCGATACTGATCGAGCCCGTGCGACGACGCCTCGAACGCGAGATGGGTGACGCCGTCGCGGGCGATTTCGTCGAGCTGCCGGTGCAGCGCAATCGGATCGGGCGTCGTCAGCGAGCCATAGACAGTGCGCTTCGGCGAGACCAGCCCGATGGTGCCGATACTGGCGGCGGCATGACCGAGCCGCCGCCAGATCTGGCGCGTGAATGCCGCGACGGACGTCTTGCCGCTGGTGCCGGTAACGGCCGCGATCGTCGCAGGCTGCCGCGGAAAAAATCTCGCCGCGGCCAGCGCCAGCGCGCGCCGCGGATTGGGGGTCATGACGAACGGCACGCGGCGCTCGCCGGGGGGCGGATGGTCGCCCGCTACCGCGACGGCGCCGGAGGCGATCGCCGCCTCGATGAAGCGCGCGCCATCGGTCTTGAGGCCGGCGAGCGCGAAGAACAGATCGCCCGGCTTCACCGCGCGGCTGTCCACCGCCAGTCCCGTGACATCGGTCGCACCCGTGACCTCGGTCGCGCCCGCGGCCAGGGCCGCTTCCGCCTGCGGGTCGATCGTGGCGTCATCGCTGAAGAGGTCGCGGAGTCTCATGATCTTCCAGTCCGGCCGGCGCACCGGTGCCCCGTCATCGAAAAATCCGTTACGCGGTACCGGCCTTTGACGGTACGCCTTACTGGGTTCCCCTTGATGCCGCAAGAATAAGGCGCTCGGACGGCGGCAGGTCGAAACGCGGCTCAATGCCGAGAAGCGGCGCAATGCGCGCAATCACATTGCCGCCGGTCGGCACCGCGTTCCAGCCGGAGGTGATGAAACCGAAAGTTTCCTTCAGCGGCTGGGGTTCATCGAGCATGATCAGGAGCTGGTAGCGGGGATTGTCGGCGGGCAGGATCGCGGTGAAGGCGTTGAGCACGCGCTTCTTGGCGTAGTGGCCGTTGATGACCTTCTCGGCGGTTCCGGTCTTGCCGCCGATGTAGTAGCCCTTGACGTCGGCCTTCTTGGCGGTGCCGATCTCGGCGTTCAGCCGCATCAGGAACCGCATCTTCTCGGAGGTCTCGGGCTTGATCACCCGCTTTGCCATCGCCATGGCCTCCTGCTCGGTGCGCTTGAGGAAGGTCGGCGGAATCAGGTAGCCGCCATTCACCAGCGCGTCGATGCCCATCACCGCCTGCAGCGGCGCCACCGACAAGCCATGGCCGAAGGCGATGGTCACGGTGTTCAGCTCGGACCAGTGTTTCGGCACCAGCGGCGAAGCGCTCTCCGGCAATTCGGTTCGCAGCCGATCGAGCTGTCCCAGTTTGCGCAGGAACGCCTTGTGCGCCTCGACGCCCTGCGACATCGCGATCCGCGCCGCGCCGACGTTGGACGAGTAATAAAACACCTCTTTCATGTTGATCATGCGCCCAAGCGCGTGATCGTCGTGAATGGTGAACTTGCCGTAGTGCAAGGGGCCGCGCGCGTCCCACATCGAATTGAGATCGACCTTGCCGGAATCCAGCGCCATCGCCAGCGTGAAGGCCTTGAAGGTCGATCCCATTTCGTAGACGCCGGTGGTCAGCCGATTGATGCGATCGGGATCGTGCGCTTCCCTCGGATTGTTGGGATCGAAATCCGGCACCGACACCATCGCCACGATCTCGCCGGTCCTGACGTTGGAGACGAGGCCGGAGGCCGCCTTGGCGTGGAATTTTTCCTTGGCCTTGAGCAATTCATCGCGCAGCGCGTGTTCGACGCGCAGGTCAACCGACAATTCCACCGGCCGCTGCAGCCGGTCGGTGGCGAAGCCGGCGCGATGCAGATCGGCCAGGCCGTTGGTGTCGAGCCATTTCTCCATCCCGGCGATGCCCTGGTTGTCGATATTGACCAGGCCGATCAGATGCGCGACTTCATTGCCGGTGGGATAGACGCGCTTGTTCTCGCGCAGGAAGCCGATGCCGGGAATGCCGAGGCGGTGAATTTCCTGTTGCTGCGACGGGGTGATTTCCCGCTTCAGCCAGACGAAACCCTTTCGCCCCGAAAGCCGCTCGCGCACTTCGCCGGTGTCGAGATCCGGCAATGTCGCGGTGAGAAGCTCGATCGCCTCGTCCTTGTCGATGATGCGGCGCGGCTCGGCGAACAGGCTCGGCGCCTTGACGTCGGTGGCGAGAATCTCGCCATTGCGATCGACGATATCCGGCCGCGCGGTCGCGATCGCGTCCTGTGCCGCGCTACGGCGCGCGCCGTGGCTGTCGCTTCCCGTCGCGAACATGACCAGCCGCCCGCCGATCACGGCATAGATCGCAACGAACGCCAGAATTACAAAGCCGACGCGGGCCCGCGCCTTGGCGGTGCGGTCGACGTTGCGCCCGTACAGCAGGCTGCGGATCAGCCGCTGCCGCCATGGCTCGGTGCGCTTGACCCTGGTGCGCGCGGGATCGGTCATTGCTGATCCTCCGGCGCTGGCGCCGGCACCGAGCCGGTCACGGCGGGGGCGCCGGCGGCGGCATCGATGGTCTGGATCATCGCGCCGATCGGATCCGGATCGCCGGGTCTGACCAGGTTCGCCGGCCGCTCGGGCAGGTTCTTCAGGGAATCATATTGCGTGGCGGCCAGCGGCTTCAGCGGCAGATGGCGTTCGGCAAGCCCCTGTAGCCGCAATGGCGCGTCAAGCCTGGCCCATTCCGCGCGCAGCACCGCGATAGCGTCGCGCTGCTCGCGAATTTCCGCGTGCAGCCGAAGCACCCGCTCGGTGCGATCGGTCGATTCCATCTTGATCCGGTAGACATAGGCGGCGGCGAACACCAGCACGCCGATGACGAGGAGATGCAGGATCCGCATGGTCAGCCTCCCCTCATCACGTCATCGAGGGTAGGCCACGCCGGCAACGACGCGGCGGCATGCGCGGGCGCATCGGTGCGCATCGCCGCGCGCAATTTGGCGGAACGCGCGCGCGGATTGGCCGAAATCTCCGCCTCACCCGCCGTCACCGGACGCTTGGTCTGGATGACAAAACTTGGCGCGAGTTGCGCGATCTCCGGCTGATGCCGCGATCCGCCGCCGGCCCTGGCGCGCTCGGTGAGGAAATTCTTGACGATGCGGTCTTCCAGCGAATGAAACGACACCACCACGAGCCGGCCACCCGGCTTCAGCACGCGTTCCGCCGCCGCGAGCGCCAGATGCAGCTCGTCGAGTTCCTGGTTGACGAAAATCCTTAAAGCCTGGAACGTCCGCGTTGCCGGGTGAATTTCGCCCGGCTTCGACCACACTACCTTGGCGACGATATCGGCGAGCGCCCGCGTGGTGGTGATGGCCGCTTCCTTGCGCGCGGCGACGATGGCCCGGGCAACGCCGCGCGAGTGACGCTCCTCGCCGAAGATGTAGATGATGTTGGCGAGATCGGCCTCGGACGCCTTCGCGATCACGTCCGCCGCGGTCGGGCCGTCATGCCCCATCCGCATGTCGAGCGGGCCGTCGTTGCGAAACGAGAAGCCGCGCGCGGCCTCGTCCAGCTGCATTGAGGACACGCCAACATCCATCACCACGCCGTCGACCGACGGGAACCCGTGGGCGGCGCAAATATCGGCGAGATTGGAAAACCGGTCTTCGACCAGCGTCAGCCGGCCGGACGACCGCCCGACCAGATCGAAACCGCCCGCGATCGCCGCGCGGTCGCGGTCGATGCCGACGATCTGGGTTCCGGCGGTATCGAGGATGGCCCGGCTGTAGCCGCCGGCCCCAAAGGTGGCGTCGACATAGATGCCGCCCTCGTGCGGGTTGAGCAGCGCCACGGCCTCGCGGCCCAGAACCGGAATATGACGCGGGGCGGATGCAGTCATGCCGCGGCTCCCGGCGAAGTCCGGTTCAAAATGCGGAAATCGGACGCGAACGGGCCCATGGCGCCTCAAAAGCCTGCGTTTCGCCGGGCTTTCCGATGGGACTTGGCGGCCTGCCATCGGATTTCGAGCGTGAAAGCCGGCCGCCGGTGTCCTGAATCCGAAATTCGCCACACCTTGCGGCCCCCTCTGTAGCGAACCTGGGATTCGAAAGGACACTGGAAACCTATGATTCTAGCGCCGCGCTGCGATCCGAAGTTCCTGGTCCGAATCCGGGGCACCTCCGTGCAGGAACCTGAAATCGGCGGCACCAGCCGTCCCCCAAACCGGGTTCGGCTCTTCACCACTTAGTAACGTCAGTTAGCGTTAAGAAAGCGTTGACGGTCCACGGCCGGATTGATGCGCTCTTGATCGGTCCCGATCCGGACCCAAGCGCAGCGCGCGGTCGGCAGCCGCCGCCCGTCAGGTGATGCGTTCCGCACACACTCGACCAAAATGCATCGCGGCAACCGGTTATCGGATTGCGCGGATGGCATCATGAAGGAATAGTGCTGGGGTTCATTTTGAAAACGCACTATTGCCGTTCTCCTGCCCGGTTTGAGCAATCCGATGTCGCTTGGTTCGTTCGCATCTGTCGGTTCTGATTCGAAGCGTCGCGCCGTCCCCCTCCCCCGGCACAATGCGAGCATGAAGACCTTCTCCCCCGATTCCTCGATCGCTTCCGACGTCATCCCCTCGGCGAATTATGGCGAGCGGAACAAGGGCCGTTTGCCCGACATGATTCTGCTGCACTACACCGGGATGCCCGACGTGGAAGGCGCGATCGCGCAACTCTGCACCGCGGGCACCGATGTCTCCGCGCATTACATCGTTCTTGAAGACGGCCGCATCGTGCAATGCGTCCCGGAAGCCAAGCGCGCCTGGCATGCCGGCGTGGCGTCCTGGGCGGGCGAGGACGACATCAATTCCTGCTCAATCGGCGTCGAGATCGTCAACCGCGGACACGACTGGGGCTATCCGGAATTTCCGCTGCGCCAGATCGCCGCCGTGATCGCGCTATGCCGAGGCATCATGCTTCGCCGCAACGTGCCGTCGCATCGCGTGCTGGCGCATTCCGATGTCGCCCCCTCGCGCAAGAAAGACCCCGGCGAGAAGTTTCCCTGGCATTCGCTGGCCAATTCGGGGGTCGGCCATTGGGTGCAACCGGCGCCGGTCGTGCGCGGCGAACCCCTCAAACTGGGCACCATCAGCGACAGCGTTGGCGATCTGCAGCAGGCGCTGGCCAGATACGGCTACGGCGTCCCGATCAATGGAAAATACGACGGGCTAACCATGGAAGTGGTTACCGCTTTCCAGCGCCACTTTCGTCCCGCCCGGGTCGACGGCGTCGCCGACCATTCGACGTTGACCACGCTGCAGTCGCTGCTGGCGAGCTTGCCGGCCGAGGCCAAGACGGTGGCGGCAAGATAAGCAACGACCTCGTTCGCTATTGACGTTCAATCTCCGCCAATCGCCGCGCGTAAAGCCGCCGCAGCGGCTCGAGCTGCGTCGCCGCGGTCGCCGCGAGATAGGCGTCGCGGGCCGCCTCGTATCGGCCGAGCCGACGCAACAGATCGGCGCGGACCGCCGGCAGCAATTCGTAGCCGTCTAGTCCGCCGCGCGCCTGCAGTGCATCGGTCAAATCGAGGGCGCGCGCCGGCCCGTCCACCATCGAAATCGCCGCGGCGTGATTGAGCTCGATCACCGCCGACGGGCTGATCCGCAGCAGCACTTCGTACAGGCCGGCAATCTGCTTCCAGTCAGTGTCCTTATAGTTGGGCGCGCGCGCATGCAGGGCGGCGATCGCCGCCTGCACCGCGTAAGCCTCGGGGCGGCCCGGCATCCGCAACGCGTCTTCCACCAGCTTCAGCCCCTCGGCGATCTGCCCATGGTCCCAAAGGCTGCGATCCTGCTCCTCCAGCAGCACGATATCGCCGGCTGCGGTCTGGCGTCCCTCGCGGCGCGCATCGTGCAGCAGCATCAGGGCCAGCAGGCCCTTGACCTCGCCCCGTTGCGGCATCAGCACATCGAGCAGCCGGCCAAGCCGGATCGCTTCGCGCGCGAGATCGGGCCGCATCAGTTCCTCGCCCGAGGTCGCCACATAGCCCTCGGTGAAGACGAGATAGATCACCGCAAGTACCCCGCGCAGCCGCGGCTGCAGCGCATCGCGGTCGGGGACCTCGTAGGGAATGCCGGCGAGCCGGATTTTCTGCTTGGCGCGGACGAGGCGCTGGCCCATCGCTTCCTCGCTCACCAGAAAGGCGCGCGCCACCTGCGCCGTGGTCAGTCCGCACACCGTGCGCAGCGTCAGCGCGACCTGCACTTCGGCGGCGAAAGCGGGATGGCAGCAGGTAAACATCAGCCGCAGCATGTCGTCGTCGAGCGCGGCGTCGCTGTCCTGGTGCGAGGCTTCCGCGTTGAGCAGCAATTCGTGCGTCAGTTCTCCCTGCTTGCCGCGAAACGCGACTTGCCGGCGGACCCGATCGATCGCCTTGTTGCGTCCGACATTGACCAGCCACGCCCGCGGATTGGACGGCGGTTCGCCGCAGGGCCAGCGTTCCAGCGCCACCGCAAACGCATCCTGCAATGCATCCTGGGCGAGATCGAAATCGCCGACCAGACGGATCAGCGTCGCCAGCGCCCGCCCCGCCTCGTCACGGAATATCCTGTCGATTTCGATCGGGGTCATGGGGTTACGCCGTTGGTCGCCGTCATTCCGGGGCGTCCGAAGGTCGAGCCCGGAATCCATAACCACGATCGTGAGTATGGATTCCGGGCCTGCGCCTTGCGGCGCATCCCGGAATGACGGCTGGAATCGTTGTCAATTATAAACCCAGATCGGCCGGACCTCGATCGAACCGAACCTGGCGCCGGGAATCCGCGCCGCAATCCCAAGCGCTGCGTCGAGATCCTTGGCCTCGACAAGATAGTAGCCGCCAAGTTGCTCGCGCGTCTCCGCGAACGGACCATCGGTCGTCAGGGTCTTGCCTTCGCGGACCCGCACGGTGGTCGCGGTCGTGGTCGGCTGCAACCTGTCACCAGCCTTGAAATTGCCGCTCTGGATGATGGACTGGGTGAAGGCGCCGTATTCTTCCAGCATCTTCTTGCCGGTTGCCGCGTCGATTTTGCCGTAATCGGCTTCGTTCTGATAGATCATCAATAAATACTGCATCGCGCTACTCCTTCTTGATCGGCTTGATCGCCGACACCCAGTCGAACGGGCCAACCGCAAAACGACATCTTCAGGATAATTTATTTTAAGGAACCGCGCGGCGGTTATCGGCTTGACGCGGCCCCCCTAAGTCCCCATGCCTTAGGCGTCAGTCGGCCGGACGGCCGCTCCCGCTACGGCCGAAAGGCTGCGGGGGAGGAAAGTCCGGGCTCCATCGACATACGGTGCCGGATAACATCCGGCGGGGGCGACCCCAGGGACAGTGCCACAGAGAACGAACCGCTTCCCCCACCCCTAACGGGAGGGGCAGCAAGGGTGAAAAGGTGCGGTAAGAGCGCACCGCGGGTCCGGCAACGGAACCGGCATGGCAAACCACACCGGGAGCAAGACCGAATAGGGGCGGCAAGGCGGGCAGTTCGCGCAAGCGATAACGCCGCAGGGCGATGTCAGGCTCGCCGTCCGGGTAGGTTGCTCGAGGCAACGTGCGAACGTTGTCCCAGAGGAATGGCCGTCACGTATCGTCCGTGCAAGCGGGCGATGCCCTACAGAACCCGGCTTACAGGCCGGCTGATGCTCTAAAATGAGGGGTTCGGCGTAACGCGCCGGACCCCTCGCCATTTTGGCGGTCTCCGGTTGCGTCGTCCCGCCGGGCCGTTTGCCTTGCGAGCGCCATATCCTGCCATTAATGCTAGACAATGGACCGGGTTATCGGTCAGGAGGTCGTCTTGAGCCGCTCAGTGTCTTGCATCCGTGCCACGATGGCGCTCGCCGCGGTCGCGATCATCCTGGGCGGATGCGCGGCGGCGAACAACGCCACGTCGAGCCAGGCGGCAGGCGAGGCCGGGCAGCCCTACAAGACCGCCTATGGCATCTCAAGCGACGGACCGTCGACCGACCTTTACACTGAACTGTTCGGGCCCAGGCGACGCGACGACCAAACCGTACCCCCGACCGCCGCGACCCAGCAGGTTCAGCCGGCGCCAACGGTCGCCGCAACCCAGCCCGTTCAACCCGCTGCTGCGCCTGCCTCGTCAACCCGGCCCGGGACCGCAACCGCGTCGACCCGCCAGGCCAAACCCGCGATCGCGTCGACGCGACAAGCTCAGCCCGCGCCGGCCCCGGTCGAAGTCGCGCAACAAGCGGCCCCGCCGCCTCCAGCCGAGCCGGACGTTCCCACGGCTTATGGCATCACGGCCAACGGGCCGACGACCGATCTGTTCACCGAGTTGTTTGGGCCCAGGCGTCGCGACGGCCAGTAAGCGTGAAAAGCTGCGCTGAGCCTTCGCCCAAGATCCGGCAACGATGAGCACGCTCGCGTGGACGGTTTTGCTGCTGGGCGCGCTGGCCGGCGGTTTCGTATCCGGCCTCGCCGGCTTCGGCACCGCGCTGATGGCGCTCGGGATCTGGCTTTATGTTGTGCCGCCGTCGATCGCCGTACCCCTGGTCCTGATCTGCTCCATCGTTGCGCAAACCTCGACGCTGCCGGCGATCTGGCAGTCGATCAACTTCAGGCTGGTTTGGCCGTTTCTCGTCGGCGGCCTTGCCGGCGTGCCGTTGGGGACCATGCTGGTCGCCTATGCCGATCCGCGTATCTTCAACTTGAGCGTCGGCGTGCTGCTGCTGGTATTTCCGACTGCGCTTTATTTCCACCGCAGGCCGATGACGCTGAGCTTCGGCGGCCGGACGGCGGACGCAGGAATCGGATTCGCCGGCGGTATCCTTGGCGGCCTGGCCGGTCTGTCAGGTCCTATTCCAATCCTGTGGGCGAGCGTGCGGGGCTGGGGCAAGGATGAGCGGCGCGGCGTGTTCCAAACCTTCAACTGGACAATACTGAGCGCGGCGCTGTGCGTGCAGGCGGGCGGCGGATTGATCACGCGGGAAACCATGTGGCTGGGCCTGCTGGTGCTGCCGGCCACGGTGGCAGGGGCCTGGCTCGGCGCACGCACCTATCACGCGCTGAGCGACGGCAATTTCCGCGATGTGGTGCTTGGCCTGTTGTTCCTGTCCGGCGTCATGTTGGTATGGAGCACGCTGGGGTAGCCGACACGTCGCTCGACGCGTCGGCTACCCTGTCTTTATCATTCTGCCGCCGAGATCTGCGCGAATTCCGTCACCTGCCGCTCGAACAGCCCGCGGTAGATTCCGCCGCTGCGCGCCGCCAGCGTGGCGTGGCTGCCCTGCTCGACGATCTCGCCGCGATCGAACACCAGAATCCGGTCGAGGCTCCTCACCGTCGACAGCCGATGCGCGATCACGATCGAGGTGCGTCCCTTCATCAGCCGCTCCATCGCCTGTTGAATCAGAGCTTCCGATTCGGAATCGAGGCTCGACGTCGCCTCATCGAGAATCAGCACCGGCGCATCCGCAAGAAACGCCCGCGCCAGCGCCACGCGCTGCCGCTCGCCGCCCGAGAGCTTCACGCCGCGCTCGCCGACCAGCGTGCCGTAGCCTTTCGGCAGCCCGAGGATGAAGTCGTGTGCATTTGCCAGCCGCGCCGCCTGCTCGATCGCCGCCATGCTGGCCCCCGGCCGCGCATAAGCGATGTTCTCGGCGAGCGAGCGGTGAAACAGGATCGGATCCTGCTGCACGATCGCGATCTGGCTGCGCAGCGATTGCTGAGCCGCCTTGGCAATGTCCTGTCCGTCGATCAGGATTCGTCCGCCGGAGACATCGTAAAGCCGCTGCACCAGTTTGACGAAGGTGGTCTTGCCCGAGCCGGAGCGGCCGACCAAGCCAATGCGCTCGCCGGCGCGGATATCAACCGACAGGCCGTCATAGAGCGGCCTGCGGTGACCGCCATAGTGAAACGTCACGTCCTCGAACACGATGCGTCCGCCCTGGATATCGATTGGCCTGGCAGCGGCGGCGTCGGCAATGCCGATCGGCTCGTCGTGGATCAGGACGAGCTCCTCCATGTCGTTGACCGAGCGCTGCAGATTGTTGAAGTGCATGCCGACGTCCCGCAGATAGGCGTGGATGATGTAGTAGCTGGTCAGCACATAGGTGACGTCGCCGGGCGAGGCGCGGCCGGCAAGCCACAACAACAACGCGCCGCCGATCACGGAGGCGCGCAGGCACAACAGCACCGAGAGCTGCGCGGCGTTGGTGTAATTGTAGCGATGCCAGGTCCTGTTCACCCGCGACCGCCAGCGGTCGATGACGCGCATCAGCCTTGCGTCTTCGCGCGCCTCGGCGCCGAACGACTTCACCACCGCGTTGCAGGTCAGGGCGTCCGCCAGCGTGCCGCCGACTTTGGTGTCCCAGGCATTCGAGACACGCGCCGCCGGCGCGATATAGCGCGTCGAGAACGCAACCGTCATCGAGACATAGACCAGCGACACCAGTGCCACCAGCAGGCCGAGCGAGGCCCAGTGCAGCCCGAGCAGGATCATCGAACCCAACAGCACCATCAGCGACGGCATCAGCGCCATCAGGATGGTGTCGTTGTAGAGATCAAGAGCCCACATGCCGCGGGTGATCTTGCGCACTGTCGAGCCGGCGAAGCTGTTGGCGTGCCAGTCGGTCGAGAAGCGCTGCAGCCTCATGAAGGCCTCGCGCGCGACGTCCGACATGATCCGGAGCGTGAACGGTACGAGCGCCTGCAACCCGATCATGCGCAGCGCGATCGACGACAGGCCGAGCGCGACGATCGCGCCGAATGCCATCAGCGCAGCATGGCGCGCGGCCGGGTTCTCAGCGCCTGACGTCAGCGCGTCGACCAGCTGGCCGGAGAAGATCGGCATGAACAGGTCGGCGACGGTCGCCCCCAGCAAGCCGAAGGCGACGATTGCCGCGCCGACCGGCTGGTCGAGCCAGTGCCGGAACACGAACGGGATTACCACACGGATGGCGGCCGGTCGCTTGTTGACATCAACGGTCATGGTGTCATCCGGCTGCGCCCGCGCGCTCCGGCTCCGTTTGATTTGACGCGCGACGGCACCGGGCCGAACGCAGGCGTCGTTGAAAATACCAAAGACTTACCGGGAAGCTTGGGAATCGGGCGTCAGACCCGATCGATGCTGTCGGAAAACGCCCTCAAGGGGCGAAACAGGCGCCCAGCATGGGCTTCGGACGCAAGGACGCGATCTGCGAATTAGTCATGATCATGCAAATCCCTCCCCGGTTCGAGCGACGACGCGCCGCTTATAAATCCATCACGGGCATTTGGCAATATGTGCGCGCCCGTGAAGCGCGGTCAGAACTGGAAGTACAGAAATTCCAGCCGCTGCCACATGCCGAACAGCGAGATCGCCAGCGCCAGCGCCGACACCAATGCCCACGCTGCGTTCGGCCGCCATCGCAGCCAGCTCGCTTGCTCCGGCGCGCGGCGGTATTCGCGATATCCGAAGAGCTGCGGAACATTGGGCAGCGCAAGCGCAAGCGCGAGCGCCACCGTCACCGCGCCGCCGCCGATCAGGAGCAGCCGCTCCTCGCCGACCAGAAGCGGCAAGTCCATCAGCCGCAGGATGCCGGGGGAAGTATAGGCCGAACTGCCGGCCTCGAATCCGAACAGGCCACCCAGCATCTGCCATGCCCCTACCGCGGTCCTGGCGCGGAAAAACACCCAGGCGATGACGACGGCGAAAAACGTCAGCGTCCAGGAGAACGCCTTTGCGATTCCTCCCGTGGCCGAGACAGCCGCGCCGGCGCCGCGCCACGCCTGCCAGAGATGATTGGCGCAGAGATAGAGGCCGTGCAGGCCGCCCCAGATCAGGAAATTAAGGCCCGCGCCGTGCCACAGCCCGCCCAGCAGCATCGTCAGCATGAGATTGAGATAGCGGCGCTGCTCGCCGAGCCGGTTGCCGCCGAGTGGAATGTAGAGATAGTCGCGCAGGAAGCGCGACAGCGTGATGTGCCAGCGCCGCCAGAATTCGATGATTGACGTTGCCTGGTACGGCGAGCGGAAATTCACCGGCAGCCGGATGCCGAACAACAGCGCGAGCCCGACCGCCATGTCGGAATAGCCGGAGAAATCGAAATAGATTTGCAAGGTATAGGCCAGCGTCGCAAGCCACGCCCACGGCGCGGTGACGCCGCCGCCGGCGTCCAGATGCGCGAATACCGGCGACACGAACTGCGCCAGATTGTCGGCGATGACGACCTTCTTGAACAGGCCGGCGGCGAAGATCGCCAATCCCCGCGCCGCCAGCACCGCCGAGCGGGAGGTGCGGCCGCGCTTGAACTGCGGAATCATCTCGGCGTGGTGCACCAGCGGGCCCGCGATCAGATGCGGGAAGAACGACACGAACAATGTATAGCTGACGATGTCGCGCTCGACCCTGGCGCCGCGCATCACATCGACCAGATAGGCGATCTGCTGGAAGGTGAAGAACGAGATGCCAAGCGGCAAAACGATATTGAAGAACGGCAGCGGCGCGCCGGTCAGGGTATTGATGCTGTCGAAGATGAAGTTGGTATATTTGAAACAGCAGAGCAGCGCGAGATTGAGCGCGACGCCGAGCATGCCGACGGCGCGGCGCCGAAGCGGATCCTCCATCCGCAGGCCGAGCGAAAAATTCACCGCGACCGAAGCGATCAGCAGCAACAGATAGACCGGCCGCCAGGCACCGTAGAAAAACAACGAGGCTGCGGCCAGCACCAGGATGCCGGCGCGCGGGGAATGCCGCCGCGCCGCAGCGAAGGCCAAGGCGACCGCGGGGAGGAACTGAAACAGAAACGTGTAGGAGGAAAACAGCATCGGACGCGGCTAACGCTTCAGCCGCGGCACGAGATAGCGCGTATAGATCGGCACGCCGGAGGCATTGACATGCATTTCGTCGGCGTAATTGCCCTGTTCCAGCCCGGGCACCGACGCCATGTTGAGGACGTCGAAACCGCAGCGGCGGCCGGCGTCGGTGACGAGCGCCGCATATTGATCGTCCTTGTCGCGCCATTCGCTATCCCGCGCGCGGTCGTAGCGTGGCGCCCAGGGCGGCACCACGACGGTCACTTTCCGGGCCAGCGCCACCATCCCGCACAACGCGCCGATCTCGAAGCGCGCCTTCGGCCCCGACAGATCCCAGTTGGCGTAATGCGCGTGCGATCCGATATCGGCCGGCCAGCGGTCGTCGGGCTGGGTGCGGTCGATGATCTTGAGCCCGAACGCCGCCGGCCGCGGCCCGACATCGGCGAGGTGCTGATCGACCGCCAGCCGCGCCGCGAAGGCTTCGCGAATGATGCGGATCAGGGTGCCGACCCGTAACGGCAGGAACGAAGCCATCTGTTCGATGACGCCGAGCCGTGCGGCGACGTCCTGCGGATAGACCGCGGCCGACCGCACCCCTTCATTGAACAGAAACGGCGCGACGCTGACGACGACGTGGGCCTTGACGAAGCGATCCGGCTCGCGGCGCATCGCGGCCAGCAGCGCCAGCGGCTCGCCGGCATCGTAGGCGATGTTGACCACGGCGCCCTGCGGCTTGCCGATCAGCTGCGCGGCCAGGGAAGGATCGACCTGATAAAGCGTGCGGCTCTCGCCGGCGAAAATCAATTCGGGGCGCGAGGAAAGCAGCGGCAGCTTGACCGCCAGAAGAACCGGCACGTCGTCATGCACGCGATCGGCGATGGCCAGCAATCCGGCCAATGCCGCAAGCCACGCCACAGCCGTCAGCGCCAGCAAGCCGGCGACCCATCGCGCGGACGCCGCCTGCACACGCCGGAACGATCCTTTTTCGGAGAGGGACAGGCCGCGCATCATGCCGCCGTTCAAGCATGAACGGCCGCGACAGACAATATCAGCGAGGACGTTGCGGCGTGAGGCTCGGCAAGGCCGCTCAATGCGCCGGTTCGGTCGAGGCCGAAACCGGCTTTTTCAGCAGGATGACCATGAGGCTGAGACCGAGATAGAACAGCGTCAGCATGAAGAAGGCGTCGCCATATCCCATCACCACCGCCTGGCGGTGAACGATCTGGGACAATTGCTTCATCGCCATCAGCGCGGCGTCGCCCATGCCCTGCAGGCGCTGGGTGAACTGGTTGAGCGTTTCGACCGCGCTGGAGTTGCCCCAGGTCACCCGGTCCTGCAGGCGCGAGATATGCAGGTCGGTACGGTCGTTCAGCACCTGGTTGATCAGCGCCAGCCCGACCGCGCCGCCGAGATTGCGCGTCAGGTTGAACAGGCCCGAGGCGTTCTTGACCCGGTCCGGCTGCAAGGTGCCGAGCGCGATGGTATTGGTCGGCACCATCGCGAGCATCATGCCGATGCCGCGCAGCACCTGCGGCAGCAGCAGTTCGTAGAAATCGTATTCCCGGGTGATCCACGTCATCTGGTAGGAGCCGAGCGCGAAGATCACGAGGCCGGCGGCGATGATCAGCCGCATATCGACCTTGAGCATCAGGCGCCCCACCACCGGCGCCATCAGGAACATGGTGGCGCCGGAAACGAACATGGTCTCGCCGATCATCAACGCGCTGTAGCCGCGCACTTCGGCGAGATAGCGCGGATACATGTAGGTCAGCCCGTACAGGCCGATGCCGACGCAGAACGAGATCAGGCAGCCAATGCCGAAATTGCGGTCGGTGAAGGCCCGGACATCGACGATCGGCTCTTCCGCCGTCAGCACGCGCCAGAAGAAGGCGATCGCGGAGATTCCGCAAATCCAGGCACAGATCGCGACCGAGGTGTCCTGCAGCCACTCATATTGCGGCCCTTCCTCAAGCACGTATTCCAGCGCGCCGAGAAACCCCGCCATCGCGATCAAGCCGAACCAGTCGAAGCGATCGAGCAATCCCAAATTCGGCTGGTCGAAATCGACCAGCGCCAGCACGCCCACGGTGATGCCGATGCCGGGGACGACATTGATGAAGAACAGCCAGTGCCATGACATCAGGTCGGTGATGATTCCGCCCACCGTCGGACCGATGGTCGGCGCCAGCGTCGCGACCAGGCCGATGATCGGGCCGACGATATAGAATTTCGAGCGTGGAAACACCGTATAGGCGGAGGCGAACACGGTCGGGATCATGCCCGCGCCCAGAAACCCCTGGATCGCGCGCCACAGGATCATCTGCTCGATCGAGGAGGCGAAACCGCACAGGAAACTCGCCACCGTGAAGCCGGCCGCGGAAATCGCAAACAGGATCCTCGTGCCAAGCGCGCGCGACAGAAATCCGGACAGCGGAATCGCGATCACTTCGGCGATCAGATACGACGTCTGGACCCACGACACCTCGCTGGAACTGGCCGACAGGCCGGCCTGAATATCGGTGAGCGAAGCCGAGACGACCTGGATGTCCAGGATCGACATGAACATCCCGAACACCATGATGAGAAACGCAATCAGCCGCCGCGGCGCGATGCGGTCGGACGGCGCAGCCGTGGCGCTCATCATTCCGGGGGAAGCGGTGGTGGCATCGGCCATGATGTGCTCGGCTCAGGGTAGTTTCGAACCAGGCGCGCCGCCCGATGCATGGGGCTTATTGCGGATGAATCAGCGTCGGCGCGTCGAGATCGGCATCGCTTTCGGCGCCGGTGGCGCCCTCGCTGGTATCGACGGAGGCATAGACCGACATCCCGGCCCGCAGCAGGTTTTGCTTCGCGACATCCTTTGGCACGCGAATCCGGACTGGAAGCCGCTGAACGATCTTGGTGAAGTTGCCGGTGGCGTTGTCGGGCGGCAGCAGCGTGAACACCGAGCCGGCGGCGGGCGAGATACTCTCGACGACGCCTGAGAACTTGCGATGGCCGTAGGCATCGACCGAGATCGTCACCGGCTGGCCCGGACGGATGCGGTTGAGCTGGGTTTCCTTGAAATTGGCGTCAATAAAGACGTCGTTGAGCGGCACCACATTGCCGAGCCGTTGTCCGACGACGATGAAATCGCCGGTGTTGACCAGGCGGTTGGAGAAGGTGCCGTCGACCGGCGCGCGCACCGAGGTGAAGTCGAGGTCGCGTTCAGCCTTGGCGAGGGTCGTCTGCAATTCCGCAAACTGGGCGCGGGCCTCGGCCTGCTGCGCCCTGGTCACCTCGACATTGTCGCGCGCCGCGTCATAGGCCGCCTGCGCGGCCTTCACGCCGGCCAGGCCCTGGTCGCGTCCGGCCTCGGACTGTTCGAAGGTCGCGTGCGTGGCAAAACCCTTGGTGCTCAGCGTCTGCTGCCGGTCGTAGTCGAGGTTCGCCCGCTTCAGGCCGGCTTCCGCGGATGCCAGTTGGGCCTTGGACTGCTCGACCGCGCTTTCCTGCGCGCTGATCTGCCGGCCGATCCGGTCGATGGTGGCCTGCTGGGTGTCGATCCGGGTGCGCGCGGCGTCCACCGCGATACGATAGTCGCCGTCGTCGATCTTGAAGATCACCTCACCGGTGCGGACCAGCGCGTTATCGCCGGGGAAGATAGCGGCGATATGTCCGGACACGCGCGCGCCGAGCGTGGTGCTGTTGGCGCGCACATAGGCGTCGTCGGTTGCGACATGAAAACGTCCGACCAGAACATAGTGGACGCCATAGGCGGCGGTGGCGAGCGCGAGCAGCAGGCCTGCGCCGATCAGAGCGAATTTGCGCTTGCCCGGCTTCGGCGCGGCCGACACGGCGGCAGCTTCGGGCGCCGCCGGCCTGGCGATGGCCGGCCGCTCCGGCACATCCGCGGGGCGGCGAGCGACGGATTCGTCCGAGAGTTGCGCGCGAATCGAGTCGGCGAGCGCGACCGACGCATCGCGCGCGGCATCACTCTCAGCCGCATTCGGCTCGGTGCGCAGGACACGCGCGGCCTGGTCTCTCGCAGCGGCCATAAAGGCCTCCCCATTACAATGTCGTGGTGCGGACAAGGGCCGGAACATGGCGCCTGCCAGCTATAAAATTGAAATTAACATTGACCGAACGGTTCGGTCAAGATATATTCTATGCCGGGACTATAGAGCGAAAGGTCCTATCCAGGCGTTTCCGAAGCCGCGATTTTTCCAGAGAAGCTAAACCAATGGTTGCAGCCCCATCCAACAATCTCCACCTGGTCGGTGACGAGGACTCAACGAAACGCCGGCAGATCCTGGACGGCGCACGCAAGGTCTTTCTGGACCTGGGCTTTGACGGCGCCAGCATGGGCGAAATCGCCCGCGCCGCCGGCGTCTCCAAGGGCACGCTGTACGTCTATTTCGCCGACAAGAACCGGTTGTTCGAAGCCATTGTCGAGGAAGAAACGCTCGCCCAGGGCAAGGTGGCATTCAATTTCGACCCCGGACGGGATGTCACCACGACGCTGATGGAATTCGGACAGGCCTATATCCAGATGCTGTGCCGGCCCGGCGGCGGATCCGCCACCCGCACGGTGATGGCGATCGCCGAGCGCATGCCCGAGGTGGGCCGGCGCTTTTATAACAATGTGATAGCCCATACGATCGCCCGGCTCGCCGCCTATCTCGAGGTGCACGCGCGATCGGGCGAGCTTGCAGTTCCCGACTGCCAACTGGCGGCGACGCAGTTCATGCAGATGTGCCAGGCGTCGCTGTTCATGCCGTTTATCTTTCAGGCCGCGCCCGCCCCTTCGGCCGAGCGCATCGCCGAGGTGGTCGGCAGCGCGACGCGGATGTTTTTGGCGGGGTATCAGGCGAACAAGGCCTGAGGGCGGAGCTATCCATCCACCGTCATTCCGGGATGGTCCGTAAGGACCAGACCCGGAATCTCGAGATTCTCCGATGTGCAATAGCACATCGTTGTTCGATGCTTCGCATCGCCCCGGAATGACGGCTGGATTGCTTCCTCGCTTCCACTTGCTCCGGACGCCGCGCTGGCCTCGCCCCGTAATTGCTCGCGATAGCCGGGATGTTCGGTTCCCATCAGCCGGTCCCACCAGGTGAAGTAGAGCCCGTAATTATGGTGGAAGCTCGAGTGATGAAGGTCGTGATGGGTTGTCGCGTTGATCCAGCCGAACCAGCGGCTGTCGGCGAGCGAACGGGGCATCAGTTCGACGCCGGCGTGCCCCATGACATTGCGCACGATCATGAAGGCCATGAACAAAAACAGCCCGAGCGCATGCATCGGGACGACCGTTAGCCAGAGCGGCGTAAACAGCGCCATCAGCAACGCCTCCGGGACATCGAAGGCGTAGGCCGCGAACGGCGTCGGAGTCACGGAGCGATGATGGGTGCGGTGGAAAATGCGAAACAGCCGCGGATGGTGCATCAGCCGATGCGTCCAGTAGAAATACGCGTCATGCGCGACGATGATCGCCACGAGACTGACCGCGAGACAGCCAGTCCCGGCGGTCTCGAAATCCGTATAGACCGTGAAGACGCCGTGCATGGCGCCGAGCACGATTGCAACGCCGGTCAGCGAGAAGATGATCCCGGTCCGCAGCGAGGTCAGGATTTCGCGCCTGACGTCGGCGCGCGACGCCGACCGGGCCTGGATCTTGCGCCGGCCAAGCCCGGCATTCCAGAACAGTTTCAGGATCAGCGCCATGACGCCGGCCGCGATGACGTAACGGCCGACATCCAGAGCGAGATTGGGGGACCAGATTTGCCAGAAGCTGGCCAGCGCATCGGAGATAACTTGCATCGGGGGGCTCCGCCAAGGTGTGGGGGGACAGACGACGCCTGTCCTGCCTTTCACCTTTGCGGCGGATCGGGTTGATGCGCTCGCCGAACCCTTCGGCTACGAGGGCCGATTTCAAAATCGGCTAGCCGTTTCCTTGGAGCTCGCCCCTATTCGGCGGCGACCCGATCGGTCCGGCTGAGTTGCAGACGCCTGAACTCGCTGGGCGTCATCCCGGTTTGGGTCTTGAACGCGCGGTTGAACGGGCCGAGCGACTGAAAACCGGCATCCAGCGCGATGGTCAGGATCGGCACCGCCTGCTGTGCCGGATCGGCCAGCGACGCCATGACATCGTCAAGGCGATAGAAGTTCAGGAAGGCGTTGAAGTTGCGGTATCCGAGGCGCCGGTTGATGAGCCGGCGCAGGCCGTGCTCGGGGATAGCGAGCTTGCCGGCAAGGCTTCCGATCGAAAGCCCCTCCTCGCGGTAGACCTTGTCGTGCTCCATGAGCCGGCGCAACGCGGTCAACAGCCCGGCGTCTTCGTCCCGCTCAGCCGTATCGCCGCGGCCGGGCGCGGCCGCCGAACGACGCGGTGAGGCAGCCTGCACGGACGGCCCGGACACGGGAAGCGAGATCAGCGCGCCGTCACGATTGACCGAAAGCAGCGCGACGGCGAATATCAAGGTGATCGCCAGCAGCCCGATGCTGTTGGCCAGATAAAGCGTCGGTCCGCCGCTGCCGGAAGGCCACGCGATCTCGGATGCGATGATCGCCGCCGAATAGAGAGCGGCCAAAATCACCAGTGCCGCGCGCAGCCGCCGGCGCTCCTCGACGAGATCGAACGCGCGCCCTGCCAGCACATACCAGACGCCGATGCCGTTGCAGACCAGCCCCAATCCGCTGCACACCCAACGCGTTTGCGGCAGGCCGCTCCACAGGCTTGAAAGGCCGAACGCCACCAACGCCAGCCAGGCGACCGCGTGCCACCATGACGGCCTGAAGTCGTCGTCGAACAAAGCTGCGGCAAACAAAATGAAGACGACCGGATTGCCCATGCCGACGACGCGCAGCGGCAAGAGCCAGGACGGAGGCGCCGGTGAAAAGACCGAGGCGGAAACGATCGTGTAGCTGGCGGCGCCCAACGCAAACAGGACCGAGAAAACGCCGGCCGGAACGCGGCGCGCATCGCGAACCAGCAGTGCCGCGACCAAGACCAGCAGGACCACTGCTCCGCCGCGCAATGCGGCCTCGATGAAGGACACTATTCGCTCCCGGGAAGTGATCGGCGGAGCTTAGCAAATCGCCGCACCGCAGGATAGCATTCAAAGGACTTGGCAGCGAGGAGCGAACGGCCCGGCCGGGCCCGCGGATCGGATCGAATGCGCCGCCAGGTGACAGGCTCCACGAGATGCGGGATCAAAAGAAGCAGGCGTCCCGGATATTGCTGCGCGCATCGAGCCACGCTTGCTTCCGACGGTACCCGAAAGACCTCACGATCTGCGAGCCAATCAGAAAGCGACGCCGATCCTGATTCCGCGCCGCCAGACAATCCGGCATTTCTTTCTGACCGAGCCGTACACAAGTTCAACGCGGTCCGGCAACGTCACCATCGGGAACACCTCAAGGCACGCGCCGCCGGCGGAATAGTCAACAAGGGTGCAGTCGACGGCAGGCGATTTCGGCGACACGACGATCTTGGCCTTGCTGGACATCAGGCCACCGGGCCGAACGCGTTTATATAGACGAGGGTGCGCCATCGGACTTACTTTTCGATCTTATTGTGGAGCTGCCAGAAGCGCAGTGTGCGCTCGGCGGTTTGCGCCGACAACTTTCCGTAGTCCTTCATGGCGGTCTTCAGCGTTGTTTCGTCGATGCGGTGCTTGACCGGCCGGCGGCAAAGGATCGCCTCGACCGTCGCCCAGTCCAGGCCGGCTGATTTGCAGGGAATCAGGATCAGGTCGGTGCGCAGCCCTTCCAGCAGCCGCGCCATCATCTCGGTCGGCGCGCTGTTGTTGAGAATGGCAAGCGACGCGGCCACCTCGTCGAACCTTTTGGCTTCGGCGAATGTGACGATAGCCGCGTCGTTCAATTCGTTGAGGCCTTTCATTCGCCGCACCACCCCTTCGGCCCGGCTGAAATCCCGGGTCGGTGACGATTCTCCCCGCGCCTTGTCGGCGAGCGTCTTCAAGACGCGCTTGATCTCTTCCTGCAGCTCGGCGGGCGCGATCTGGGCCAGCCGGGCGCGCACCGCCTCGGTGGCACGCTGCAACAGATCGCGGAGGAATTTCAGCGGCAAGTCGATCCGAAGCCCGAGTAGCTCGGTGAGTTCGTCATCGGCTTCCGCATGCGCGACCATGCCGCTATAGCCGGTTTCGGAAAAGCGTGCGCCGGCGTTGTCGGCGAGCCTGCGAATGACCTTGCGTTCACCCCGGTCGACGATCACGTCGGTGACCGCCTCCGGCAGGCTTGCCCGGCCCGAAATGGCGAGCAGATGGTCCTGGCCCTTGGCCTTGGCGATCTCGACCAGGGTGGTGGTCGACAGACGGTTTGAGCCCGCCAGCACGGTGCCGGCCACGGCGATTTCATCGTCCCATGCGAGATGCTCAATCACTCCCGTGGGCGCGTATTCGAGCGGCGCCAGCCGTCCGCCGAGTTCGGCTTTAACGCGGGTTTCAACGCGCGCGACGAGATGACACAGGACATCATCGAACACCCGAACCTGCTCTTCGCTGAGGCGCTCGCCGTCACGCAGGAAAAGATCCGTGACTTGTCGCAGGGTGCTGACCCGCTTTGCCGACGAGCCGCTGGTGACGGCCTCCTCGAGTTCGGCGATAATGGAAAGTGGTTGTTGCATAATATGCCCGATGCCCTGGTCGGCATGTCACGGCCCAACAGCAAAAAATCGCGTCCGGTCGGGCATTTGTCAAAAATTGAGACTAGCCCTAATTCTCTTAGCGCCGGGTTAATCCGGAATCGGCCCAACGGGCTTTCCAGCGCGAACGACGCGACTTACCTTGCGTCCGGGATGGGATGCGGTGCAGCAACGCTGTCACATCCGCTCCAGATCATTGATCGGAAATGTTGATCATCCGGATCAGAAACGGGAGCACGCTTGACCTCGCGCCTACTCGTCCTCGAACTCGTCTTCCTCGTTGACCTTGTCGGCCGCCCTGCGCGGATGCGGTGGAGCTTTCCTGCCGCCGAGCGCGCCGGTCACGAACGGTTCGCGCGAGGCGTAGGGATTGCGCTGCGCGGCTCGTGCTGCGGCTTCCTCGCCGGACACCGCGGCCGGCTGGCAGATCAGGCGCCTTGAGGCGCGGCGCATCAGATCGACGTGGATGTGGTCGTAGTGATAGACGGAGCCCGGCGCCAGCACGGTGGTGAACTGCTGGCAGGCCGCCGCTTCGATGTCGCGCAGAAAGCCCTGCTCTTCCGGCAGACCGTGCCAGCCGTCCTTCACCGTGATATGCCGCCCGTCGGCGAGCGTGAAGCCTGCGATATCCAGCGCGTTGCCAAAAGCGTGTTCGGAAATATGCGCGCGCGAGTCGCCGTTCATGCCGCGGCAGGAATAGGCCGAAATCTGCTTGATCTCGACGACGCGGGCGCCGAACCAGCGCTGCGCTGCCGGCTGCACGGCCTCGGTGAGCCAGCGGTCGAGCACCGAGACGATCGGGCACGCCAGCGTCGCCGCCGGCCTCATCGCCACCGGGCCGAACGCCCCGACGGAATTACCCTGCGCAGGGCCGAGCCGCGGCAGGCTCTCCGACGGCGGCTGCGCCGAAACATCGGGACGCTCCGGATAGGGCGAGGCGTAACGGTCGCGGGAGGGATAGGTTGGCGTCGCCGGATAGGGACGTGGCGCGGCCGGATCCCGCAACCCCGGCGTGCCCTCGCTCGGCAGATTGATTTCGCCTTCGACCCTGGCTGTGCCCGGCGCGCTCAGCGAAATCGGACCGCCGGCGGGAGCGCCGTAGGAGCCCGGCGCGCGTTGTCCGCGGTCCGGATAATAAGGAGTCTGGGGCGGCGGGGCCGGAGCCGGCTGGGCGATCGGCCAGCGCGGCTGATTGCCGACATTGGCGGGTGGCCGCAGGTCATCGTCGGCAAAACCGAACGTGGCGCTGCTTTCGCCGAGGGCTGCGACCTTGAGGGGGAATTCCGCGCCGCAAGCGCCGGGGCCCGAAATCGGGTCGATCCGCACCAGTTCGGCGTTCTCCTTGACGGCACCGGACTTCAGGCATGCGATTTCAGCCTCGGCCCGCCACGGCTCACGCTCTTCGGAAAAAAATCCGCGACCGCAACCCGCCAACGAGACAAGGACAAAGGAGCCGACGAGATACCAACGACCTCCGCGCGTCATCCGCGCAACTTCAACGAATTTATTTAAGGACTCATCAATGCCTTGATTTCACGGGTCTTTAACCACGTCGCCGGGCTTTGTGCGGTGCCGAGATAGGGCGGATAGACAGCAAAGCTGACTTTTTTGGCCGGGAACCCGTTGTTAACTTCCTGCGTTATTGCCGACAGCGACGCTAACCTGGGAGGTTTGAAATGGCCTTTGGCCCTTTGGTGAGCAGATTGAGCGTTGTTACCGCGTATCTCGCCTTCGCCCTTGTCGGCGCCATCGTGCTCGGCGTGTTCTAGTAATCCCAGTCAAAACCGGATTTTTACCCGCCTGGCGGCCTGGATCGATCCAGACGCCGGGCTTTTTTGTGCCGCAAGCCACGCGGCGTTTGCCGTGATGCTTCCATGTGCCTTCAAAAATTCGAGCAGCTCGATCCGGTAATACCGCCGATCGTGAAATCCCTGCACATCAGGCCCGGGTTGTCCGGATCGGGATACATGTGCGCCTGCGTCGAACGTTCGCGCACCGCATGGCTGAAGCGCCAGCCGCGAGCCAGCATGCAATTCTTGTAGGCCTTCGAGGTCGGGATGCCGTTCTGCGGCGCGCCGAGCATCTGCGAGCAGGTGCTGGTATCGAGCTGCAGCGCCTGGTCGCCGCGCGGATGTCTGGTGATGTTGTTATAGACGTCACTATCGGCATGCGCGCTCAGCGCGCTTGCGAGCAGCAGCATTGCGACCAGGCCGAGGCGTTTCATTTGAGTTCTCCATCGTCGACAGCGTTACAGCTATCGGTCGCCTCGGATGGACGCGGCGGTTCAGATGGGATCGATTACAAATTGGAAAGCTGCAGCGGTTTCGCGGGAAAGCCTGTTCCCGCACGTGATGTGGCGTGGAAACCGGTCCGCGTGAAAAAGCACCCGCGGGCCGGCAGGGTCCTGTGACGCGGATCACAGAACCTCCCGCGTACGGCGCCTAGGGTCCGGTCCGGTTCACAACGCCGCTCAACCCTTGCGCTCAACGCCCCGGAGGCTCTCATGAAGAAGTTCACCATTCTCGCCGCGCTAGTGATGGCCACCACTTCCGCGCACGCCGGCAACTCGATTTCCTTCGAGATCGACGGACACAAGGTCCGCATCGAGGCGCCGAGGAATTGCGACCAGCTGTCGTGCATCAAGATATCCGGTTTCGACCTCAAGGGCTTCAAATCCAGCCATGTCGAGGACGATGACGGTGCCGCCGCAAATCCCGATTCCCCCGCGCCAAAATCCTCGCCTGCTCCGGCGGTTCAGGCGGCGGCGCCGCAAGCCCCCGCCGCTCCGGTCACCGGCACCGCGCCGGCGTCGACGACGGTTGCGGCCACCTCCCCTCGGCCTGCGATCAGCGACGATGTCGCGCCAGCGGCGCCATCTGCGGCTTCAACCGTTGCGCCGAAGCCGGCTCCGTCCACCGACGCCTCCGTCCCGGCGCCGACGACGCCGCTTGGCATATGGGCCACGGAAGAGAACAAGGGAAACGTCCGGATCGAGCCGTGCGGGCAGAATCTGTGCGGCTATGCCGTCAAGACCGGCGAGAGGATCCTGATCAACATGAAGCCACAGAGCTCCAAATGGACCGGCCAGATCCACGATCCCGACAGCGGCAGGAATTACGACTCCACGATCGCGCTGAAGGGAGCGAATAGCTTGCGGGTTCAAGGCTGCGCCTTCGGCGGCATGTTCTGCGGCGGCCAGACCTGGAATCGCGTCAGCTGACGCATCGTTCGCGCACCGCATGGCTGAAGCGCCAGCCGCGAGCCAGCATGCCGTTCCTGTAGGGCTTCGAGGTCGGGATGGTCGCCCCGCTGGCCCGGCTGTAGATGTTGCCGGACCAGCGGTCCGCGGCCTTCGACTTCACTCCGGCGGCGCGTTTCGTAGATTCCCGGAATGGAGACGGAGACGCAGGAGGGTGAACCGCAATAGCGCGGCGCGTCGAAACCACGCCCTGTCTTTAGGGAGCTACGATCGCGAGTGAGACCGCGATGGCGACGGCCTCGGCGCGCGTCGAGACCTTCAGTTTCCGCTTCGCCTTCTCGAAATACTCATGCGCGGTCGACGGGGAGATTCCCAACTTGTGGGCGATGTCACGGTCCGTGGCGCCGCGCGCAATTAGTCGCAGCGCGTCGATTTCGCGTTTGGTCAAACCGACGGGCGGAATTGCGAACCCATGCTCGGGCGCGAGATTGCGCAGCCGCTCGTGAAAGCAGTATGAGAGCATCGCCAGCAGCGACTTCTCGTCGTCGCGAAAGACGCGACGCCGGCTTGCCATACTAACCAGCCCAAAGCGTTCATTGCCGCGCGGAATCGGCACGGCGAACCCCTCGGTCCATCCGTTCTCTCCGAATACCCGCCATACCTTGCTGCCGAAGGCCAATAGTTTTTGGTCTTTACGCAGCTCCGACCAGGTAAGCGGTGCCGGATGCTCCTTCAAGGATTCGAGCAGAGGATCACGCTGCAATAGTCCCGCCTCTACATAGACCTTGCGGAAAGCATCCGGCCAGCCGACGGCGTAGAACACTGTTCGCTCCAATGCCGTGAGATCAACCTCACCGCATGCAAATGTATCGATATTGAATGCGGCAATCGCCTTTCGGAATATTCTCGAACCGGCCTTCGGATCGGGCGCAGCCGAAATGGCGGAGACCGCAGTGGCAATGTCAAAATCCGTTTGGCGGTACACGGCTTATCTCCCCAAAAACCCCACTTCAAGATTTGCCGCCGTAGCTACCGCTCGGACACCGACTGTGCAACCTGATGCAGGGCCATTCACCTGCGCCGCGAAGCTCGATGGCGGCACCCTCTATTTAGGGGGTTTGCGTCGGTCCCTGGCTCCCCTATTGGCTTGGCGCGCTAACCCTTCGATGCGCGATGGTATGTTTCGATCACAATTGAAACATCTTCGTTTGGGCCATGCGAAGAGTGAGCCACACCCAGCGCACAAACGGGAAGTGTCGATGAAGAGAAAAGTAATCCGCGTCGAACCGTTATCGACTCAATTTTAGCCTGCGCAAACGGTCGGCGTCCTATTGAAAATTCGGTGGCGGTGGGCCGACAATAGCCTCTCAAAAGTGAGGCGATTTTACAATATCGGTGAGAGTTTGCACAAGATACTTCGAAATGGCTTCAGCGATTCTACTAAACGTTTGCTGGGCGATAGTCGTCGATTGCCACCGCTCAACGCTATTCGAGCATTTGAAGCGGCGGCCCGCAGGGGCGGGTTCCAGGCCGCTGGCGCCGAGCTCAACGTTTCTGCCAATGCGGTGGGTCGGCTGGTCAAGGTTCTCGAAGATTGGCTGGGGGTCAAGCTTTTCAGGCGACTGCCGCGCGGGGTCGCGGTGACGGAGGCGGGCCGCGGTTATCTCAGCCGCGTCGAAAATCTGCTCGACCAACTCGCCGAGGCCACGGCCCATCTCCAGCGTCTCGAAACGTCAGAGGTCTTGACTGTTAGCGCCGGGCCATCGCTCGTCGCGCGCTGGCTCATTCCGCGTCTTGGACGCCTCGTCGAGCGACACCGCGATCTCAAGGTACGCGTGCTCGCATCTGCCTCGCTGGCCGATTTCGAGCGCGAAGAAGTCGACGTCGCTATTCGGCACGGGAGCGGAACTTATGAGGGGCTGCGCGGCGATCTACTGATGCGAGAAGATTTTTATCCCGTCTGTAGCCCCGCACTGCTGGCTCGCGGACCTCGCCTTCAGGAGCCTGCCGATCTGTCGCAACACGTTCTGTTGCATCAGCAGCTGACGCGTCACGAGCGGGACCAGGCTTCCGATCAGCTCGATTGGGCGTTCTGGCTCGCCGAAATCGGGTTACGCGGCATCGATGCGCAACGCGGGCTGTGTTTTTCCTTTTCACATATGACGCTTCAGGCGGCCGCGGCAGGCCAGGGTGTCGCCTTGGCAAGTTCAGCCTATCTCGACGATGACCTCGAGACGGGCCGACTGATCAGACCGTTCGGCGACTTATCCGTCCAGGGACCACATGGGTTCTTCATTGTATCCCCTGAGGCGACCGCCGATTGCGACAAGATCGTCGCATTCCGCAATTGGGCGCTTGAGGAAGCGGCCGACGGCGGCTGAACGTATCAGATCCTCGCCGGTCCATTCCTGTTTCAGGCTCCGATTTTGTAAGCCTCAGGGCCAGCAATATGGATTTGCGCGCGCTCGTTTCGGGGTGGCATACGAAAGTCGTAGCCGAACAATCAAGCAGCCCCTGCATCGGGGATTACCTCGATGTCGGCTTGGCGCGTTCGCCGCGACGATAATTTCTCAGCGTGCCGCGCTGCAGCCTTGGGAGATAGAACATGCCACCGCGTGCTACCATTCGAAGCGTCTTGGCAGCACTCTACGCGGCCGCGTTCCCATGACGATCGCAGACGCTACGCTTGGAGTGTTCACGGTTTTCAACAGCCTTCGCTTCCTTGCTTACGTTCCGCAGATCGCCAAGGCGATCAAGGACCAGAGTGGCGCGGAAGCTATCTCGTTTGGGACCTGGGCTTTGTTCCTCGCTTCACACGCGTCTGCAATGGCCTATGCAATTGAGAACCAGGGAGATTGGAAAATGGCCTCCCTGTTTCTGAGTAACGCGCTCGGTTGCGCCGCGATCCTCCTGATAGCGGCCTGGAAGCGCTCTCGTCATCGCAGGCGCGGGCACAGCAAGTAGCCGCGCAGAGCGATCTGGATTCGTTTCGCTGTCTGGAAAATGTGATGCACCTCGGATGACTGTTTGGAGAATTTGCGATGGTATGGAGTAGGATTTCGGTGCAGGCGAACCGCGGGCTGGGAATTACACTGACCTTGGCCGGGCTGGGGCTCTACGCCTTCGCAGCGGCGCAGACTGCCCAGGGCGTCTTGGCCCTAACGCCGGCTGAGATGAAATGGGCGTCGCAGGGCGGCTTGGCAGCTCCGGGAATGGAACAGCTCAATCTCCTTGGTGATCCCGCCAAGCCAGGGCCCTACACGTTGCGCCTTAAATTTCCAAAGGGTTTCAAGATTGCGCCGCACACGCACCCGGATTCCCGCGAGGTCACGATTCTGTCGGGGATATTCGCAACCGGCTATGGTGAAAAGTTCGATACCGCCAATCTAAAAGTACTGCCAACCGGCAGCTTCTACACTGAACCCGCAAACGTTCCGCACTACATAGAGATCAAGGAAGATACCGTCCTCCAGGTGAGCGGCATGGGACCGAGCGAACGCAGATTTGTTGATCCGTCCGCAGGTCCGAAATAGCATTTGGGAGGCGAGTTCGAAAGAACACAGAGGACGACCGTGAGGGCTCGTTGCCACGTGTCCGATCTCGCCACAAATACTGTTGAAAAAGTCGAAAATCGAAAGAAGCCAAAAATCTCGCCAAAGCTGATTTTTAGACGACTCCGCCGCCAAGTCTGGAATCGCGTCAGCTAGGTGGCCTATCACTGAGTGTTTTCGAAAAAGGGCCCTCGCGGATTTCCCGCGAGGGCCCTTTGGCATGGACAGGGCTCCGCGCATTCATCTTGCATTCAGCCGCCAACCCTCTCAATCGCACCCGCCATCGCCAACTCCATTCTTGCCCGGATCGAAGTGATCGGCAAAAGTGGAATCCGAATTTGAAGTCCGACCGCGCTCCAAACGATTGAAGACAGGCATGATCTTTTCATCGACCGGCTCACGCTTAGGCAAATCGGGCGCGAGCGAGACGCCGCGGCGGCTTTCAATCGCGCTCTCGATTCTGGGTTGCCTCATCCTGGCCAGCCCGGCGCATGCCTATGCAGTGCCGTCTCCCGTACAAGACGCCTCCGCGCCCTCAGCCGCGGACGCGATCTCCGCGCCGACAAGACTTGCCCAGACCCAACCGGCGCCTTTGCCTACACCTCTGCCCACACCGGCACCCGCGCGGCCAGCGGCATCCCCGTCGCCAGCACCGGCGGGGCCGGCCGCGCCTTCACCCGCTGCAAGCTCGCCCATATCAGCCCCCGCCGACGAACCGATCGGCAACGTCGCGACGCTGACGGGCACAGCCACCGTCATCCGCAACAAGGCATCGACGCCACTGAAACTGCAGGACGACATTTTCCTCAACGACATCCTGCAGACGTCGACGAATTCCACCCTCGGCATCACCTTCAACGACGCCACCACCTTCAACCTCACCGCCAATGCGCGGATCACCGTCGACAATTACCTTTATGAGGACGGCGGCAAACAGAACAATGCCTTGTTCGATATCACCAGGGGCACCGTCGCCTTTGTCGCCGCCGCCGTCGCCAAGACCGGCGACATGAGAATATCGACGCCGACGGCTTCGCTCGGCATTCGCGGCACCACCGGACTGGTCGAAGTGCCGCAGGACGGGGCGGCCACCGGCGCCCACAACATCAAGCTTTATCCGGATCCCGACGGCAGGGTCGGTCACATCGATGTCAGCGATCACAACGGCGTCCGGCTCGGCTCGCTCACGCAAGGCGCCAGCGGCTTTACCATCCGGCCCGGCGCCGGTGGCCGCATCACCGCCGCACCGCTGATGATCTCGCCGCGAGAGGCCGCGCGCGACCAGGGCATCGTGCGCCAGGTGCACGCAGCACAGGTCGTTGGCCGACAGGTCGTGACCCGGCAGCGCGCGTTACGGCAGGCCAATCCGAACCGGAACAATCCGCGCAACAATCCGGCGGGTCAGCCCGGACCGCAGCGGCAGAACAATCTGCAGCAACGGCCAAATTCACTGCAACCACGCCCGCCGCAGCAGCCGGGCTCGCCGAACCGGCCGCTCCAGCAAGGACAGCCGCAACAGCCGCACCCGCCCGGCCTGCAGCCCAATGCGCCCGGTGTGCGTCAACCCGGAGCGCCAAACCGGCCCGCGTTGCAGCCGAAGCGACCGCCCGCGCCGAGGGGCAAGCCGCCCAAGGAGAAGAAACGCTAGCGCGTCGCGTGGCGCAGCGGGCTCGTCCTTGGTAACGGCGCAAGAGCAGGAGGGTAGTGAGACGAAGGCTTTTCGCGCGGGCTAGGCAGCGCGCCGCAGCCAGTCCCTCACCTTTTGCATCAGGTTGATGCGCCGGCTTCGAACCGGAACCCTGTTGTCGGAAGCAGGCTTCACAAACGTGGCTGGGGGGATTTCTTCGGAGATTTTTTCCATCATCCCGGACGCTGTCGAAAGATTCGATGATACGGCGCCGGCAACGGCGTTGCCGGCAACCGCCGGCTCATCCGACCCGATCGCCGTGGACGTCAAACCGGGCTCTGGCGCCACCGATACCGGCATCGTCAGCGAAGGTTGCGGCGCCTCGGCCGGCTGACGCCGCCGCTTGTCGAGAACCGACTGCTTCTTGACCTTGGGTTTTCTCGCAAGGGCGGCGGCTTCAAGCGCGAGCGGACCCACATTTTCAAGAAACGCCCGCTCATAGGACCGGGTGAGCCGCTCGACCGCGGCGTCAAGCGGCAGCCAGTCGACGGCTCTCACATCATCCATCAGCTCGCGCGACGGCTCGCCGCCCGCCTCCATTCGCCAGTAATGCACAACCTTGAACCGTCCGCCGGACTCGTAGACCAGGGTTCCCAGGAATTCATGCACCGATACTTCATGACCGGTTTCTTCCAGCACCTCGCGCTCGGCGGCATCGCGCGGCGTTTCGCCGTCATCGAGCTTGCCTTTGGGAAGAACCCATTCATTGCGCTTGCGCAGCCGCACCACCGCGACCAGCGGGGTTTCCTGCTGCCGCAGCACAATGCCTCCCGCCGCCAGAACCGGCGCTCGCGCCATCTCAATTCCCTGATGCTTTTCGAATCGCGTTCGAGCGCGAACATATAACGGTGGGCGGCGGCAAAATCGAGGCGAGTGACGCCGATCAAAACTTCAGCCCGGCTTTCGCAGCAACCGCTGACCGGCCAATATCCGCGCGCCCTCGCGCACATTGTCACAGAATTCGAAATGGTCCGGCGCCAGCACGATGATGGTCGAGCCGTGCTCGAAATAGCCGAGCTCGTCGCCTTTGCGCAAGGAGACGTCGCAGGGAAACACCGTCGGTCCCGTTGTTTGCGCATTGAGCACGATATTGAGGAAATGCAGCCTGATGCTCGCCACCAGGATCGCGGCGACCGGCACCAGCGTGAGGGCCTCGCCGGATGAAAGGCGGCTTTGAATCACCGCGCGCTCGTTCTTGCAAAACAGCCGCTCGATTCGTTTCAGCGCGATCGGATTGACGTTCCAGGTGTCGCCGCTGATGAAGGTGACCTGCTCGATCCGGCAGTCGGCGGGCGCGTGAAAGCGGTGATACATGCTCGAGGTCAGCCGCAGCGTGACGAAGCGTCCGTTGCGGTGGGCGTCGACCAGTTTGGGATCGCCGAGCAAGTCCAGCAGTGAATAGCCAGCGCCCTTGATCTGAAACAGCTCGGTGTCCTCGATGGCGCCATGCGCGCCGATGATGGCGTCGGACGGGCTGACCACGGCCTGTGGGTCGGGGTCGGGCGGACGCAGGCCCGGCTTGAGCTCGCGCGTGAAACAGTCGTGCAGGCTGCTGAATTCGGTTTTCCTGGCTTCCGTCAAATCGAGATCGGAAAACATCCGCCAGCAGGCGATAGAGGCGTCGCGGACGACCGGATTCTCGATTTTGCTGAACCAGCCCATGAACCGCGTCAGCGCCGCCCGCGGAATGCGGTTGGTCAACAGGAAGTTGAGGTCCTCCTGCTGGGTCAGGGCGGAGAGCAGGCCCCGGATTGTCATGATTCTGTTAGATGGACCGGCTAGCGCTGGTGGCATGGATTCGCCCCTCCCGATTCTTTCTTTCGCAGCCGCGGCCGCAGGCGCCGCAGCCGTATTTCCCAAACTCAAGGCGCGGCTGGCGCTGTCGCGGGCCAAGCACCGCTCGCTCGCCGGACATTCGAAGATGTCGCGGCGGGTGGCGCGGCTGATTCCGTTCTATGAGTTTTCGATTCAAGACTTCTTCCGCTCCGACGGCGCGCCGGCCGGGATCGCCAAACAACGCCACGACGCCTTCTTCGCGCTGGCCCGCCTTTACGGGGAGCGCTACGCCAGGGGACGGCAGATGACGGCCGAAGCCGCCAGCCGCATCTCCGACCTGCAATTCACCGAAACCTACCGGGTGCCGTTCCAGTACAGCCGGCTGGTGCGCGAGCATCTTGCGACCAGCGCCTTCGTGCAGTCGTCGGCCGGCGTCACCGTCACCGACGTCGACGGCAATGTCTGCTACGATCTCACCGGCTCCTACGGCGTCAACATCTTCGGCAACGACTTCTACAAGGAGTGCATCGCCGGGGCGGAAACGCGCGCCCATGCATTGGGGCCGGTGCTGGGGCCCTATCACCCCGTCATGCTCGATAACGTGCGCCGGCTCACCGAGATTTCCGGGCTCGACGAAGTCTCGTTCCACATGTCCGGCACCGAAGCGGTGATGCAGGCGGTACGGCTCGCCCGCTATCACACCCGTCGCAGCCATCTGGTTCGTTTTGCCGGCGCCTACCATGGCTGGTGGGGCGACGTGCAGCCCGGCGTCGGCAACCCGGTTTCGCCGCACGAGACCTATACGCTGGCCGAGATGTCGGAGCGGACGCTCCAGGTGCTGCGGACACGCCGCGACATCGCCTGCGTGCTGGTCAACCCGCTGCAGGCGTTGCATCCCAACGCCAATGCGCCCGGCGATTCCGCGCTGGTCGACAGTTCCCGCTCCGCCCGTTTCGATCGCGCCGCCTACAGCGCCTGGCTGAAACAGCTGCGCGAAGTTTGCACCGAACGCGGCATCGTCCTGATCTTCGACGAGGTGTTCGTCGGCTTCCGTCTTGCCGCCGGCGGCGCGCAGGAATATTTCGGTGTCCGCGCCGACATGGTGACCTACGGCAAGAGCCTCGCGGGCGGCCTTCCCGTCGGCGTGGTGTGCGGGCGCAAGGAATTGATGCGCCGCTTCCGCGACGATCGCCCCGCCGACGTCTGCTTTGCCCGCGGCACCTTCAATTCGCATCCCTATGTGATGACCGCGATGGATGAATTCCTGAGCCGGCTCGCCAGCCCCAATTTCCGCGCGGTCTATAACGGTCTCGACGAGACCTGGAACGGCCGTGCCAAGGCGTTGAACGACAGCCTCGCCGCCGCGAACCTTCCGGCGCGCGTTTCCAACCTGTCCTCGATCTGGATGGTGCATTATACCGAGCCGTCCCGCTACAACTGGATGTTTCAATATTACCTGCGGGCCGAAGGGTTGGCGCTGAGCTGGGTCGGGACCGGTCGCCTGATCTTCAGCTTGAACTACACCGATGCCGATTTTGCCGAAGTGGCAAAGCGCTTCGTGGCCGCGGCCGACAAAATGAAGCGCGACGGCTGGTGGTGGCACGAGGCGTCCCTCACCAACAAGAGCATCCGCCGCCAGATCCTGAAAGAGATGCTTGGGCGCGTTGTTTCCCGCTAGAAGCATTCTGGCCTTGAAACCTGGCCCAGCCGTCGAGTCACCTCGCCCCGCTTGCGGGGAGAGGTCGAAATTTGCGCGAAGCGAAAATTTCGGGTGAGGGGGACTATCCGCGCGTCTGACTCTGTGGAGAGTCCCCCTCACCCCCGACGCTCTAAGAGCGAGCTTCGCTCGTCTCGACCCCGCAAGCGGGGCGAGGGAGCTGCAGGCCGCCCTCAGGCGTGCTGCTCTTCGAGAGTGTGCTCGACGATATCCAGGCCCGGATCGATCAGTTCGCCCTTCATCAGGAACAGCGGCGCCTTGTAATAGAGCCGGAGATCGCTGAACGGGTCGGTCAGGATCTTCGTCATCCAGACCAGGCCGGTCTCGACGTCGCGGATGAAGAACAGATGGATGGTGCGGAACAACAGCCCGCCGATGCCGATCGCGAGCCATATCTTGGCGACCTGCCGCATGAAGTCGGCCGGCGACGCCCATGGCGTGAAGATTCCGAACAGGGTCGGATCGAAGTACAGCACCACCGGCGACAGCGCCCAGATCGTCATCAGCACGACCTTGCGCTGCAGATTATAGCCGACCTTGATCTCCTCCTTGTGCTCATGGGTGGCCTGGTTGAGGTGGTCATACCCCTTGGGCTCGAAGAAGAAATGGCCGGCCTGGCGTGAGGTCATCGACACCAGCCAGCCGATCAGGGCTGCCACGACCGGATCGAAGAAGATCATGACGTAGCCGACCAGAAAGCTCGCCGCGCTGACGAAGTGCAGGCTCTGGTTGATGCGGCTGTGGTGATAGTAGCGATGGTCGTCCCAGCGCTGGGTTCGCAACTGCTCCAGGAAATCCTTGATCATTCTCTCCCCCAGGAAGGTGGCCTCTGATGCTGTTTTACAGCGATTCGATGTAGGGCATGTGACATCATCAAACTGTCACACGCCGTTTCATGACGACGCGTTACGCAGGTTACGCAAATGTCTTGCGCTGGACTAGGCGGCGGCCGCGGCGTCGATTTTGCGGAAACGCACCAGCGAGAAATGGCCGAGCGGCGGAATCAGGCGGCGCTCCACCAGCTCGACCCGCGTCGCCCCCGCGAGCCATCGGGTGTAGCGCGACCAGGCGAACTCGGCGGTCCGGAAACCAAGCCGGCGCACCACCGGCTGCAGTTGCTGCTCGATGAAGCGGCGCATGCCGGCATCGGCGCTGACGCGCGTAAGGATGATCAGTTCGCCGCCCGGCCGCAACACGCGGGCGAACTCGTCCAACGCCACTTCCGGATTCGGCACCGCGGTGACGACATATTGCGCCATCACCACGTCGAAGGAGTCGTCGGGAAACTCGAGCTTCTCGGCGTCCATTACCGCCAAGCCTTCGATATTCTTCAGGCGCAGGTCGGCGACGCGCTGCTTCGCCTTGTTCAGCATCGCTTCCGAAATATCGGTTCCGAAGATGCGGACATGCGGCGCGTAGAGTGGCAGCGAAATGCCGGTGCCGACGCCGACTTCGAGGACGCGGCCGCCGATCTTGTTGGTCGCCTGAATGGCGGCGTCGCGGCCCTTGCTGAACACGCCACCGAACACGAGGTCATAGATCGGGGCCCAGCGATCGTAGGCCTGCTCGACCATTTCGCGGTTGAAGTCCAACTGCGTCGCGCCGTCCAGTTTGATGATTTCTGCCATGATGACCTTTGCCTCGTTGATCCCTGCGGTCTGATCCGGCTCGCCGGGTCAGATCAGTTGGTTGTTGATCTCAGCCGCGCACCGGATGTCTTCCAGCCACGACGAGGGCGGGCCGCGGCGAACGGCTCGGCTGCAGCGCACTCAGATTGCCGATGAACTGCCGCGCGCTGTTTTCCCAGGAGCGCTCCAGCGCAAACCGCCGGCAGGCCTCTCGGGACATGTCGAGCGCGCGCAGGCAGGCGCTGCGGAGATCCTCGTCGAGCGCGCCAACCGGATGGTCCGCGATCACGTCGAGCGGCCCCGTCACCGGGAAGGCGGCAACCGGCGTGCCGCAGGCCAGCGCTTCCAGTTGCACGACGCCGAAGGTGTCGGTGCGGCTCGGAAACACGAACACATCCGCCGCCGCCAGATGCGCGGTCAGATCCGCCCCGGTCTTTTCGCCGAGGAACTTCACACCAGGATATTTTTGCTGCAGCGCCGCCCTTTGCGGTCCATCGCCGACCACGACCTTTGAGCCCGGCAAGTCCTGCGCAAGAAAGGCCTCGATATTCTTTTCGACGGCGACGCGGCCCATCGTCATGAAGATCGGCCGCGGCAGATCGAGCTCGGCCGGATGATCCGGGTTGAAGAGCTCGGTATCGACGCCACGCCCCCAGAAGCCGAGCCGGCGGAAGCCGCGTGCGCCGAGCTCATTATAAAGAGAACCGGTCGCCACCATCGTCATGGAAGCCGCCGCATGAAAGCGCCGCAGCACCGCATAGCTCAGCGCGGCCGGGATGATGGAGCGCACCGCGATATATTCCGGAAAGCGCGTCGTGTAGGACGTCGTGAAGGCGAGCTTGTGGCGGCGGCAATAGGCCCGCACCGCCCAGCCGATCGGCCCCTCGGTCGTGATGTGGATCGCGTCGGGCGCTGCCGCCTCGATCCTTCTGGCGATCTCGCGCCGGTTCGGCAACGCTATTCGCAGGCCCGGATAGGTCGGAACGCCGACCGAGGGAAACCCATCCGGGGTCAGGAATTCAATATCGGCCCCCAGCGCCGACGCGCTGCGCGCCAGCGAGGTCAGGGTGCGCACCACGCCGTTTACCTGCGGGCGCCAGGCGTCGGTCGCAATCAAAATCCGCATCACGGGACCCTAAGGGGGTTGCTGATTCTCAGTTTCCCGACGTTCTGCTACGGATATTTCAAGCGTGTGACGTCATAGAGCTTAACGCCCTCCTTTTCGCAACCCTGTGGCCGTTTTTTCGGGCCCCAGGACCCCAGAATGAAACAATTCATGAATGCGACGAAACCATTTTGCCGGTTTGGCGAAAATGTCCGGAAATGTTTCTCCGTTAAGGATCCCCCTAACGACGCAGCAAAAGCTCGCGCGCAAGCGATCGAACAGGGGACGCCAGATGTCCAGCCTCAGGGCCATCAAACTGAATTCCCGCCGTGCCGCGGCCTTCGGCGCGCTGGCGATCGGCGCCGCGGTTTTTTCGGGCGCAGCCTCGGCAGCACCGCTTCAGCTGTTTCCTTTCATCATGACGCCCGAACAAGCGGCGCCGCCTGCGGTGCAATCCGCGCCATCCGAAGACGAAAACGCCACGGCGGAGCTGCCGGCGCGGCTGAAACGCCAGATCGTCAACTATCCCACCCGTGAGGCGGCGGGGACGATCATCATCGATACGCCCAACACTTATCTCTATTATGTGCTCGGCGGCGGCCAGGCGATCCGCTACGGCATCGGCGTCGGCCGCGACGGCTTCACCTGGTCCGGCGTGCAGTCGATTACCAAAAAGGCGGAGTGGCCGGATTGGACTCCGCCGCCGGAAATGATCGCGCGCCAGCCTTATCTGCCGCGCCACATGGCGGGCGGCCCCGGCAACCCGCTCGGCGCCCGCGCCATGTATCTCGGCGGCACGGTGTATCGCATCCACGGCACCAACGCGCCGGGCACCATCGGCACCCACGTTTCATCCGGCTGCATCCGCCTCACCAACCAGGACGTGTCCGATCTCTATTCGCGGGTCAGCGTCGGCGCCAAGGTGATCGTGCTGCCGATGGACCGCCGCGCCGACAACATGCTCGGCAAGCGGGGCTGACGGTTTGCGCGCCCGCGAATCCCGCCCAACGCCGGCACCGCGAAAAATAAGCAAGCCGGCATCTCAGACGCAAACGTAAATCCGATGTCGACACTCGCCATCACGTCACTGACCATCGTGCTTGCCGCTGCGGCGTTCCTGATCCTCGAGCGAGTGCGGCCCGGCCGCGAACTGCCGAACGCGCCGGGCTGGTACGCCCGTGCGCTTGTCGTCACGCTGTTTCAGGTCGGCATCACGCTCGTCACCAACCGGCTCTGGGTCCACCTGTTCGCACACATATCGCTGTTCGATCTCAGAGCGCTACATCTGCCGATCGTCGAAGGATTCATCGGCTGGTTCACCGGGACGTTTTTCTTTTACTGGTGGCACCGCCTGCGCCACCAAAAAGGCTGGTGGGTGCTATTTCATCAGGTGCATCACTCGCCGGCCCGGATCGAGGCCGTCACTTCATTCTACAAGCATCCGGTGGAAATCCTGGCGGATAGCGCGCTCGCGGCGGCGGTGTTGTATCCGTTGCTCGGCTGCTTGTTGGAAGGCGCAATGTGGTTCAACGCGTTCGCCGCGACCGGCGAATTCTTCTATCACTCGAACTTCAAATCGCCGCGCTGGCTGAAATACGTCATCCAGACCCCCGAACTGCATTCGATCCATCACCAGATCGACGTCCATTCGTTCAATTATGGCGACCTTCCGATCTGGGACCGGCTGTTCGGCACCTATCGCGACGCCGACGATTTTGCTCCGCAATGCGGCTTTCCCCGCCACAACGAGCGGCATCTGTCGCGCATGCTGGCTTTCCAGGATGTCTATGACAGGTGAGATCGCCATCCCGCTGTCGGGCGACGGCGACCGGTGATGTCTTGGACAGCGCAATGGCGCCCCTGCCCTGGCGCCGCCACACCGCGCGGAACGGCGTGGTCTTTCGCGCCGCTTTTTGTGTCTGACTGGCAATAATTCGACCCTATTTGCGCCCGCGGCCTGCGCCATATCTTGGCGTCGTGACCGCGGTGCCGCCGGGGGCGCCCGCTCTGGCGCAGCCCTACCCCGCCCTGTAGGCTCCCAAGCTGAATCAGTCCGGGGGGACGATGCGTCTTAAGGCCATTTTGCTCGCGATCGCGGTGGTCGCGGTCTCGTTCTTCGTCAGCCTGAAAGCCCTGGACTGGTTGTCGCTGCGCGGCACGGTCCCCGGGCCGGCGCTTGCCCAATTGCCGCCGCTGCCGCCCGCGCCCCGCAGTTCGGTGATCCTGGCCCAGGTCACCATTCCGATCTCCGCCATTCGCGACGCCGCCGATCGCAGCGCGGCACGCAACTTCGCTGGCAAGGCCGACAATCCGGTGTCGCAAATCCTGCAAAACGCCGATATCGGCTGGACCGCCTCACGGGGACCGATCGCGGCGACCGGGGGCCAGGACGTGTTGTCGCTGACCACGGCGCTGACCGGAAAACTGAATGTGACGGGCTCGTTGTCGTCGAAGGCGACCGGCGCGGTCGGCGACGCGCTTGGCGGCCTGCTCGGCGGCAATGTCGCCAAGCAGATCGGCAGCGTCAACATCAAGGCCCTCAATGCCAGCGCCGAGATCAAGGGCAATGTCGTCATCACCTCGCGCCCCAAGCTTGCCGCGGCCTGGCATCTCGAGCCGAATTTGGGCGCCCAGGTCACGCTGGGCGACACCAGCGTCACGGTGGCGGGCGCGCGCGTCAACGTTCCGGCGCAGGTCAAGCCGGTGATCGACAAGACCGTCGCCGATCAGATCGCCGCCGCCGGCGCGCGGATTCGCAACGATCCTTCCTTCGAGCGCAATGCCAGGATTCAATGGGCCAAGGCGTGCCGCTCCATACCGCTGCAAGGCAACGGCGCCGCCGCGTCGACGCCGGCGCTTTGGCTGGAGCTGCGGCCGACCCGCGCGGTCGCGGTGCAGCCCCGCATCGACGCCGCCGCGGTCACGCTGATCCTCGGCATCGAGGCGGAGACCCGGATCACCCCGGCGCAGACCACGCCCAGCTGCCCGTTTCCCGAGAAGATCTCCATCGTCCCGCCGACCCCAGCCGGCGTCAGCATCGGCATCCCGATCGACGTCCCCTTTGCCGACATCAACAAGATCGTGGAAGCCCAGTTCGCCGGCCGGACCTTTCCCGAGGACGGTTCGGGCTCGGTCAATGTCACGGTGAAGCGGGCGTCGGTCGCAGCGTCAGGCGACCGGCTGTTGATCTCGCTGCTGGTGAACGCCAAGGAGAAAACCAGCTTCCTCGGCTTCGGCGGCGAGGCCACCGTGCATATCTGGGGCAGGCCGGTACTCGATCAGGCGCAGCAGACCCTGCGGCTGACCAACATGGAACTGGCCGTCGAATCCGAGGCCGCCTTCGGGCTGCTCGGCGCCGCGGCGCGCGCGGCCATGCCGCATCTGCAAAAAGTCCTTGCCGAAAAGGCCACCGTCGATCTCAAGCCGTTCCTCGCCAACGCGCAGAAAAGGATCGCCACCGCGATCGCGGATTTCCAGAAGAACGAGGACGGCGTCCGGGTGGCGGCGGAAATCACCAGCCTGAACCTCGCCGACATCGCCTTCGATTCCAAGACGCTGCGGGTGATCGCCGAGGCCGCAGGTACGATCACGGTCAATATAACGGCGGTGCCGGGGTTGTAGCGCCTTGGGCGGAAGTGGATGCCGGCGTTCCCCGGATGCGACGCAGCGCCTTCATGGCGTTTATGCGCGTCTGCGACGCGCTATGGCGCTGCGCTGCATCCGGGGGCCCAGTGTTCGATGTGCCATGGATCCCGGCTCTGCGGTGCATCGTGAAGAGCGCTGCACCGCGGCCGGGAAACGATCGCGGCGCGGAGCGAGGCAACCATAACGCCGCCCGCGTTTTAATCAGCATTTCCCGCCGCCCTTCGGCTTTGCGGGCCGCCGGAAGCCGGGTAGAAGGGCTACAAGCCTCAACAAAAACCAGGGAGAAGAGACCATGAAACCGGTTGCAGCCATC
This sequence comes from Bradyrhizobium sp., assembly GCF_004799445.1. GTDB lineage: Bacteria > Pseudomonadota > Alphaproteobacteria > Rhizobiales > Xanthobacteraceae > Bradyrhizobium. Next base: position 43,993 of record NZ_SSNA01000122.1, read on the forward strand.
GTGATGGCCGGCCTCGCCTACGCCGTGTCCGGCGGAGCGGCGAGCGCGCAGATTTCCGACGACGTCGTCAAGATCGGCGTGCTCACCGACATGTCCAGCCTCTATGCCGACGCGACCGGCAAGGGCTCGCTGGCCGCGGTGCAGATGGCGGTTGCCGACTACGGCAGCAAGGTGAAGGGCAAGCCGGTGGAGGTGATCGCCGCCGATCACCAGAACAAGCCCGACGTCGGCATCAACATCGCCCGCAACTGGTACGACAATGAGAAGGTCGACGCGATCTTCGACGTGCCGACCTCCTCGGTCGCGTTGCCGATCTCCGCGCTGACCCGCGAGAAGAACAGGATCAACATCAATTCCGGCGGCGGCAGCTCCGACATTACCGGCGTCGCCTGCTCGCCCAACACCGTGCACTGGACCTACGACACCTATGCGCTGTCCAATGTCGCAGGCCGAGCGATGGTCAAGCGCGGCGAGGATACCTGGTTCTTCGTCACCGCCGACTACGCCTTCGGCATGGCGCTGGAGCGCGATGCCGCCAATGTCGTCAAGGAGAGCGGCGGCAAGGTGCTGGGCAACGTCCGTCATCCCCTGAACTCGTCCGATTTCTCTTCCTTCCTGCTGCAGGCGCAAGCCTCCAAGGCCAAGGTGATCGGACTGGCCAATGCCGGCGGCGATACCACCAACGCGCTGAAGCAGGCGTCCGAATTCGGCATCACGCAGGGCGGCCAGAAGATAATCGCGCTGTTGCAGGAAATCACCGACACCCACGCGCTCGGCGCCAAGGCCACCCAGGGGCTGATCGTCACCGACGCCTTCTACTGGGACATGAACGACGAGACCCGCGCCTTCTCCAAGCGCTTCTACGAGAAGGTCGGGCATATGCCGACCATGATCCAGGCCGGCCTGTATTCGGCGACCATGCATTATTTGAAGGCAATCGAGGCGATCGGCACCGATGAAGCGCCGAAAGTGATGGCGCAGATGCGGGCGACCCCGATCAACGACTTCTTCGCCAAGGGCGGCAAGATCCGGATCGACGGCCGCATGGTCCACGACATGTATCTGTTCGAGGTCAAGAAGCCGGAAGAGTCAAAGGGCGAGTGGGACCTCTACAAGCTGCTCGCCACCGTCCCCGGCGACGAAGCCTTCCGTCCGCTCGACAAGGGCGGTTGCCCGCTGGTCAAGACGAATTGACAACATCATCTCCCTCTCCCCGCTTGCGGGGAGAGGGTTGGGGTGAGCGGGACTCTCGGCACAGCAGGACTCGCGGGGAGTCCCCCTCACCCGGATTTTTCGCTGCGCGTAAAATCCGGCCTCTCCCCGCGAGCGGGGAGAGGCAAGATGACCGCGGCTCTCAGAAAACAAAAGCGCGTCCGGCCATCCAGCTCCGGCGCCTTCGTCAGTCCTCGAATTTGAACGAGACGTTGAGCTTGGCGCGGTAGGCTTCGATCTTGCCTTTGGCATCCAGCTGCAAATCGAGTTTGACAATTTCGGCGACGCGAAGATCACGGAGGGTCTTCCCCGCTCTCTCGACCGCGGCCGCGGCCGCCTTCTCCCATGAATCCTTGCTGGTACCGATCAGCTCAATGACTTTGTAGACGCTCTCGGTCATGTCGTCCTCCCGTTCGGTATGCGGCAGGAGGCAGATGCTCCTGCCGCCGGCAAGACTAACATCGGGATGTCGAGGCCGATAGGATGCGTAGCGTCTTTTCGAACCAAGCCGCTCGGCAAAGTGCTGCGGAATCAGGAATGGCCGGGCGGCAGCGATGCCGTCCGGCCATCCAGCAAGTCTTATTGCTTGGCGCTTATATGGTGCGCTACTCCGTTGAATACGTGAATTCGGGCATTGCGGTCAGACTGTCCTTGGTCGCGTTGAACACGGCGTGATCCGGATACCACGGATTCGGCTTCGTGGTGTTCGCCATCGCCGACGGCGCCGCGGTATTGGCCGCACCCGTCGTCGTGCTCGAAGGCGGACGGGCGGGCGGCGCGTTGGGCCCGTTGGCGGCGCCGCTATAGGCCACCGGCTCATTGACGAATTTGATCTTGTCGAAGGAGATGGCGACGAGATGCGAGCCCATGCCTAGGAAGCCGCCAACGCCGATCACCACCGCCTTGATATTCCCGCTCTTGTCGGTCAACAGATCGTTGATCGAGCCGATGCTTTCGTTGTTGTCGTTATAGACGCTGAGGCCAACGAGTTTGGATGCCCGCCAATCGCCGTGGAACGTGGAATCCGACGCCGCCGCTGGGTTGGCGCGGTCGGTGGTTGCCGTCGGGGTTTGCGCTGACGCTACCGTCGCCAGCAATGCGGTCCCGGCCAAGACGGCCGTGATATATTTTGCCAACATTTGGTTTCTCCCTGATCATTTAAATTGTGGGGAGAGAACCCGTCACGGCGAAGGCCGTTCCCGTTTAGCAAATATTTAGATGGCTGCGATGCAAACCAGTTTTATGAAACCTGACGCGTTCGCGCACGCGCGAGTCATCGTCCGCGATCAAGCTTGATCGCGAGCCCGTATCCACCCACCGACCAGGTCCGGGCATGCTTCGCTGGAAAACGCTTATTGTCTTGGCGCGTTTTCTTGACGCGAACGGTACCCACTTCGCTCCGAAGCGCCACCACTCAGAACCCGCCCCAGTATGGCGGGATTCCGTAATATTGATGCAGCTCGATCTCCTTTGAGCGATCGCCCCAGTCGAAATCCTTGTCGGCGCGGAACGACGGCGCGCGCCTGAGCTCATCATCATCGATGTCGAGCTGGTAGGCTTCGATTTTGGTGTTGTAGGTCAGACGCGCCCAGGGCAGCGGCAGCAGACTGGCTCCCATGCCAAGAAAGCCGCCAAAACTGAGGATCGCGTAGGACACCTTGCCCGAGACCTTGTCGATCATCAGCCGTTCGATGTGACCGATCCGCTCGCCGTTCGGCCTTCGCACCGCGGTGCCCTCGACCCGGTCGCTGGCGATCAACTGGTGTGGTTTTTCCTTCACGTCGGCCATCATCACCCTCCCTCCGGGTTGATGAGGTGGATAACGCTTCAGCCGCGCTCGGGTTCCAGCGCGGCGATCATCGCCGGATCCAACCGGGGCCAGTGAGAGCCATCGGTCGGCTGAATGGGCGGGGCGGCCACGGCGTGGAATTCGACGCCGTGCAGGGTGATCGTCAGGGATATTCCGAAGTGGTTGGCGCCGAATATCCTGAGGCGCCGGTCGAATTCGTCCCTGGGGAGGTCGAGGGAAATCTCGCACATCGCGCGATAGGTGCTGCGAAAATATTTCCTTTCGCCCCATTGAAGCGGCAGCGCCGGCGGCGGCTCCGGGTTCAAGGCAAGCCATTTCGCCATGCGCCAGAACAATTGCGCGAGGCGAGCATAAGCCATTCCTTCGAGACCAAGGACCGAGATATCGGCTGGAATGGCAAACATCGCGACCTCGATGATCGGGCCGGCATCGACCCGTTCGACCATGACGTGGGCGGTTGCGCCGAATTCCGTTGCCTGATGGTAGAGCGCAAAATGCGCGGGCGCCCATCCGGGATAGCTGGGCGGACCCGGATGAAAATTGAACGCGCCGTAGCCGAGCTGGGCGAGAATTCGCTGCGGCACGATCACGGGCGTCACATACCCGACCAGCCGCCCCCGCCGCAGCAGATCCGGGCTCAGCGCGGCGAGCTCGGCGGAGGTCTCGACCGGCATCACCGTGAGACGCGGATTGTGCCAGAGCAGAACCGACGGCAACACGGCCCGCTCGGCGGCACCTGCGAGGAGAATGACGGTATCGAACATGCGCCTTGCGGTTTCCTCACCGCTATTGTCGTTCGTCGCTGAAGCTCAGGTCTGGTAGTCGATCAGAAGAGCCGAGGCTGACGTCGCGCTGGCGTTGCCGGTATCGGGCGTGCCGCTCGCGCTGTAGGATGAGGGTGACGAGGACGACAGCGAATTCTGCAGCGATTGGAGAAACTGCTGCAGAATGTCGTTGGCGGAGCTGGTGCTCGATGCGCCGCTGGTACCGCTGCTCGACGATGACGAAGTGTCGGAAGCGGACGAACCGCCGTGGTGGCCGTGATGGCCATGGTGCGCGGCGCCGGCGCCCTGGAGGTCCGGGGTCTGACCCGGGCCACCGACAGCCGTCGCGGCATTTGCGCCGCCGGCGTCGGCCGCGCCGCCGGCGCCGTTGGCGAACGCGGCCTTGAAGACCCCCTGCAGTTCGGTGGCCTGGGCGCTGGTGAGCTTGCCGCTGGACACCTCGCCCGCAATCAGGTTGTCGATCTTCGACTTCAATTCGCCGGGAGGCAAATTTGTGCCGTTGGCCGGGGCGCCCGCGCTGCCACTCTGCAGCGAGGAATTGACATCCGTCAGTGCCGAGGAAAGCGCGGTCTGATCCGACGAACTGATGGCGCCGGAGTTTACTTCCGACTGCAGTTCGGCCTGCAGCTGCTGCAGCGGGGTTAGGTAATTGTTACTGGACGCGGCGGCGATCGAGGTCATGATGGCTCCAAAGGTTCTTGCCGGACGCCACAACGTTTGGGTTAATGTGCTTAACGATATCTTTTGATTGCCCGGCGGAGGTGTTGCCGGGTGTTGCCCGGGGCCCCTCAGAAATACTCAGAAACAAAAATGATCGTTTGTTGTCCCGAATCTCAGGCACAGGATTCCGCATGACCACGGCGTCGCCCAACATTCTCGTCGTTGAAGACGACCGTGAGACGCGGTCGCTGATCGCGAAATACCTGCGCAACAATGCCTGCAACGTGACGACGGCCAATGACGGCAGCGAAATGACCCGGGCGATGGCTGATCACCGCGTCGATCTGCTGATCCTCGACGTGATGCTGCCGGGCGAAGACGGCCTCAGCCTGTGCCGCAAGGTCCGCGCGGAATCACAGGTGCCGATCATCATGCTCACCGCGCGCGGCGAGGACGTCGACCGCATTCTCGGCCTTGAGATGGGCGCGGACGACTACCTCGCCAAACCGTTCAATCCACGCGAGTTGCTCGCCCGCATCAACGCGGTGCTGCGCCGCCAGGCCGCCGCGCAGACCTTCAGCGCGATCAGCGGCGCGACCGCCCTCACCTTCCAGGGCTGGCGGATCGATTTCAGGCTGCGGGAGCTGCGCAATCCGGCGGGCGCGCGGGTCGCGATGACAAGCGCCGAATTCGACCTGCTGCGCGCGTTCTGCGAACGGCCGGGCCGCGTGCTGTCGCGCGACAGCCTGCTCGATCTCACCCAGGGGCGCAATGCCGGCTCGTTCGAACGCAGCATCGACGTGCTGGTCAGCCGCATCCGGCGCAAGATCGAGCCCGATCCGCAGGACGCCACCTTGATCAAGACGGTACGCTCCGGCGGCTATATGTTCACTCCAGCGGTCGAGGCGATAACGGTCCCAATCAACGGCCTGTCATGAAGCTGCTCGATTTTCTGCATCTGAAGAATATCAGCGGCCAGATCGCGGCCCTGGTGATCGCCTCGATCATCGCCATTCACCTGATCCTCACGGCGATCTTTCTCGTCAGCCGGCCGGACCAGCCTGATCCGACGATTGATCGCGGTCACGCGCAGTTTGCCGCGGCGGTCCTGCTGCTCGGCGCGGCGCCCGCCGCCGAACGGCCGCGGCTCTTCGCCGACATCGGCCGCGCATTTCCGAAGCTCGAGATCGAAAGCCTTCCGCCGGGTCCGGTTCCGCCGGCGGGCGATCCGGAGGGCCTCGACCTGCGGAGTCTGCACCGACGGCTCGACTCCCGCTACCGGATCTTCCCGCTCGCGCTCGACCAAGACCGCCACAAGGTCGGCATCGCGTTGCCGGACGGCGCCATGATTTCCGCAAAGGTGCTCCCCGACCTGCGCCGGCCTTCGTTCTGGGCCGGGCCGTGGGTGGTGACATTGCTGTTTGCCATTGTCAGCGTCAGTCTGCTGGGGCTATGGGCGGCGCGGGCCCTGACGGCGCCGCTGTCTTCGTTCGCGAAGGCCGCCGAAAGCTTCAGCCTGAACGGCGCCGCGGCACCGCTGCCCGAGCGCGGCCCCGAGGAAATCCGCTCGGTGGCCAAAGCGCTCAACCGGATGCGCGAGCGCATCACAACCCTGATCGACGACCGCACCAGGATGCTGGCCGCGATCAGCCACGATCTGAGGACCCCGATCACCCGAATGCGGCTGCGCTCCGAATTCATCGAGGACGAGGTGCATCGTGGCCGCATGATGGGCGACCTCGACCAGATGCGATCGATGCTGGAAGCGGTGCTGTCATTCTTGCGCAACGACCGCAAGCTCGAAGCGATGACGCTGACCGACATCGCCACCACGCTGCAGCTGGTCACCGACCAGTTCGCGGATATGGGGCACAGGGTCGCCTACGATGGTCCGGAACACGCCATGGCGATCGTGCGGCCGGACGATCTCAGCCGCAGCGTCACCAACCTGGTGGAGAACTCGGTCAGGTTCGGCGCGATGGCCACGATTCGTCTCAGAGCGTCGCCCGACACCGTGACGATCGAGGTCGAAGACGATGGTCCCGGCATTTCCGATGCCCGCAAGGAGGTGATGCTGGAGCCATTCGTGCGCGGCGACGATGCCCGGAACATGGATGAAACCGCGGGCTTCGGTCTCGGCCTTTCAATCGCGCGCGCCATTGTGCTGGCGCATGGCGGCAAGCTTTCCCTCAACGACCGTGCGCCGCATGGATTGATCGTTTGCATTCAATTGCCGGTTCGCCAGCCAAACCGGCAGTCGGCCGCGTGAGTTAGCAAGACTTTATGTTTGACGCGATTTCTTCACGCTAACCGGTGCCCACTTCGCTTGAAAACGCTATGGCTACGCCGCCAGCGCTTCCCGGTTCGGTTCCGACTGATCGAAAAAGGCCACCGCCTCGAAGCGGTAGTCGCAGGCCCGGCAGCGCCAGAGATAGGAGGTGCGGCGAGGTCCGGCCTCAACCCATTCCGGGACGGCGATCGGCTTGCCGCATTGGGCACAGGGATTTTCCCGCGGCAGGGAGCCGAAGTCTGTTGTGGCCATGGCGCATCTCCCCTTTTTATGTCTGACGAATTTTTTATGTCTGATGAATTGGACAGGATGGCTGCCGGATACCCACGCCCCGACGCGCGAGCATTTTGAAAGAGCAATGAGTCGTTTGAGTGGCGAAGCAATCGCTGCGAGCGGCGCCGCAACTAGCGCGTTCCACAATGGCGGCTGAGCTACTTCGCCTTCGGATCCACCGCCGGCTCGATGGTATGCATCGCGTCCGGTTTGCGGACATGAATGGTGGCGATGTCGTCGGCGTACAGCTTCTGCCAGCCGTCGATGTGATCCAGCAGCTTGTTCGCGGCACTCTGCGTCCGCATCAGTGTCGCCTCGATCTTGTATTCCTCCAGCAGCCGGAACAGATTTTCGGGCTTGCTCAGGCCGCTGGCCGCGTCGTGGTCGACAAAGAACTTCTCGCCATAGAGTTCGGTGCGCCCGTCGATGAACGGCGCAACCCCGCTGGCGATCAGATAGCCGCCGAAATCATAATCGTTGAGCACCCGCGACAGATTCAGTTTCTTCAGCGCGGCCACCGCCGCGACCGGCGAATTGCCGGTGTACGGCACAAAGCGATGCACCGACGCAAAGGCCAGTGTTCCCGTCACCAGCGCGACCGCGACGGCGGCGAACAACACGCCGCGCGCCGGCATCGCCGCGCCTGCATTGGCAACGTCGGCGCCGCCGATCTGCCGCGCCAGCGGGGCGGCGAGAATCATCGGCGCCAGCAGCGCCAGGATCTCGGCCGCGCGTCCCTGGGCGAGCGCCATGTGCAGCAGACCGAGCAGCATCGCAATGCGCAGCGGCGGCAATTTGACGCCGCGAAACAGCGCAAGTCCGATTGCAGCGAGCAGGCAGATCTCGAACGGACGGATGGTTCCGAAATCCGCCGGCTGCCATTCCCGGATCAGCGGCAGCGCGCTGCCGAGCGCCAGGATTTTCTGCGCGGCCAGCAGCGAGTTCCAGCCATAGGGCGTGCAGCAACCTGCGATCAACGCCAGGGCCGCGAATGCCGCCCATCGCAGCGCCAGCGACTTGCGCGACGCCGCATCCGCGTTCACGACCGCATCGAGCGCGATCGGCACGATCAGCACCAAACCGAAGACAAAACCGCCGTGCAGATTGGCCCACAGCGCCATCCATACCACCGACCAGAACGAAGGCACCCCGTGCCGATCCGCGGCGGCGACCAGTGAGCCGACCCACAGCACCATCAGCGGCAAGGCCAGCACATGCGGCCGCGCCAATGCATGCGGTACGATCAGTGCCAGCGCCGCGGCGACGAATACCAGCGCATGGCTTTCGCTCAACTGCCGGCCAAGGAATTTCGTCAGCAACGCGAAGGTCGCCGCCAGCGCCGCGGCGGCCAGCACCACCGGCCCGCTCCAGCCCGCAACGGCAAAGGCCTTGGCGTACAGCACCTGCGCCAGCCACTGCGTCGAAATCCAGGGCTGGCCGCGCATGGTGAAGGAAAACACGTCGGTTTCCGGCACCGCGCGATGGTCCAAAATCCACTGGCCCAGCGTGACCTGCCACAGCGTATCGGGGTCGATCAGCAGCCGGTTTCCGCCCAGCAGGAACAGCGCATAGACAAAGACGCCAACCCATAGCGGCATCAGCCCGCGCAGCGGGCTTGCCTCCTCGGCGGTGCGGGTAACGAACAGGGTCATCGGCGCGGCCTGGGATTTCCGGGATTTTCGGGCCGATCGAAGCACGCCAGTGCATAATTCCCGGTAAATCGGCCACCGCCGGATGGGGCAAAAGCCCGAGAAAGCCGGATTTTCGCCACATCGGCGCACCACACGAGCGCAACAATCGGCGCCTTCAGGCGTTCAACCGTGCGCCAGCCCATGCGCGCCCCCCCGAGGCCCTCTGCCATGAAGCGTCTGTTAACCCTCGCCTGTCTCGCCGCCATGGCGGCGCTGGCCGCTCCGCAAACCGCCCGCGCCCAGCGCGCCGACTATAACGAGCTGGTCGCCAGGCACGCCCAGGCCAACGGGCTGCCGGAGGCCCTGGTGCATCGGGTGATCGTGCGCGAAAGCCGCTATCAGCCTCACCTCGTCGGGCGCGGCGGCACCATCGGCCTGATGCAGATCAAGCTCGCCACCGCGCGCAGCCTTGGCTACACCGGTTCGGCCGAAGGCCTGCGCGATCCCGACACCAATCTCACCTATGCGGTGAAATATCTCGCCGGCGCCTACCGCGCCGCAAATGGCGATCACGCCCGGGCCGTGCATTATTACGCCAGCGGCTATTACAAGGCCGCCAAGCACCAGCGCCTCAGATCACCCATCGAGGCCAAGGCGGAACAGGTTCCCACCCGCTAGACCGGTGCAAACCGGGGCCGCCCGCGTTGACACTCCCCGCCATCGGCCTACATTAGTCCTGTTCCGAGGGGAGCTCCGATGAGGAGCTGAGAGACCGCACGCTCAAGTCCTTGTTCGCAAGGGATGCGAGACCGCGGTGACCCTTTGAACCTGATCCGGGTCATGCCGGCGAAGGGACAGGGATGTACCAGAGTTCGATACCACAGCGCGGGCATTTGCCCGTCGCGCCCCGAGGGGAATCTCCCGTTTCGGTCATCGGCGCCGGCATTGCCGGCGCATGGCAGGCGCTGTTGTTCGCGCAGGCCGGCCATCCCGTGACGCTGCACGAACGCAGCGACCAGGCGATGATGCTCTCCACCAGTCACTGGGCCGGCGGCATGCTGGCGCCCTATTGCGAAAGCGAGGTCGCCGAGCCGATCATCAGCCGGCTCGGCCTGCGCGCGCTCGATCTGTGGCGCCGCGAATTGCCGGACACGCCGTTCAACGGCTCGCTGGTGGTGGCGCATGCGCGCGACCGCGGCGACTTCGAACGTTTTGCGAAACGGACCTCGGGCCACCGCCGGCTCGACGCGCGCGGGCTCGCCGAGCTCGAGCCCTCGCTGGAGGGACGTTTCCGCGACGCGCTGTTCTTTGCCGACGAAGGCCATGTCGAGCCGCGCCGGGTGCTGCCGAAACTGCACGAGCGGATCGTCGCCGCCGGCGGCACCATCAAATTCAACAGCGAGCCGGGGCCGGATGATATCGAGGGCATCGTGATCGACTGCCGCGGGCTTTCCGCGCGCGACACGCAAAGCGAATTGCGCGGCGTCAAGGGCGAGCTGATCCTGATCGAGACCGATGAGGTGAAACTGGCGCGGCCGGTGCGGCTGATCCATCCGCGCTGGCCGCTCTATGTAATTCCGCGCGAGGACAATCTGTTCATGCTGGGCGCCACCTCGATCGAGGCCGAGGATACCGGCGTCAGCGTGCGCTCGGCGCTGGAGCTGCTGGGCGCGGCCTATGCGGTGCATCCGGCATTCGCCGAAGCCCGCATCGTCGAATTCGGCTCGGGCTTGCGGCCGGCGTTTCCCGACAATCTGCCGCGCATCTGTATCGCCAACAACCGCATTTCGGTCAACGGCCTCTATCGCCACGGTTTCCTGATCGCGCCGACGCTGGCGGAGCTGACGCTCGCCTATGTCGACCAGGGGCGGATCGACAACGAGGTGATGCAATGCGTGTGATCGTCAACGGCGAGCCGAGGGAAGTCGCCTCGACCAGCGTCGACGCGCTGCTCGGCGAGCTCGAATATGACGGCACGCATTTTGCGATCGCGGTGAATTACGACGTGCTGCCGAAGAGCCGTTGGGCCGAGACCGCGCTGAAGACCGGCGACGAGATCGAGATCATCACGCCGCGGCAGGGAGGGTGATGGGATGATGTATGCTGCAAGAAATTCCGCCGTCATCCTGAGGCGCGAGCCGTTTTCGGCGAGCCTCGAAGGATGGCCACGTCCCACATCCCTGTCATCCTTCGAGGCGCGCAAGGGCGCGCACCTCAGGATGACGGCCGCGGCGTGCGGCAAGCAAGGACGCTGAAACCATGCTGAAACTCTACGACCGCGAATTCACCTCGCGCCTTTTGGTCGGCAGCGCGCTGTATCCGTCGCCGGCGATCATGCAGGGCGCGATCCGCGCCTCCGGCGCCGAGATCGTCACGGTGTCGCTGCGGCGCGAATCCGCCGGCGGCAAGACCGGCGACGCGTTCTGGTCCTTGATCCGCGAACTCGGCGTCACGGTGCTGCCCAACACCGCCGGCTGCCGCAGCGTGCGCGAGGCGGTGACCACCGCGAAACTCGCGCGCGAACTGTTCGCGACCTCCTGGATCAAGCTGGAGGTGATCGCCGACAACGACACGCTGCAGCCCGATGTGGTCGGCCTGGTCGAGGCCGCGGATATTCTGATCAAGGACGGCTTCGACGTGTTTCCCTATTGCACCGAAGACCTTTCCGTCGCGCTGCGGCTGGTCGACGCCGGCTGCAAGGTGGTGATGCCGTGGGCGGCGCCGATCGGCAGCGCCAAGGGCATCATCAACCCCGATGCGCTGAAATTGTTGCGTGACCGCCTGCCGGATATCACGCTGGTGGTCGATGCTGGATTGGGCGCGCCGAGCCATGCCGCGCAGGCGCTCGAACTCGGCTATGACGCCGTGCTGCTCAACACCGCGATCGCCAAAGCGGCCGATCCGATCGCGATGGCGACCGCGTTTCGCGGCGGCGTCGAGGCCGGCCGCGCCGCCTATCAGGCCGGGCTGATGGAAGCCCGCGATTTTGCCTCCCCTTCAACCCCTGTCGTTGGGACCCCGTTCTGGCATGCCGTATCCTGATCGATTCTATCCTGTGGTCGACAGCGTCGCCTGGGTGGCGCGGCTGGCGCTGCTCGGCGCCGGCACGATCCAGCTGCGCGCCAAGAATCTCGGCGACGCCGACGCGCTGCAGACGGTCAAGGACGCGCTGGAGGTCATCAAGGGCACGGCCGCCAAACTCGTGGTCAATGATTACTGGCGCGCGGCGATCGCGGCCGGCGCCAAACATCTGCATCTCGGCCAGGAAGACCTGGCGGACGCCGACCTCAAGGCGATCCGCGACGCCGGCCTGACGCTCGGCATCTCCACCCATGACGACGACGAACTGGAAACCGCGCTGCGCGCCAAGCCGGATTACGTCGCGCTCGGCCCGATCTTCCCGACCACGCTGAAGTCGATGCGCTTCGCGCCGCAGGGCATCCCGAAGATCAGCCAATGGAAGCAGCGCATCGGCACGCTGCCGCTGGTCGCGATCGGCGGCATCAAGCTCGAACAGGCCCGCGAGATCTTCGCCGCCGGCGCCGACTCGATCGCCGTGGTCAGCGACGTGACGCAAAACCCCGAGCCCGACGCGCGAGTGCGCGCCTGGCTCAGTATGAACGCGGAGGCCGCGTGATGATGATTTCGAAATCAAAGCGGCCGTCATTGCGAGCGCAGCGAAGCAATCCATATCCCACCAGCGGCACAAGGCTGGATTGCTTCGTCGCTTACGCTCCTCGCAATGACGGAAGAGAGACCATCGGACTTCCGGATCGGTTCGCTTCGCGGACCGTCCGAAATGACAACAATTAAAAGGAGGATCCCATGAACATCCGCTCCAATCCGGACACCACGCTTCCCGCCGTGACCACCGGCCCCTTGCCCTCGTCACGCAAGATCTTCGTCACCCCGGACGAGGCGTCCGATCTGCGCGTGCCGCTGCGCGAGATCATCCTCTCCGAAGGCGCCGGCGAGCCGAACCTGCCGGTGTACGACACCTCGGGTCCCTACACCGATCCTGATGTCGTGATCGACGTCAATGCCGGCCTTTCCCGCGCGCGCATTGCCTGGGTCAAGGAGCGCGGCGGCGTCGAGGAATATCAGGGCCGCGAGATCAAGCCGGAAGACAACGGCAATGTCGGCGCGGCGCATGCGGCAAAATCCTTCACCGCCCACCACAGGCCGCTGCGGGGCGTGGGCGACCACATGATCACCCAGCTTGAATTCGCCCGCGCCGGGATCATCACCAAGGAGATGATCTATGTCGCCACCCGCGAGAATCTCGGCCGCAAGGTGCAGCTGGAGCGCGCCGAGGCCGCGCTGGCCGACGGCGAAAGCTTTGGCGCGTCGGTGCCGGCCTTCGTCACCCCGGAGTTCGTCCGCAGTGAAATCGCAAGGGGACGCGCGATCATCCCCTGCAACATCAACCACGGCGAACTCGAGCCGATGATCATCGGCCGCAACTTCCTCACCAAGATCAACGCCAATATCGGCAACTCCGCGGTCACGTCTTCGGTGGAGGAGGAAGTCGACAAGATGGTGTGGGCGATCCGCTGGGGCGCCGACACCGTGATGGACCTCTCGACGGGGCGCAACATCCACACCACCCGCGACTGGATCCTGCGCAACGCGCCGATCCCGATCGGCACCGTGCCGATCTACCAGGCGCTGGAAAAGTGCGACGGCGACCCGGTCAAACTGACCTGGGAGCTCTACAAGGACACGCTGATCGAGCAGTGCGAACAGGGCGTCGATTACTTCACCATCCATGCCGGCGTGCGGCTGCCCTACATCCACCTCACCGCCAACCGCGTCACCGGCATTGTGTCGCGCGGCGGCTCGATCATGGCGAAGTGGTGCCTGGCGCATCACAAGGAAAGTTTCCTCTATACGCACTTCGAGGAAATCTGCGACCTGATGCGGAAATACGACGTGTCGTTCTCGCTCGGCGATGGCCTGCGACCCGGCTCGATCGCGGACGCCAACGACCGCGCGCAATTCGCCGAACTGGAGACGCTCGGCGAACTGACGCAGATCGCCTGGAAGAAAGGCTGCCAGGTGATGATCGAGGGCCCCGGCCATGTGCCCTTGCACAAGATCAAGATCAACATGGACAAGCAGCTCAAGGAGTGCGGCGAGGCGCCGTTCTATACGCTGGGGCCGCTGACGACCGACATCGCGCCGGGCTACGACCACATCACCTCAGGCATTGGGGCGGCCATGATCGGCTGGTTCGGCTGCGCCATGCTGTGTTACGTGACGCCGAAGGAGCATCTCGGGCTGCCCAACCGCGACGACGTCAAGGTCGGCGTCATCACCTACAAGATCGCCGCGCATGCGTCCGACCTCGGCAAGGGCCACCCGGCGGCGCAACTGCGCGACGACGCGCTTTCACGCGCCCGTTTCGACTTCCGCTGGGAGGACCAGTTCAACCTCGGCCTCGATCCGGAAACCGCGCGCAGCTTCCACGACGAGACGCTGCCGAAGGAAGCCCACAAGGTGGCGCATTTCTGCTCGATGTGCGGCCCGAAATTCTGCTCGATGAAGATCACGCAGGACGTGCGGGACTATGCGGCGACGCTGAACGATCCGAATTCGGTGGGCATGTCGGTGTCCGGCACCATCGAGGACGGCATGGCGCAGATGTCGGCCAAGTTCAAGGAGATGGGCGGCCAGGTGTATCTCGATGCGGAGAAGGTGAAGGAGAGCAATCGGGTGTTGTGAACCCTACTCTCTCCTCGTCGTGCCCGCGCTTGACCCGGGCATCCATCAGAAAATGAAAAGGCCGGGGGCGAAAGCCCGGCCTTTTTTTGCTCCCTACACGAATAGGCATGGTCCCCGGTCTGCCTTTCTAGGTCATGTTGAATGATTTCTTTGGGACATATACGGAGCTTATGTCTTCCTGTTTGAAGCCGGAATGCAGTATCTTAGTGCCTCGGGGAGCCTCATATGAAATGTCCACATTGTACTGTCACCATTCATGCCGGTTGGGTGATGTCCCCTGTCTTGAGACATGGTCATGTTACAGCCTGGCGAGTTAATTTCATGACTTGTCCCGAATGTAGTGCAGACATATTGCAACTTGGTAAGGGTGCTGCCGGAAATCTTAATTCTCCGACTTCAGATTGGTATCAAATTTTTCCAACAGGCTCTAATCGCGGACCGGTGTCCAAAGAGGTGCCAACTGATATTGCAGCAGATTACACCGAAGCTGCCCTCGTACTACCGCTTAGCCCAAAGGCATCAGCTGCTCTTTCACGACGATGCCTTCAATCGGTCTTACGGCACGCTGGTTATGCCCAGAAGGACTTGTCGCAGCAGATTGACGCAGCTTTGGCTGAACAAGATGCTAGAAAGGCTCTTCCGACCGGCGTGCATTCCATCTTGGATTTAATCCGAAACTTTGGAAATTTTTCCGCGCATAAAATAACCGATCAGACTACTTTGCAAGTCATCGACGTTGAGCCGCATGAAGCAGAATACTGTCTCGACACTCTCGACGCTGTCTTCGACCACTATTATGTGAAGCCAGCACAGGCAAAAGCAATGAAAGATGCGCTCAATGCGAAACTGGCTGCTGCTAAAAAGCCTCCTGCAAAGTGATCGTTTACGTCCGCCTTAAACCCGCTTGTCACCAACTCATAGCCCCTAGGTCGAATTGGCGAAGCGTAATCCGCCATTTCCATTCCGCCTCACGAAAAGGGCGCGCACGAGTTGGAAAAACTTCCCGACCAATTGCAGAATGGTCTGAGACTGGTCTTCGTCGGCACCGCTGCCGGACATCGGTCGGCCGACTTGGGTCATTACTATGCGCATTCCGGCAATCGCTTCTGGCGCACGCTCCACGAGGTCGGCATCACGCCGCGGCGATACGAGCCGCATGAATTTCGGACGTTGTTGAAGATCGGAATTGGCTTCACCGATCTTTGCAAATCAGGCTCGGGAATGGATCATCAGGCCCTCGCTTTTCCAATCGACGTTTCGGCTTTCCGGGAAAAGATGCGGCAGTACCGGCCGAAGACGATCGCCTTCACGAGCAAGAAGGCCGCGAGCCTTTTCTATGGAAGACCCACCAAGGCGGTGGCACTCGGCCAACAACCGCCGCTGGACGACTTCCCGACTGTGTTCGTTCTGGCCTCGCCGTCCGGCGCCGCCTCGGGTCACTGGTCGGTACAGCCATGGCAGGAACTGGCGGATTCGATCAGCGCGTAGGGCCATGGGATAGGTTGAGCCCGAAACCCATCGCGTGTCTTGATGGCCTGATTCCGAAAACTCCGATGTCGTCCCGGGCAAGCGAAAGCGCGACCCGGGACCCATAACCACCGGCCGTAGTTGTTTGGGCACGCCGGGGCTCCAGCTTCGCGCAACAACAATGCCCGTGGTTATGGGTCCCTGCTTTCGCAGGGACGACACTGAGGTAGCCAGCGTAGCCGGACGAGCGTAGCGACATCCTATTCCTCGCCCTTCCGATGCGGATCGTATTTCGAGAGCACGTCCCTGAGGTAATCCCGGCTTTTCCATTCCGGCGCCGGCGGCTCGTAGCCGGGGCGGGGAACGTAGGGATTGCCGGGGGCATCCACTGAGGCGCCCATCAGGTCGGGAACGTAGCGCGGACAGTTCGGGAAGATCTCGCATTTGATCCGCACGACGACTTTCGCGCCATGATGCTGGCCAAGCGTTTCCGCGTCGTCGTGGATCGTGGCCGTGCCGCGGATGCGGGTGCGAAACGTCTTGCCGTCGAGGCGCACGAACAAGAGCCCGACGTTCGGGTTGCGGTGAATATTGCCGAGCGTGCGGTACATGTTGTTGCCGTCATATTCGGGATATTCCAGCGTGTCGGGCCCGGTGATCCTGACGAAGCCGGGATCGCCCGAACGCATCGAACAATCGACGTTGTCCCGGTAGCTGGTGGCGATGAAAAAGAACGGCGTCACCTCGATCAGCTTGCGGTCCTGCTCCCAGAACTCGAAGTGCAGGCGATGCTTCTCGAGGCCATCGGCGACGCGGCGGCCGTCGAAGCGGTCCTGCAGCTCGCGCATGCCGTCGTGGTAGAACGGGGTGATCGGGTCGGTCATGGGGACCTCGGCTTAGGTGCAGCATGTCCCGCTTGATAGCAGACCGCCGCCCCCGGCGCCCATGATATTGGGCGTCATTCCGGGATGGTGCGCAGCACCAGACCCGGAATCTCGAGATTCTCCGATGTGCAATTGCACATCGTAGTTCGATGCTTCGCATCGCCCCGGAATGACGGCCCACCCTACGCTTGCTGCGAGCTAATCGTGGGTCCGTGACGCCTGGATCACAAGCCGGATCAGCCCGACCAGGGCGATCAGCCCGCCGGCAAAACTGGCGGCCAGGGCAAACAGGCCGAGCCCGACCGGCATTGCGTAGCGATCATAGGCCTCGACCATCCACAACGGCACCCATGAAACAACCGTGATGAAGATGCCCACGACGATCGAAATCAGGTTTGCTTTCATGCGCGAGCTGCCCTTCGCATTGCTGCGATAACTCCGATGTCGTCCCGGGCAAGCGAAAGCGCGACCCGGGACCCATCACCACCGGCCGTCGTTGTCTGGGCACGCCGGGGCTTCAGCTTCGCGCAACAACGACACCCCGTGGTGATGGGTCCCTGCTTTCGCAGGGACGACATTGAGCGCAGGACAGCCTTCTCGCGCAATCCGGGGGAACGCGTCACGGTGAGAAACGCTCCCCCCTATCGCAGCGAGATCGCCAGCCCGCTCAGATCGGCGTTCGCCATCAGGCCTACTTGCGTGCCCGACAATTCCAGCACCGCGCCCTTCTGGTTGGCCAGCACGATCGCGCGGGCGCCGCCGCCGATCGTCAGACCCGCGCCGGCCGCGCCATAGACCCCGGCGATATCCGACGGCCGCCAGATGTGGTGCACGCGGCCGTGCAGCACCGTCCTCGATCCGCCGAACACGAGGCCATAGTCCAGTCCGCCGGTGGACAGCGGATAGGCCCTGCCGTGAAAGTACAGCGTGCCGCTGCCGCCCGAGCCGCCGATGATCCATCCCGCCTTGTAGATCACCAGCGTCACGGTGCCCTCGTCGGCAAAGGCGGCGGAGGGCAGCGCAGCGCCGGCGAACGCCGTCAGCGCCAGCAGCGCGACACGGATGGCGGATGATATTTTCATTGGGGTCTCCCTGGAATCCTTGCAAGGCGGGCGTTGCGAGGCGGATCGATTCGCAACCTGATCGACGGTAGCAAGCAAAGCACGGATCGGCCACCGGTTCGCATGACTACGCTGACAAGCTCTGCGATGTCCGGCGCGGGCTGAGGCCGCAGGCGCGAACGATCGCGGCCTCTTCCACCTGCAACCGCCACGCTTTTGCCGCACCGCTTCGATATCCGCGCCATCACAGGATAGGCACCGCCGCGGCCCGCAAGGCGCCGCCGGACCGGGACATCATTCTATCCAGCTGGGAGATTTGTCATGCGTCGCGTTACCGCTCTGTTTGCCGCCGCCGGCATCGCCGCCGCCAGCCTCGCCGTCATCACGCCCGCGCAGGCCGGCTATTATGTGATCCGCTGGGACAACACCGGCATCTGCCAGATCTGGAGCGACGAGATGACGTCGAAGCCCGTGCGCTGGCCGTCGGATTACAAGGTGGTCAGCAAGCCGGTGCCGACCTTCACCGCCGCCGCGGCGGTGCAGGAACAGATGCGGCAGCAGCGCCACTGCACGCTCTGAGAGCCCGAGCAAGGACCGGGAGACTGGTCGAGGCCGCGACGGCGCAGGTAGCCAGACAATGACTGTCATCCTGAGGCGCCCGCGCTCTCGCGCGGGCCTCGAAGGATGGTCGCGAGTCCGTGTATGTTGCCATCCTTCGAGGCTCGCTTCGCTCGCACCTCCCCAGTGAGCGCAATTGCGCTCATCCGGGGATGACGCCGTGAGTCAATGATCGCCGCCGACGGCCCGATTAATTTCTGATTTTCCGAATTTCCCTTGACCGCCGGGTAGACTCAGAAATATTTTGATTCCGTCCCGCTCCATCACGAGGGGCGTTTCGCGATCGTCACGAACGTGGGGCGGGATGCGGTGGACGCGGATGGCGCCTTTGACGAATGGCGCGATCGCGGACGGCGAAGTCGTGTGGTCCTGATGCCCCGACGCTGGCATCAAGTTGGCGGAAGCGATTCCGCCGGCGACGGTGGCAAGAAAGCCCGGTCACCGGGGAGAGCGCGAAGTAAGCCGTAAAACCATTGCGCGGGGAATGCCGGGTGTTTCCGGTGTGACCTGACTAACGCGTGTGCTTTTCGCTTTCTACCGTCGCACACGCGGCTATCGGGCGCATCGGGCGCCCGGCATTCCCTGCGCCCTCTGATTGGAGGGTAAGGAAATTTCTGGCAAACCTCGGGCATATCGGGCCGCGAGATCGCGAAGTCGTGTCTTGCCGTCATTGCGAGCGCTAGCGAAGCAATCCATCGTACCGCACGGGAATGGATTGCTTCGTCGCTCACGCTCCTCGCAATGACGGCTTGAATCCTGGCTGTTTGATATTTGAATCAGTGGTGCGCCCCGGCTGTCATCATCCGCGAAAGCGGATGATCCAGTATTCCAGAACAGTTGCGATAGAATCGAGAAGCCGCGGCGTACTGGATACCCCGCCTGCGCGGGGTATTACGACTTTTTGCGGATTAGCCGTATGGCGCGCCTGTCATCGAGCCGCGCCTCGCCAAATCGTTAGCCTAACCCACCTGCATTCCAAACCTACGGCGCGGCCTCCTCCGCCTCCAGCCTGGTAAATTCCGCCCTGACCAGGCTGTGAAACGCCGGCTTGTCGAGCACGCCGGATTTGCGGAAGGGGGCTGCCGCCAGCGCATTGATCACGGCGTCATGGACCTCGATGCCGCCTTCGCTGTGATGGACCATGCCCCATTTGATCAGCTTCCTGTCGCCGATGATTTCGGCAAATCGCTGCAGCCGCAGACTCAGGCTCTGGAATTCGTTCGCGTCGGGAAATTCCTTCTTCACCGCGACGATGCCGCGATTGCCGGGAATGTCCGCGCTTGCGGAAGATTCACCCGCGCCCGCCTGCGGGGCTGCCGCGGCCAGCGCCGCCTGATAGACGCCCAGCGCCTGATGAAACCGCTCGGGATCGACCGGCCTGATTTTCTCGTCGCTGTTCGCACTCATGACATCCTCCCCCGCGGCGAATCGGCTCTCTCAAGCTGCGCCGTACAGGTCGCGTTTGTCCGCCCTATGCTCTTTCAGGAGGGAATTTGCAACCTCCTCGATTGAACCGGTTCCGTCCTGCCCGACACTCAACCCATGTCCGGGGCCTCCCCCGTCCCCGGCGCCCGATCTCCGCAAGATCATTGCGGCGAGGGTTCGACATTTCTTAACCGGAGATATTAGCATCATGCGTCGACTTTCCCTGCTTTGTGCCACCGCCTTCATTGCCGTGACCGCACTCGCCGCCACCAGCCCGGCCGAGGCCGGTTTCCATGTGATCCGCTGGCACGACACCGGCTTCTGCCAGGTCTGGGACGAGGCCTTCCCCACCGCGCCGTGGCCGGTGCACTACACCACCATGACCCACCGGCAGCCGAGCTTCGAGCGGGCGCTGGCGGTCAAGGAAATGCTGATGCGCAAGCACTACTGCACGCTCTAAAAACTTAAAGTCGATCGGCGGAACGGTGGGTATCGGCGCGCGTTCTGGCACGGTGCCCACCATCGTCGCGCGGGAGGTTTGATTGCTGCACCAGTTCTCCGTTCCCGACATCACCTTCCTGGGCGAGCAGGACGGCCCGGCCGAGCAGCGCCTGAAGGAGGCGCTCGCGGTCCTGCTCCGCCTCGACGCCACCGTGACCAGGGCCTACCTCGCGCGCGTGATCTATGACGGCAGCACCTCCGGCGTGATGCTCGGCCTGTTGACCGACGATGAAGAGGAGAGCCCGAAACTGGCCGAACAACTGGGCAAGGCCTTCGCGGTGCTGTTCAACACCGAGGACCATCTCGACATTGTTTTTCTCAGCGGCGAGCTCGACGCCGAAATCAGCGATGCCTGCCCGCCATTCTATGACCGCCATGCGGGCCGTCACTGAGCGCTGCGTCCGATCAGTTCCGCCGCGCGCGCTGCTCCTGCATCAGCGCGTCGCGTGCCGCCGACAGCTCCAGAAACGCCTTCACGTTGCCGCCGCCGTCCGGATGCGCGCGCTTGGCGAGCCGCTTGTAGGCGCGGTGGATTTCGGTGCTCGAGAGACGACCGCCGAGCGGCAATCCCAGCAGTTGCCGGTAGCGCTGCTCCGGCGTCGGCGACTGCAAGGGTGCCTGGCGCTTGCCGAATTGCGGGGTGACGAACGCATGCAGCAGGTCGCGAAGCATGCCGAGCCGGCGCCGCGCGGCATCCCGGGTGATCTTGTCCGCGTCGGCAAGTGCCGCGGCGCGCAGGATCGGCAGCGCCTGCGAGGCCGCCTGCCGCAGCACCGTCTCCTCGCCGGCCCCGGCCATATGCGAGGCGATGCGCACGGCTTCGCCATAGTCAGGCGCGTCCGCCGACCAGATCCGGTCGATCTCGACCTTCCATTCCGAAAGCTGTCTGTCCATGGCGCAATACCGCAGCGAATCAATACCATGCGCCGGTAACTGTTTTGGTTTCTGTCGCGGGCGATTTGAATTAGTTTGTAGGAAAGCCTTAAGAACCGGAACATGAGGAAACCGCCATGCCGTTACTCGAAGATCATATCGCCGTCGTGACCGGCGCAGCTTCCGGAATCGGGCGCGCAATCGCGGCCGGCTACGCCCGCGAGGGCGCGCAGGTCGCGCTCGTCGACGTCAACGCCAAAGCGGCCGAGGAGGCGGCGCAGGAAATTCGCGAGGCCGGCGGCCGGGCCGCGAGCTTCGCGCTCGATGTCACCAAACGCGAGGACTGCATCGCGATCGCCAAGCGCGTCGCCGCGCAGCTCGGGCCGGTGTCGATCCTGGTCAACAATGCCGGCATCAACCGCCGCAACCCGTTCACCGCCGAGCCCACGTCCGTGTTCAAGGACTGGGACGACATCATCGCCATCAACCTCAACGGCACCTTCAACGTCACGCATGCCTTCCTCGACGCGCTGCGCGCGACCAAGGGGCGGATCGTCAATATCGGATCGATCCAGTCCTTCATGCATGTGCGCACGCCGAACTCGCCGGCCTACACCACCTCGAAACACGGCGTGCTCGGCTTCACCCGGGCGCTCGCCGCCGAACTCGGCAAATACGGCGTGCGCGTCAATGCGATCGGCCCCGGCCTGATCGAGACGCCGTTGAACGCGCAGGTGCGCGCCAACGATCCCGATTTGATCAAGATCTTCATGGACCACACCCCGCTGGGCCGCGCCGGCAAGCCCGAGGATATCGTCGGACCGGCAATCTTCCTCGCCTCCGATCTCTCATCTTACGTGACGGGATCGATCGTGATGGCCGACGGTGGCTACCGGACGATCTGAGATGCGCGGCTGTTCCACCGTCATTGCCTGCGACAAACGCGAAGCGTTTGCGCAAGGGAGCGTCAGCGACGAGGCAATCCAGCCTGCGCGCGACGATTTCTTCTCAACCTCAATTGACGCGGCGGTGCGTCAGGCGCTGCGCCCACGCCCCGACCGCGAGGACCAGCGCTGCGACCGCCACGCTGGCCGACATCAACTCGATCGCGCGCAGCACGAAGGCGGTAGCGACCGACCCCAAAGGCTGCGGCTCCTCCGCGAAGGCAATCGGCACAATGTCAGGGACGAACATCCGCTCGGCGCCGAAGGCAACAGCGAAAACGGCGCTGAACAGCAAGAACACCTTCCAACCCGCCTTCATCGCCTGCACCTTGGTCTCGCCTGCCGCATCTCGATGCCATGGCCGGCGCCGATCACGATTGATGTTGATCAAATCCGCCGACTGGCATCGCGCAATTGCTGCTTTGATCGATCCTCTGCTAAGAAATCCGTTCGGAATAACCGGGAGAGCGCAGGTGGCGAACGACACAGTCAGCCGGCAGGGACGGCCGGGGCCGCAGGGCGCTCGGGGGCGACCGGGCGAGCCGGGACGTCCCGGGCCGCAGGGCCATCCCGGACGGCCCGGGCCTGACGGTCCGCGCGGCAAGGCGGGACCACTGGGCAAGCCGGGACTGCAGGGCAAACGCGGTGAACCCGGTCCAGCGGGCAAACCGGGGCCGCAAGGCAAACCCGGCGAAGCCGGTCCGCAAGGCAAACCCGGCGCGAGGGGCGAAGCCGGTCCGCCCGGCCCGTTGCCTTCGATCGAGCAGGTGATGCCGTGGCTGCATCTGTTGTTCGACGCCTGGGAAGACTACAAGCGCCTGCGCGAACGCGAGGCGACCGAGGCCGCCGAACGCGAAGCGAGTACCTACGAGGCGCTCCTGGAAGAGCCCGACCAAGCGTTCGACGAGGATGCGGACGAGAAAGAGCACCGCAAGAAGAAAAAGCGCCACAAGAATAAGGACAAGCACAAGAAGTAGGTCGGCGCGGGCGGCGCGCTGGCATCGCGCCTCAAGGATGCGGCGGCGAATTCCGCACCCTGCCGAAGTGCCTGGCCAGCCACAGCGCCATGACGAACGCGCCGATCAGCGCCGCCACGCATAATGGCCAGGGCGGCGGCAGCTGCGGCAGGAAGATGTACAGCAGCGCCCCGCCGATCGCGAAATTGATAAACCCCCAGATCACGTTGACGGCGGCGGAAGATTCGCCGACGCCAGGTGGCGAGGCGAAAGGGGTCTGAAACCGGTTGCCGCAAATGCCCTGCACGATGTGCGGGATGGCGTTGGCGAGAAACGCACCGGCAAAGAACCACGCGACATAGACATACAAGGCCATCAACCACCCCTATTCCGCTTGTCCTCTGCCGCTCGATCGTTCGCCCATTAGCCGATCGCGATCTCCGGTAAACTACTTAAGCTGAGCCCCTTAAGTTATCGAGCGAAATATGGCTTTCCGCCGATTCCGGCTACACCGTGATTCGAAGAGGTGTGCGGTTCTGCAATTTGGGGCGGAGGCTCAGATGAATCACTCATTTTACAGCGTCGATCGGACCACGCATTTGAAGATCGTGGTGATCGCATTGATGTTCACCACGGCGGTAGCCGGAATCAGCATCGCCGTTCATTCCGGCGGCGGCGACGGTCTGGAGCAGACCCAGAATGTCAGCCCCACCAAGGCCGGCAAGCCCGCGATGTTCGCGTCAGGCATTCAAGTGGCCGTCCACTAACTATCCCGTCCCGAACCTCAGCCTTGACCGCTCCTTTGCTTTCTCGGCCTCGATCTCACGGTCGCGCACCGGCGCGTGCGTATGCAGCGAAGTCAGGAGCCGGCGGGCGGCGACGGCTACCTCCGCGACCGCGAGGTCGAAGGCTTCCGCATTGGCCTGCGACGGCTTGTTGAAACCCGAAAGCTTGCGCACGAACTGCACCGCCGAGGCGTGAATTTCGTCCTCGGTCGCTGGCGGCTCGAAATTGAACAGCGTCTTGATGTTGCGGCACATTTGTTTTCTCCTATGCGCAGGGCGGCGCCGGATCGCACGGGCCGGCGATCCGGAGGCGCAAAATCCTGTATCGCGGCCGATTTTGTCATAGAATGAGCGACGCGTTCACCCCTGTCGCGGTGCCAAAGCCAACAAAATGCCAGCAAAAAGCGAGTTCCCGATGAGCCACGTCACCTACAAGATCGTCCAGCATGACGGCGGCTGGGCCTACACCGTCAACGGCGTGTTTTCGGAAAGCTTCCCGACCCACGCCGCGGCCCTTGCCGCCGCCAAGCGCGCCGCCGCCGAGCAGCGGGTGCCCGGGCGCACCGAGGCGATCGAATACGAGACCCCGGACGGGAAATGGCACACCGAGACCGCCGCCGGCAGCGACCGGCCCGAGACCGATGTCGAGGACAAGCCGTAAGCGGCGACGCGCGCTCACATCGAAAGTTTGACCCTGCACCTGCGGCCCCGAACTCTTCGGTCGTCGCGCGCGGCGTGATAGTCTGGCGCCCACGGAAAGCGGCCCCGACAACGCGGACGCGCCCCTGGGGAAATGCACCATGAAATATTCGCGTGCGGCGCTTTCGGTCTTCCTGGCAGTGATCTTTGCAATGACCTCCCTTACTGTGCTGGCGGCAGACTATCCCGCGCCGAGGCAAGGCGACTTCATCGCCAGGGATTTCAAATTCCACACCGGCGAGATCATGCCGGAGCTGAAGCTTCACTACACCACCATCGGCGAGCCGACCGGCCAGCCGGTGCTGGTGCTGCACGGATCCGGCGGCTCGGCCGCGAGCATGCTGACGCCGACCTTTGCCGGCGAATTGTTCGGCCCCGGCCAGCCGCTCGATGCGTCGAAATATTACATCATCATTCCCGACAGCGTCGGCCACGGCAAATCCTCAAAACCGTCGGACGGCATGAAGACGGCGTTTCCGAAATACAATTACGAGGACATGGTCGATGCGCAGTATCGCCTCGTCAAGGAAGGTCTCGGCCTCAGGCATCTGCGGCTCGTGATCGGCAATTCCATGGGCGGCATGCACACCTGGATCTGGGCCGGGAAATATCCCGACCTCATGGATGCGCTGGTACCGATGGCGGCGCAGCCGACCGAGATGGCGGCACGCAACTGGATGCTGCGGCGGATGATGATCGAAACCATCCGCAACGATCCGGATTACAATGGCGGTAATTACACCGCGCAGCCGCGGATGATGAAATACGCCGTCGCCGCCTATGGCATCGCCTCCGCCGGCGGCACGCTCGGCTACCAGGCGCTGGCCCCGACGGCTGACAAAGCCGACAAGATGGTCGATGATCGGCTGGCGACGCCAATCACGGCGGATGCCAACGACTTCATCTACCAGTGGCAGGCTTCGCACGATTACAATCCTTCAGCCGGGCTCGAGCGGATCGAGGCCAGGCTGCTTGCGATCAATGCCGACGACGACGAACGCAACCCGCCGGAAACCGGCATCACCGCTGACGCGATGAAGCGGGTCAGGAACGGCAGGCTCTATCTGATCCCTGCCAGCGCCGAGACGCGTGGACACCTCACCACCGGCAATGCGGCGTTCTACAAGCAGCAACTCCGGGAATTGCTGCAGACGGCGCCGCAGCGCACGATGTGACGACCCCGGAATTTCGCATCGCATCAATTTGCTGCGTCGCGTGGCCCGCATATTTTTTGAGCATGCATCCGCCTGACAGCTAAGGCCTAATCGCGGTCAGTTGTTGATTCGTGACTTGCCGCAACAGCGGCGCGCGACGATGATGCAGCCAAACGCTGTGGAGGATCGGATGCGAAGCTTCGCGCAGATCGCCTTGCTGGCGTCGAGTTGCGTGCTGGCGAGCGCGGCGCTCGCCTTCGACAACGGTCAATACGAGAACGTCCCCGCCGACATCCGCGCCTGGTTCAAGGGCGTGATGGCGCCGAATGGCGTGCCCTGCTGTGACATTTCTGACGGGCATCGCACCGAATATGATTTCCACGAGGGCGCCTATTGGGTGCCGATCGAAGGCCAGTGGATGCAGGTTCCAGCGCATGCCATCATCCGCGACCGCGGCAATCCGGTCGGCGAAGCCGTGGTGTGGTATGTGCACCACCGTGGCGGCATCGTGATCAGTTGTTTTGTTCCCGCGGACGCTGTGTGACTTCCAACGACGCCGGTGGATGGCATTGCCTTGCGGCAACTGTTATCTCCGCCCATGTCGTCCGACATGCTGCCTGATCGTTCCGCCACCGTCCGTGCCGTGATGCGCTGGGTTCTCGCCGCGTTCTACGCGGCGGCGGGAATGGCGCATCTCTGGGCGCCCGACAAGCTGCTCGCGATCACGCCATCATGGGTCCCGTTCGCGCGCGAGGTCATCCTTATCACCGGACTGTGCGAACTCGCCGGCGCCGTCGCCCTGGTGACGAGGCCGCTGCGCAGGTCTGCCGGCATTGCATTGGCGGCGTATGCGATCTGTGTCTGGCCGGCCAATTTCAAGCACGCGATCGAGGGCATCGACCTGCCCTTCATCGCCAATAGCTGGCTCTATCACGGGCCACGGCTGTTGTTTCAGTCGGTGCTGGTCTGGTGGGCGCTCTATTGCGCCGACATCATCGATTGGCCGTGGCGGCACCGCGGGATTAAGGGGTAGCTGGTGCCTGACCGCGATGATAGTCTCGGCCCGTCACTTGCCGGAGACGGAATGTGAGCGACCTTGCCGCCAGCGACCTCAAGACGATTTATCCGAACCCCACACCGCGGGTGATCGCGAAGGCGCGCTCGGAAATCGACATTCACGCAAAAAAATTCATCGCGATGTCGCCGTTTTGCGTGCTCGCGACGTCGGGGACCGACGGCAGCGTCGATGCCTCGCCGCGCGGCGGCCATCCCGGCTTTGTCAGCGTCGCGGCTTCCAACCAGCTTTTGATGCCGGATCGATCCGGCAACAACCGGATCGACAGCTTCAAGAACATCGTCGAGGGTTCGGGCTTCGTGCAACTGATCTTCTTCGTGCCCGGCATCGACGAGACGCTGCGCGTCGGTGGCACGGGCAGACTGTCGGCGGATCCGAAACTGCTGGCCGCGATGGAGGAGTTCGGCAAACTGCCGCGCGCCGTGCTGCGCATCGATGTGCACGAGGCCTATTTCCATTGCGGCAAGGCGCTGATGCGCGCGCGCCTGTGGTCGAAAGAGACGCAAGTCGAACGCGCGATGTTTCCCTCGATCAGCCAGGTGATCCACGACCAGACCAGGCTCGGCGAGCCGGAATCCCAGGCCGAAGTCGAGGCGCGCTACCAGACGCAGTTGTGAGGGGGCGGTCAGGTCCCTCCAGCCTGTCATCCCGGCCAAGCGAGCAAGGCAAGCGCGAGCCGGGCCCCATAACCACAGGCGTGGGTGGTTGAGCAGGCTGGAGCGGCGGTCCGGCGTAAACAATGAGCATCGGTGGTTATGGGTCCCCGCTTTCGCGGGGACGACGCTCACGTCGCGTCAGTGCTCGCTCTCCAATCCGCCGACATGTTTCTGGGTGTAGAGCTCAAGCCCGATCCGCCCGATCAAATCGAGCTGGGTCTCTAGGAAATCGATGTGATGCTCCTCGTCCTTCATCAGGCTTTCGAACAGGTCGCGCGAGACGTAATCCTTGACGCCGTGGCAGTAGGTCGCCGCTTCCTGGTAGAGATTGCGGGCGCTGATCTCGGCCGCCAGATCGCACTCGATGATCTCCTTGACGTTCTGGCCGATCCGCAAGGGATCGAGCACCTGCATGTTGGGAAACCCGTCGAGAAACAGAATGCGATCGGTGAACTTGTCGGCGTGCTCCATCTCCTCGATGGATTCCTTGCGCCAGGTCTTGGCCATCTCCAGCAGGCCCCAATTGTTCAAGAGCCGATAATGCAGCCAATACTGGTTGATGGCGGTGAGCTCGTGCCGCAAACCCTTGTTGAGATAGTCGATGACTTTTGCGTCGCCCTGCATGATGCACTCTCGCTGCCGGGGCCACTGAAGACGGCCCTTGTGAGTTAAGCTGCAACGCTACTAGCGCATGATCCGCCAAAGTGTAAGCGGTTTGGCGTTCGGATTGTGCGTTATTGCCCGTCGCTGAAAGCGCCGGGCGGGCAAGGCTAACGCCATTCCCAAAGGTTCAGGCGACAGTTTCGAGCGCCAACACGCCATGGACGTGCTGATGCGCAGCGGTCTGGCTGTGCGGGCAGCCGGAGCAGCAAGCCTCGGCGCAAGCGCCCAGAGCCTCGTCAATGATGGTCTTGATGGTGCGCGCGCATCGGCCGCATTCGGCGCTGCAACCGAGGCAGCCATAGATCTGCTTGGCACTACGGGGAAGGTCTTGCGCTGACTCGACGGCACTGCGGACATCGTGGTCGCTGAGGACGTTGCAGGAACAGACAATCATTTAACGGAAAAACCCTTGGGTGATGCGGAGCCATCGATACTTAAGACCGCGGCGGGAGGCAAAAGGAAAAACCCTGTTTTGAAGTGATTCCAAACTGATCCCGAAGCACCCTGGAATGAATCTAAAAGCCGTTGTTGCGGCAGATCAAAGTCCCGATCCTTTTCGCGGCCGGGCGACATCAATCACCTCCGCCGCTGCCTCGCCCGCTGTAGCTCCGCCCCGAATGGCCCGAGCTATCGGATGCGGCATTGCCGATGTCGATCCAGTTGAGAGAATGGCTTCCGCCATCTTCGCCGGAATAACTGCCGCGGCCCGCCGACGGTCGCCGATTGGTCCGGCGGTCCGGCATTGGCGTCACCAACACTTGGCACCGCCGGCGGCGAGTTTTTGCGTCGCAAAAACGCCCAATTTCGTCAAGATTGGTCGCCAAATATGGCCACCCCGTTCATTGATCATTCAAGTGAAATGTGGAACTTTTACCGCTGCAGACCGCTTTATCCGCTGTCTTGCTCAATTAGAAAGGTAACGCCATGAGGAAAACATTGATGGCACTGGCCGCCATCGCCACCCTGGCCGTTTCGGCCGTGGCGGCCCCTGCGCCCGCCCATGCCCAACGCGGTCTTGGCGCGGCTGTCGCCGGCGGACTGATCGGCGGCGCCATCGTCGGCGGCGCGATTGCGGCCAGTCCCTATGGATACGGACCCGGCTATTACGGGCCCGGTTACGGATATTACGGCGGCCCGGCCTATGTCGCTGGTGGACCAGGCTGCTACTGGCAGCGTCAGCGCTTCTGGGATGGTTATGGCTGGCGTATCCGCCGCGTGCAGGTTTGCGACTGACATCCGTTCATCTTGATTAAAACAAACCAGCTACCCCGAAAACCGTTTGTTTTCGGAAATGCCTTGGGGTATTGGCCTGAAAAAACCGTCTTTCAGGCCAATGCCTTGGGGAGCGTTTACTTTGGATTGACCATTGTGCGCTTTTTAGCGACAGGGTGAAAATTCGAGTTCGGCGTGTGAGTCATCTTAACCCCGGCGCTGACTGAGGGCGCCATCATCTCCAGGAGAGCCCACAATATGAGGAAGACATTTGCTGCCTTGGTCGCGGTTGCAACGATCGCCGTTGCGCTGGCCTCGACTCCCGCCAGCGCTCAGCGCGGCCTCGGTGCCGCCGTGGCTGGCGGCATCATCGGCGGCGCGATCGTCGGCGGAGCCATCGCCGCCAGCCCGCCGCCGCCCCCGCCGGGCTACTATGCCGGCGGTCCGGTCTACGTGGAAGAGGCGCCCTGCCGCTGGGTTCGCGAGCGTTACTGGGACGGTTACGACTGGCGCTTCCGCCGCATCCAAGTCTGCAATTGATCTGAGCGGACCGGCGCTGAATTCAGCGCCTTGATTTCAAAACCCGGCCGATGCTTCGGCCGGGTTTTTTCTGTTCTCATCCTGAACATTGCTTCTCATCAGCGCGCAGCAGCGATCGAACGCAGCACGGCTTCGCTCGGCCAGCAATCCACCTTGAGGCCGGCCTTCTTCTGATAGGCGCCGAGCGCCGCGCGGGTCTTCATTCCCGCCTTGCCGTCGACCTTGTCGGCATAGAGACCGATGCGCGTGAGGTGACGCTGCATGGCCTCGACGTCGGCGGTGCGCAACTGGGTCGACGCCGACCACGGCGTCGCGAAGGCCTGTGGGCTCACCATGCGGTCGCTGAGATGGCCGACGAACAGCACGTACAAGTCCGAAAAATTGTATTCCTTGATCACGAAATAATTCCTGGTGCTCAGGAACGCCGGGCCGTAGATGCCTTCCGGCTGCAACAGCGAGGCCGGCTGCGCCTGCTCGGCCGCGCTCAGCTTTTGTCCGCGCACCGGCGTAAAACCGTCGTGCAACCATTCGCCGATCGGCTTTGTCACCTCCGGCACGCCCATCGTGCAATCGACATTGGCGGGCGGGCGCACCTCGTAGGCCCAGCGCAAGCCCGGCTGCCAGCCCTTATTGACGAGCTGCTGCGCGGCCGAAGCCAGCGCGTCCGGCACCGAATGCCAGATGTCCTTGCGGCCGTCGCCGTCAAAATCCACCGCATGCTTGTAGAATTCCGACGGCAGGAATTGCGTCAGGCCCGTGGCGCCCGCCCACGACGCGCGCATGTCCTTGCGCGTCACCTCGCCGTCATTGATCAGCTTGAGCGCCAGAATGAACTCGGTGCGATACTGCTCCTTGCGGCGGCCGACATAGGCCTGCGTCGCCAGCACCCGCAGCCCGTCGTAAGGCAGCGTGTAGCGGCCAAAGTCGGTTTCGCGGCCCCAGATCGCGAGCACGATTGGAGCCGGCACGCCGAAGCGTTGCTCGATCCCGGTGAGCGCCGGGCGATACTTCGCCATCAGCCGCTGCCCTTCCTCGGCAAGCCTGGCGATGCTGGCTTCCTTCAAATAATCGGCCGGCACCTGCACAAACTCGGCCTGCGACGGCGCGCCGGTGGCGGGGCGCCCCGGCAAGATCAGGTCGGGCAATTTGTAGTCCGGCTCGAGGCCGCGCGTTTCGGCGTCGAAGCTGGCGCGCGAGACACCTTCGGCCTGCGCCTCCGGCCACAGCGAGGCAATGAACGCCGTGAAGCCGGCGTCGGATGCGGCGGCGACGCCGTGCATGGCGATCGCTTGCAGGACGATCGCAACCGCCGTGATTTTCGCTTTAAACGACATATCCATCTCCCGGCATGCTGGTATATCGTCCCGGCGGCAAACTGCGAAGGCCAATGCCGGGCTCGTGACGATGCCCCGCCTTGGCCGGTGCCGGTCGTGGAGCGTTTGAGGATGATGCTTGTCGTGTTCGCGACCCTGTCACTTGCGCTTCTCGCCGCCTATTGCGGGCCGCGGTGGCTCGCCGTTGCGGCGATGCTGGCGTGCGTGGCCCTGTCGATCGGACTGTTCCTGTTTGAAATATACAGCCCGGAATATGGCTTCCGCATGCCGTGGCTGCAGGTCGAGCTCGATGCGGTCCCGCAGGTCTGGTCGCGCGGAGACCCCGCATGAACAGAACGACGGGCGCCCGCCTGCCCGCGACGCTCAACGATCTCTTCCAGCTTGCGATGATGCTGACGATGGCTGCCATTCTGACGGCGGCCATGGTTCTGCAATATGACGGCGGCGAGATCCCCTGCCCGTTGTGCCTGCTGCAACGCGTGGCGATGTTCGGCGTCTGCTTCGGCATTATCATGCACTTCCGCCACGGCTATTCCGCGCGCAACGACGGCGTCGGCATGCTGTTCGCGCTCTTGCTGATGATGGTCTCGGTGCGCCAGACCTTGCTCGATATCTATCCGAGGCCCGGCCACAGCTATATCGGCAGCGCGGTTCTTGGCTTGCACATGCCGGTGTGGTCGGTCGTGATCGCCATGGCGATCCTGGCTGCCTTCGCCATCAAATTTGCGATCCTCGGCGACGAGCATCTGCGCGACCGACCGCCGCCGGCCGCGCTCGGCCGCCTTGCAAAGCTCTTGAGCCTCTACGTGATCGCAATTGGCCTAATCAATTTTGGCTCGGTCATCCTTCAGTGCGGCGCCGACGCCTGCCATACATCGGGATACAGATTGCTGGGCGGTTTATAGGACGGATCGACGATTGCGCCATCGAGCCGAGTTCTCCATCACCGCGTCAGCTTCTTGTATTTTACGCGGTGCGGGATGATGGAATCCTGGCCCAGCCTGCGCATCTTGTCCTTTTCATAATCCTGGAAGTTGCCTTCGAACCATTCGACGTGGCTGTCGCCTTCGAAGGCCAGCATGTGGGTGGCGATGCGGTCGAGGAACCAGCGGTCGTGGCTGATGATCACGGCGCAGCCGGCGAAATCCTCCAGCGCCTCTTCGAGCGCGCGCAGCGTGTCGACGTCGAGGTCGTTGGTCGGCTCGTCGAGCAGCAAGACGTTGGCGCCGGATTTGAGCATCTTGGCCAGATGGACACGGTTGCGCTCGCCGCCCGACAGCGCACCGACCTTCTTCTGCTGGTCGGCGCCCTTGAAGTTGAACGACGAACAATAGCCGCGCGAATTGACCTCGCGCTTGCCGAGCAGGATCAGTTCATTGCCGCCGGAAATTTCCTCCCACACGCTCTTCTTGCCGTCGAGACTGTCGCGCGACTGGTCGACATAGCCCAGATGCACGCTCTCGCCGACCGTGATGGTGCCCTTGTCCGGCTTTTCCTGTCCGGTGATCATCCGGAACAGTGTGGTCTTGCCGGCGCCGTTGGGGCCGATCACCCCGACAATGCCGCCGGGCGGCAGCTTGAAGGTGAGGTTGTCGATCAGGAGG
The DNA here is from genome assembly GCF_004799445.1 of Bradyrhizobium sp. Taxonomy (GTDB): domain Bacteria; phylum Pseudomonadota; class Alphaproteobacteria; order Rhizobiales; family Xanthobacteraceae; genus Bradyrhizobium. Next base: position 76,829 of record NZ_SSNA01000122.1, read on the forward strand.
CGGTCGCCGAAGCCCTTGGTCAGGCCCTCGAAATCGATCACGTTCTGGCCGAGCCGCTCGGCCACCGGGATCGTGATCTGCGCGGTCTGGGTCTGTTTCTCGCTCGCCTGCTTCAGAAGGTCCTCGTAGCGCTGGTAGCGCGCCTTGGATTTGGCCTGGCGCGCTTTCGGCGAGGCCGCGATCCATTCCTGCTCGCGGGCGAGGGTGCGCTGATGCGCGACATCCTCGCGGCCTTCCTGCGCGAGGCGCTTCTGCTTCTGCACCAGCCAGGACGAGTAATTGCCCTCGTAGGGAATCCCCTTGCCGCGGTCGAGTTCGAGAATCCATGACGTGACGTTGTCGAGGAAGTAACGGTCATGGGTGACGATCAGGATGGCGCCAGGATAGTTGCGCAAATGGCCTTCCAGCCATGACACCGATTCCGCGTCGAGATGGTTGGTCGGCTCGTCCAGCAGCAGGAGTTCGGGCTGGTCGAGCAGCAGCTTGCACAGCGCGACGCGGCGGCGCTCGCCGCCGGAGAGTTTTGTCACATCGGAATCGTCCGGCGGGCAGCGCAGCGCGTCCATCGCCTGATCGACCTTGCTGTCGAGATCCCACAGGCCGGCGGCCTCGATCTCGTCCTGCAATTTGGTCATCTCGTCGGCGGTCTCTTCGGAATAATTCATCGCCAGCTCGTTGTAGCGATCGAGGATCGCCTTCTGCTTGGCAACGCCCAGCATGACGTTCTCGCGTACGGTCTTGGTGGCGTCGAGCTGCGGTTCCTGCTCGAGGTAGCCGACACGCGCGCCCTCGGCCACCCAGGCCTCGCCGGTATATTCCTTGTCGAGGCCGGCCATGATCCGCAGCAGCGTCGATTTGCCGGAACCATTGACGCCGAGCACGCCGATCTTGGCGTCCGGATAGAACGACAGATGGACGTTATCGAGCACCTTCCGGTTGGGCGGATAGGTCTTGGACAGGCCTTGCATGAAATAGACGAACTGGCGGGCCATCGCGATCCCTGAAAAACGAGAGGATTTAAGGAAATTTGGCTGGGGCTGATGTAGCGGCGCGGCCTCCAAAGGGCAACCGCAGCCAGTGTGGTAGCTCAGAAGTTCACTTCATTTTTCGCAGCGGGTTCTTCAAGTGAACTTCTGAGCCAAAACCACACTGAAATCATGGGTTTCCAGTGTCCCTTTCGAACCCGAAGTTCGCTGAGAGGTCGCCGCGAGTTCGGGCGAACTTCGGGTTCGGGGGACACTAGCCGTTTTCCATCTGTTCACCAGTAAGAACACGGATAGCGACAATTGAAACCTTCTTTTAACAACTCGCGCCCGAAACTACCCGTCAGCGCCCCAGAAAGCGCTCCGCGCGACAGAAGCCGCCGGAAAAAAGACAGGATTCGTCATGGCGACCATCACCTCGGGCTCCCTCTCCTCCCCGACCCGCACCCGCGACGGACGGTCGGGGCCCTTCGCCGAAATCCGCGCCTTTTGGCGGCAATTCTTCGCCAAAGCGTTCGACCCCTACCGGCCGGAGCTCTATTACATGCGCGGCCCCGGTCCCGCCTGCCGCGCCAAGCGCGCAGGATCGTCGCACAAACGCACCGGCTGACCATACCCTTACATTTTTTGCCGGCTTGCGAATCACTGAGGTCTGCAGGCCGCAAAGACGCCCGCCCGTATTTTTGATGGTCCAGGCGCTTGCGTGGGAAAGCGCGGCGCGCGACCATGGCGCGTTTTCAAAGGCGGCGCGCCCCAGGCGCCGTCATCATCGCCATGAACGGACCCCCCATGACGCGGCTGCGCTGTGCAATTCTCGATGACTATCTCAATCTGGCCTTATCGGTCGCGGACTGGTCGAAGATCAAGGACCGGGTCGATGTCACTGTCTTCAACCAGCCGTTTGCTTCTCCCGAGGCAGCCGGGAGCGCGCTGAAGGATTTCGAGATCATCTGCGCGATGCGCGAGCGCACGCCGTTCCCGCGCGCGATGTTTGCCGCCTTGCCCAACCTGAAACTCCTGATCACCTCGGGAATGCGCAATAATTCGATCGATATGGAGGCCGCCAAGGAGAAGCAGGTGGTGCTGTGCGGGACGCAATGGCCCCGCGATCCCACCGCGCCGCTGACGATGGGCCTGATCCTGGAGCTGACCCGCAATATCGGCCGCGAGAACGCCCGCATGCATGCCGGCGAACCCTTACAGAAATTCGTCGGCATCGAGATCGAGGGCAAGACGCTGGGGGTGGTCGGGCTCGGCAAGTTAGGGGCCAAGGTGTCGGGGCTGGCGAAGGCGTTCGGCATGAACGTGATCGCCTGGAGCCCGAACCTGACGCCGGAGCGATGCAAGGAAGTCGGCGTCGGCTACGCCACCAAGGAAGAATTATTCTCGACCGCCGACATGATTACCATTCATGTGGTGCTGAGCCAGCGCTCGCGGGGCCTGGTCGGAGCAGCCGATCTCGCCCGCATGAAGCCGACCAGCTATCTCGTCAACACGGCGCGTGGGCCGATCGTCGATGAAGCGGCACTTCTGGAAACCCTGAAAGCGCGCAAGATCGCCGGCGCGGCGGTGGACGTGTTCTCGGTCGAGCCGCTTCCGGTCGACCATCCCTTCCGCAAGCTCGACAACCTCGTAGTGACGCCGCATCTCGGCTACGTCACGCGGGAAACCTTTGTCGCCCATTACAGCCAGATGGTCGAAGGCATCGACGGCTGGTTCAAGGGCGAGCCGGTGCGAAGGTTGGCGTAAGAAGAAAGGTTCAACCGGGCCTTACCGCTCGCGGCAACGCTCCTGGCGCGCCGGCCAGCAGATTGAGCGCTGCCCGAGATATCACGCGGTCTTTGGTGTGAACTTCTTTACACTGAGCGACAACGTCTTCCCGGGGGCCGGGAATGTCACCTTCCCGTTCAATCCATCGGTGACCGAGAGCAACACCTTGCCGAAGATGACAGCATTGTTGACGACGTCGCCGACACCCTGCCCGCTCTGCCCATCGATGGTATATCTGACCTGCGCATCCCGCCCATTGATCGAGAGGACCTGGAAGGAGGCGGTCTGCTTGTCCGTACTGCCGATCCAGCTGCCGATCAGCGGGTTCTGGTCCGTGGCAGGGGCGGCGGCCTTGTTGAGACTAGCGTCCTGTTTCGCCGTCCCGAATGAAAACTCCAGCGCGGCCTTCTTTCCATCACGGGTCGCGATCGAGACATTGCCGAAAGTGATGAAGTTCTGATCGACGGTGGCGGTGCCTCTCTCCGTATGCCCGTTATGAGTATACTCGATCTGCGCCGTGCTACCGGAGATGCTCACGACCTTGAATTCGACGGCTTGATGGTTGTTCGAGAATGAGCCTTTCCAGTCGCCCAGCAGATTACTCTGGTGATAGAGCTTCTCGTTCACGGGCGAAATTCGGCTAGCGCCCTGGGTCGCAGCGATTGCACTCACCGCCAGCTCCTTCCGGCCCCACGAGATACGGGCAACCATCGTTCCGCGATCTACGGAAAGTCCAGACAATCCGACTTTTATGAACGAACGGTTAATCGCGTCTCACCGAACGAGATCAAGGCGATTGCGCACTGGAACTCGTGTGGGTCGAACAGGTCCGCAACTCGACGCGTCGAGTTAGTCGGTCGTGGGTAAATCGATTGCGTCCGACAGCCAGGATGCACGCGAACTCCAGCATGATTCGACGCTGGGCGATGCGCCTGGGTCATCCATGAGAGAGCCCGCGGGAATGATGACTTCCCGGCCGCTGCGGGTGCTGTGCGGGAGCGGTGAGCCGCATAGGCTGCAAAAGGAAGTTGAAAAGCTCCGCGCCTCCGGCAGATCGAAGCGAACGACAAGCTCCGAACCGCAGGTCCAGCGAAATGCGGCTGGGAGAACGTATGCATTGGCAGCGAAAGCACTGCCCGTCGCCCTCCGGCAGCGTGAGCAGTGGCACTTCACGAACTTGATGAACGGAAGATCAACTTCGAAACCGACCGATTGGCAGAGGCACCCACCGCGCACCACCGTCATTTGACTTCCCTGATTATCCGACGCTCGATCCCTGATGCGGGACTCGCAACGACGTGAGACGACTACCCTGCCAAACAATCATCCTTCGAGGCGCGCACTGGCTCGCGCCTCAGGACGACGTCGGAATCCGCAGCCGATCTAGCGCACCGTCACCGGCGCGGGGAGCGGCGGTACCACGGTGGGCTGCGTGCCGGGAACGCTCGGCGGAGGAAGCGCCGGCCCGGGATTCGGCAAAGCACTGGTCCCCGGCATCGGCGCCGCCGAGGCGGTTGCGGTTCCCGGCGGCGGCCCGCCCGGAAGCACGACGACGCGGGTGCCGACCTTGACGCGATCGAACAGGTCCGAGACGTCCTCGTTCAGCATGCCGATGCAACCCGAGGAGACGAACTTGCCGATCGTCGAAGGCTGGTTGGTGCCGTGGATGCGATAGACTGTATTGCCGAGATACATCGCGCGCGCGCCGAGCGGATTGCCGGGGCCACCGGCCATGAAACGCGGCAGATAGGGCTGGCGCTCGATCATCTCCGTCGGCGGATGCC
>NZ_SSNA01000123.1 GCF_004799445.1 Bradyrhizobium sp.
GGCGCCCTGCCCCGTCGGCTCCCGGCGGCAGCCAAATGCGATAATATCAATTCCGGGCGTCGATCAATTGCCGGTTTAGCTCAGCGGTAGAGCAGCGGTTTTGTAAACCGAAGGTCGGGAGTTCAATCCTCTCAACCGGCACCACAAAAACATTTAAGCCGGTATCATCGCAGGATTAAACCGAGCGAGTGAGCGTTGGGACGCCGATTGCTCCCTCGCAAGGCCCCGCCCCCGTTTGACCTGTCGGCCAACGAGGGCGGGCTTTTGCCGGATTGATTCACCGATCGGAGAATGACCGTGACATGCGGAACATGTCTTTGGACATGTCCAACTGTCTCGGTGGCTTGAATTAGGTTCCGGCCGGGTTGAGGTTCGGGGCTTCGCCGCCGACTCGCGAGGGGTCCCTGCCGCTGAATCCGAAATTATCCCGGTTTCTCATCTCTTCCGGCGTCTGCGGGGCGGCATCGAAGGGCGCGCCGTTAAGCTGATTATACGCCCCGCGGTAATTCGACTGATCATAGGCTTGGCCATGATTGCTTCCCCGCCCGAGCTTGCCCGCGTCTTGCGCGAACACCGGCGCGGCAACGGCGGCGGTAAGAATGATCACAGCACCTAGTGTTTTCATTTTGGTCATTGGCTTCGTCCGTTTTGTCGTGTCAGCGCTGATGCGCACGAAGCCGTTTAGGATTCCCGATCCGCCGAAACCATTAAACAAAATGTCATTCGGTTAAATTAAGCGTCAGTCGTTGCAGCGTTTCCATCACGCAATGGTGTGATGTCATCGATACCGATGACGACATTCACGTTTGATTGAAATGGCCGGGACAATTCCTGTTCAGGCCAACAACAACTGCACCTCGAACCAGACCGATGAAAAGCGGGGCCGGGCCTATTGCCGCCAGGGGCGCAAACTAGCGGCAGCAGACCCGGCTCGATGTCCGCCATGACTCCGATAGCGAAAGGATCAGGTCTCTGCTCTCCGCGGTCAGAACGACATCGTCCATAAACAACGCGTCAATGCCGGACTTGCGGAATGTGACGATCGCGTCGGTGGGCGTGCAGACGATTGGCTCGCTGTCATTGAAGGACGTATTGACGACAAGCGGCACGCCGGTTAGCGCAAAGAAACAGGATATCAGCTCGTGAAAGCGCGGATTTGATTCGCGTCGCACGAGCTGCACCCGGGCGCTGCCGTCCTGGTGCAGCACGGCAGGGATGCGATCGCGCCGCTCGGGCTTGACCCCACATGCAAACAGCATGAATTCGTGACTCCTCGTGTGGGCGCCAACCTCGAACCATTCGTCGGCGTGTTCGGCCAGGACGCTCGGTGCAAACGGCCGGAAATCCTCGCGGTGCTTGACCATTTGATTGAGGATGTTGCGCATGTCCGGTCGGCGCGGGTCGGCGAGGAGCGATCGGTTGCCGAGGGCGCGCGGCCCGAACTCCATGCGACCCTGAAACCAGGCGACGATCTTGCCATCAGCCACCATCTCCGCAGCGTCGCGCGCCGGGGATTTACTGCGCCGGGGCGCAAGACCGGCCGACTTCACCGCCGCCAGAATTTCGCGCCGGTTGAACGCGGGACCGAGATACGGCGTGGAGTTGCCGCGCTCGGGAGGAGTTTTCTGCTTGGCGCAGTGCACGACAAAGGCGGCGCCGACCGCGGTGCCGGCATCGTGCGGCGCGGTGGGTATGAACACATCGGAAAATTCGCCCGATTGCCGGACCAGCTCATTGGTCACGCAATTGAGCGCGACGCCGCCGGCAAAGCACAGCTTGTCGAACGGCACTTCGCGTTTGAGGCGCCGGACGAGCGCCATCACTGCCGCATTCGTGGCCTCCTGTAGCGCCGCCGCGATATCGACATGTCGCCGCAGAATCTCCATACCCGGATCGCGCGGCGGACCCAGCAAGCTCTCCAATTGACTCGACTTGGCCGATTGAAAGCCGATCGCCTCCGGGTCTATTGCATAATCCTCCTTGCCGACCTGCATGATCGCCTGGAATTCGCGGCGGAAAACCTCGGGATTGCCGTAGGCGGCCAAGCCCATGAGCTTGGAGGCGTCGTAGGTCGAGAAGCCAAGATGACCGCAGATGATCTCCCATACGAAGCCAAGCGAGTGCGGATAGTCGAATGTTTCGACCGGCTTTATTTTTGTCCCGACGGCCTTCCACAGGGTCGAGCCGGCCGCCTCGCCGATGCCGTCGATGACGAGGATGGCCGCGCGATCGAAGCCTGACGGGAAATAGGCCGAGGCGGCATGCGCCAGATGGTGGGGCACGAAATGAAATCTTTGCCGCAGCGGACGTCCAAGAAGCTCGTCGGCGACACCGCGCACCTGACCGAGCCGCAGCAGGAAGACTTCCTCAAACCGCGGATCCACCCACCACTCGGGGCGAAATCGCGTTCGGCGCAGTTGGGGGTCGAACGAGTATGCCACGTGATCGATATCGCCGGCGGTGAGACCGGCATAATGCAGGCAGAAACGGATCGCACGCTCGGGGAATTGATGCGGGTTGTCGACGTCCGGTAACTTGCCGTATTTGATGCGATTGAACCGCTCCTCCTCGACGGCGACAACGAGCTTGCCGTCGACGAGCAGCGCGGCGGCTGAATCGTGATACACTGAATTGATGCCAAGAATGTTCACTGGCCCCCCTTTGCCCGCATGATTTCTGTCGCGCCGCGATCGTCGCCAGGGCTGGCTCGATTGTGGCTGGCTCGATTGTGGCTGGCTCGATTGGCCATGTCCTGGCTGTTCACCACGACGATAACTCCTGCCGCTGCATGCCCGCCGTCCAACAATCGTAATGTCGCAGTTTAGCTGTCTAAACTCGACATCTGGAAGACGTCGGGAGCCCGCTCGACCGATATAATTTTGGGGGTCGGCGACGTCCGAAATGGGTCAATCGCGACCGGGTCGAGACGACAGGAATTCGAATGGCCCGAAGCCGGAACCCATAGCCTCGCACGACATTGGTGTCTCGTCCTCCAGGGAGACACACCATGACGCAGAAGAATCCCGCTACCGATGGCGCCAAACAGGTGCCGCCACGACCGCACGATTCGGGCAGTCAGGCCAACGAGACCCTTGACGGGCTGGACGCCGCCACAGACGCGCTGCGCCACGCCGCAGAAGACACGCCGATTGCTGCCAGACCCGACGATATCGAGGAGACACTGGTGTTCGATCGCGCTGGCGCAGCGCCGAAAATCTGACGAACCGCCGTTGCGATTTGGCTATGCAGCCCGCAACGACTCCCCACCGGGCAAGCAATCATTCGCATTTTTTGTCACCGATGTGGCGGGCGGTGATGGAACCAGCATGCCGCAATGCAAAGCTTGCTTGCCGCTCAACATGGCTCAATCACGGAAACATCACAACACCGCCGAATTCAATGCAGACACTGACGGTCGAAACGGGCCAGCGCCGCATGCCTTTAAACGGCAGGGAACCTCGACGGAAGCTGCGAAAGATCCTGGTCCAAGTTGCAACGGCGGGTCGGAAGCTCTGAACAAGCAATCGTGCCGGGTTGTTGTCCACCAACAGAAGAGGAGTGATCATGAAACTTAATACAATCGCGTTAGCGGCAGCGTTCGCGCTCACAAGTTCGTTCGCCCTAGCCCAGACTGGTGGCGCTGACTCGGGAACTCAGGTTCCTGAAAAGGGTGCCGGCACGATGGGAACCACTAACAACGGCGCACACAAGAATGGCACAATGACGAAGGGAACCACCGGCATGAGCCGAAGCGGTGCCGGGACGGCCTCCGAAGGAATGACTCCCGGCAGCACGGACGATTCGAAGCCGGGCGGCCGTTCAACCGCACGGAAACCCGCAGGAAACTAGAGCGTTTTCGAGCGGAGGAGTGGATACCGGTTCGCGTGAAGAAAACGCGTCAAAACAAAAGATTGGAGCGTCGGTTCTGATTCAATCGGAACCGGCCTTGCTCGAGTGTCCCATTTCCGACGTCGCGCTGCCCACTGACAAGAACAAGCGCGGCTCACGTTCCAATAGCTTGCGGCCTCAGCCCTTTCCCCTTGGGCTGGGGCCGTTTTTTTGCGCCGACAAATCCGCCAGCGCGGCCGGAATAAAACCTTTTCTGTTTTGGCCTCTGCGATCGCGCCCGCGGTGTCTCGAATACGCAAGCGTTCTGGATTCCGTGCGGACCGAGTTGGTTGCGATGATTTTCGCTGGGAAGACTTCTTGATCCGGCCGAAGGCCGCTTCTCGTGCGGATGCGGCAATGGTGAAGGCGCGGGCTCGCTGATATCAGCGGGCAATCTGTTCAGGCTTGGCCATCCTCGAGGCCGTATTCGAGATAGATCGCCGCTCGATCCATCTCGGGAAACAACCGACACTTGGCCTGGGCCATGTGCAGGTTGACGGTTCCGGACTGGCAGGCGGCCGTCAAAAGCTTTCTGATTTCATCCATGTGGGTGGACGGTTGGTGTTTCGATGGAAGCTGCTCCAGCGCGATCAGCGCCGTTGCCAAGGCTTCCGTGATGACCCATTCGTCGTGGCCCGTGATTCCCTTTCTTGGCATTCAGACCGTCCTCCCACCTGCGATGCGAAGCCTTCCCAATCCTGACCAATCATCCCCGGGATGCAGACATTTGTAAGGTGCGATCGCACCAGACGAAGATATCGAGGGCAATAAGACAGCGTTCAAGGCCCGGGGCGTCCCGAGGCGCGTTGCAGACATGGGCGTTTTCGGGCCGCCTCCAGCTATTTTTGATACGCGTTGGCGCGAATATAATGCCAGACCTGATCGATCTCTTCGTCGGTCAGCTTGCCCTTCCACGGCGGCATCTGGTTCTTGCCATTGCGCACCGAGTTGTCGAAGCGCGCCCGATCGCCGTCCTTCAGCCGGCGCAGGTCGAAGGTCTGGCCCGTGCTGACGAGCTGATCGCCGTGGCAGACCGCGCAATTGGTGTTGAAGACATTCTCCCCTGCCTCGATCTTGGCGCTGTCCTGTGCCGACGCCGTCGTGACCGGCGACAGGGCGGCAGCGAGCGCCACCATGGCGCCGGCATAGGCGCGCACCCGCCAGCTTACATCTTTTGTTTGGCTTGCATTTTTTGCCGGGATTGGCATGTCGATATTGCCCACGCGTTGTCGCCGGTCCGCCTCCCGAGATGCGGCAGGTGGACCGAACAGGCCGATTGAAGAAGATTGGCAAGAAATGGAGGCCACCGCAGGTGACCTCCATCTTCAGATCACTTGTCGAACAGTGCGAAGGTCCACAGCGACACGCCGGTGGGCAGGTTGGCGAGGTTCGGGTCGCCGCCGCGCTGCGCATAGACACCGCCGATGCCGCTCATCACGGTGACGTATTGCTTGCCGTTTCTTTCCCACGTCACCGGCTGGCCGATAATGCCCGACGGCGTCTGGAAGCTCCACAGCAGCTTGCCGGTATCGGCATCGAGCGCCTGGAATTCCCCGGTCATGACGCCGGTGAACACGAGATTGCTCGCCGTCACCATGGTCGACGAATAGTTCGGGCTCTTGTACGGCACCTCCCACTTCGACTTGCCGGTCATGGGATCGACGGCCTTGAGATAGCCGCGAATGTTGGGGTCGTCGGTGACGACCGTCCGCTTGACGGTCGGGGCGCCGGCCGGACGTCCGGGTGCCAGTTTCGGCGGATCGCCCGCCTGATAGGTCATGCCGACATGCAAGGTGTTGATGTAGAGCATGCCGGTGCTCGGACTAAACGACATGTGTTGCCAGTTGGTCACCCCGGAGACCGACGGCCAGACCGTGACGCTCTTGCCCGCGAGGGCGTCGGTAAAGACATCCGTCACCATCGGACGCCCGGTCTTCATGTCGATGCCGCTCGCCCAGTTCACCTTGCCGTAGGGGTTGGCGGCGATCAGCTTGCCGTCCTTGGCATCGAGCACATAAAGGAAGCCGCCGCGGTTGGCCTGAATAACGACCTTGCGCGGCGTGCCGCCGACATTGATGGTGGCAATGACCGGCGTCTGCACGGCGTCATAATCGAACGGATCCTGCGGCGATGTCTGGAAGTACCAGACGCGTTCGCCGGTCTTCGGCCTGACGGCGAACACCGAATTGGTGAAGAGGTTGTCGCCCTTGCGGGCGCGCGGATTCCACGGCGCCGGGTTGCCGGCGCCCCAATAGACCAGGTCGAGCTCGGAATCGTAGGTGCCGGTGAGCCAGGTGCTGCCGCCGCCGGTGAGCTGGGAATCGCCTTCCCAGGTCTCGGACCCCGGTTCACCCTTGGCCGGAACGGTGTAGAGCCGCCACAGGTGCTTGCCGGTCTTGGCATCGTATCCCTCGAGAAAACCACGATGGCTGAACTCGGCCCCGGCCACGCCGGTGATGACGACGCCGTTGACGATCAGCGGCGCGCCCGTCATCGCATAGCCGTTTTCGGCGGTCGCGGGCTCGGGTGAACTCACCGTCCAGATCTCCTTGCCGGTCGCGGCGTCCAGCGCGACCAGCCGGTCGTCCATCAGCGCGCGGATCACCATGCCCTCGTAGATGGCGGCGCCGCGATTGACGATGCCGCAGCAGACGACGCGCAAGGTCTCCGGCGGATAGTCGTGAATGACCCGCCAGATCTGCTTTCCCGTCAGGGCGTCGACGGCCACCGTCGCATTGTGGGTCGTCGCGTAGACGACGCCGTCCTTGATGAGGGGAAAAGCCTCGCCGCCCTGCAGGTCGGCGAGCGAATAGGCCCATATCGGGACCAGCTTGCTCACGTTTTCCTTGTTGATCTGGATGAGCGGGCTGAACCGGTTTGCCGAATACCCCATGCCGTAAACCAGCACGTCCCCGGGTGTTTTCTCGTCGTTCTTCAACTCATCGGCCGTCTGGGCAACCGCCGCAAACGGCACGGCCGCACTTAGCAACAAAGCAAAAAGCATCGATCGCATCACGAAACGTCCTCCCCTGGTTTTATTGCTTGATTGACCATTATTCGATTTTTGCCGCCGGCACCATTGCCGCCTTGGCGTAGCCGCCTGCGCGCAAGGCCGGAGCCTGTTAAACCCCGGGCGTCACGCTCTGCATGTTCTTGAGCAGCAGTTCGGCAAAGGTCGCCGCCGCCACCGGAAGACTGCGGCCGCGCAACTGGCACAGCACGAGGTCGGCCGTGGGCAGATCGCGCACGTCGACCGGACGGCCGGTCAGGCCCATTCCCAGATCGGACGACGGCGCGCCGATCTCGATCTGGAACGAGATCATGTTGCAGCGATAGACCAACCCCCTCAGCATTTCGAACGAGTTCGACTCCGCCAGCATGTTGAAGCGCAGGTCGCGCCGCGTGGTGACCTCGTCGAGCACCTGCCGGCCGCTCAGCGTTCGGTCCGGCAATGCCGCGGGGTAGCCGACGCATTCCGAGAGCCGAACCGTTTTCTTGGCGGCGAGCGGGTGATCGGAGCGAACGATGACGACCAGCCGCTGCGGAATGCTGGCGATGACCCGGAGCGACGGCCACATCGCCGGGCGGTACACCAGCGCCAGATCGACTTCGTAGGCCGCCAGCGACGCCAGCGCCCGCTCATGGTCCATCACCTTCAGATCGAACAGGACCTTGGGATGCCGTGTCTGGAAGTCCGCGATGCGCGAGGGCAGGAAATCGAGCGCCAAAGCCTGGCTGCAGGCGATCTGGATCGGGCCCCGCCGCAAGCCTCGGAGGTCCTCGACCTGCGACAGCATCCGCTCGGCTTCGGCGATCTGGCTGCGCGCATAGCGCACGAACATCTCGCCCGCGGTGGTCAGCCGCACGCCGCGCGGACGGCGCTCGAACAGCGGCGTTCCGACCTCGGCTTCGAGATCCTGAATGCGGCGGTTCATCGCCGACGGCGTCAAATTGAGACGCTCGGCCGCCTTTCGGATCGAGCCCGAGCGCGCCACCTCGACCACATTGGCCAGCAGCTTCAAATGTCGCATGAGGTCTCCAGTGTTGCTTTTTATGCACCGCTCATGACGAAAGTTAGCAGCAGATTAGGTCACTGAAAAGCGCTACGCTGCAAGCAACAACCCGGCGAGCCTGGCCCGAGCCCAACTTAACGGCCAGCGGCGATCCGGAAGACAGATCCCAGACCTGACAGGAAAACCGACATGATCGGACACCACGCATTTCGTGGAATGAAGGCGCTTGCGTTCGCGCTGGTCTTCACCACCGGCATCACGGCCGCGCAGGCCGACACCAAAATCAAGCTGGTCCTGAACTGGAAATACGAGGGGCCGCAGGGCATGTTCTTCCTCGCCCAGGATCGCGGCTACTTCAAGCAGGCCGGCCTCGACGTCACCTTCGACCAGGGCAACGGATCCGGCGCCGCGGTGCCGCAGGTCGCCAATGGCGCCTATGACATGGGCTTCGGCGACATCAATGCGCTGATCGAGCTGGCTGCGAAGAAGCCGGACGAGGCGCCGATCGGCGTGTTCATGCTCTATAACCGCCCGCCCTTCACGGTGGCGGTCAAGGCCGACAGCCCGATCAAGACGCCGGCTGATTTCGTCGGCCGCAAACTTGGAGGCGCGGCCAATGACGGCGCGCTGAAGCTGTTTCCGGCGCTGTGCGCAACGGCCAAGATCGATTGCGCCAAGGTCGAGATCGTCAACATGCAGCCCAGCCTGCGCGAGCAGATGCTGATGCAGGGTCAGGTCGATGGCGTGTTCGGCTACGTCACCACCATCCGCTTCAGCGCACGGCTGATCGGCGTCGACCCCGACAAGGACCTGCGCTTCATCAAATTCGGCGACTACGGCATGGACCTTTACTCCAACGCCATCATCGTCTCGCGCAAGTTCGCCAAGGAACATCCCGAGGCCGTCAAGGGCTTCCTGGCCGCGCTCAACCACGGCATCAAGGACGCGATGGCCGATCGCCAGGCCGCGATCGATGCGGTTTCCGCGCGCGAGCCGCTGATCAAGCCCGCGATCGAACGGGCGCGGCTGGATGCCACGCTGGCCGACGAGATGACCCATCCCGAAATTGCAAGGATCGGCATCGGCGACATCAGCGACGACCGGATGGCGAAGGCGATCGATATCCTGGTCCAGGCCAAGGAACTGCCGCGCACTCCGACCGTCGCCGAAATCTTCGACCGCAGTTTCCTGCCTCCGGCCAGCGAGCGCCCGACGGCGATCCAGCCGGCGATGTGACGCGGGATCTGCGTTTCCAGTTCTTCAAACCAGCACGGACGAATCCATGAATCTTTCGCTTGAAAATCGCGTCGCGCTCATCACCGGCCCGGCCAAGGGCATGGGCGCTTCCATCACGCATGCGTTCGCCGCCGAAGGCTGCAAGCTGGCGCTGGTGGGAAGGGATACCGCGGCCATCGAGCCGGTCGCCGCGGAAGTCAAAGCCGGCGGCGGCATGGCGATCGTCATCCCCTGCGATCTCACCGATGCAAAACAGTGCGAAGAGGCCGTCGAAGAGAGCAGGGCCCAATTCGGCGGCCGCCTCGACATCCTCGTCAATGTCGCCGGCGGCTCGGGCCCGATCGGCAAGACCGGTGTGCAAACCACCCCGGAGGAATTCGACGAGATCGTCACCCTCAACATGAACGGATGCTTCCACACCATGCGCGCGGCGCTGCCGACCATGATCGAGCAGCGCTACGGCAAGGTCGTCAATGTCGGCGGCACCTTCGGCATGCGCGGGCGTGCCGGGCGCGTGGCCTATTCGGCCTCGAAATGGGGCCTGCGCGGCATCACCAAGAGCTTTGCGCTTGAGGTCGGGCAATACAACATCAACGTCAACTGCGTGGCGCCCGGCATGGTCGACGGCCCGCGCTTCCGCGACAAGGTCTGCCGCGACATGGCGCAGAAGCTCGGCATCTCCGAAGCGGAGGCCGCCGAACGCCACGCCGCCGACTACGCGCTCAAGCGCGTCACCGTCGATGCCGACGTCGCCAATGCCTGCCTGTTCCTCGCCAGCGACGTCTCGCGCCAGATCACCGGTGTCGACCTGCCGGTCGATGGCGGCTGGGCGATGTTGTGACGGAGGCAGGCGCCATGTCGGAGACGGTGGATCTTGTGATCAGCGGCGGCACGGTCGTATCGCCGGACGCGAGCTACCCCGCCAGCGTCGCCATCAAGAACGGTCTGATCCATGCCGTCGGCGCACCGGAGGCGATGCCGCCGAGCCGCGAGATACTGGACGCGACCGGGCTCCATATCCTGCCCGGGGCGATCGACGTTCACGTGCATTTTCGTGATCCCGGCTATCCCCAGAAGGAAGATTTTGCCAGCGGCACGGCGGCCGCGGCGTTCGGCGGCGTCACCACGGTGTTCGACATGCCGAACACGTTGCCGACCGTGGGCACACCGGAAGCCCTTGCCGACAAGCACCGGATCGCGGCCGGGAAGGCCTATGTCGATTACGGCCTCTACGCCGTGCTGGGCGAGGACAGCATCCAGCATGTCGGCGCCCTGATCGACGGTGGCATCATCGGCTTTAAGCTGTACATGGGCAACACGTTCGGCCGCATCCCCTCACCCTCGACCGGCGCGATGCTGGAGGCTTTCGAAGTGGTGGCGCCGACCGGCAAGCGGATCTCGCTGCATGCCGAGACCAATTCGATCATGGAGCGGCGGGAGCAGCGGCTGCGCGCCGCCGGCCGCACCGAGGCGATCGCGCATCTGGACGCGCGGCCGGCGGTGGTTGCCATCGAGGCAGTGGCGCGCGCGGCGATACTTTCCGAATGGACCGGCGCCCGCATCCACGTGCTGCATATCTCCTCGGCCGCCGAACTGCGGCCACTGGCCGAGGCCAAGGCACGCGGCGTCGACATCACCGGAGAGACCTGCCCGCATTATCTGCTGCTGTCCGAGAAGGACTACCAGAAATTCGGCGGCGTCATCCGCGTCAACCCGCCGGTGCGCGAGACTGCCAACCAGCTGCCGCTGTGGACGGCACTGCTGGATGGAACGATCGACATCATCGCCACCGACCATGCGCCGCATGCGCCGGACGAAAAGACCCGCGCCGACATCTGGACGGTCGATTGCGGATTTTCGGGGGTCGAGACGCAGATGCCCTTGATGCTGACCGAGGTCGACCGAGGCCGCGCCACCATTCAGGACTATGTGCGATGGAGCGCGGAGAAGCCTGCGAAAATCTGGGGTCTCTACCCCCGCAAGGGCACGCTGACGGTGGGCTCGGACGCCGACATCGCCATTGTCGATCTTAATCGCGAATGGACCATCGACGACGCCCAGATCCAGTCGCGATCGAAGATTTCGCCGTGGCACGGCCGCCAGGCGACCGCGCTGCCGATCCACACCATCGTGCGCGGACGCTTCGTGATGAAGCACCGCACCTTGCAGGAGAACGCGCGCGGCAGCGGCCGCTCGGTTCATGCGATCCAGACCATGCCTCCGGCCGCGCCGCGCAATACCGCGACCACGATGGCCGCCATTACCGCTCCGAGAGCAGGTGCGGTCCGATGAACGCTTCGCCAGCAAAGCCTGCACCATCGGGCAATGTGATCGACCTGGAAAAGGTCAGGGTCACGTTCGGCGGCGACAAGAATCAGGTCACGGCGCTGGCGGAGACATCGTTGCGCATTGCGCATGGCGAGTTCGTGGCCTTGGTCGGCCCTTCCGGTTGCGGCAAGTCGACCATCCTCAAGCTTGTCGCGGGAACGCTGACGGCCTCGCAAGGCTATGTGTTCGTCGCCGGCCGCGAGATCGGCGCCGACCATGTGCGGATCGGCATGGCGTTCCAAAACCCGACCCTGCTGCCGTGGCTGAACATCCGCGACAACGTCATGCTGCCGCTCAAGATCGTGCCGCCGTTCAAGCAGGCCTTCGCGGAAAAGCGCAAATCCGAATATCGCGACCGCGTCGAGGCCTCGCTGGCGCGCGTCGGGCTGGCCGGTTTTGGCGAGAAATTTCCCTGGCAATTGTCCGGCGGCATGCAGCAGCGGGCGTCATTATGCCGGGCGCTGATTCATGACCCCACCCTGCTCTTGCTCGACGAGCCGTTCGGCGCCCTCGACCAGTTCACGCGCGAGGAATTGTGGGAGATCATGCAGAACCTCTGGATCGAAAAGCAGCCCACCGTGCTGCTGGTGACCCACGACCTCAAGGAGGCGGCCTATCTCGCGTCGCGGATCTGCGTCATGCAGGCGCGTCCGGGCCGGATCGTCGACGACAGCGTGGTTCCGTTCGACCGGCCTCGCACCATTGACGTGTCTTTCGCGCCTG
This sequence comes from Bradyrhizobium sp., assembly GCF_004799445.1. Lineage (GTDB taxonomy): Bacteria > Pseudomonadota > Alphaproteobacteria > Rhizobiales > Xanthobacteraceae > Bradyrhizobium. The sequence goes on from NZ_SSNA01000123.1 coordinate 12,189, forward strand.
AGTTTGTCTCGCTGACGCAGCGGCTGCGTGAACGCATCGTTGCCGCCCGCGCCGTTCAGGAGGCCGCGTCATGAGCGAAACCCTGCGGCGCCGCATCCTGTCGACGACCTGCATCATCGGTTTTTTCGTGGCCTGGGAGCTGTTATGTCTCCTGTTCCATGTCTCGGAGATCGTATTGCCGCGGCCGAGCCAGATTCTCGCGACACTCTGGACCCGCTTTCCCGCGATCTGGCCGCACGCTTTGCAGACGCTTTATACGACGCTGGTCGGATTTGGCCTCGGCATCGTGATCGGCATTCTGCTCGGCATGCTGATCGGCTCCTCGCGGCTGGCCTACGATGTCGCCTATCCGATGCTGGTCGGGTTCTCATCGATTCCGAAAGTGGCCGTGGTGCCGATCTTCGTGCTGTGGTTCGGCGCCGGCACGGTGCCGGCCGTGCTGACCGCCATGATCATGTGCATCTTCCCGATCGTGGTGAATGTCGCGACCGGGTTGGCTGCGACCGAGCCGGAATTGCAGGACGTGATGAAGACGCTGCGGGCCACGAAAATGGAAATCCTCTGGAATGTCGGCCTGCCGCGGACCATGCCGTATTTCTTCGCCTCGCTGAAGGTCGCAGCGACGCTGGCCTTTGTCGGCACGGTGATCTCCGAGACCGTTGCCTCCAACCGCGGCATCGGCAATCTGATGATGATCGCCAGCTCGAGTTTCGACGTGCCGCTGGTGTTCGCCGGCCTGTTCATCCTGGCCGCGCTTGGCGTTGCGCTCTATGTCATCTTCTCGCTGATCGAGAGCCGCGTCACCGGCTGGGCGGTGCGCAGCAACAATTTTGCAGCCGGCGGCTAGCAGCAGCGTCGCGCGGCCGCCCATCGTGCCGGTCAGTCGCGGCAACACATCCCTCCAAGTCCCTGCTACTCAAGCCTTTTCTGCTCATATAGAATCACCTACAGATTGCTGAATCGAGACAATTTGCTGGATATTGAGACCATTGGAATCTCACCGATGAGCCGTCGTGAGCGCCGGGCCGCCGCCAAGAAGGCCGGAGTCGGCCTGACTGCGCCCGGGGCAGGTACCGTCGGCAGGCTCTATGATGTCGGCCTTGGCCACATGCAGGCGGGACGGCATCTCGACGCTCAGCTTTGCTGCCAGCAAGCCCTTGCATCGGATCCCAATCACGCGGACACCCTGCACCTTATGGGTCTTCTGTCGCTCCACGCCCGACAATACGACCATGCGCTGGAGTGGATATCTCGTGCGATCAGGCAGGAACCGAAAGCGGTTTATCTGACCAGTCTCGGCTCCACGCTCGTGAACCAGGGGCGGAGTGACGAGGCGCTCAACGCGTTCGATAAGGCGGTGCAACTCAAACCGCTTGACGCGGATTTATGGAGAAATCTCGGTGCCGTCCTCATCGAGGTGAAGCGCCCGGCGGACGCGATCCTGAGCTTTCAGCACGCGCTCAAACTCAATCCTCGCCATTGGGACGCGGCAAACATGGTCGCGCTTCTCCTCTATCAATCGGAGAGATTCGAACACGCCCTCCCCTACTACAATCTGTGCGACGAGCTTGAGCCCAACCACTTCCAGACGCTGTATATGCGTGCGCTCACTCTGCAAAAACTGGGAAGGCTCGACGAAGCTCTCGCCGACAACAAGCGGGCGTTGGCGCTCGATCCGACCAACGCAGACACCTACGGCAATATCGGCCACGTCCTGATGTCGTCCGATCGGAACGAAGAGGCATTATCGTGGTTCGACCGGAGCCTCGAACTCCAGCCGAACTCCGCCGCAACCCTCATGAACAAGGCGATCGCGCTCGCAGCAATGCGCCGTTTCGCTGAAGCTGTGTCATGGTACGATCGGAGCCTCGCACTTCAGCCGAACTCCGCCTTAACCCTCACCAACAAGGCGATCGCACTCGCTGAACTTCGCCACTTTGATGAAGCTTTCGCGGTTTATCATCAAGCAAGGGCAATCGATCCCTGCAATGCCGTGGCCGATTGGAATTTGGCCCTGCTTCAACTGCTCACCGGGAATTTCGAGGCTGGTTGGGCCGGGCGCGAGGCGCGCTGGAAGATTCCGGCCCTTTCGGCCTACTACCCAAAGCTTGCGCAGCCGATGTGGCTTGGGAAAGAGCCCATCGAAGGCAAGACAATCCTTATCAATGTTGACGAAGGACTGGGCGATACGATTCAGTTTGCGCGCTACGTCCCCATGGTCGCCGAGCTGGGCGCGCGCGTCATTCTGGCCGTGCAAGAACCTTTACGCCCGCTGTTATCGGAACTCCCCGGTGTCTCTCAATGCCTCGCCTTTACGGCCAGTGAGCTGCCGGCGTTCGACACCTATTGCTCGATCTCTAGTCTGCCGCTCGCCTTTGGGACGAGACTTGAGACGATCCCCTCCGCGATCCCCTATTTGCCCGCACCTGCGGAGTGCCGCTTGCAAGCCTGGGAGGACCGGCTCGGTCCTCACGAAAAGTTACGGATTGGCCTCGTCTGGTCCGGCAACCCGCGACATGACAACGACCACAACCGCTCGATTCCGCTTCGCCTGCTGACCGATATCCTGGATGTGGATGCGACTTTTGTCAGTCTGCAGAAGGACCCGAGACCTGACGACAAGGCGATCCTCCTGGAACGGACTGAAATCATAGATCTCACCGCTCACCTCACCGATTTCGCAGAAACCGCGGCCCTTGTTTCGTGCCTCGATCTGGTGATCTCGGTGGATACCAGCGTCGTCCACCTCGCCGGTGCGCTGGGGCGTCCGACCTGGATCTTTTTGCCTTACAGGCCCGATTGGCGTTGGCTGCTCGGTCGCGACGACAGCCCCTGGTATCCGACGGTGCGGCTGTTCAGGCAGAGCGAAACCCGTGAATATGGGAGCGTTCTCGATCGGGTGCGGACGGCGCTGCATGCGACGATTTCCGCAAGGAAGGCTCGTTGATCACCTTGCTGGCCTCCCCGACTGTCAGCGGGCCGAAATCTTCTCCAGCACCGGCAACAGGTGTTTCATGAACTCCGGCGGGTTCTCGCTCATCGGGAAATGGCCGAGGCCCTTCATGATGGTCACCTCGCTGCCCTTGATGCTCTTCGCCACCGCGAGCGTTTCCTCCGGCGTGCAGGAATAGTCGTATTCGCCGGAGAGAAGAAACAATGGACAGCGCCGCGTATCGATCTGCCCGACGCGCCCCCTGATATCGCCGTCGAGCTTGTAGAAGTGGAGATCGCCCTTGAACACGCCGGGGCCGCCTTGCATGTAATGCCAGAGCGTTTCCCAGCGTCCCTCCTCCGGCGCGTCGGGCCCGACCAGTCCGGAGACGATCGCCGCGCAGACCTCGCCGCCATGAACGTCGGGCCGGTGCAGGAAGTTCAGATCGTAATAGGGATCGACATGCGCGCCGGCCTGCAATCCGATGATGGCGCGGAAGCGTTCGGGATGTTCGAGCGCCAGATGCAGCGCGATGCGTCCGCCGATCGAGCACCCGATCAGGATCGGCCGGTCCAGTTCGAGCGCGGCCATGACCTCGAGGACCATGGTGGTGTATTGCGCCGAGGTGAGCTGATATTCCTCGTTGTGCCAGCCCGGCGGCGGCGACGACTTGCCATGCCAGGGCATGTCGAAGGCGATGACGCGGTGGCGGCGCGTGATCCGTTCATCGTTCATCAGCGCGCGATATTGCCGGCCATCGGAGCCGGCGGTGTGCAGGCACAGCAGCGGCGCGCCCTGACCGGCTTCCTCGACATAGATGCGATGTTTCCGCCCGAACAGATCGATCTGCATATAGCGGCCGGTGATCGGCTCGAATCGCGCCGTCATGCCTCGGCCCCGGCTTGCCGCAACTTGGCGAGCGCCTCCTTGAAATAACGAAGGTTGGCCATGAAGATCTGAAGGTTGCCTTCCGCTTTCAGGACGCGCCGCTTGATCAGCGCCATCAGGTCGTTGGAGCCGGGCGGCGGCCGCTGGCTCCAGAATTTTTTCCACTCCGCTTCGCTCGCGCGCAGCGCAAAGGATGACGAGGGCATGACAAACGGCCCCGAGGTCACCGATACGATCCTGCCCTCGAAGATCGAAATCAGCCAGGCGGACTGGCCGGATTCCAGAAGGAAGCTGGTGGTGAGAAACCGTCCGCGCCGGACCAGCGCCGCATCGCCATTGACCCGCGCCATCAGCGCCTCGATCATGTTCGCCTCCCCGTGCAGATTCGGCACACTTGCCGTTCGCCGCGGTCTTTGCCGCCTGCCCGCATGATGGAGGGAATGGCCGCGGCGTCAATCGCCCCTGTCGTGGAAGCCTGCCTTCGCTGTCGCCGCGCTGGCTTTGGCGAATCATCCGCTCGCTAGAGCCAGGCACACACCAGTGCCAAATTGGCCACGCAGGCCGCCAATAACGCGACGGACAGCGTGATATGCACGCGCTCGCAGGAGGTTTGCAGGATCGTTGTCATGGCGGGCGAAAACATCGGGCGATTCTGGCCGGGGAGTCTCGCACGATATTTTTGGCCTGATTCAGGACTCGTTTACGACTCAGGGACTCCCGCCAGGGACGCCCCCAGCCCCCCGATTGCCGCCAAACGCCCGGCCCGGGTTGCAACCCGGAACGGCCTGGTGCGTTAGGGTTTTCTAGCGGAGCCAAACCATGCCCTACGCGCTATTCAGCCAGGACACCAAGCTGAGCAAAGCCTACCCGACCGAGTCGGACGTCTGGAAACTTGCCCAGCAAAGCGGACTCGTCGTCGACGTCGCCTCGAAGGACGGCAAGCCAGCACCGCAGCCGGTATTGGACAATGATTATGAGATCAGGCCTTGCCGGCCCGACCCGCAGGAAGATCCGGCCAAGAATCGGGCCGACGCCGAGCACGAAGCCGAGCGCGAGTTGCAATTGAGTTCTTCAGAATTGGGCTCGCCGCCGCGGCCCGGTTTGGTCGGGTAAAGCCGCGGCCTGAGAGGAGGGTCCGCCGGTCCACGGCGTGACCGGCCTAGGGCGTCGCCACCGCCAACGACGCCTGCTCGGCGGCCAGCGCCACGCAGACTTTCCTGCGGTGCAGCCCTCTGATCGCCCCGGTAACCTTGAGCACCTTCCCGATCGGACACGAGAAGTCCTGCACAAAGGCAATTTCATAGGGCGAAAGCAGCAGGGGTTCGGATTTCAGCACGGTCTGGGCCAGACACGGCATTGTCACCGCAGAAAAAACCAACGCTAACGTCACCACACGCATGTTTGTTGTCCACTGGCCGACGAAACTATAATAGCCGATCGTCGGTGAAAGTTTCGCGACCCTCGAAAATTATTTTTTCGGTCCGCCGGCGGGGCCCCCGCCCGGCCGAAGCGCGGTCGGCGCCCGCCAAGAAAGGTGTCAGCCGGCCGCCTGGAAACCGGCGCCGCCCGGCCAGCCACTGCTGTTGCCCGCGAAAATGCTCACGGTGGCAGGAAGAGGCTCGCCTCGATGGTTTCGACCAGGAATTTCGAGCCGGCGTCCGACAAATGCACGATATCGGTGGTGACCACGTCATCCGCCGTCGGCCCGACCCGCGTCAGGCACCCTTCGCTGTCGCAGAGCGCGCGCCACGCCGAGATGTATTCGACCCCGGCCGCCCGGCTGAAAGCCTGCATTTGTTGGTCGCTTCCCGCCCCCGTCACCCCCGATGCTATCCGGTCGGCGATCACATGCCGAAGCCGGTAGGTATTCACCAGCGCAAGCGGAAGCGTGCGCTTCCAAAGCGGCACCGGGCCCAGGATGACGATGCGTGGGATATTGAGGGCCTTCAATTGCCTGACGGTTTCACCGAGCTTGTCGAGATCATGGGTCCGGTCCCACATCGCGTGCAGCAGAACGATCTGGGGATGCGATGACTTGACGAACCCAAACACCAGATCGTTGACCGCGTCGCAATTGACGTTGGTGGCCAACATCGGCGCGCACCCCGGGGCTGCAAAACGGGCCAGCCGAAACGGGATCGTCTCCTGGGCCTTCTTCAATCCGGGAAAAAGGGCGGCCGCCGTGGAATCGCCCCACAGGAACAAAAGCGGCTTATCGCCCTGCTCGATGCAACTTGCATCAAGCCGGGCGCCCTTCGCCTCCAGGAAGCACGTGTCGCGGAATCCGGCGTTGCCCTGCGGCGAGAGCAGCGCGATATCGCGAATTTCCGCGGGAAAACGAAAGCCGAAGCCGGCGCCGACGGCGGTTGCGATCCCCACGACCCCGACCGTCAGCAATGCGAAAGACAGTCTCGGCACGGCAGTCGGGTTTCGGCGAAGCGGGATTTCGACGAAGCGGAACGTCAGCCAGGACAGCACCACCGCGACAATGACGGCCGCCCAGATCTCGACGACATTCGGCACGCCGTTTCGCATGATCGCGAGATACGACAGCAGCGGCCAGTGCCAGAGATAAAGCGGATAGCTGATCAACCCGATCCAGACCATCGGCCGGCTCGACAGCAAAATCCTGTTCACGGCCGAATTCGGCGCGATGATGATCAGCACCGCGCCGAGCACCGGCAGCAATGCGTAGGCGCCGGGAAACAGGCTGTCCTTGCCAAGCGCGACCGCGGCACCGACGATCGCGGCAACGCCGATCGCGCCCAGGAGGTTGTCGGCTTGCGGAAAACGCCGCGGCTGGCCTTCCGGACCGTCGACAAGGCGGTTGGCAACCATGCCGCCGGCCAACAACTCCCACGCCCGCGATATCGGCGAATAGAACGACCACTCCTTGTAGCCGAGGAAGATCATCAGGCTGACGCCAAACGAGGCAACCGCGATGGCCGCCATCCAGAAGCGCCGGTGTTTCGATCCGAACATCAGCAGCAGCAGCGGCGGCCAGAAGATGTAGAATTGCTCCTCGATCCCCAGCGACCAAAGGTGCAGCAGCGGATTTTCGGCGGCATCCGGCGCGAAATAGCCGGTCTGCCCGAGCTGAAACAGATTGGATACAAACGCCACGCCGGCCGCGGTAGCGCGGCCGAGCAGCGCAAAACCATCCGGCAACAGCACAAACCAGCCGATCAGGTAGGTGACGGCCAGCACGACAATGAGCGCCGGAAATATTCGCCTGACCCGGCGGGCGTAGAATTCCAGCGATGAGAAAGTCCCGGCCTTGGCCTGGGTGAGAATGATCCGGGTGATCAGGAAGCCGGAAATGACGAAGAAGATATCAACCCCGATAAAGCCGCCGGGAACCAGCCAGGGTTGCGCGTGATATCCCACCACCAGCAGGATCGAGACCGCGCGCAGGCCATCGATGTCCGCGCGATAGGGCGTCTGGTTTTCGTGGCTGGGCCGAGCGATCGGCAATAGCGGGCTCCCCTCCCCGTGGCGTCATTCCGGCGCCGATCGCGGCACGCGCGCGGCCGGTGCGCGGCCGCTGGGGTGCTCTTTGCACCAGATTTCGCGATTGCAGAAGCCCTCCGGATCGGGCGCCGACCCGCGCAAGGCCAACCGGCCCGGCGGCACAACAAAAAAGGCCGGCACAGGGCCGGCCTTTTTCCGTGTCAGTGCAATTCCGGTCAGTAGCGCGCGGCGACGGGACCACCCCAGCCGAAGCGATAGTTGATGCCGAGCTTGACGGTGTGCTCGTCATCCCGGAACCGGGCGCCGATGATCGGGGGGGGCCCACCGGTAAAGGTGGTGCTGCCGAAATTGTAGTACTGATATTCGCCTTTGACCGACCAGTTCGGCGTGAACATGTATTCGAGGCCGGCGCCGACGGTGTAACCGTCCTTGTGATCGCCGGTGGTCGAAAACGCGACCGGCACGCCGCCCAAGCTCACGCCGATATTGTCGTTGCCGCGCCAGGCGTAACCGCCCTTGGCGTAGAGCAGCGTCGGACCCCAGGTGTAGCCGAGCCGGCCGGTGACCGAACCGATCTGGTCGGTATTCCCGGTGACGAGCGTACCCCCCGGGAACGCCACGCCATTCCCGCTATTGCCGGTCAGCCAGCTGTACTGGGCCTCGGCACCGACCACCCAGTTGGTCGCGAACTGGTAGTCGAAGCCGCCCTGCACGCCGCCCATGAATCGGCCGTTGCTGCTCTCCAGGCTGTTGTCGCCCGGGAACGCACCGCCGATATGGCCGCCGATGTAGAAGCCGGTCCAGTTGTAGACCACTTCGGGCGCCGTATAGGCCGGAGCCTTGGTGTAGGTGCGCGCCGGAAGATCGGCAGCGAATGCGGGAGCCGCGAAAGCGATACAGGCGGCTGCACCGAGCAGAAGTTTTTTCATGAGAAATTCCCCGTTACTGTCGTGATCGACATCAACCAAACAACGTGGCCTCAATTTGGTTGCTTCGTGGCAATGCCCGTGCGCGTTTGTTTCATCATGTGACCGCGCGGCAACAACGCCGATTGGTTCCAACACGATTGCAATTAATTGCCGGCGAATGGCCACTTTCCAGCTCATGGCTGTGTCTTCCGGGGCCCGGTTCAGGTTCCAGCCTCGCCGAAATGTGATTGAAGTTCCCGCCCCTCAGCGCCCAGCCCAAAATTCGTGGATCAGGCAGCGATGCTGACGCGGCTTCAAATTGGCCCCGGCGCGATCCCGCGCTACCGCGTCAGCTTTTCCAGTTCCGGAAACGGCGCATAGACGGCGCCGGCGCAGGTCTCGGCCGGTTTCTCGATCATTCGGTCCAGCCGGCCATTGACGTAGAGAATCGCGCGTTCCTGAGTCTCGCGATAACTGCCGTCCGATTCGCGCGCGGCGAAGCGCAGGCAGCTGACAAAACGCATCTTGCCGTTGACGTCGCGTTGTACCGGCTCGGCCATGACAGCGTCATGCACGCCAACCGGGTTGTTAAGATAGGTTCGCATGAACGCGAGCAATTCGGCGCGGTAATTATTCGGGAATGGCTGATTGGCGGAACTGCCGCTGCCCATGAAGCTGATGGGCCTGCTGTCCTCGCCGCCCGCGCAAGCCGCGAGCGCGATCGGCAGCGCCAGGATCGCCGCACGCTTTGTCGATATCCCCAATTGCAACCCGTCTTTTTTCGAAAATCCAACGCCTGGAGGGGTTCTAGACCTTCCGCGGATGAAAGGGAATTCTGCATTTCGCGGTCGGCGCAGATGCCTGTCATGAAACGGCGCCGGCCCATCGCCACGGGGGAGACCATGGCGTGGGCCGGACTGATATCCGCCGGGAGCGGCGGGGCAATGTGGGGCAAGCCGCGCCCCGGCGGATCGGTATCAGCCGCGCTTGGCGGGGTGGCTGACGTGCTTGACGGCGATCTTCGAGGAATGATGCGCCTTGCGCTCGACCGTCCGCTTGTGGAGGCGATGATGGCTGGCATGCCTGACATGATGGCGGCCCATCTTGGCATTGGCATTCAGCGCGCTCGACTTCACCTGCGCGGACTTGCTAACGGGCGCCTGCGTCGTCTTGCCGGCGCTGGCCGCAAGCGCGGGAGCGGCGAGAACGGAAACTGCAAGCAACGCTGCGGAAATTGTCTTCAACATGGTCTTCTCCTTCAAAAGAGATCACGGGGTGGCCGGTCGAATGGCCGGGCTCGTCGATCGTGCAGCGACATTAGGTGCCGCGCGCTGAACCTGCCGTGAAGTGCGGGAGCAGATTTCGTTCATCTGCATGACATCTTGGTCATGTTCGATCGTCCGGCCGCGGATGCCTTCCGCAAAAAATTCCCAAAAACTGCAAAAAAATGCCTCGGGAATGATTGGTTGCTGCGGGTGTTCAAACCAGCGGGCGTCAGTATAGGATTGCCCTAACGGACATCAGGAGAGACGCATGACCAAACTTGCGATCCGGCTTTTGACACTGGCGATCTATGTGATGGCGCTGATGGCAGTGCCTGTGGTCAACTCGGCCAAGGCCGCGGGCGGCGACAGCCCCTCACCGCCGGCCGATTCCACCAAGGACAAGAAAAAGAAGGACAAGAGCTCCAGCATCGACGACCCCAGGTTCATCGAGGGTTATCGCGCGGCCTACGCCACGATTTACGATCGCAACGATTACACGTCCGCCATCGCGCAATTGAAGGCGCTCGGCCAGGACGACCGCGCCGATGTCGCCAATCTGATCGGCTATTCCTATCGCAAGCTCGGCGACTACAAGGTCTCGCAGCTCTGGTATGAGCGCGCGCTGCAGGCCGACCCCAACCATGTCCGGACCTGGCAGTATTACGGATTGTGGCAGCTCGAACAGGGCAACCGTGACCAGGCGCAATATCACCTGAACCGCATCGGCCAGATTTGCGGCACTGAATGCGCCGAATACCGCTCGCTTGCATCGGCGCTGGAAAAGCCGACCGGCAGCGGCCTCGTCTACTGATCGAGGCGGAATAAGGATCAAAGCCGGACAAACCGGCACGGCCCGTCGAGGGCTGTGCCGGTTTTGTTTTGTCGAATAGCCGATCGCCGACGAGCTCGCGCTACTTCATCAGCGTCTCGGCCTCGGCCCGGAAAGCCTGCCGCGCAGCATCGCGCGAATAGAACATGTGCCCGCCGGGATAGACCACAAGCTTTACCCGCTCTGGCGACGCATAGGCCGGAAGTTGATCGAGCAGAATCTTCGAACCGAAATAGGGCGTGGCGAGATCGAACAGACCGTGCCCTACGAGCAGTTTCAGCTTCGGATCGAGCGCAAGAATTTGCCGCAGCTGGGAGATCGACTGGGCGGGATTGAGGCCGCGGCCGAAATCCCAGGCTCGCTCGACTGAGCTGTTAAGCAATCGATAGGACCCGTCGGGCCGCCAGTTGAGCGTGCGCGTGGTCAGATCGACCACCGCGCTGGTCAGCGGCGCGATCAACGGGTCACCGGACGGGTCGTCGAAATGTGAGGAGCTCGAATCCGGATCGGGATCGAAGCCCGAGACCGATGCATCGTAGCGTCCGGTCACCCTGCCATTGCGCCGGTCAAATTCGCGGCGGAACTCGGAGACATCGAAGCGCCCGGCCAGCCTGCGGCTCACGGCCCGATCGATCCCCGTCAAGGCGGAGACCCGGTCGGCGAGGCGCGTCGTCGCCTCGGCGTCGGCTTCGCCCTTGACGAGATCGCTCAGGAAATCGCCCCGCGCATAGGCTTCGACATCGGCGATATCGGCGCGGGTCACCGGGCCCTTGGCCTCGCGCGCCACCGCCGCCATGGTCGGCAGGCTCGCGACATATTGCAGGAGACTGGAGCCGGCATATTCGCGGAAATCGAGCACCGGAGAAATCAGGATCAATCCCCTGACACCGGCGCCCTGCTGGGTCTGCAACTCGCGCACGATCCTGGGCCCGCGGATGCCGCCATAGCTTTCGCCGACGATGAATTTGGGCGAGAGCAAGCGATCGGACTTCTCCAGCCAGCGGCGGATCGTGACCGCAAGCGCGTTGACGTCGCCTTCGATGGAGAAGAACCGCTTGCGCACATCCTCGTCCGTCGCAACGAAGCGGCTATAGCCGGTGCCGACCGGATCGATGAAGACGAGATCGGTAAAGTCGAGCCAGGTCTCTCCATTGGGCTTGAGATCGGGCGACGCCGAGGACGTCGCCGCATCGCCATTGATCGAAAGCCGCCACGGCCCGGCAGCGCCGAGCTGCAAATAGGCCGAGGCCGCGCCCGGCCCGCCATTGAAGAAGAAGGTCACAGGCCGGCTACGCCTGTCGCCGCCATCCAGCTGATAGGAGGTGTAGGCAATGTCGGCTTGCGGATCGCCCTTGTCGTTGAACAGGCGGATCGAGCCTGCGGTGGCTGTGAAAGCGAGCGTGCGGCCGGGGAGCACAACCGTCTGTTTGGTGGTCGAATCCGGCGGCAGCCGGTGTTGTTCGGCGGCCGCCGGTGAACTTGCCGTGTTAGCGTGCCCGCCCGGCGCTCCTGATTTTTGCCCCGAAGGCGCGGCTGCGGGTTGGGACGCGGGCGGCTGCGACGCATCCTCGGCGCGAACTCCGGTCGCCACCAGGAGCGTCGCAAGCGCGAGGACCAGGCGCGCGAGCCGCAGCCTGACGAAATTAACGGCCATATCTGTTTCCTTCCTGCCCCGCGATCGATTGAGCCTGCCAAAGCCGGCTTTTTTGCCGCGAGCGGCGGGATTCCAGCCCAAAACTGCGACAGATCGGCATGCCCCGCAAGCACCGGACGATCATCTCGACAAGCACCGGCAAGGTCGTATAGACGACCTCGGCGCACCCGCTTTCATCGGCGCCCATATGAGCCCGCGATCCCATGACCGTCCCACAGCGATATGACCGCATCGCCTTCGTCGCGAGCGCGGGCGCGGAGGCCCAGCTGGCGCTCGCGCAGCTGGTTAAGCTCTATGGCAATCTCGATCCCGCCGATGCCGACGTCGTGGTGGCGCTCGGCGGCGACGGATTGATGCTGCAGACGCTGCATCAGCAGATGCATTCAGGCAAGCCGATCTACGGCATGCATCGCGGCACCGTCGGCTTTCTGATGAATGAATTCTCGACGCACGACCTGCACGCCCGTCTGGCGGCCGCGCGTGAATCGGTGATCCATCCCCTGCTGATGCGCGCCACCGACGTGCATGGCAAGATTCACCTGCACCACGCCATCAACGAAGTCGCGCTGTTCCGCCAGACCCATCAGGCCGCGCGGCTGCGGATCCTGATCGACGAGCGCGAACGCATGCCGGAGCTGGTCGCCGACGGCATCCTGGTGGCGACGCCCGCGGGGTCGACCGCCTACAATCTTTCGGCGCAGGGCCCGATCCTGCCGATCAACGCCGCGTTGCTGGCGCTGACGCCGATCAGCGCGTTCCGGCCGCGGCGATGGCGCGGCGCCCTGCTCCCCAATACCGCCTTTGTCGTCCTCGAAGTGCTCGAGGGCGACAAGCGCCCGGTCGCGGCGGTGGCCGACCACGACGAGGTGCGCGACGTCCGCCGCGTCGAGGTGCTTGCCGACAAGACCATTTCGATGCGGATGCTGTTCGACCCCGGCCACAGCCTGGAAGAGCGCATCCTGAGCGAGCAATTCGGCTATTGATGCTCCGTTTCGGCCCCACCCGGGCAGCCTCGCGGGGATTGCCCGATATTTTGGTGGTTGCAGAAGGCTTGTCGCCCCACACGGCCCCTGCCTTCGCAACCTTTCATTAAGGCGGGCGGGATATGGTTAACGCCGGGTATACCCTCTTTGCCGGTATGCCCTTAGGGCCAGGCCATGTTTCGCATCGATTTCAACAAGTTGCGATTTCTTGTCTGCGATGACAATCCGCATATGCGCCGCATTTTGCGGACGCTGCTGCATTCGTTCGGCGCGCGCGAGGTCTATGAGTCCGAGGACGGCGCCACCGCGCTGGAGATGTACACCCACTACGTTCCCGACATCGTCATCACCGACTGGTCGATGCCGATCTTCGACGGGCTCGAACTCGCGCAGATGATCCGGCAGCCGGAATCGAAGGGCAATCCCTTTGCGCCCATCATCATGCTGACCGGCCATTCCGAGAAGCGGCGCGTGACGGTCGCGCGCGATGCCGGCGTGACCGAATTTCTCGCCAAGCCGATCTCGGCCAAGGGGCTTTATCAGCGCATCCTGAACGTCGTCGCCAATCCGCGTCCGTTCATCAAGACCAAGACCTATTTCGGCCCAGACCGCCGGCGCAATACCAGCAATGCCTATATCGGTCCGGAGCGCCGCGTCGGCGGCGAGATGGAAGTCCTTCAGCAACCCTCGCTGCTCGACAAGGCCCGTTCCACCATTTAGCGCCGGAGACCGAAGGAAACACCATGGCGAAAGACAAGTCGGGCGACATCGAGATCCAGAAATTCGCCGATCATCACGTCATCATGCAGCCAAATCCATTCCGCAAGGTGCTGCGGCGTGTCGCTGACGAGGATCTCGACGATCCCGTCGCGCGCGCCGAAAAGGCGCTTGCCGACCTGTCAGGCGAATTCAAGAACTGGATGGTCATCGAAACCGAGCGGCTCGCGGCCTCTCACGCCGCGATCCTCAAGGACGGCTTTACCAGCGCCACGCGCGCAGAGCTTTTCCGCGCCGCCCATGACATCAAGGGCGATGCCGCCACCTTCGGTTTCCCCGCCGCGGCCGCCGCTGCCGAAAGCCTTTGCCGGGTCATCGAACACGCCCCGGATCTTGCCAAAGTGCCGTCCGAGCTGATCGCGCATCACATCAACGCCATTCAGGCCATCGTGCGCGAGCGCATCAGTCCCGACACCATCAGCGTGGCAGGCGAACTCAGCCGGCGATTGCGCGGCGTCGCCGACGAATATCTCGCCCGCGTCAATCGCGACCGGCCCGAGCACCTCGAAGCCATCCTGGCCCCCAGCATCGCGCCGGCCGACTGATCGCACTGCAGCTGTCGTCCCTGCGAACAGCGTGCGGGCCCCATCACGACTGACTCTTTTTGCTGAAGACGTAGCGTGGGCAAAGGCGCTCTTTGCGCCGTGCCCACCGTCCGCAAACCCCAATGTGGCACTGAAAAAATGGTGAGCGCTTTCGCCTTGCCCACCCTACGATCGTATCGCTTACGCCGCGATCAGACCTTGCTGGATCGGTGCGATGACCTGCTCGGCCATCAGCTCGTCGCAGAACATGCGGGCTTCCTCCCGCGCCGACTCCGTCGCAAAGCGCCGCAGCAGGATCAGAAGCGGTTCGGCGGCCTGCTGGCCGGTTTCGCAATGCGTCAATACGCGTTCGACCATCCGGCGGCGCAATCTTGCCACACCGCCGAGCGTGTCGGTAAATCCGGTTTCATGACTGACGTCGAGCGCGATCCGGAACGCCGCGAATGTCGATTCCGGCAATCCCGCACGCCGCAGCAAGGCGTGCAAGCTCGCTCCGCCGCGGTCATGGAGCAGCGCGGAGACGCGGACCTGCGGCAGACCGGACAATTCCGCCAACGCGGCGTCGAACAGTTCGAGATTGCCCGACAACAGCGTCCGCAGGATCAATCCGGCGGTGAGCTGGCCGGTGGCGCGCAGATGCCGCACCAGGCCGCGCATGTCTTCGCCGCGCGAGACTGCCGCGATGTTCACCGTCGAGCGATCGCGCGCCTCGGTTGCGACCCGCACCGCGCGGTCGGCGCTCAGCCAATTCCGGGCGACAACAAACTGCGCCAGCGTGTCCGACAATTTGGCGACCAGCGCGGCCCGCGTCGCGGCGGGCAGGTCTTGCAGCACCAGCATCGATTCCCGGATCGCGGCGAGATGGCCATGGCGCTCGACGATGCGGTCCCATGAAAACGGCGCCAGTTCGGCGTAAGCATTTTCGATCAGCTCCAGCGCCGCCGCAGGCGTACCAACCTCGGCGATCGCGGCACAGACGGAAGCCGGAAGATTGACGCGGCGGGCGACGGCGCATTGCGTCTCGCAATTGCCGGTCGCGACGATGTCGACGAGATCGGCATCGATCAATAGCGGTGAATGTTCCAGGACCGGGAGCGCGACCGACGGCTGGTCGACCGACAGCGCCTGTACGATGGCCGCGGGGGCCTCCGTACTGCGCGAAAACACTTCGGCCATGGCCTGGCGCACCAGCGGCGAGGCGTCGTCGAGCAGCATCAGCAGTGCGCCCTCGGCGGCGGCGCGGTCGTCTTCGCTGAGATCGGAAATCAGCCAGGCCCGCGCCAAAGATCGCGTCGCTTCGGCCCGCTCGCCTGCCGGAGCGGTCTTGATCCAACTGATGAACTGCCGAACGATCATTGCCCTGCCGGCTTACGCAACCCGAGACGACACCGTGACGCGGTGCCACTACAAGACAAAATAAACCACGACGCTTAACAAAGCGTTCACCATAAGGGACTGGTTTTATTGACGTTTTGTTAAGAGCTGCGGGGCGTCCCCCGCCCGCCGCCCGCAACCCCGGGGCAGCCTTGCGGAGGACGCGCGGGCCCTTAAGGCCGGAGCAGGCGGGACGAGGTCAGCAAGACTGCGTCACTTACCTTTCCTGGCTTTGTTCGACTTCTTGGCTTTGGCCGGCCGCTTCTTTGCAGCCTTCTTCTTGGCTGCCGATGTCTTCGCTGCCCTCTTTTTTTTCGCCGCCGCCATCTTCGCGGGAGGCTTCTTCGCTCCGGATTTGGTGCGTTTCGGCTGGACATTGGTAGCGGGCGGCACGTGAGCAGGCGGCGCGGCCGCGGCGGTCGCGGCGGCCGGCTGATACGAACCCATCCAGAAGGTGAGTTCGGCCAGTTCGTCTCCGGCGAGATAGTCGTTCTGCCAGCCGTCGGTGTCGATCAGGCCGTGCCAGACCTTGGGGTCCTGCCGATGGGCCTCGACATAGGTGTTCCAGCGATAGGCCTGATAGATCGCGATGATATTGATCGCATAGGCCGCCGCCAGCGGCCGGTTGCCCTCGATGATCATCAGGTTGTCGTCGTTCTTGCTCGACGCCTTGAACCCGAGATTGTGCGACCCGGTCATGACCACGGGATTGTCGCCGAAAGGATCGAGCACGATGACCTTGCTGTGAATATGAACGCCCTGCCCGAGGATTTCGGTCGCCCAGTCGTGAAAGGTATCCTTGATGTTCTTGGGCACCATCGACTCGTAACCGAGGTGCTGCGGCGGCTGCTTGCCGCCGTTGAACAGCGTGACGGGAGTGCCGGCCGACGGATCGAGGGCGGCGTGGGGGGAAGGCTTGGCCGGCTGATCCCCGGTCGACGCCGTGGTGAGATCGGCGATCTCCTGATTCACCACGCCACGGATATAGAGTTGGCCATCGAAGTTGGGCGTGCCGGCGTGGTGCCGGAACAGGATATTTTGCAGGAGCGTCCATTTATTGGCCGGCTGATCGCCGGCGACGAACACCCCCGGATTGAAGAACAGGAACAGGATGCCCTGCTTGGCGGCGTTGATGAGTTTGCGCGCGTAGTCGAGGTCCTGCGCCTTGTCGGTCGGCGCGAACCATTGCGTGATGGTGCCGCCATCGACGCTGAAGACATTGGCGGTGGTCTCTCCGTTGGCTTTGGCCAGGCCGGGCGGATAGGCATTCTTGGCGTTCTTCAGGAGATTCCATTCGTCGAGGAAATATTGCGCAAGCTTCGGGTCGCTGACGATGATGCCGTTATTGGCCTGCGTGCACAGCCCTGTCATCGTCCAGTTCGTGCTGCCGGAGAGGACGCGCTGAGGCTTGCCCGCGGAATCGCAACACACCAGGAATTTGTTGTGCGCGAAGTGGCCCTGGGGAACGAGGCGGTTGTACAGATCCACGACGGTGCGCATTTCGGCGCGCACCGCCTTGTTCTCGTCGTTGTCGTTCTTCTTGCTGAAGGCGCCGTTAGCCAGGATCAGGTGGCATTTCTTGCCTAACGCCTTGAGCGCCGCCTTGAGTTCCGGATCGTTGAGCTCGTACAGCGCCGCATAGACCTGGCCGTTGTTCTTCTTCACGTCGGCGAGCATGTCCAGGATCTGCGGCCGCAACAGACCGCTCAACTCGTTCCGTAACGCGTTCTTGGGCGGCTGGGTCGCGGCGATCAAATCGGCGATCTTGGGCGGCGGGTTACCAAGGCTGGAAAGCACCCGCGTTACCCACTGCGCGGCCACGATACCCTTGTTGAAATTTGCCGAGATATTCGGCGTCAGCTGACCGGTGATCGTCATCGGCGACGTCAGCTCGCTGGCCTGGTCGGTCGCCAGCTGAAGGTTGCCCTGGTCGCCGATCACCGGCACCACGGAATATTGCACGACCTGACCCGGCTTCACGCCATAGTCCCACCACATGAAGCGCTGAACGGGATGCTTCCAGGGCGCGGTGGGATCGAGCTTGTCGTCGTCGGAGAATCCGACGAAGCCGTGCAGATAGACGTCGGGGCTGCCTTGCACCACGCGGCGGATCGTGAAGCCGCGACATCCCTTGATCGGATTGAGATTGGCCGGCAGCCAGACCAGGGCCGTATGATCGCCGTTGTCATAAACTTTTACATCAATGGACATAGAGTATCCTCCACGGCAGTGAACCACCCGCCGTCGAGGCTATAACTCTACCTGAAATCGTACAAGACCGAAGACACACCTATCGCTGCGGCAACGCCGCATGCTGGCGCGGCACGGCGCAGCGCGCGCCGGACAAACCCCGCCAGCTCCGCGGGTGGTTCGCTAGCCGCTGAAGGTGCCGCTGCGGTCGCTGAAGAGATCAAGCGCGCCGACACCGGGGTTCCTGGCCTGAAACAACGGCGCCGAAGCCGCTGACGCCACCGGCGCCGCCGATGCGACCGAAATGGCTGGCGCAACCGGGGTTGCTGGCGCAACCGAGGTTGCTGGCGCAACCGAGGTCGCTGGCGCAACCGAGGTCGCTGGCGCAACCGAGGTCGCTGGCGCAACCGAGATCAGCGACGCGGAGTTGCCCCACAATTCCCGCACCGCCGGCGAAACCGGCTCGGCCCGGTCGCCGACCTGAAACAGCGAACGGAAGCTTGAATCGGCCGGCGCGGAGCTTGCCGTCGTCGATGCGGAGGCCATCGTGACCGGTGTGACGGTTCGGACGTCCGGAAATGTTGACAGGTAGGCCGCGTTGTCGATCGCAGGCGCGGCTGGAGCCACGCTCGCGACCGCGGTGGTCGCCGGTGAAATCCCGTACATCGCCAGTGCGCTCTGCGTCGCCGGCGAGGCTGCGGCGCTGGCGTAGCGTTGCGTCAATACCGAATAGACTTCGGAGACGCTGCGCGCGCGCCCGGTGCGGTCATAGAAGATCGAGCGGTTCGCCGCCGCGGCGTTGGGAAACAGCCGCGGGCCCGACGCCTGCGGATTATCCTCCGCGTTCGAGATCAGCTTGGCCGCGCCGCCGACGCCCATGAAGTGCGCCATGTACAATTCGCTGTCGGTCGGGCGGCGGCCGATCATGCCGGTGAGCTTGAAACTGTTGGATTGGGTCAGAACGGCCGCCATTGACGAGGCGGCGACAGGATCGTCGCGCAGCTTCATGATCGCGCGGCGCATGGTGGGATCGCCGACCGAATAGCTGCCGTCGGATGATTTGGTGATGGCGTCGGCGTAGTTGCCGTAGCCGAGCTGGGCGCCGGCTTCCTTCACGGTACCGAGCCAGGTCTGGTCGATGAACTGAAACAGTCCGTGCGCCGACGAGGTCGGGGCGCCCGCCGTCGGATTGAAATCCGATTCCATCTTCGCGGTCGTGAGCAGATACTGGAAGCTGGCGCCGCTGGTGTTCGCGGCCTGCTTGATCGCGCCGGCAACCCGGGCGCGCGAGGTATCGACACCTGCCGTTGCCGTGGCGTTCGATGTGTCGACCGACATGCTTTGGTCTCCGCTCCCCGCGAAACGACCCCCACTTGGCCTGTTCGAGAGCTCCCACTAACGCTCAAGCCACGGTCACACTGGGGTGATTATGGTTAAGGGAGGGTTAAATTTCATCAGCCGTCATCCCGGGATGGTCCGAAGGACCGGACCTCAGATGCGCAATTGCGCATCGGGGAATCTCGAGATTCCGGGTTCGCCTGCGGCGTCCCGGAATGACGATTGATAAAATCACTTGCGATAAACGCTGTTCGGATCGAACAGCCGCTCCGCATCCACGAACGCCAACCGCGCCCCGCCCTCGCCCGCCGTCACCTTGCGGTAGAAACAGGAGCGCCGGCCGGTGTGGCAGGCGGCGCCGACCTGTTCGACCCGGATCCAGACCGCGTCCTGATCGCAATCCATCCGCATCTCGACGACGCGCTGGGTATGACCTGAAGTCTCACCTTTTCGCCACAACGCATTGCGGGAGCGGCTGAAATACCAGGCCTCCCCGCTCGCGATGGTCTTGCGCAGCGCCTCGTCGTTCATGTGCGCGACCATCAGCACCTCGCCTGTATTGGCGTCGGTGGCCACGCAGGTCACAAGGCCTGCGGCGTCGAATTTGGGCTGTAAGCCAAGCCCTTCCTCGGTGTCGCTGCTATCGGATGGTATGGACACGGGCAGTCCTCGAAAAATTCCGGCGAGGACTAGCGCTGCAGCCCTCGCACCATGGACAGGAAACGCGCCTGCTCCGCCGGATTGTCGCGGAACATGCCGGTGAAACGACTGGTGAACGTCGTCGCGCCGTGCTTGGCGACGCCGCGCACCGACATGCAGGTATGCTCCGCCTCGATCACGACAGCAACGCCGCGGGGTTTGAGAACTTCGTCGATCGCGGCCGCGATCTGTGCGGTCAGATGCTCCTGGGTCTGCAGGCGGCGGGCGAAGATATCGGTGAGCCGCGCCAGCTTCGACAGTCCCACCACCCGCTCCACCGGCGTATAGGCGATATGCGCCCTGCCGTAGAACGGCATCATGTGATGTTCGCATTGCGAGGTGAATTCGATGTCGCGGACCAGCACGAAATCGTCATAGCCGGCGGTTTCGCCAAAGGTGCGGTTGAGCACCTCCGCCGGACATTGATGATAGCCCTGGTAAAGTTCGTCGTAGGCCTCGACCACGCGGCGCGGCGTATCCAGCAGGCCCTCGCGGTCTGGGTTCTCGCCGATATAGCCGAGCAAGGTCTGCACCGCCTGCTCGGCTTCGGCCCGCGACGGACGGGGCTGATCCGGGCGTACCGCGGCGGCCAGGAATTCGGAAGGGTCGAGTTCGGCGGGCCGTATTTCCGCAAGCTTCGCATCGGAAGGCTTGATCTCGGAAGGCTTGCCTGGGCGGAGGGATTTGATCAATGCGTCCATGTCAACTCCGTTCGACCGGTCATGAATGAGACCGGAGTGTCACCGGGCAGACGGGGGCGGCGCACCGCCGGACGCCTGAGTCCCACAATCCTAGCACATGGCGGCCGGATCGGTTCCGATTTCACCCGCCAAAATGGCCGGGCTGTATTTCCGCCATTGCTGGCCATATATAGGGCTCTGGACCGCAGCCGCCAAGGGCGATCGCGAGGCCGATCAAGCCTTTGGGCGTGAGATTTCGACCTATGCTGAATGACATTTACAACAAGCGGATCATCGAACTGGCCGGCAACATCCCCCGGCTTGGCCGCCTGGCCAGCCCGGACGCCAGCGCCACCGCGCATTCCAAATTGTGCGGCTCGACGGTGAAGGTCGATCTCAAGATGGACGGCCCCGTCGTCACCGACTTTGCCCATGACGTGAAGGCCTGCGCGCTCGGCCAGGCCTCCTCCTCGATCATGGCCAGCCATGTCGTCGGCTCCACGGCGGGCGAACTGCGCGAACTGCGCGAGACCGTCCGCAAGATGCTGAAGGAAAACGGCGGCCCGCCGCAAGGCAAGTGGGCGGATATCGCGCTGCTCGAGCCGGTGCGCGATTACAAGGCGCGGCACGCCTCGACGATGCTGACCTTCGATGCCGTGGTCGATGCGATCGGCCAGATCGAGGCAAAGGCCACGCAGCCGGCATCGGCTTAATGGCTAAAATTTCTCCGTCGTTCCGGGGGCGCGCGAAGCGCGAGCCCGGAATGACAACCGTGGCGGAATTTTCTGTTACTGCGCAGGCGCGGCCGCAGCGCCGCCGGTCGGAACGACCGCCTCGGCCGTCTTGGTGGATTTCGCCGACGGCCGGTTTTCCTCGGCGTCGACCGTGCTGCTCACAAAGCGATCCTTCGTCGGCTTGGCGGTCAGCGCAACCGTCGGCAGCACCGAGCCACCCGTTGGCGGCAGTACTTCGGCGACCATGTCGGTGGTCACGAGATTGGTCAGCCGCAATTCCTCCCGCGACAGCTCATGCAGTTCTTCCCAGGGCGGCACGTTCAGCGACAGCGACAACAAATCGCCGGCGCCTCCCATGTCGAACGTGTATTTGGCCAGACGCCCGATATCGCGTTCTACAATCATCAGATCCTGCGCGCTGTAGCTTGCGGCCTTGGCATCGTCGGCGCGGTCGCCCATCCAGATCTGATGCACCCTGACATGCGCGGCCTCCGGCACGTAACGGGTCTTGCCCGACAGCAGCAGGAACACGCACATCGACTCGCAATAGGCTTCGGACGCAACGCTGGCACGATCGCCCTGCGCGGTGTGGGTTTGGATGCTGGTGCCGACCGTGGTCATCAGACCGAGCTTGCGAAAGTGCCGGCCGAGCGTAATGGAGTCGTTGACCGAACCGCCGCTGGAATCCAGCACGATGGTGGCGCCGCCGAGCTCACGGCCGCGAATGAAGTTGTCGAAATCAGTGGGACTATCAGCGGTCACAATGCCGATCGCGCTGATCCAGCCCCGGCAATCGGGCTGGCACGCTACCCAGGTAAACCGCATCGGCAATTTGCGTTCTTCGAGACTGCCGCCGGCCTGCGCCGAGCCGCCGGGCGTGGCGACGATACCGGACAATGCGATACAGAGGGCGGTGGCGCCCAACAGCGCCAAACCGCGTAACCCAAGCGATCTCACGAGCCTCAATTTGGTTCCTTCCCCGCAAGCCCCAAGACGAGAAGTCAAGACGCGCAGTGGCAACGGCCCCGGTCCAACGCCACATGATCCTGTCATCATAGCGTTACGAAAAGGGTAAACGTGGCGACCCTAATCGTCCATAGAACCTTTGCTGCACCGCCGTGCAAATCATTGATATTTCCCAAAGTGTGGCACAATTATCGGTGAGGGCCGGTTCCGTGCCCGGGAACTCCGCAGATCCACGCACAGGATTGCAGCACACCGCCCATGAAGCATTCATCGTCCCAGCATTGCGCGGATTGCGCCAACGCGGCGGCGCGGCTGCCGCGCAATGCGGGGCGCGCGATGATCTGGATTTACCGGCACACTCTTTCGCCGCTGGTCGGTTTCAATTGCCGCCATCTGCCGACCTGCTCGGTCTATGGCGACGAGGCGATCGAACGCTTCGGGCTGTGGGGCGGAGGATGGATGACGCTGGCGCGGCTGCTGCGCTGTCAGCCCTGGGGTACCTCGGGAATCGATAATGTTCCGCTGACCAGGCCTGCGGGCGCGCGATGGTATTTGCCGTGGCGGTTTGGTCGCTGGCGCGGCGTCAACGGCCCCTGAAACCCGGCTCCGTTGCAGCGCATGCAAGCAGACGCAGTGCGGCATGCCGGGAACCACGGCTTTGCCGCCGGATTGATCCGATGTCTTCCAGGGAGGACGTCAACGATGCGCTGGAGAATCCGTCAAGGGAACCACGACCCCCGGCAAATCGACCTATTGGCGGCGCTGGTCCTCGTCATCGCCATCATCGCGGTGGACCACTATTTCGGCCACCGTCAGCAGCCGCCGGCCACCGGCGCCTTCATCGAGCCAAGCCAGTCCGTCCGCTGGTGAAGCGCCTTGGTCGGGGCTTTTTCCCTTAGCGCGAAAACCACTGGAAACTCCGCGGCTGCGGCTCGACCGGCGCCGGCGGACGAGGCGTTCTCCGACGCGGTGGTCTGGGCGGCGGCGGTGGCGCGTCGGTCGATGACGTCGCCTCCGGGCTGACCGAACCGTCGTCGGGCAGTTTGACCGAGAGCAGCAGATTGGATTCATGCGAGCGCCAGCGATAGCCGATGCCGAAATCCATCGGCTGCGCCCGCCGGAACAACTCGGCATAGGAGTCTTGGTATCTTCCCGGGAATTCGGCGATCGGGCCGGCATAGCGGCCGAACGGGAAGAAGCGCCACTTCTTCGGGCTGTAATAGCCGAGCGGAATCCCGGAATCGTCCTGAATGATCGTTGAGCTGTTGGCGAGAATGAAGTCGCGCACCGTGCTGAAATTGCCGGAATGCAAAAGGTACGACGCGCTCTTGATCAGGCTGTTGCCAGGCGCGAGCGTTGCGCAGAATTTCAGGAAGCCTGAAGCCTTGACGCCGGGATTGGAAAGATCGGTCGAGAAGTAATACAGCGTCTTTTCCACGCCGTCGCTGCCGGCGAACACGATGCGTACCCCGCGCACGGCGTTCGCGCCGGGATTCTCGTTGGCAAAATACGCCGTCCCCTTGTCGTCGACCGCGACCGGGCTGACGTTGCGAATGCTCTTTCCCGAACGCGCCAGGAATACGTAGAGGATGGGCAACGTGCCGTTGAGCTCCCCGGCCCGCAGGTCGACCTTCATCTGCTTGGTGATGAAAAAGGAAAAGCTCAGGATCGAGCCAAGCGAACGCTCGACATTGTAAAGTGCGGCGCCGACGCCGCCGCGCGGCAATTTCGTCAGATCGGGCACCGAACCGGGCGGTTCGAGGGCGCTCAACACATAAGTCGTCGCCTTGGAATAGAAGGCGTCGGCGTAGAGGAAGTCCGGACCCGAGAACATGTAGAACATGGTCGGCCGCGGTGCCGCCAGATTGGTATCCGACCAGGCGCGGATTTTCGACAACTGGCGCTGCTCGAGCTGCGCGAACGCGGTATCGAAAAATCTGGCGTGGCGCTGCCAGGCCGGATCCCTGGTCAGGGGCGTCAGCGGTGAATCTGCTGACGGCGGCATTCCGGCCAGGAAGCGCGCGGTGTCATCGGCGGTCACCTCGGCGGCGCGCCCGGGCAGCAAGGCGGCGAGGAGCATGGCAGCAGCGACTGCCGCGATTTTCATTGTCTGAAACATCTCTATTCGCGACCCGGTGAATTGCCTGGTGATTTGGAATGGCCTGATGATGGGGTCGCGGCGCCGTCCCGCTTGCGGAACACGGCGTAGATCAAAAGGCCTGAAACCATAATCAAAACACCGAGGAACGACTGCAGCGGCCGGTCAACCACAAGATAGTACATCATGAAGAGGGTCACGAGCAGGAAAACCACCGGGGTTACCGGGTATCCCCAGGCGCGATAGGGCCGTGGCAGGTCGGGCCGGGTGATGCGCAGCTTGATGACGCCGAGCACGGTGAAGAACGAACAGAACAACAGCGCGAACTGAATGAAATCCAGCACCGCCTCGAAACTGCGGGTGAACAACATCAGGCTGGCGACCGCGAGCTGAAACACGATGGCGTAAACCGGCGCCCCCTGGGACGATTTGCGGGCGAATAGCCGCAACGCCGGGATGTCCTCGCCCATGGTCATCATCACGCGCGGTCCGATCCACATCATCGCGCTGATGGAAGACACGAGCCCGATGCAGATCATCGCACCGACGATGCGGCCCCCGATCTCGCCGAAGATGGCGCTGCCGGCGATCCGGGCGACATCGAGTTGGCCCGCAAGTTTGTCGATCGGCGTGGTGTGGAGGAACACCGCGTTCAGCGCCACGTACAGCACTAGCACGATCAGCGTCCCGGCGAGCAGCGCCCGCGGCAGGTTCTGCTGCGGCGTGTGCATCTCGCCGATGATGTAGGTCGCGGCATTCCATCCGGAGAACGAATACATCACGAACACCAGGCCGATCGCGAACGGCGCGCCGCTGACATAGCCGATGTCGGAAATATGGGGCGCAAAGGATACCGGTTGCGGCGTGCCGACGACAAATCCCGCAATCAGGAACGCAACGATCAGCACGACCTTCAGGATGGTGGAGACCAGTTGAAAGGTAGAGGAGTGCCTGACGCCGCTCAGCTGCACGATCGACACCAGCCAGACCGCGCCGACCGCCAGCGCCAGCGGCGGAGCGCCCGGAATGACCGATTTGCCATATTCGCCGAACGCCATCGCGGCCAGGGCCACCGGTGCGGCGAAGCCGACGGTCGCCGATACCCAGCCCGCCAGAAATCCGAACGCCGGATGAAAGGCACGGCTGAGGAAGTTGTACTCGCCGCTCGAGCGCGGAAACATCGCGCCGAGCTCGCTGTAGGAAAAGACGCCGCACAACGCCACGATGCCGCCGACGGTCCACAGCAACAGGATCGCAAAACCGGAGGGAATGTCCTTGACCTGAAAACCGAGGCTGGTGAAGACGCCAACGCCGACCATGTCGGCGACGACGATGGCGGTAGCCACGACTACCGAAACCGTGGACCCGCGAGGAAGCCGGCCAGGCCATGCCGCGCTTCCCGTTTCCATTGCCGCCATGTCCGTCCGCGCTTCGGGCGTCATGCCCGGATTTTTTATGGTGCAGGTTGACCCCTGCCAATTCAAGCAGTGTTAACAATGATTTAAATCCACGCCTGAATTTGGTGTTCTGATACCGTTTTGACAACCGGAAGCCCGACACGGTCTGTGTCGCCGCGAAAAGAAGGCTGGAGTCCCACAATCAGGACACGATTTCGTGTTTTCTGGACCATTCCGGGAATGGGGAGAAATTCCCGGAAGGTTAACGTTACCGCAACTCAAGCGCGCTGACATGCGCCGAGGAGGGCGGTATTGGGGCGATGGGGTGGATGGTCGGGGCCAATCCGAAAAATAGCAGGTGCGATCGCGCAGCCTTGGTGAGGACACCGGGCGCGGCGCGGCACGACCGCGCGCGCGCTCCTCACGCTGCTTCGCCGCGATTGCGCTGGATCGGCATCCTGTCGGTGTTGGTCCCGCTGTCATTCATTCTCGTCCAGTGCGGCCAGGCGCCGAGCGCCGGTTCGCTTGCCGCCAACGTGCAGGGCACCAAGGGCGACTCGTTCGACGACCGCTTCCCGACACCCCAGTTCAAGGATCGCTTTCCGACGCCAGGCGAGAGCCTGTTGCAACGGCAAGCCTCCACCTCCGACGCCTCTAACCGGCGTACCGCGCAGGCGCAACCGCAGCCCGCCCCTTACCGGGTCGCGTCGCTGGCGCCGACCGTGCCGTACCAGCGTCCGGCCCGCGAGGATCAGACCACGCTGGTGAGCCTGAAATCCTCGGCGTTCCCCTATTTCGGCAACAATCCTCACACCGAACAGCCATTCCTGAACGTTTCAAATGGCGAGCGGCGCGGCCACCGCAGCTACAGCGGTCGGGTCCTCTGGCAGGACGAGACCTTCAACGACAACCGCGTCCTGATGCATGTCCCGGAGACTTTCGACATCCGCAAACCCGGCGTGATCGTCGTGTTCTTCCATGGCAATGGCGCGACGCTCGAGCGCGACGTGCGCGACCGGCAGCTGGTGCCGCAACAGATCTCCGATTCCGGCGTCAATGCGGTGCTGCTGGCGCCCCAGCTTGCGGTCAATGCCGCCGATTCCAGCGCCGGCAAGTTCTGGCAGCCCGGCGGCCTCAAGCGCTTCGTGACGGAATCGGCCGATCATCTCGCCAAGCTCTACGGCGATCCGGCCGCGGCCAAGGCGTTCGCCAACATGCCGGTCATCATCGTTGGCTATAGCGGCGGCTTCGTCCCGACGGCCTGGAGCCTGGAAGTGGGCGGCCTCGGCAACCGCGTGCGCGGCGTGTTCCTGCTCGATGCGGTGTACGGCGAGCTGGACAAGTTTGCTTCCTGGGTCGTCAACAACCGGTCCGGTTTCTTCGTCAGCGCCTATACGCGTTACACCCAGCGGCACGACCAGGAATTGATGCAGATGCTGCGGGACAAGGGCGTCGCCGTATCGGATGACATGGACGGTCCGCTGCACCCCGGCAGCGTCGTCTTCGTGAAGACTCCCGATGGAGTGACGCATCGCGATTACGTCACCCACGCCTGGACCGCAAACCCCGTCAGGGAAGTTCTGGTCAAGATGGCGTCAACGCCGGCGCTGACGCGGGTCGCGGCAAGCAGCGGCGACGCCTATCCCAACCGATAGACCGACGCGCGGGCCGCGTCTCAATCCCGGGTCTTGCGCCTCAGTTTTTCGCCCTGGTGAAACCGCGCGTTGAGATCGCCGTCATCAACGCCAGGGCGACAAAGGCCATGCCCGCATAGCCGATGCCGTACAGGAGTTCGCGCGCATACAACAAGCCGCCGATCGCCGAACCGATCGCCTGGCCGACGTAAAGCACCGACGTGTTGAGCGATACGGAGGCCGAGGCCAGCGCCGGCGCGGCGCTGACCAGCCGAACCTGCTGCATCGAGTTGCTCGACGCAAACCCCAATCCCCAGATCGCGACCGAGCCAGCCATCAGCGGATAGTTGCCCGCGCTCAGGCCCCAGCCCGTGATCCCCGCCAGCACCAGCGAGATGCACAGGACCGACGTCTTGTAAGCGCCCCAGGAATCGACGATGCGGCTGACAATCGCGATCCCGGTGAAACCGCACAGGCCGTAGATCGCAAATACCAGCCCGACCGCGTCGGAACCGACCCGGGTCAGCTTGGCCAGCAGCGGCCCCATAAAGGTGAACACGGCGAACTGGCCCGACATCAGCAGCGTCGTGATCAACAACAGCACCATGATCGCCCGGTTGCCCGCGAGGTCGATCCAGGTCTTGAGGTCCACCCGCGCGCCGACCAGGCCGGCCGGCAACCGCCAGGCCAGCAGAATAAAGCCGAGCGCGCCTGCCGCACCGATGCCGCCATAGGCCACGCGCCAGCCGTAACGGCTCGCCATGAACGTGATCAGCGGCAGCCCGATGGCGGCGGCGAGCGACCACCCCAGAAATACATAGGCGATGGTGCCGCCGCGCTTCTCCGGCGAAACGATCAGCGCTGCGGTGCCCGCCGCCTGCGGGGTATAGAGCGCGCCGATCCCGAGCATGATCAGGCGAATGATCAAGAGGGACGCGTAGTCCGGCGCAAACGCCGACGCGATGTTACCAAGCGCGAGCACCGCGAGGGTTGACGTGAGCAAGGTGCGGCGCTCGATCCGGCTTGTCAGCCACGCCGTCAGCGGCGAGCCGATGCACAGCACCACCGCGCCGAAGGTGATCAGCAATCCCGCCGCATGGACCGTGACGCCGAGATCCGACGACAGTTCGATCAACATACCCGCCGGCGCCAGCACCGAGCAGCCGGTGACGAGATTTCCGAACATCAGCGCGGTGCGCGCGAAGCGGCGATGCAGCGGGCTGTCGGAATCCGGATTTTTCATGCAAGTGCATGTAGAGCACGCCGGCGTGGAATAAAAGGGTGGCAGGCATAATTTAGCGACGCCGGTAGGCGGCCCGGTCACTCCACCGATTTTCCGTTTGATCCCAATTGCGCCACGCGAATCGCCTGCTATACCGCTCGTTCCCGCTTACCTGCGCTCGTTCGCAGGAGTGAGCCACAGGAGACTGCCATGCCCGACAAGAATACGCCCGCGTCAGGATTCCAGTACAGCCTCTCGAATCTGAAACCGGTCGAGCCCGTGCACAAGATCACCCTCACCTTTCCCGACGGCGCCAGGCGCGAATTTCCCAAAGGCATCACCGGCCTCGATATCGCCAAGGGCATTTCGCCCTCGCTGGCCAAGCGCACGGTGGCGATGGCGCTCGACGGCGGTTTGGTCGATCTCGCCGATGCCATCGAGCATGACGCGAAAATCGAGTTCATCGCCCGCGACGATCCGCGCGCGCTGGAACTGATCCGGCACGACGCCGCCCATGTGCTCGCCGAAGCGGTGCAGTCGCTGTGGCCGGGCACCCAGGTCACGATCGGTCCGGTGATCGAGAACGGCTTCTACTACGACTTCTTCCGCAACGAGCCGTTCACGCCGGAAGATTTTGCCGCCATCGAAAAGAAGATGCGCGAGATCATCGCCCGCGATAAGCCGTTCACGAAAGAAATTTGGGATCGCGAACAGACCAAGCAGGTGTTCCGCGACAACGGCGAGATGTTCAAGGTCGAACTGGTCGATGCGATTCCAGCCGACCAGACCATCAAGATCTACAAGCAGGGCGACTGGTTCGATCTGTGCCGCGGCCCGCACATGACCTCGACCGGCAAGATCGGAGGCGCCTTCAAATTGATGAAGGTGGCCGGCGCCTATTGGCGCGGCGATTCCAACAATCCGATGCTGACGCGGATCTACGGCACGGCGTTCGCCAAACAGGAAGACCTCGACGCCTATCTGAGGCAGATCGAGGAAGCCGAAAAGCGC
This sequence comes from Bradyrhizobium sp., assembly GCF_004799445.1. Classification (GTDB taxonomy): domain Bacteria; phylum Pseudomonadota; class Alphaproteobacteria; order Rhizobiales; family Xanthobacteraceae; genus Bradyrhizobium. The sequence goes on from NZ_SSNA01000123.1 coordinate 41,784, forward strand.
GACCATCGCAAGTTGGGACGCGAACTCGACCTGTTCCACTTCCAGGAGGAAGGCCCCGGCGTGGTATTCTGGCACGCCAAGGGCTGGACCATCTTCCAGGCGCTGATCGCCTATATGCGTCGCCGCCTCACCGGCGACTACAGCGAGGTCAACGCACCGCAGATTCTCGACAAGGTGCTGTGGGAGACCTCCGGCCACTGGGATTGGTACCGCGAGAACATGTTCGCGGCCCAGTCCGCCGGCGACGAGGCCGAGGACAAGCGCTGGTTCGCCTTGAAGCCGATGAACTGCCCCGGCCATGTGCAGATTTTCAAGCATGGCTTGAAGAGCTATCGCGATCTGCCTCTACGCTTGGCGGAATTCGGCGTGGTGCATCGTTACGAGCCCTCCGGCGCGATGCACGGCCTGATGCGGGTGCGCGGATTTACCCAGGACGACGCGCATGTGTTCTACACCGAGGCGCAGCTCGCCGACGAGTGCCTCAAGATCAACGACCTGATCCTGTCGACCTACGCCGATTTCGGCTTCGAGGGCGAACTGACGGTAAAACTCTCGACCCGGCCGGACAAGCGCGTCGGCACCGACGAAATGTGGGATCATGCCGAGCGCGTGATGGCGACGGTGCTTAGCGAGATCGAGGCAAAGAGCCACAATCAACGCATCAAGACCGCGATCAATCCCGGCGAAGGCGCCTTCTACGGGCCGAAATTCGAATACGTGCTGCGCGATGCCATCGGCCGCGACTGGCAGTGCGGCACCACGCAGGTCGACTTCAATCTGCCGGAGCGGTTCGGCGCCTTCTACATCGATGCCGACGGCTCGAAGAAGACGCCGGTCATGGTGCATCGGGCGATCTGCGGCTCGATGGAACGCTTCATCGGTATCCTGATCGAACACTACGCCGGCAATTTTCCGCTCTGGCTGGCGCCGGTCCAGGCCGTCGTCACCACCATCACCTCGGAAGGCGACGACTACGCCAAGGTGGTCGCGGCCGCGGCGCGGCGCGCCGGACTGCGCGTCGACCTCGACCTGCGCAACGAGAAGATCAACTACAAGGTCCGCGAGCATTCGCTGGCGAAAATCCCGGCGCTGCTGGTGGTCGGCAAGAAGGAAGCCGAGAGCCATTCGGTCTCGATCCGGCGTCTCGGCAGCGAAGGGCAGACGGTGATGCCGACCGATGAAGCGATCGCCGCGCTGGTCGATGAGGCCACACCGCCGGATGTGAAGCGGGCGCGGCTGGAAACCTGATGGCCGAAGAACAGGAACTGCCAGCCTACCCCATCAGGGCTTACCAGTTGATCCCTGATCCCAACCAGCCGACCGTGGTGGCGCTGGCCATCGAGACCGATCAGGGCCACAGCCTGTTTCTGGCGACGCGGGAGATTTTGGAGGATCTCGGGAAGGATCTCCTGGAGCGAGCAGCGAAGATGCCGGTTAAAGCCCGACCAAAATAGACTTGGGCCGGCATGCCCGCCGTGACGAAACCGAGAAAGCAATAGATCTCCGATCACAATCGGTCCAAACGCGGACTTGCGGCCTCGTGGCCGGCGGTCTCGCGTGCTATGCGATTCCGAATCATTTCCGATGAAAGAGACTGTCGTGCCCGACGCCATCGACCTCCTGAAAACCCGCCGCTCCGTCAAACCGCGCGAGATGAGCGGGCCCGGCCCCTCACCCGCCGAGCTTGAAACCATCCTGACCATCGGCGCGCGGGTGCCCGATCACGGCAAGCTGGCGCCGTGGCGTTTTATCGTGTTCGAAGGCGACGCGCGGGTTCGTGCCGGCGAGATCATCGCAAAAGTGTTCGCGCGAAAGAACCCGAATGCCTCGCCCGCCGAGATCGAGGTCGAGAAGCGGCGATTAACCGACGCGCCATTGGTGATCGGTGTCGTCAGTTTCACCAGACCGCATCCCAAGGTGCCGCCGTGGGAACAGGAACTGTCCGCCGGCGCGAGCTCGATGAACATCGTCACCGCGGCGACCGCGCTCGGCTATGGCGCGTGCTGGCTGACCGGCTGGTTCGCGTTCGATCGCGACGTGCTCGAGGGTCTCGGATTGAAGGCGGACGAAAAGCTCGCTGGCCTGATCCATATCGGCACGGCGCCGAAAACAAGCGAAGACCGCCCCCGACCGGCACTCTCGGACATCGTGACGCGATTTTAGAGAGAATCCCTCATCCTGAGGAGCGCGCCTCTCGCGCGCGTCTCGAAGGATGAGGCCCCACCGCGGCCTCGTGGTTCGAGACGGGGCTCGCGCGCCTCCTCACCATGAGGAGTCGCGCCGCCGCACTGGCTTCACTATCACGCCGCTTGCGACGCAAGCGCACCGAACTTGGACAGCAGCGCTTCGACATCGGCCGCGGGGCGCGCCGCACTGAACAGGAAGCCCTGCACCTCATTGCAGCCTTCGGCGCGCAGCCAGTCGAGCTGGTCGATGGTCTCGACGCCTTCCGCCGTGGTGGTGATGTTCAGGCTGCGGCCAAGGCCGGAGATCGCTCTCACGATCGCGACACAGTCGGGGCGCTCGGCGATATCCTTTACAAACGACCGGTCGATCTTGATCTTGTCGAAGGGAAAGCTTCGGAGGTAGCTGAGGCTGGAATAGCCGGTGCCGAAATCGTCCATCGAGATGCTGATGCCAAGGCCACGCAACTGATGCAGGATCGCAAGATTGGCCTCGGTCTCCGCCAGGAACAGCGATTCGGTGATTTCAAGCTCGAGCCGCAACGGCGACAATCCGGAATGCGCCAAGGCCGAGATCACCGCCTGGACCAGATTGCGGCTACGAAACTGCACCGGCGACAGATTGACCGCGACCTTGATGGCATCGGGCCATTTGGCCGCCTCGGTGCAGGCCTCCCGCAACACCCATTCGCCGAGCGAGACGATCAGTCCGATGTCCTCGGCGACCGGAATGAAATCCGCCGGCGAGATCATGCCTTTTTCGGGGTGCCGCCAGCGCAGCAGAGATTCAAAGCCGCTGATCCGGTCAGCGGCGATGTCCACCAGCGGCTGATAATGAAGCTCGAACTCGCCATTGGCGAAGGCGCGGCGCAGGTCCAGCTCCATGTCGCGGCGCTTTTGCGCCAGCCGATCCATCTCCCGTTCGAAGAAGCGGTGAACACCGCCGCCGTCGGACTTCGCCCGGTACAGCGCCATGTCGGCGTTGCGCATCAGCTCCTCGGTGGTGCTGCCGTCGCCGGGCGACAGCGCAACGCCGATGCTGGCGCCGATGACGACCTCAATGCCGTCGATGTCATAGCTTGCGCTCAATATCTTGATCAATCGGGCGGAAAAATCGCTGACCTCGTTCGGCGAGACCTCGGAGGCAAGGATCACCGCAAACTCGTCGCCGCCGAGCCGGGCCGCCAGATTGTTGCCCCGAACCTGCGACCGCAGCCGGTCGGCGACCAGCCTCAAGAGGCGGTCGCCCATCGGGTGACCGAACGAATCGTTGACGTTCTTGAACAGGTCGAGATCGACGCACAGCACCGCCACTCTGTTGCTTCCGCTCTGGCCATGCTCCAGCGCCTGGCGAAGACGATCCTGATAAGATTCCCGGTTCGGCAGATTGGTCAGGCCATCGTGGTGAGCCATGTAGGCGATCCGCGCCTCGGCCTTGCGCCGTTCGGTGATGTCGACAACGGCGACGAGGTAGCCGTCGCGTCCCTCGAACACCACGCGCCGTCCGAACGTCAGCACGTGAATCTCGCTACCGTCGGCCTTGAGATGCCGCCAGTTGCCGCTGGAATGATAGGCCTCGCCGATCTGCTGCAGCGCCTCCGAATGACTTACCCACTCATCCCTTGGCCAGATCTCCTGGAGCTTCATGCGCAGGAACGTCGCACGGCTATATCCGTAATGCTGCACAGCCGCGTCATTGACGCTCAGAAACCCGGTCGTTTCGGCATCGAACACCCACATCGGCATCGGGTTGTTGTCGAACAGCAGTCGAAACGAGGCCTCACGCCGCTTCAGCGCCGTGACATCGGAAACCGTCAGCGAGAGAATGTCGCCGAATGCGGTTGCGCCCAGTTTCAGGTTGCGATCGTCGCTGTCGATTTCGAACTGGTCGCGGTTGCCGCTGCTGACGACCGCCAGCAACCGCTCGACGACCTCGGGCGAACACAGGAGATTCCCCCCGGCGCTGAGCCGGCGCCACAGCAATCCGGTCGAAGGCACCTTCAGCAGCCGTGAGGCGCCCTGATTGTGGTGAACGATCTGGAAGTCGAACGGCCGCGCCTCGGAATCGCGAATCGCCGCGAGCGACAGCACGCCCTCGTCGGTCGCGGAGAAAATCGCATCGAGCAGATTGTAGGAAGGAGCCCGCTCGTTGACATAGGCGCCGATCAGGGTGCTGCCCCAGCGCGACGATGTCGGCATCGCCAGCACATCATAGGTCTGAACCACCCCATCGCGTACGCAATGCGCAGCGGAAAGGTAGGGACGGCCGTTGGCGACCGCGCAGGCGGCGGCTTCGCCGAGCGCGGTGGCGCAATCGGGTGACAGCGCGGTGACGGGGATGTCCCAGCGGTCGTCGCCCAGCCATTTCTGGACGTAGCGGCCGGCGCGCGACACTTCGAGCACGTTGTTGTTGTCCTTGAGCAGGACGATGTGATCCGCCAGCCGGCCGAGGCTTCCCAGCATCACATCTTCATATCGCGGCAGCCTTTCGCCCGGCCGCAGTGCCGCCTGCCACTTGCGCTGCAGGACCGGGACATCATCGAACATTTCCGTATTGAGTTTCCCCGATGGCTTCCTGGCAGCAAGCATGACATTCCCCACAACGCGCAACAATTTCGCGGGTCATCCAATGCAGCCGCGCTTAATGCGCTGTAAAAATTGCGGGCGTGAGGCGGCGAACCGGCGATTATGACGGTTTTAAGTCGCGCGATGGTTAGTGGGCATTAGAGACTATGACAGTCGTCGCAGTGAGCGTGACATCCCGATCCGGCGGCGAAAAAGACTAGCGCGCGACGACCTCGACCTCGCCGTCGACGCCGTTGACGACATTGAAGGGGCGGTCGTACACCTTGCCCTCGTTCTTGGCGATGGCGCGATATTCGCCTTCGGACAACACGACGCGGGGGAATGCGCCGATCGATTCCTTGATGATGTCGCCGCCCGGCGTGATCACGGACCACGCGGTGTTCGCCAGCGCCTCGCCGCCGCGGTCGCTGACCAGCTTCAGGGTGATGACCGCGGCGCGATGGGTGATGATCACGTCGGTCAGCTTGCCGGCCTGGACGCGAATGTCCGAGCGCACCACGGAATTGGCGTCGCCGTAGTTGGAGATGATGTAGTAGGTGCCCTCCGGCAGCAGCGCGACATCGCCGGCGGCAACGTTGGGTACCAGCGAGGCGCGCTCGCCGACTTCAAACTGGCTGCCCTTGTAGATCGCGAACGAAATCTGGTTCTGCGGAATCTTCGAAGTGCCGACGCGGCCTTCGATGCGCAGGCCGCCCGCCGGAAGCACGAAGGATTCGCGGTCGGTCTCGGCCTTCAGGGTCACCGGCCGCACCGCGCTGACCAGTCCAAGCGCGACATGGACCACATAGCTGCCCGGCGGCAGCACGATATTCGGCGTCGCGCCGCGTTCCTCGCGAATCAGTTTGAACGCGCCGGTCTCGTCCGGCCGGTCTGAAAATACCCGCCACACCAGCCCGTTGTTGATGACCGGCAGATCCTTGCCGTAACGGGCCGTGAGCGCCAGCACGGCCTGGTTGGGCGGCGATGCGCTGGAGGGCGCGACCACCGGCGGTGCCACGTTGGCGATCGGGGGCGGGGGCTGCGTCAACGGCGCGGGCAGATTCGGCATCGATGCCGGGCCGGAGGAAGGCGCCAGATTCATGGCCGGCCCTGCCGGGGCTTCCGGAACCGAGGCCGGGGGTACCGGTGGCGGCCGATCGGTAAACATCTGAGCCGAAACGGAGACTGGGACCGCGGCGACCAGAATTGCGGCAAGCAAGAGCATCGCAAGCCCGCTTGCGCCCCGCCTGGATCCGTTGATGCCTTGACTTCCCATCGTCATAACCGATGCTTTTCACTGAAAACGCGGCAAATTCAAGCCTCTGGTATACAGATGGGCGCCGTGGAACCGGCAAGGCCGCCAGATATTACCTTCCGGGGACCGCGGACGCGTCACATTCCGTCCCCCACCGCGGCATAAACCATGCTTGTGGTCGATTCTGGCAGGATCGGGCCGCAGCTTGTAGCCTTGCGTTCCTCAGGAGATTGCCTCGGTGCTGGATAATTTGATCGGGCGCGGCCAAAATGGATCCGATGGCCGCGACAAGGTGGGGCTCGGCACCATCCGGCGGCCGGTGATCGGGCTGGCGCTCGGCGGCGGCGCCGCGCGCGGATTTGCCCATATCGGAATCGTCAGGACATTGATCGCCCACGGCATCATCCCCAATGTCGTGGTCGGCACCTCGATCGGCGCGGTGGTCGGCGGGGCCTACGCCGCCGGGCATCTCGATACGCTTGAAGAATGGGCGCGCAGCCTGCGGCCGCGGAATATCCTGGGCTATCTGGATATCCGTCTCAACGGTTCAGGCCTGATCGGCGGCGACAAGCTTGCTGCCCAGCTCGAACTCGCCATGGGCCAGACCCTGATCGAGGACCTGCCGCTGAAATTTGCCACCGTAGCGACCGAGGTCCGCACCGGCCACGAAATCTGGCTGACCCATGGCCGCGTGGTCGATGCGATGCGCGCCTCCTATGCGCTGCCCGGGATATTCGCGCCGGTACTGGTGGGCGACCGGTGGCTGGTCGACGGCGCGCTGGTCAATCCGGTACCGGTGTCGGCGGCGCGGGCGATGGGCGCGGAAATCGTGATCGCCGCCAACCTCTCGAGCGACGTCTTCACGCACGCAACGACGGTCTATTCGCACGGCGCATCGGCCGCAGCGCCGGAGATCACGGTCGAGATCCCCGCGCCGAAGCGCGGTCTCGGCAGGTTGTTTTCCGCGGAACGCACCGTGAAGCGCGAATTTTTCGGCAGCGGCGGACGGCCGGGCATCTCTTCGGTGATGGTGGACGCCTTCAACATCATGCAGGACCGCATCACCCGCGCCCGCCTCGCCGGCGATCCACCCGATATGTTGATCTCGCCGCGGGTCGGTCAAATCGGCTGGTTTGATTTCCACCGCGCCGACGATCTGATCGCGCATGGCGCGCGCGCCGCCGAACGCGCCATCATCTCGATCCAGGAAGCGATCCACATTCTGGCGCCCGGCGCATGATCCACCAAAGCATGCCCTCGGGGCTTGACCCGAGGTGTGAGGATTTGGCGATAACATCATCCGCAGCTTAACGACTTTGCCGCGCGATCTGACGCCAAACAGGACACCATTTTTGCTGATCGCGTTGTTATCCGCCAATGTGGATGCGGCGGCCGACAAGCTGCGCTGAGCGCCTTCTCGCCCGGGATCAGGCGGTCTTGATGTAATCGCGCAGCGCTTCTTGCTCCATCTCGTATTCGCGCACGCGCCATTTGACGATGTCGCCGATGGAAATCAAACCGACAACCCGCTCGCCGTCGAGCACCGGCAGATGCCGGAATTTTCCGAGCGTCATCATCTCCATGATCGCGGCAACGGTGTCGGACTGCTTGCAGCTGATGACCTTGCGCGTCATCACCGCGCTGACGGGTTCCTCGAGCACCGCAGCACCGCGTTCGCCGAGCACGCGCACGATGTCGCGCTCCGACAGGATGCCCTCGATGCGGCCCGTGCTCATCACCAGGACGGCGCCGATCTTCCGCTCCCCCAGGATCTTGATGGCGGCGGAGAGTTTCGCCTCCGGCTCGACGCTCTGGATATTGTGGCCTTTGGTATCGAGAATTGCACGTACCGTCATTGTCGTCTCCTTGAATCCGATCGCGCCCCTTAAGCGAGCGCGGCCTTTATTCACCCGAGTTTTCAATCAACAGTTCAGCGCCGGTTTCGTTGCGGGCGCATTGGGAACGCACGGCTTCCCGGAGCACATTCCGCGGGGCCAAGGCCGTGCCGCATCAAGCCGTGATGATGGATGAAATCGCCTTGCGCCGCAAGCAAAGGATCAGCTGCGGTTGGGTCCGTCGTCGGAGGACGCATCTGCAGCATGGGGCGCCGCGCGCGGAACCGGATCGAACAGGGAAAACAGCAACAGACCAGCGAGAAAGCCGCCGATATGCGCTTGCCAAGCGACGCTGGCGCCGTCCGCGCCGATGGCGATCGATCCGACGCCGAAGATGATGTTGACGCCGAACCAGACGCCGAGAAAGCCGAGCACGCGCGTATCGCGCAGCGCGCGCATCAGCGACAGCGCCGGCACCTGTGCGGCGGCATCGCCATCGCCGCGGCTGAACGACAGGAAGCTGCCGCGCACGAAGGCAAAGCGAATCGCCGCCGCCATGGTGCCCGAGACCGACGCCGACGCGCCGATCATCGGCGCCACCGCATGCTCATGGGTGACAAGATGCGCCAGCGCGCCGGCGGCGGCGGTCACCGCCATGAAAACGAAAAACCGGACCGCGCCAAAGCGGCGCGCCAGCGCGCTGCCGAACGGCAGCAGCCACAGCACGTTGAAACCGATATGGCTGAGATTGGCGTGCAGCAGCGAATAGGTCACGAAGGTCCAGACCTTGGCGCCCTCGCCGCCGGGAAACTCGATCGCCAGCAGCGTCGAATCGTAGCGCTTCGGAATGAAGCCGAAGACGTCGATGGTCCAGTTTTCCAGATCCGGTGGCAGCAGCACGCGCAGGTGAATGACCCCCAGCAGCAGCACATAGGCAGTCAGCGCGCCCGGCAGCGTCAGGATCGGCTCGCGCGGGGGCGCCGGCGGCCACTCCGGCGGGGATTCGGATGGAGATTCCAAGGGGGCGCAGACCTCAAGAAGGCGGCTCTTGCGAGCGATTGGGCCCCATTAGAGCGTTTTGGCGCGAAGTGGAAGCCGATTGACGCGAGGAACAGCCGTCAAACCCATGGCGTTGCCGCAAGATGCCGCACGGCCAAACAAAAAGGGAGGGCTCTGAGAAAGCCCTCCCTCTGCTTGCCGCTGATCTTCCTGCGCGAAGGCCCCGGGACGACATCCCCACCCCTCCCCGCGCAAGCGACCAATCTGTTCGACGCCGCCTGTGTCACAACCCGCCGGAACCTGGAGAAAACCGGCGGGGGATCGAGTGCGCGGACACTAGCAGGCTGCCGTCGACCGCCAAGGCGATAGTTAACTTAACGTTAACGGCGCAAAGCCGGCGCCTACAGCCGCTGCGGCATGGACGCTGCAAAGCCGGTCCTGCACAACAAACCGAGGCAGGCGTGTGCGTGATTGCGGGACAGATATGTCCCGCCGCGCCGGGTCCAGGGGCAAGGGCAAGACATGAAACATCCGTCCAGCCGCGAGTTTTTCGCCTATTGGGATGAGAAGCGCGCCGGCGCGCGCGCACCGGACCGCAGCGAGATCGAACCCGGCGCGGTGCGCGAACTGCTCGGCGATATCTTCGTGCTGTCCTACGACAGCGCCGCCGGCTACCCGTTCCGCGTCGCCGGCACCAGGCTCTGCGCGCTGCTCGGTCAGGATCTCAGGGATCGAAGCTTTTCGTCGCTGTTTGTCCAGGACGTCCGCCGCGAGATCGAAGACATCATCACGGTGGTGACCGAGGAAATGCTGGCCGCGGTCGCCGGCATCACCGCGACGGCGGAAGATGGCACGACATCGCATCTGGAATTGCTGCTGCTGCCATTCAACAGCCGCCCCCACATGCCGCTCAGCCTGACCGGATTGCTCGCCCCATTTGAAGGCGGACACCGCGTGCTGCGGGATTTCAAGCTGACCTCGTGGCGCTATCTCGGCCACCAACCGCAGCGTCTGGTTCCCCGCGCATTGCGGAAGCTCAGGGTCGCGCGCGGACTGATAGTCTATGAGGGCCTGCGCTAGACGCCCGCTGATCGATCGATCCCGGCAACGATGCTTGCCTGCGCTTGACGAAGCGCGGCGCCGGAAAGCACGCAAGCTGCAGCGGTGCGCCGGGGGTTACGCCTTCCCGGGTTCCAGCGCCGGCTTGCCTTCGTCGAACTCGGCCGCATCGACGAACAGATCGGGGACCTTCTGGGCCCGACCCAGAAGCCATGCCAACCCAACCATGATCAGGATGCCGCCAACGCTGACGAAAAGTTGCGCCGAGAGGCCGTGGGAGTACTGCACCAAAAACCAGTGCGCGCCAAAGGACAGGAATACGCCGAAGCAAAACAGCGGCAGCGAATGCTGGCCGCACATGATCATCGGGCGCAGCCATTTGGAAGCTAGGATCTCCGATTTGCGCGGGAAATATCGCGAGACGATCAGCGCCAAAGCGAGGAAGTGCGTGAAGCGCAGCATATCGAGGTCGGTCTTGTCGATCGGATAGATCAGTTTGATCATCCATTTCGGCACCATGGCATCCAGCATCGGAACGTGCCAGGTCATCACGATCAGGAATGAGAACGCTATCCACGCGCAAGCCAGTATCAGCGCCGCGCGAGACTGGATGATGCTTTGAATCTGGGCGACGGCGCCAACGCCACACCATGCAGCGAACACGAACAGCAATTGCCAGGCGAACGGATTGAAGTACCAGTGTGTCCCCGGCGGATACGAGGCCAAATTCCAGTCGAACAGGCGCGCCCCAATGTACAGCAGGATCGAGGCCAGCAAGGTCCAGTTCGGACGGCGCAACAGGCACCACAGGATCAGCGGAGAAGCGGCCACCAGCGATATGTAGAGCGGCAGCACGTCGAGGTCGACCGGCTTGTAGCGCAGCGTGAGCGCCTGCCCGATCAGAACGTCCGGATGCTGGAGGAAATTGTGAACGTTGAACTCATCCTCATACATGGGGTTGTCGAATTTCCTGACCGTGCGCGCGATCTGCGCCGTGAACAGCAGGAACAGCATGATGTGGGCAACGTACATCTGCCACACGCGCGTCCACAGCCGCTTGAGGGCAGCGAGAAAATGCCCGGCGCGTATGATCGGACCGTAGATGTAGCCGGCCAGATAACCGGAAATGAACACGAAGCACTCGGCGGCGTCGCTGAAGCCGTAATTGCGCAGGGTCAGCCAGGCGACGAAGTCGTCCGGAATGTGGTCGAGGAAGATCATCCACAGCCCGACGCCGCGGAACAGATCAAGCCGGAGATCGCGCTCGACGGCGTGCGATAGAGATACCTTATCCTGACTGGCCATCATGCCTGATCCATTTTGTCTTGTTGCGCATCGCGACAAGGGTCAAAGAGGCGCTTCGGAGGACCTGCGAAAAGCTGGCGCGCCGCGAAAAATTCACTGCGCGCACCGCTCGCAGTCGATCGTCTGAAATAAACCGCCAGCCAAAAACACGTCCCCCCGCGCATTGATACCTGCCGGAATACTGGCGTCAATGTCCCAGTCGGGACCATTGACAGCAAAAGGCGACCTCGCGGTTAGCGGCGGCTCTCGGCGCAAATCGGCTTAGGGAAAGCCAATGATCTCAAATGCCCCGCCGGTAACGCCGCCTATGTCGTCTTTATCTTTGCGGGAATACCGCTGATCGCCTGCGAGGCGAGCATCGCGGATTCGATCGCCGACTCGAAGCACCCGCCGCTGAAGCGCGTCCCCGTCCAGTCACCGACGACATGGAGGTTGGAGAAGCCGGCTGTCGCCGCGGGCAACAGGCGGCTTGCGACGTTGGTCCCGCCCGGCGTCTGCACATAGAGCTCCCAGCCATCGAAATTCGCCACCCCGTAGCGACTGACGACCTGGCTCGGCGCATAGGCCGGCCACAGCGTCGACAGGCTTTGCGTCATCCACTGCTCCGCGAGCTGGGTCGCTTGCTGCTGCATCGAACCCGGCAAGGGCGGGGGCTGCTTGGGAACGGGCATGCAGCCGACGAAATAGCCGATGGCTTGCGGCGCGTTCGGACCGCTCCACGTTTCCATCGGCAGCAGGTGACTCATGTCTCCCCAGGAATCGTAGTCCTCGGCGAAAGCGGTGAGCACGGTTGGGCCGAGCGTCCAGCCGAGGTTCTCGACCGTCGCGCTCATCCAGAGCTGCAGCGATTGGGTCGCGACCGAACTGCTGCCCTGAAGCGCCGTCTGCCAGGCCGCGCTTCCCTGTGCGAAGGATGCGGGGGTCTGGAGGATCGCTGCGGGCGGGATCGCGAGGATGACGAGATCGAAATCCTGATCGACCCTCAGCGTCTGGGGGGGGCCGACCGACACCGTGCAGAAGCTCGATTCGAAATCGACTTTGTCGTGCTGCAGGACCGAACCGTTCTGGAGCTGGCTCCAGTCCGGCTGGTTCGGCCAGCACGGGAGGTTTTCGACCAGCACCAGCGGATCGTAGGGCGCGCCGTTTGTCGTCACCGCCTGAATCGAGACGTCGATCGACTGGATGCGCCCGTCCGTCCCGGCGTGCATGTCGGCGAGGCGGCTGAAGAATTTGACGCATCCCGGCTGCCGCGCCTCGAGGACCTGGTAGAAAGGCGTAAAGACGGTGTCGCCCATCCCCGCGGCCATCTTCCAAAGCGGTGCGTTGCGGTAGCCGAACGCCAGCTCCATGACGAAGCGGAAGGTAACCCCGGCCGCGAGCGAGCCGGTGTCGCTACCGCCCGCCACTCCTCCCGGAAAGGCGAAGGTCAAATCGTAAATCGCACGGATCGGAGCCGCGGCGAGCGCCTCGGGAGATGCTCCGCACGTTTTCAGCCAGGCGCAAAAGTCCAGCGCGTTGAGCTTGTCGTAGGCGCCCTCGCCCCGCAGCGCGATGTCGCGGAGGTAGCCGATGCCCATCGCGAAACCGAGATTGGCGAGAATGAGAAGCCGGCTCACGGTGCTGTCGGGAAACGCGAGCGGAACGGCTTCCCGCTCGATGGTCTGGCCTGCGATGGCCACCGCCAGCTGCATGTTGGCGATCTCCAGCGCCGCGAGTTTTTCGTTCGTCAGGCTGTCGAACGGGCCCACCAGAGGCCCACGCAAGGCCTCGATCGCCTCCGCACCGCCGTTGATCAGGTTCTGGGCGCCGACCGATTGCTCCAGCCAATCGGCCAACGTCGAGACCAGCGCCTGAATCGAGGCAGCCGGTGCAGCCGCGGCGACCAGGCCCGTTCCGTATCCGTCGCCAGGCTCGCCCGGAGTCTGCGGCAGGTTGGCGAAATTCCACGGCGCCCAGCTTCCTCCCGGACCGTCCTGCTCCATCAGCGTGACCTGCCGCTGCGGGATGAAGGCCTCGGTCCACGTCGAAATCGGGCTGCCCGGCGGAGGTTTCCAGGCTTCATAGCAGGCGCGTAGTGTCGCAAAGGCGTTCTGATAGCAGCCCATCAGCATGTGAAGGCCGTGCTCTTCGATCCGGTCGCCCTCATCGTGGTTGCGGCCGCTCGCGCATTTTCCCCCGAGCCGCCAGCCCTGGGTGTAGAGCGTGACCTGATAGCGATTGTTCTGCTCCGGCGCCGTCAGCCAGAAGGCTGCGGCGACCCCGGCCGGGCCTCCTCCGAGAATGACGACCCTGAGCGGTGATCCATTCGGCATGGTTTGCCCCTCATGTTGCGCGGCGGCGAACCAGGGCGCCGCCGATGAATTGATTCACGCGCCTCATGTCGCGACGACCACGGCCGTGCCGGGGAGCGCCGCATAGTCGACCTTCGCCCAGGCGGCGAATATGACCGGCAGACTCGTGGAGCCTGGCTGCGGCGCCGTTCCGAGCAAATCGGATACGATCGCGTGGCTTTGGCAGGTCGTAATTTCCAGCGTGAAGCGGTCGAACAGGGGTCCGCCGCCGGCAAAGCCGGTCAACGCAATTGGCGAGTTCACGATCGCCTGATAGCAGCAGGTGTTCTGGTCGTCCGACGTGCGGAACTGCTTTAAGACGACACACTCGATCTTGGGCTGGAAGGCGAGCGCTCGCAGCACGTCCTCCGCAAGACCGCCAAGCAGTCCCTCGATCATCCCCAGCGCGGCTTCCGCGGCGCTCGTCCAGGGCGGGGCCGCGGCGCCCGGCTGCGTCTGGACGATGCGATAGAGCACGGCGTCTTCGGCGCGCGTGGTCGGCGCGAGGACGGGAAAGATCGTCGTCTGGCACGAGAAGTCCGCGCCGGGCGCGTCGGTCGCGACGCCGATGCGGGCAAGGACTTTCGGCCAGCCCCAGACCTCGCGTCCGGTGACGAGGCCGATCGTGTAGTCGATGAAGACATAAGGCGCCCAGAATACCAACCGGTTCGGAAGCAGATGTCCGGCGATATATTCCCACAGCGGCACGAGGATCATGGTCTCGCGGCCGGGAATCCAGCCGATCGCGTCGACCTGCGACGTGCATTTCGGCGAGTCGCTAAAGCTGATGATCGCAGCCGGCAGCGCGGGGACATAGCGCACGCTTCCGCCCGCCGCGGGATTGAGAAGCGTGTCGACGAGATTCTGGACGGCGGCCGTGCTGGTCTCGATGCCAAAAAGGGTCATCGTCGCGCCGGTAAAGGTGGCGGGCGCCGCCATGTTCGCCGCGCCATGCCCGATCCACGAAATGTAGGGCGCTGCGGTCATGTTCCCGGTCCTTGCGATGGAAGGCGTTGAAGGAAGTCGTATCCGACGATGTTGACCGGCTGGCCGCAGATCGCGCGCGACGCCGCGGCCCCCGACATGACGGCGCCTTCGATCGCCGTCGTGTTGAAGCCGTGCCGGCTGCCTTCTCCCGCGAGAATGAGGTTGGCGAATCCGGTTTGGTCGGGATGCAGGCGATACTGCGTCGTCCCCGCCGTCGAGAGCGTGCAACATTCCGTCGGGTCGATGTTGGCGCGCCAGAATTGCTGGTCGAACCGCGCCGCGCCGGTCGCCGGCTCCGTAACGTGCAGCACGTCGAAGTTGAAAACGCCATTCACGTCAGCGATCGGCCACAACGGGTAGGAAGAGCTGTTCAGCCAGGCGATCGCCTGCGTGCGGATCTCGTCGCTGGCCTGGGCGGGAACGCCGGTGTTGGACGAAGGCTGCCGGTACAGCGTCGTTTTGTAGGTTCCGGTGAGATAGTGCAAAGACTGCGGTTGAGGGTCCGGCCATGGCTCGAAGGCGAGCACCTGGGTCATGTCCGCCCAGATGTTCAGGTATTCGGGCCCGGAGACGGTCGCGGCCTTTCCGGTGGTCCAGCCGAGCCCGGCGCTGCTGGGATCGCACCAGAGCTGCACCGACTGCGTCGGCACGACGCCGACATTGCCGACGTAGTCGGCGAAACGCTTGCTCTTGGCAATGAGCTGCGCGCACATGCTGACATCGGTGTCATTCAGCGGCTTGTAGGCGCCGAGTGAAATCGCAAGGATGGCGATGTCGAAGTCCGTCCCGAGTTGAAGCACCTGCTGTGGGTTGACCGGCGGCCAGTCGCACCAGTAGCTCTCGAAATTCACTTTTTTCGCCTGCATCTTCTCGCCGTCGACGAGCTGCTCCCAGAGCGGCTCGGACGGCCAGACCGTCAACCCGTCGACGCCGAAGGTCGGCTTGTAATCGCCGGTCAGGATTTCGGCCTGACGGTCCATGCGGATCGTTTGAACGAGCGAGCCGTCGGCGGAAAGTTCGATGCTGGTCACCTTCCGGAAGAATTTGAAGGATACGCCCGCCGCCAGCAGATGCTGGTAGAGCGGCGCGACAAGCACCTCGCCCATGCCCGCCTGGATGTCCCACATCATCGAGCCCTTGTAGGTTCCGACCAGACGCATGATGACGCCGAGCCCCGATCCGGCCGCATAGGACGGGCGCGTCACGTCGCCGTCCAGGTACTGGAACAGCGTGTCGTAGACGATGCGTACGACCGACGAGTTTTTGACGATGTCGGGATCGGCGCCGTGCAGGATCAGCCAGGCGCGGAAGTCGGTCCCGTCCAGCGATTCGAGCGGCTTGTCGGGGATCACCAGATCTTCCCAGATGCCGCGAGTGGTGGCGGCGAAGATATCCAGTACTTCGCTGAGGATTTGATGATCGATCGGAGAGGTGCCGGCGAATGGTGCTCCCACAAGGGCGTCGCGCGCCCAGCCGACTAGATCGTGAAAATGTCCCATCTGCTGGTCGCTCAGGCTGCTGAGGTCCGAACCGAGCGCGTCAAGATGCTGCTGCGCGGCCCTCAGCGCGCGCGACGGCGTGGCGTTCGTCGGCAACAACGGGGCGTGGGTGAGGCCTGCTTGCTGCGGCGGCAGGCCGGCGGTCGCGACGGCCTCCGCGGGGGCGGGCTGCCAGTGTCGTTCGATGGCCTCCGCGATCCAGCCGGCGACGACTTCGATCATATCGCTCCAGGTCGGCAGCAGGGTGCCGTCGCCGGGCGTTGCGTCGTTCAGCGGCCACGTCAGCGGCCAGTAGGTCCACGTTCCGTCTTCGAGGAGAACGCCCAGCGGCGTGTAGGTCTGCGGCTTCACCGCCGCCTGCCAGTTCGGCAGCTTGCCGCCCGGCGGGTTCGCCGCATACAGTTCCTGCAGCATCTGAAAGGTGTTCTCGTAACAGCCGAACCAGACATGCAGGCCGTGTTCGAGGTTACGGTTCAGCTTGTCCCGTCCGCTCGCCGCCTTGCCGCCGAGCCGCCAGCCGAGCTGGTAGACGGTGACGTCGTGCAGGTCGCGCAGGGCCTGGGTCTTGGTCAGCTGATAGGCCGCGCTGAGCCCAGCCATGCCTCCGCCAAGAATCGCGATTTTCTTCTTCGCCATGGATCTTCTTCCCCTTCCCCGTTGGCCTAGGCCACAACAGCGGTTTCGGCCTCGCTCGCAACGGCGGCGGCCATCGACATCGAATCGTAGCCCCAGGGCCGGGCGCCGAGCGCGTTCAGCATCGAAACCCCCTGCTCGTAATGGCGCCCGCGCGCGTCGCTGTCCGCCAGCGCTTCGGCGAGCCCTAGATGGCTTAACGCCTCCTCGAGCGGCATCCGCAGGCGCCGCGCCCAACCCAGCCCGCGCTGAAACTGCGCGACCGCCCGGCCCTTCCGCTGCTCGGCGAGCGCAAGACGTCCTTCGAGCACCAGCGCGCGCGGACGGCATATCCGGGTGCGAGCGGCGTACGCGCTGACGGCGCGGCAGGCCTCGGCGGCGCGGGCGTGCAGCGCCTGGTCGCGTCCGCCGTGTCTTTGGCTTCGTTCGAGAAGTTCGAGGAAGACCTCCGCCACCGCGCTCACGCTGTTCCACGCCGAACCCATCGTGCAGAAGGCGTCGAGCATGTTCTGCAATGCCTCGCCGGCGATGCGCCGCGCACCCTCGACGTCGCCGGACCTGAGAAGCGCGGCGGCGGTCATGCCGTCGCAGAGGTAGCCTTCCGCCGGGTGCAAGCCCAACTCGCGGGCGAACGCCATGCGCCGCACCGCGGCGGCGGGAGGACGGCCTTCGAACATGTCGAGCGTGGTCATGCCCGCGAGCAGCCAGACTCGCACCGAGACGGTCCAGGCCGCCTCCGCGTCCGGCCCGAACTCGCTCAGGATCGCCCGCGAGTCGCGATATTCCCCCATCGCAGTCGCGATATTTGACAACAGCGACCTGCAGGACTGTCTGCGGAACCGGTCGCCGAGACGCTCGAAGATCTTGGCACCCTCCTGCAGATGGGTGCGGGCGTCGTCCCAGTCGCACGTGTGCACCGAGTAGACCCCGCCGTAAAGTCGGGCGAAGCCCTGGTCTCGCAACTCGCCGACCCGCTTCGATTCGTCGATGGCGCGCTGACGGTAATAGCGGCCGAGCGCGTAGAGGCGGGTCGTTCCAAGTCCGATTGCAAATGCCCCGTAGCCGCCGATCGTTTCGGACACCGCGCCGACTTTTTCCGCCTGGTTCAACGCCGCCAGCGTGTCATGCTCCAGCTCGGCGGACCGGCACATGAAATAGGCGTGCTCGGCGAGCCGCGTGTGCAAGAGCGCGGAGAGCCGTTCGCGCTGGCGCATCGCCTCATCGTGCGGCGCCCGCATCAGGCCGAACCGGTGCGCCGCCTGCCGGCCCACCTGCCCTAGCGTGGAAACCCTCATCCGAAGCGGCGTCTGCGGCCTTTCGATGCCGTTCAGCCGCATGCACTCCTTGAAATGGCTTTCGGCTTCGGAAAAGCGCGCCAGCGCATGCAATGCCTCCCCTCGCAGAAACGCGAACTGCGAGCGCTGCGCGTCGGACAGCGCAAGCCGCTCGCGTTTCGCTAGGCGATCCGCGCGCTCGACATGCATGAGCGCGTCATCATTGGCGGAGCGAAGAACGGCGAGGCTCGCCGCCGACAGGCGAAACTCGACCGCCCTCGGCGTCTCGCCGGCATGCTCGCAGTGATGGGCGAGCTCGGAATAATGCGGCTCCAGCGCCTCGGCGTGACGCCGCTCGATCTGCTCGACGAGACGAAGATGGAGCGAGCGTCGTTGCGCATAGGCCAGCAGATCGTAAGTCGCCTCCTGAATGATCACGTGTCGGAAGGCGTGCGCGGCGCTGTCGCCGCCCGATGCGGGCTCAAGAATGCCGGCGCGCGCCAGGCTCCGCACGCTCGCCTCCAGACTGGACGTCTCGGTCGCAATCGGATAGATCGCGCGCAAGGCTTCCATCTCGAAGACGCGGCCGATGACGCTCGCGACCTTGGCCACCAGCTGATCGACCTGACCAAGAGCGTCGATGCGCCCGACGACGAGGTCGCGGAGCTTGTGCGGCACCGCGGCGGTGGTGAGATCGGAAGCGTGAACAAGACACTTGCCGTCTCTTGCTTCGATCAATCCATGCTCCTGCAGCGAAAGCACGAGCTGTTCGATGTGGATGGGCAGGCCTTCCGACTGTCCGTACACGAACTCGACAAGCCGGCGCGGAACGGATTCCACTTTCAGGATATCTGAAATGATTTGCGCCGTGCCCTTCGAGTCGATGCGCGCGACCGGGATGCGGCGCGACGCGCGCTGCAGTACCCGCCCACCGTGCGGCGCCTCCGTCACGTCGAGCGGCCGCGACGTCGCGACGACAAGCAGCTGAGGCAATCTCCGGGCGATGGCAAGCAGAAGATCCGCCGACAGCGCGTCGATCCAATGCAGGTCGTCGAGCAGAATCAATGGCGTTCGATCGGCCGTCTTTCGCGCCGCGAGCGCAACGACGATGTCCTCGATGCCCGCCTGCCGCGCCGCGCCCTTGATCTGAGCGGCAAGGTCGGTGCTCGGGAGGCCGAGGGGCATCACGTCCTCGATCAGCGCCGCCTTCTCGCCGAGGTCGGTTCCGGCCAGCGCCTCATGAAGTCGCGTCCGCAGAACAGGCAAACTTGCGGACTCCCCGTCGCCGCGCTCGCGCAACAGTTGCCGCAGCAGGGAGCGGAAGACGTAATAAGGCGTTGCCCGCTCGATCACATGCGTTGCCGCCTCGATCGCCGGATAGCCGCACCGTTCGGCGGTCTCCCGCAGCGCCTGAAGCAATCGGGATTTGCCTGCGCCAGGTTCGCCTTCCAGAACGACGAGGCCGCCGACCCCGCCAGTGAGGCGCTCCGTCAGTTCGGCGTACTCGGCGTCCCGTCCGACCAGCGCCTTGTGACCCGCGGGCAACGACGTCGGCGCCGCGAATGCCTGCGACAGTCGGTGAACGGCAAGCGGGCGGCCGCGTCCCTTGAACAGGATTTCCTCCGCAGCCGAGAACGTAAACCGCCCGCTCGCCGCCCGGACGGTCTCGGCGTCGTACAGCACGTCGTCATCCGCTGCCTGCATGAGCCGCGCGCCGTAATTCATGACGGGCCCGTTCAAGACGTATTCGCGCCTGGCCGTGTTGCCGATCAGGCCGCAGAACACGCGGCCTGTGGTCACACCGACGGAGAGCGGGACGCCGAGCCTTGCGGCGTCCCCGCGGATGCGCTCTGCGATCCCGACGGCGCCAGCCGCGTTGCTTTCCGAACTGAAAGGCGGCAGGCCGCAGGCGATCAGCGCGA
Source organism: Bradyrhizobium sp. (assembly GCF_004799445.1). GTDB lineage: Bacteria > Pseudomonadota > Alphaproteobacteria > Rhizobiales > Xanthobacteraceae > Bradyrhizobium. The sequence goes on from NZ_SSNA01000123.1 coordinate 61,630, forward strand.
TGACGCCTTTTTCGTCCGCAACCACCCTGAAAATTTCGACGTCGAGCGCCTCGGCGGCCTGGGTCACGACCTCGAACATCCCATGCAGTCGGGCCCCGGCGGCCGCGTCCGCCACGTCCGAGGCGCCGAGCCGCACATAGACGAGGGTCATGACCCGGAATTCCATCATCCAGGCGGCGAGCCCCGACTGGCTGCGCACGACGACGACGCGCGGCAGGAAGGATTCCGGCGCCGACCACAGGGTCGGGGCCGGCGCACGGGCCGGAACGAGATCCTCCGACGCCGCGTCGCCCAGGAAATCGAGCCGCGCGGCCTCGTGCGCCGCTTTGACTGCCCCCTGAATCGGTTCGAGCGACGCTGCTTCGCCGAGCAACTGCGCCGTCACGCTGTCGACGATCACCTCTCCCGGTTCGCCTCGATGCAAGATCGCACCAATTGTGCGCAATGGCTCGCCGGCAAGAACATGAAAGCACCTGCCGCCCGCGCCGGACAGAACCACGGAGTTGAACTTGCCGGCGGCCAGCGCCAGCCTGTGGCGAAGCGGAGCCGCTGGCTGGAGCGGCCAGCAAAGGTCGATCTCGCGAAGAGCGATCGCGGCCCGCGCCGCCGACCTTGCATGCGCCGAAGTCGATCCGTCGGTGCGCCACAGCGCGATCACCGCATCGCCGTCGATGCTCACCACGTCGCCGCCATGCGCGGACACAACGTCGATCACGTGGCGGAAATAATCGTTGAGTATGCCTCCGAGCCGCTCGGCGCCGTCCGGGCCGGTGGCGGCAATCGCATCGGTCATGGAGGTGGAGTCGACGATGTCAACGAAGAGCACGATCCCGTCGATGTCGCGAAACCGGGAGCCTTCGCCGTCCTTTGCCTTGGCAAGCTCCTCGCGCAGCAATTGCGAGGTAAAGCCTTCGAGCCGCTGGTCTGATAAGGGAGCCGACACGCCTGCGCTCCTTATTCCGCTCCCGAAGGGGGAAATCATCGTCGCGAAAAAAGTCATTCCAGCGGATTTGATCGTGAACGGCGTCACACATCGGCAAAACAAGTTACGTGTCGTGTCCGATACTAACCTTAAGCCTCGGCGTCGTAAAAAATTGAAAAATCCGGCCCATGGTAGTCACGACTGGAGCGGATCGAATTCACCGGATATGGCCCGTCCTGCCGTTATGTTAACTACGCATTCGACGTGATTTCAAGGGGGTACGGCATCGACATCGCGGGAGGTCAATTTCCTGCTGGGTTGGATGCCATGCGCTTAAGTTTGCGGCCCATCGAAAGCGGCGGTTTCCGCTATGGGGCTGCCTGACAACGCGCCGACGCGCGGTGGGCGCCATCCCACTCCGCGGGTTGGCCGGCCTATTCGGCCAGCTCCGGCCACGGCACGATGGTGGATTTCACCGTCTTCATCGCCATCGCGTCGGCGACCGCGCTGCCGATGCCTTCCTCGGAAAACGGATACAGCGTCTGCATCTCGAGCCAGGGATATTTGGTGCGGGTGCGATAGAGCATGTCGACACCGAGCGGCAGATCGTTGCCGGTGAATCCCCACGAGCCCAGCACGTTGAGGTCCTTGGTGCAGATGCGGTGCCAGGACGTATTGATCGAGCCGGCATCGGTGAACTGGCCCATCTCGACATAGGTGCCGCCGTCGCGCAGCATTTCGATGCCTTCGGGACCGGCGCTCGGATGACCCGAGCAATCCATCACCAGATCAGCCCCAAAACCGCCGACGATGTCGCGCACGCGCTTGATGCGTTGCTCCGGCGTCCCGACTTCCTCGATATTGACCGTGGCCTCCGCGCCGAATTTGCGCGCCAGCGCCAGCCGCGGCGTCTCCGGCGCGCCGACGCAGATCACCCTGCCGGCGCCCATCTCGCGCGCCGCGGCGACCGCGAGAATCCCGATCGGGCCGGAGCCCTGGATGACGACGGTGTCGCCCCAGGTGAAGCCACCGGCGCGGGTGGCCCGGTTGAAGGCGCGGATGCAGGAGGTCAACGGCTCCGACAAGGCGCCCAACCGCAGCGACATGTCGTCGGGCAGTTTGTAGATCTTGGTGCCCGGCAGCATTTCGAGATCGACATAGACATATTCGGCCCAGCCGCCCCACAGATGTGGCGCCTTGTCGAAGCCGAGATAGCGGCCGTAATAGACCGGCGTCAGGCATTTGTTGGCACTCTGCGGATAGTGAATGCAGTAATAGCAATGGCCGCACGGCATCAGCGGCGGGATCATCACCTTTGATCCCACCGTGAGCGGCTTGCTCATGAAGTCTTCCTTGAAATCCGAGCCGACCTCGACCAGTACGCCGCCGATCTCATGGCCGAGCGTGAACGGCCACGGCAACGGCTTCGGCCAGTGGCCTTTCAGAATGTGCAAATCGGTGCCGCAAACGCCGCAGGCGCCGACCTTGATCAATGCCGCCTTGCTCGAGATTTTCGGCCACGGCACGGTGCGAATGACCGGCTGGGCGCCGGGTCCATCATAGGTACAGACGCGGATTTGTTGCATGGGTTTCCTCGCGCGCCTGTTTTTCTTTCTTGATGACGACGCGGGCGAAACGTTAGTCGAGACCAAGCGCCCTGCCAACGCCACGGCCTTGCGGACCGCCGGCGCGTCGCCAAAAATCCCGATCACCCGCAGCCGGAACGCTCGTCCGGGTTGAAGCAAGCCGCCTGCTCACACTTGATGCAACCATCGCTAACCGCTCGTTAACCCTGCTGGCCGTAGGGTCAAAACGACACCGAAAGCCGGTTGTCCGGGTAGCGAAGATGGCGTTGGCGCACAAGAAATCGGTTCTTCCGTCCACCGAAGAGCGGCGGCGCTTCCAGCGGGTGAAGGTTCATCTGCTCGGACGCTACATGCTGCCGGACCGGCGCGAATTTCCCTGCCAGATCATCAATATGTCGCCGGGTGGCCTGGCCCTGCTGGCGCCCGGCATCGGCAATGTCGGCGACCGGGTGATCGCCTATCTCGACCATATCGGCCGGGTCGAGGGCAAGATCACCCGGATTATCGACAACGGTTTTGCCATGAGCGTGGGCGCCACCGCCCGCAAGCGCGACAAGCTCGCGGCGCAGCTGACCTGGCTCGCCAACCGTGACATTCTCAACCTGCCGGAAGACCGCCGCCACGACCGCATCGTGCCGCGCAATCCGATTTCACTGCTCACGCTCGAGGACGGCACCAAGATGACCTGCCGGATCATCGATATGTCCCGGTCGGGCGCCGCCATCGCGGCGGAAAATCGCCCCCCACTCAAATCGCTGGTCCTGCTCGGCACGGTCCAGGCCCGGGTGGTGCGAAACCTCGAGGAAGGCTTCGCGCTCGAGTTCATTCACGAGCAGCAGGCCGAGACGCTCGAGGACAGCGTTATCGCGCGGTAAGTCCGCCTGAAGCGCCCCACCCCGCGACTCATTGGCCGCGCGCCGCCGGTTTCGACAAATACTCGCGCGATTGCGCCTCGCTTTTGAGAGGCGTCACCTTGTCGGGATCGATCCGCACCATGAGATAGTCGATGTGGTCCTCGATCCTGGTAAACCAGTGACCGGTGCCGGCCGGAATCACGACCACATCGCCGGCCTTGATCTCGTAAGCGATGCCGTCGCGAACCTCGGAGCCGTTGTTTCCAGGCCCATTGAACTCGACGACCGTGCGCATGGTCGCCGGACGTCGCTGCCGGTTGACGATATCGGGTCCGAGCACCAGCGTCGCCGCGCCGGAAAGCACATGATAGACCTCGCTGATCTGGTCATGCTCGGCCACCGAATCCGGTGCCGGCTTGTCCAGCCTGCCGCGATGGACGATGCCGATGCCGATGTGCGCCTTGCCGATGTCGATATCCCGCACCTGCTGGTCGAGCAGCTTCTCGGCGAGGGCCTTGTTCGCATAGCCCTCAAGTTCGGCTGCCGGAATGTAGGTCCCCGGGCACATGACGCAGGTCGGCTGCGGGTCGGTTGGGTTGATCCGGACCCGATCCTCCGCCCGCGCCGGCGCGCCGATCACAAGGCACAGCAGTATTGGAATGCTCCAGAACACACGTTTCATGACCACCTCGCTGTTTTCCGACAGCATGCACGGACTCCGCAGCTTGCCAAGTTCTGCCGAAGTCGGGGACAGCGTTAGCGCGCGGTAAAGCGACGGGCTCCGCGAAATCCGGTTTTTCCGGGCCTGAAGGCGATGCCCGCGTTGCCGGATACCGCCTTCCGCCGCTCGAAACGTGCGGCCTTCCCGGTTAATGCGGCCGGCCCGCGTCGCCGCAACCGCAGCATTGACGGGCCGCGGGGCCTTAATGCCTAAAATTTGAATCAATTGCGGTTTGTTAAAATTCTAATCGAATTTTATTCAAGTATAGATCGAATTTGCTTCTGTCTTTACTTGTATTAGCCTCAATTGTACTTGGCTAACTTAGCAGCGGCGCAAAGCCTTTGTGCGAAACGTGGTCCCAACAAGAAACGGGGGCCACAATGTTTGGGTTCAGGGGGCAGGGAAAGGCACTGGCGGTCGTCGCCATCCTATTGGGATTGAATGCATCGGCGTACGCCGCCGATGAACGGACACTTTATGCCAGCCTTGGCGACACCACGCGCGCGCCGATCGGCTGGGTTGAATTCTGCGCCGAGAATCCCGGTGAGTGCCGGGGTGGTGCGGCGCAGCCACGCGATATCGTGATGACGCAGGCGGCCTGGCGCGATCTTTTGCGCGTCAACCACTGGGTCAACGAGACCATCAAGCCGATGACCGACATGGATCATTGGGGCGTGGTCGAGAAATGGTCGTTGCCCACGGACGGCTACGGCGACTGCGAGGACTACGTGCTCTTGAAGCGCAAGATGCTGATCGACGCCGGATGGCCGCGCGAGGCGCTGCTGATCACGGTGGTGCGCGACAAGATGGGCGAAGGTCACGCGGTGCTGACCGTCAAGACCGACAAGGGCGAGTTCGTTCTCGACAACCAGAACGAAAACGTCGTGGCCTGGACCGAGACCGGATACCGCTTCGTCAAGCGGCAGTCGCAGAGCGACCAGAATGTCTGGGTTTCGCTTGGCGACAGCCGTCCCGCGGCCGCCACCGCCAGCGCCCGCGATCACTAGTAACGACAACGAGACAACAGGACACGCGACCCGGTCACATCCCCACCCCTCCCCGTCCCAGACCGGATCGCGCGCGGCCAGCCCTCCCCCAGGGGCTGGCCGCAACTTTTTTTGGAATCCATGACAGCTTGCGGGTGGCATCTTTCCGCTTTGACGCGGCATTTAGACTCCAATGCGCTCGTCCTCCAAAGATTCCATTGGCTGCATATACCGAAGGAACGTCCGCGCGGGCGACGTCGGCCAGTCCGAGTCATGCTGAATTGCAGATTGATCGGTATCCGCGCCTCGCCGTGAGGCGCGCGGCCTACAGCCAATTAACTCCCGCCAGCGGCAGCACCCGTTGAAGGATCGCCGCCAGGCAGAGCAGCGCCACCAACAATTTCAGAAGGCCTGCCAAGCGGGAATCATTGATGAACCTATCAATGGCCCAAAAACAAATTGCGCCGACGACACAAATAATCACAATTCCGATCAAGAGTGAAAGCATGGAAACCCCCATATTGGCGCGGCAACGACACTGGCGCGCCACTCCGGATGAAAATTAAGATCAGCTTTGGCTCGTGCGCAGGCCGCAGCTTCGCGATGTCTCTGACAAGATAATCTGTTCAATTAGCGCACGCTCGCGTTGCGGTAGATCAATTGCATGAAGCCCTTCCTGGATCATCTTTAGTCATTGTTTCCGAAGACGACGGCTCCGCCGAGGTCGCGGTGCTGTACAGAAACATCTGGAGACTTTGCCATGAATAAATCGTCCCGAATTATGCTTCTTACGCTATTGGCCGCAACTACGCCGTGGGTCGTCGCGCCTGTCATCGCGGCGCCAGTAACATCCCCGCTGATGCTGCGAAGCGCGGCGGTGCCGTCGGTTGAGACCGCGCGATACCGCCGCGGCTACGGCTACGGCGGCGCAGCCGTTGGGCTCGGCATCGCAGGCGCACTAATCGGCGGGGCGATTATTGGCGCAACACAGCCCTACGGCTATTACGGCTACCCGCCCGGCTATTATGGTCCGGCCTACGTCGCTCCGGCTCCTTACATTGGTGGCGACGCAGCCGCCTATTGTGTACAACGCTTCAGGTCCTATGACCCGTATTCTGGCACTTATGTCGGTTACGACGGCCTGCGGCACCCATGCCCGTGATGATGGCAGCTTAAGTTTCGGCTCGTCTGACGTGGCGGACTCAGCGGCAATATTTCTCAGTCACGAAAATTGCACGAATTAAGACGGCGTCCGAATGCTAGACTGGAACCGATGTTCTCTAAGCAAGCTATCAATGCAATACCGGATGCTCTTGCCCAAGGCGTCCGATGAAATGACGGCCTCAGCATGCACCCCCGCGCTGGGGCCGCTTCTTTTGGGCAACCGTTCTTAGGTAACGGCCGCAACTACGGTAAGGCGTCGCGAATGCCTGATCTCTATAAGAAGCCGCCAATTTGAGCCGAAAACTCACTGCGTCGAAAAGAACGACAAACTCCGGAGACCGGAACTGGCCTATTTGGTTCGGGTCTCCGGGCGCTTGTGACGAACGTATGGGACTAAGCAGCCTTGCTTGGTGCGGCTACCTTTTCCGATGCAGGACTCGGGCTCGGCGGAGCGCCCGTCTTGATATTAATTGTCTTGGTGGTCTTCACGGCCTTGGCAGGCTTCTTGATCGTGAGATGCAGCACACCCTTGTCGAAATGAGCTTCGACGGCTCCCTCTTCCGGCTCGAAGGGTAAGGACATCGATCGATAGAATGAGCCGTAGCTTCGCTCCTCGACATGCCAGTCCTTTTCTTCTTTGGTACTCTCCGCCTTTTTTTCACCGGAAATGACCAGCTGGTTGGCGTCAAGGCTGACCTTGATGTCTTTCTCGTCCACACCGGGAAGTTCGGCTGTCAGTTCGAAGGCATCCTTTGTTTCAGCCACATTGATGGCCGGCACGCCAGCTCCGATGCCGGGAGAAGGCGGTTTCTGATCGAAAGCACGAAATGCATTTTCCATTTCGCGCCGCATGACTCGGAACGGGTCCAGCTCTTGGCTCGTGGTCCACAATCTCGGAAGGCTCATCTGCTCTCTCCATGCGTTAGCGGAAATTTCACAGAATATTTTGGCCTTTCCGACCCTGGCAGCCTTGATCTGTCTCAAAGCAGCCAAATTATCCCTGCGATGTGGTGCAGCGTCCATCACGGTCTCTCGAATCACGGAGTCGAGTAAGACCGCGCGCGATCCAGTAGGTCGGGAGCAGCGCGACGAAACCCAAAACAGTTGCAGGCCGGGAGCACGGGAAGGCAACTCGCTCGGCACATCGAGGGCGGCGGGAGGCGATTCAGGTTTGGAAGCGAACGGCTCCGCCACTACGGCAAGCCCCGCCGGCAGACAGTCAACGTTTCAAAGCCAAGCCCTTCCTGGCTGTCATTGATCTAAGTCAATGGCGCGCCAAAAACAAATCCATCCTAACAGGAACCATCGTCGACCGACTCTATTCGTTCTTCGTCCGATGTCGGACGCGCAACAATTGGTGAACACCATGAAGAACATTCTCCTGGCGACGGTCGCCATCGTCGCATTCTCTGCTCCCTCGTTCGCGGCTGAAACGCCCAAGACAACCGGCCAGGCGCCGCCATCATTCTACCTGGCTCAGGATACCGCGACCATGAAATGTCAAATCGTCGAGGCCCAGCCTGTTGCGGGCGGCAGCATGAAGGTCGTCGGCGCCGCTCACGCGACAAAGGCATCAGCGGAAACGGCTTTGAAGGCGGACAAAACTTGCAAGTAACGAAGTGACGGCGCGAGTACCGGGGCGGGTCCGTTGGTTCGCCTAGAGCTGCGAAACAACCGACCCGCCCCGCCGCTGCCGACTGCCACGAGCAACAATAATTCAATCAAAGACCCAATCGATCACTGGGTCGTTGCGCTACTTGGCAGCGCAACACGAGCTATTCCCATCTCAGATATTCTCGAAAGGAAGACGTCATGCGAAAGACCCTGATTCTTGTAACGACTGCGGCCATGTTGGTTGGTACGGCAATTACTGGGTCAGCGGTCGCGCGGGACCGTTCGGACCGTACAGAATTGACCGCGAGCCAAATCACAGGTCAAGCAGCGGCTCGCGCGGCAAAGATGAAGGCTGACCTGCGCCTCACTCCGGAGCAGGAGAAAAATTGGTCCGCTTTTGAGACTGCCGTAGTGGATATGTGGAAGAAGCAGGCCGAGCAACAGATTGCCTGGCGAAATGCCCACGCCAAGCAACAAGGCAGCGTCGATCTAGTCGATGAAATGCGTAAGGATGCTGATGAGCACATCAACCAGGCGAATGCATGGAAGAAACTCGCAGACGCCGCCCAGCCGCTTTATAGCAGTCTCGACGATCAGCAAAAGCACCGCTTTGCCGACTCACTCTTTCGCAGGGATCGTGACCGCCATTCCTATTGAGTATTGAGCAACGAAATTGAACGGCGAGCAGCCCTCATGACTGCTCGCCCCCGGCGCGCACGAATTCAAAGTTTGCCTAGCAATAGCAGAATCAACAGAATGACGACGATCAGGCCCAGGCCTCCGCCACCGTAATACCCGGTGCCATAAAATGGCCCGCCGCCTATGCCGCTGAAGCCGCCAAGCAGAGCTATTACGAGAATAATCAGTATGATCGTCCCAATCGACATCTCAGCCTCCGTTTGTTTGTCGTTCCGTCCTAATTTCGAATTCCAGGCCCCCGCATTCCGAATGAAGAACTCGGCTTCGACGAATTGACGAAGGCTTGCCTCAAGATCCTGTCGATTCCGCAAACTCAACCGATCAAGGAAGAATGGTGGTTGCGACGGAAGCGCCGTTCGGGCGGCTCCGACTGCGACGATGTACCGACGGCCCTGATCGTCCGAGACCTGGGTCCAGAGACGATCAAGGGCCGTGGCCCGGATACGCTAGTAGTAACGATAGCGATAAAAGCGGCGGCCATAGTATGGCCCACCGCCGTAATAGTATGGCCCGCCACCGTAATAGTATGGTCCACCGCCATAATAGTACGGCCCGTAGCCGTAACCATAATTTTGCTGGGCGGCGATCGCGGCCATGGTTCCAAGCGCCATCCCAAAGAAAGCGAGTCCCGCAGCGTCACCTCTACGGTAGTAGCGGTGACGGCGGGCCGAGCTGAAATCCGTGGCATCGCTGGACGCCGCGGTGACAGAGACCCCTTTTGACGCGGGACCTGCCATGGCCAACGGCGGCTCGCTCATGGTGACAACCAGCACTGCAATCGTTGCCAATACGACGCCGCGGCCAGTCGAAGAAAGCAATCTATTGCGAATAAGCATTTTCGCCTCCTCGTCATTTCCGGAATAATTGTGATGTTAAATCTGCGGCGAGCATAGCCAAATCACCTTGACCAAAATCAAAGGGTATCTGAATTGGCGAAGGGACTGCGCCGTGGTGCCGGGCCGCGCAAGGTCGCAGAACGCTCGTTTGAAGACCCGTCCAGCTCAGCTAGTCATGCATTTGTAGAGGAACGGCCAGCTCTTCCGACCTTCAAGTTTCTGTTTGCTCGACTGCTGCCGGCAATCGGCCCATTTGGTTGTTTCCTTAGCCCACTCTTTTTTCGCCGCTTCCCACTGGTCTTTAGTCCACTTCTCGACCTGTGTTGGCATCGAGGCTTTCGATGAATCTGTGGTGGAGGGCGCGGGTGTAGATTTGGTTGCGGGTGACGATGGTGAAGTCTGCGCAAGTGCGGCGCCGGAAAGGAACGCAGCAAAAAATGCCGCCGTTAGGCAAAAACCAATTCGAGACATGAGAATTTCCTCTTTTGAGATTCAAGAGCTGGATGGCGGCGTTGAAAAAAGCTCCGCCAATTGATTAAGTAAGTTCCATCCGCGACATTTTGCGTTGATCTGCGTCAAGAGCAGCAAAGCGCGTTCGCCACGCGATAAGTCACCAGAGGCCGGAGATCCATTTCGCGCCGAGGATCGTCTCCCAGACCGCCGCAAACTCGATCGCCAGCACGATGACGCTGGCCAGCAGAGCTATCGAGAGCAGGAGTCCGTCCTCCTCGAGATAGGCGAGCGAGATCAGCGCGATCACGAGGGCCGGGACGACGTTGCTCAGAGGGACCGGAGTGAATAGCAGGGTGATATTCAGCAGCACGACGACGGCGCCGACGAGACGCTTGGTCGCATCGAGTGGAGTGGGCCAGCGCGGATGGATAAGCTTCTCGAGATATCTCAGCACTGGCACAGCTCGCTGCACCAGGGCGGCGAGGTGTCGCGTCGGCAATGGACGGACGGCGATGCGGCGCGGGAACACCGGCATGTGCTGGCCCGCGATCATCTGGAACGCAGGGATCATGAGTAGCAGGCCGGCTACGATCGAGACACCCGGTGCGATTGCGACCACAGCGAGCAGGAGCATGATGAGGCCGAAGGAGCGCTTGTGCAGGCGGCCCAT
>NZ_SSNA01000124.1 GCF_004799445.1 Bradyrhizobium sp.
AAGCGACCGCCGCGCTCGACGAAGACAGCCAGCGCCGCGTCATGCGCCTGTTCGACGATGAGCTGAAGCAGACGACCGTATTGAGCATTGGTCACCGTCCGGATCTTGCCGTCTACCACACCCGAACGCTTCAACTCGTTCATGGACTTGACGGCGACCGCCTCAAGCTCAAGCCGCCCCCTGCCCCGCCTCCGCCGCGGCGCTGGCTGCAACGGCTCGACGACTGGTTGCGGGCGGTCCGATCATGATGCGTGTCCGGTTTCACGCACCGTCCCGCCCGTGCTTCTCAACCGTTACCGCCGCCGCACGCGCAAGATCGATCAGGCGTCCGAAGTCCTTGGCGGTCAGCCAGCAAAGTCCCCCAACGAACCGCCATTACAATAGAATCGGCCTTCCGCGCAAAATCCATCCACCGCTCAGGAGAGCCGGCTAATCGCGCTGTGGCGCCGGCTTGCAGGGGCTCGTCGCAATCGGACGCTGGCGGGATCCGAGATCGACGGCGCGCTATGCTCACGTCGTTGCGCATGAGGAATGGGATTGCGCGACTTGCTGCCGTCCCAGGAAAAAGCGGGAAATTACCGGTCAAAAAGCCGAAAGCTCCATCAAATCAATAGGAGGGGCGTCCCTCCCCAGGGGCTGACCGCAACTTTTTTGCGCAGAGTGTGAACTGGCTCACATCTGCCCGTGGGCTGCCGGGGCAAGATGCAGTTCACCGGGCGGCGCAAGCCGATTTCAATGTCCGGGGCTGGCAAGGCCGTTGGCGTTATACTGCGCCGACGGCCTTGTTTTTTGCCGCTCCGCCCTGGCGGCGCAATCCGGCCCGGCGGATTTCCTGCATCCGCCGGTTCCTCGCACGCTGGTGATTTGCGTTCGGCCGGGATTGCCGGCTGTATGCCGCTGCCGCTTCCACCAGCCCTGAGGAACCCATCATGAGTGCCGAACCCCTGCTGACGTCAGATGTCATCGGACTGACCAAGGTCGCGCCGTTTTCTCGCCGTGGCTTCATGACCGCCTCCGCCGCCGTCACGGCGGGCTACACGCTGGCCGCCGGCCCGGTACGCGCCGACGTCATCAAGACCGACACCGCCGGCCTCACCACGGGCGACGTAAAAATAAAAGTCGCCGACGGCGAGATGCCCGGCTATTTCGCCCGCCCCACGGGCGTGGCCAATCCGCCGGTCGTACTGGTCGCAATGGAAATTTTCGGTCTGCATGAATACATTCGCGACGTGACGCGGCGTCTCGCCAAACTCGGCGCGTTGGCCGTCGCGCCCGATTATTATTACCGCAAGGGCGTCGATCTCACCAAGATAACCGATATTCCGCAGCTCCTGCCGATCGTGAATTCCAAGCCGGATGCGGAGCTGTTGTCCGATCTCGACTCTACCGTCGCCTGGGCCAAATCGCAGGGCGGCGACACCGGCCGGCTCGGCATCATCGGATTCTGCCGCGGCGGACGCACGGTCTGGGAATATGCCGCCCATAGCGGCGACCTCAAAGCCGGCGTCGCGTTTTACGGCCCGCCGGTCGATCCGCCGAACCCGCTCTGGCCGAAAAGCCCGACCCAGCTGGCGCCGGAGATGAAAGCGCCGGTGCTCGGATTGTACGGCGAGGCCGATACCGGCATTCCCGTCAAAGACGTCGAGGCGCTGAAGGCCGCGCTCGCCGAAGCCAAGAAGACCGCCGAGTTCAAGATCTATCCGGGCGCGCCGCATGGCTTCCACGCCGACTATCGCGCCAGCTATCGCAAGGAAGCCGCCGACGACGGATGGAGCCAGATGCAGGCCTGGTTCAAGAAATTCAAAGTGCTCGGCTGAGCCGCATGGGTCTCCCAAGGCGGGCGGCACTTTCCCCGCGCCTTGCGTTGGATCGAAGCGGCCTATCCGAAGCGATCGCTGTTGCGATGCGATTTGGATAGCTGTTCGATTTCCCAGAGTATCCACACAAAGGATACGCCCAGGCCGACGACGACACCGAGGAACAACAACGTCAGACTGGGGGCTGTGAGCATCTGAAACATGGGTGAGCCTCCATGCGCCTCACCAGCATCCCAATTGAAGCGGGAGAATGCAAGCGGCGTACCAGCTCTGACGGCATCACGAAAACGGCCTCGGTGCAGAACACCGAGGCCGCTTGATTCTACCCGCACCTCGCTCGGTCCATCAACCTCAACTGACCGAAAGCGGAAGCGTCCGGGAGGCCGCAATCCGCAGGTTCACCCGCAGACCTGAACTGGTTGGATGCGCCAGCCGTGCCTGGTATGCACCCGCCGTTGCACGACGTAACAGCCGCCGTCGTCGTAGTAGGAGTCGTCGGCAGTATAATACGGATAATCGTAGTAATCGTCGTAGTAGCCCGGCCCCCAGAATCCGCCGACAAAGAACCTTCGCCCGTGGTGGAAGCCACCGTGGTGGAAACCGCCGTGCTGGAAACCGCTGCCGGCAAAGCGACCGCCTTGAATTGCTGCGGCGCCAACTCCCACCGCACCAACTCCTGCGGCACCAACCGCGGCCGAGTGCGCGAAGCTGCCGCTAAACCCTCTGGCGCCAAAGCCACCGCCGCCGAACCCGCCCCGACCGCCGAAGCCACCTCCGAAACCGCCATGGCCTCCGCCGCCGTGGCCGCCGCCCCGTGCCAAGGCTACGTCTGGCGCCAGCATGCCGATTGATGCAACTGCGAACAAGGCGATCATCGTTTTGCGAAACATCTCTGTCCCTCCTCCGTGCTAGTACGCCCCCGCCCGTCACTACTCATTCAGTGCCATCCCGTTCCGGTATATAGACATGGCACTGCGGAATTGCCGGCGCATTCTGCTCACTTCTGCGCGACCGGCTCGCGATCATCGCGCGCATGGCTGGCGCAATGAGTGTTCTCGGGCGGAGCATACCCTCGGACTTGATCCGGGGTGGCTCCCGGATCAGGCAAGAAAACGCGGCTGAATAAAAGACTAGAAGCCTCGGCTCTGATTCAATCGTGCCCTAGGCGGCAACATCGGCGATATTGGCTTGATCGGTCATGTCCTCGATCATGTTGAGCAACATATGCGACTCACCGGCTTGATCGGCAATCCGGATGCGGCGCACGACGGCTTTGCGCATGCCGTTGTTGGGCGTGGTGAAGGTTCGAATGACGACTTCGCTGTCCTGATTTCCCGCCAGCAGCTCGCTGTCCTGGCGCTCGATCCTGTCGGCGGTTTCCGCGGGAAACAGATCCCGCACCGACTTACCGATGATCTGGACACGCGGCAGCCCGAGAAATTTTTCGGCGGCCTTGTTGACAAAGGTGTAGCGCAAGGTGCGCGCGTCCTTGGCGACGATCGCTACCGGCACATTCTCGAGTACGGTCACCAGAAATCGTTCGGTGCGCTCCAGGATGCGCCCGGCCCGCCGCTGCTCCGTAAAGTCCTCATGCGTCGAAACCCATCCGCCGCCGTCCATCGGCTGTTCGGAAATCCGGATTAAGCGGCCATCCGGGAGGGCAATCTCGGTGACGAACGGCTTTCCCTGGGCGACCCTTTCGAGGATCGCGGCCACGAACTTGTCGATGTCCCCGACGAACAGGCCGTTCTCGGCGCGGTATTCGAGAAGGTCCCGCAGCGTGGTGTCGGGGCCGATGAAATGCGGCGGCAGCTGATACATCGTCCTGTACCGGCCATTGGTCATGAGCACCTTGCCCCTTGCATCGATCATCACGAGGCCTTGCGCCATGTTGTTGAGCGCCGCACCCAGCTGCCACTTGGTCTCGAGATATTTGTCGTTCAGCCTGTCGCGTTGTCCCAACGCCGAGTCGCGTTGCCGGGACACTTCGGTTTCGCGTTGCTCAAGTTTGCGATTGCGGTCCGTCGCGTCGCGGAAGTTTCGCACCGCGCGTGCGAGATGCCCGATCTCGTCCGACTGCATGACATGCGGAATGGCGATGTCGGTGTTTCCGGCGGCGATCGAATCGGTTGCCTGGGCGATATCGGCCAAAGGCGCAATGACCGAACGCCTGACCACGACGACGTTGAGCGCGGTCAGCAGTAATCCACACAGTCCCAGCAATGCCAGATACCAGGATGCCATCTTGCTCCGATCGGCGAGTTCTGCCACAAGCAACGCGCGACCATCGAGCTGCATGGCGAACGCCTCGATGTCGTCGTTGAGCGCGGTGCGCAGCGAGCGATTGGCGTCGTTGTCGCCCCACGCGCGCCCGGCAGCCGGACTGATCTCGGTCGCCCTGCGGGCCAGTTCGCTGCGAAAATCGATGAACTGGAGGATCCGCTGCTGGAACGCGGGGAACTGCGCCTCGTCGCTGAAATCGGCGGTCTTCTCCCATTCGGCGATCACACCGGCCAGCTCGCGGTTGCGCCTGAGAAGCTCGTCGGCATACCGCTTCACCTTACCAGGCTCGGTCGACATATACACGCCGCGCGATTCCATCACGATCGCGTAGATCAACGCGTTGACGCGTCCAATGTTGATCGCCGTCGTCGCCGAGCTCGCGAGGGCGCGTCGATATTCGGTCTGCAGCCGGACCGTCTGGATCGACATCACCATCAGCAATGTCGTCACGAGGACCAGCAGCCCCACAATCCCGGAAATCTTCTCCGAGATGCGAAGATTGGCGACTACGCGAGAGCACGATTTCCAGATTCTGATCCCGGCGGGGTCACGCGCTTCGGTATACGGGATGGCGGCCATCGGTGATCTCGGTCTGCTTGCGGGCCCAACGCATATACCGGATTAAGCTACCGGCACCTTAAATGCCCGCTCCGTAGATTTACCGGGGTTGAGTCCGGCGCGGCGGCTGCGCCGATCACGCTTCATTAAACGTTAGGCGTGTCAGGCGATCCCTGATAATTCTCGGGAAAGACGTTCAGGGAGCCTGCAACGCGTGCGCAAATTGATCGCCTTCGACGACGATACTTTCGACAAGCTGAAGCAGCTGGCGCGCGACAGGATGGGGACCATTCAGGAGCTGGCCGACGAGGCGTTTGCCGACCTGCTCAGGAAGCACGGCATTCCCGTCGATCTCAAGGACGCGCTACGCAAGAGCGCATCACTCGCGGATGCGCCCGCGAAAGGCAACGCAAAATCGAGCCCTCAAGGAAAGCGAAAATCATGACACCCGATCCAGATCCGTTCGAGGAAGGCCAGCGCGCCGCGCGAAACAACATTCCCGCTGAAGGCAATCCGTATCGCGACGGCACCGAACAACATTCGCTCTGGGCCGCCGGTCATGAAGAGGCCGCCGGCGAGGCCGAGGCCGACGAATCCGAAGGCGGCTGAGGCACCGCCGTCAGCCGATCTTCTTCAGGCCTTTCTTGAATCGCGGCCCGTTGCCGACGTAGAATTTCGCCGCACTTGCCATCGCCGTCACCTGCGCAGGCTCGAGAGTGCGGATCACCCGCGCCGGCGCGCCGATGATCAGCGAGTGCTCGGGAAATTGCTTGCCTTCGGTGATCACCGCACCCGCGCCGACGATGCTGCCGCGGCCGATCCTTGCGCCATTCATGATGATCGAGCCCATCCCGACCAGCGCGCCGTCTTCGAGCGTACAGCCATGCAGGATGACATTGTGGCCAACCGTGCAGTCTTTACCGATCGTCAGCGGAAAGCCTCGGTCGGTGTGGCAGGTTGAATTGTCCTGCACGTTGGAATTCTCGCCGATCTCGATCCACTCGTTGTCGCCACGCAATACCGCGCCGAACCAGACGCTCGCGCTGTTGCGCAAGCGGACCTTGCCGATGACCGTGGCGGTGTCGGCGATAAAATAGTTGCCGTCGAGGGGAAGTTCGGGCGCCTGCCCGTCGAGTTCGTAAATCGCCATGCGCTAGTGATCTCCTTTTCAGGGAGACTCTGGCACGCTTGGCAAAGCATTTTCAAGCGAAGCATGCCCCCGGACCTGATCCGGGGGTGGGCGCCGCCTCGCGTCAAGAAAACGCGTCAAGACAAAAGCGTCAGGCCAGCAGTCCGGCGGCGCGCAGCGTCATCAGGAAAAACGTACCGGACATCAGGCTCCAGATCCCTGCCAGCACGGTCGCCATCATCACGAATTCGAAACGGCGGCGTTCGATCCGCGCACCGCGCAGGGTATTGCGCATGATGATGAAAGGAGCGGCGAAAACCAGGAACGGCACCGCGGCGAAAGTCTTTGGCGCGACGCCTTCCTGCAGCAACCCAAAGCCCGCCGGACGTTGCACCACCGCCTGATATCCGCTGGCGAGCGCTCCGGCGAGTGCAAAGCCGATGCAAAGAGAAAACACGGAATTAAACGCATCAGGCGACATTACAGGGACTTCCGCTACGCTACGAGGAACCGCCCCTGCTTCGCAAAATTGGCCGCCGGCCGCCACATCATCCTTAAAAAGAGGTTAACGCCGCCAAGCGGACCCCGCGGCCCGCACATGGCTCACATTGGGCTCCTTCACACGAAACCGTGCGAAAAGCGCGCTGTGGCATGGCATATTTGAAGGTGATTCGGGGCCAGCCCCGGACGCCCCCCTCACGATGCCCATTCATGACATTGTTTTCGACCGCCCAGCATATCGCACGCTCTACGCGCAAGGATCCTCGCGGCCACCTGCTGCCGATCGTGCTGGCCTGCGCGGTCGCGGCGGGCGCCATCGTCCTGGTCGCTTTCCTGCTGTGGCCGACCTGGGAACCGGAGGTTTCAAGCGATCCGGCACGGTTGCCGATGAGCATCGGGGGCACCCTCTTCAACGTTCCGACCGCGGCGATCCGCATGAAAATCCAGCGCCGCTCCGGAGCGCAGGAACGCGTCGATCTCAACTTCGCCTTTCCTTCCCTGCAGGCGCCCGAAGCACCGAAACACGTCAGCGCCGATAGTGTGGAAGACGCGGTGCAGCCGATCGACCGGATCTTCCTGTCGATATCGGAGCATCATGACTCGCTGGCGCCCGATGCCCGCGTGCGCACCATCTATCCGCGCTATCTCGAGGAAGCCGCGACGGCCGGGCAGGACGGATTGACGACGCGCGCATTTCGCGATGGCTCGCCTTACGGCAACGAGGATCTGTTCTTTGCAAGCACGCCAAATATCAATGCGCGCTGCACCCGCGACGCCGCGACCCCCGGGATGTGCCTGAGCGAGCGCCGCATCGAGGGGGCCGATCTGACATTCCGCTTTCCGCGGAGCTGGCTTGAGAAGTGGCGCGAGGTAGCCGATGCGATGGACCGCCTGACGCTGCAGCTGCACGGGCCGAAGTGAGGTGTGACGTCATTCCGGGATGGTGCGTCAGCACCAGACCTCAGATGTGCAATTGCACATCGGGGAATCTCGAGATTCCGGGTTCGATGTTTTGCATCGCCCCCGAATGACGTCCTTGAAATGCTTCATCCCCGGCACACAATCGGACCGAGGCTTCCAAAAATCAGCCCTGCTCGACCAGATCGTCCTCGAGGATCGCCATCTGGAACTGAAATGAGCGATCGTCGTCCTCGTCGTCGACGAACAGCACGCCGATGAATTCCTCGCCGATATAGACCTCGGCCGAATCATCCTTCTTGGGCCGCGGCACCACCCGTATCTTGGGATTGCCGAACAGGCGCTTGAGGTAGGCGTCGAGTTTCCTGACTTCCTGAACGTCCACGGCGGTCTCCAATACGATCTTGCGGTTTCGGGAAGTCTTAGGACGGGACGGAGCGAACCGCCAGTCATATCCCTTGAACCTTACACCCGGTTCAAGGGCCTTATAACTTGCGCGCCGTCCGATCGCAAAACCGTTATTCGCCCCTCGGGGCAAATCACGGCCCGGCCTGGCGGAATGTGCCGGAAATCAAAGTCCGATCGCGTTGATCATTTGATCCATGGTGCGCGACGGCTCGGCACAGCCGGCCTCGCCGACGATCCTGGCGGGAACGCCGGCCACCGTCACGTTGTGAGGTACCGGCTTGACCACCACCGAGCCCGCGGCGATCCGGGCGCAATGGCCGACCTCGATATTGCCGAGAATCTTCGCGCCCGCCCCGATCAATACGCCATGGCGGATTTTGGGATGGCGGTCCTCGTTCTCCTTGCCGGTGCCGCCGAGCGTGACGCCGTGCAGGATCGAGACGTCATCCTCGATCACCGCGGTCTCGCCGCACACGAACCCGGTGGCGTGATCCAGGAAAATGCCGCGGCCGATCCGGGCCGCCGGATTGATGTCGGTCTGGAATACCGCGGACGAACGGCTCTGCAGGTACCAGGCAAAATCCTTGCGGCCTTTTTGATAGAGCCAATGCGCCAGACGGTGGGTCTGCAGCGCGTGGAAACCCTTGAAATAAAGCAGCGGGTCGATGAAGCGCGAGGTCGCGGGATCGCGATCGTAAACCGCCACCATATCCGCGCGGAAGGCATTGCCGAGGTCAGGATCGTCCCGCAGCGCCTCGTCGAAGGTCTGACGAATCAGATCGCCCGACAGCGCCGAGTGATCGAGACGCTCGGCGATGCGGTGCACCACCGAATCTTCCAGCCGGTCGTGATGCAGCACGGTCGAGTAGATGAAGGAGGCGAGCTCCGGCTCGCGACGAACGATATCCTCCGCCTCGGAACGCACGCGATCCCAGATCGGATCGAGCGCCGCAAGTTTCGCGCCCGCTTGCGGATTGATCTGATGCTTTGCCATGCTGCTCTCGCAAATTCCTTGAAGGCCCGATAGGACAACATAGCACGGCGGGCGGACTTCTGTCCCGGGCCACTCACACCAAGGTGAACGCCGGCGTAACCCTTGAGTACCCGCTAAAATATTGAAGCGACGGGCTTTCTTCGCTCAAACCAAGACCCGCCTTTCCAAAAGCGTTGGGGGACGTCCGACTATTGGTGGATTTCCGTAACCCATCCAACCCGGGCATGGTGGCCGAAAATCCGGGAGAGGCAGCATTACTACGCAGATTTTGCAGGCGCGCGCCGCTCACCGGGTTTCGGTTTGGGCAGCGACCGTCGCCATTCCCTTGATGCTGCTCGCGCCCGCGTTCTGGAACCGTTATCCCTTGCTGCAGTGGGACACCGGCGGCTACCTGGCGCGGTGGTATGAAGGCTATCTCGTCCCCAGCCGCTCCACGGTGTTTGGCCTCTATTTGCATTTCGGCGAGGGCTCGGGTTTCTGGATCAATCTGGGGATTCAGGCGCTGGCGACGCTGTGGATACTGCAACTGACGCTGCGCGTGCTGGGCATGGTCAGGCCGCTGCGGCTATTGCGAATGAGCCTCGCGCTGATCCTGACCACGGCCCTGCCCTGGCTCGCCAGCATGCTGCTGACCGATATCTTCGCCGGCCTTTCGGTGTTGTCGCTGTTTATTCTGGTGCTGCACGGTGACAAGATTTCCGGAATCGAGAAATTCGCGTTGTTCGTCTTCACCGCCTTCGCGGCCGGCACCCACAGCGCCACGTTGGCCGTATTGCTGGGGCTATGCTGCGTGGGCTGGATCGCGCGGCCCTTGCTGCGGGATCGGATTGCGGTTGTGGGACTGGCGCAGGGCAGCCTCACCATCGTTGCCGGCGCCGCCATGCTGCTGTCCGCCAATTGCGCGCTGTCCGGACAACTGGCGTGGACCCCCGGCGGCTATGGCGTCGCGTTCGGACGGATGCTGCAGGACGGCATCGTCGCACAATACCTGCGGGATCACTGTCCGGAGCAGCAGTTCAAGCTTTGTCCCTATCGCGATCAACTACCGGCCAACGCCGATCAGTTCCTGTGGGGCAGAAGCGTGTTCAACGCCCTCGGCCGCTTCCAGGGACTGAATGACGAAATGGGTTTCATCGTCACCCATTCGCTGGCGGAATATCCGCTCTGGCAAACGGAGGCTGCGATTGTCGCCACCGCCCGGCAACTGGTCGAGGTCGCGACCGGCGAAGGAACCGACGTCACCGATTATCATACCTACGGCATCATCGAGCGTTACATACCGGCGCAGCGCGTGGCGATGCGCGCGGCGCGTCAGCAGCACGGCGGCATCAATTTCGCAGGCGTCAACTGGCTCCACGTCCCGGTCGCTCTGGTCTCGATGTTGCTGGTATTCGCCCTGTTCGGGCGCGCCATCTTGCGGCGCAAGGCCGACGACCTGGCGCTGCTCGCCGGCACGGTTGCCCTGGCGCTGCTCGGCAACGCCGTTGTGTGCGGCGTCATATCGGGGCCGCATGATCGCTACGGCGCGCGTTTGGCGTGGATCGCAACCTTCGTGGCGCTGATCGCGGCCGTGAGAGGCTTCAGCCGGGACGAAGCACCACGCGAGGATTCATCTTCGCTGTGAGAGAAAATCCAGCACGCCTGTCTTGTAGACCTTGTCGCCCACCGCCCGCATGTGGTCGCGGTTGGGAATATCGAGCACTTGCGAACCGGGAATGATTTTTCCGAGCGCTTGCGCTGACCCGGCGATCTCGTCCGAGGTCCCGACCGCGATCAGCACCGGCACGTTGATCCCGGCGGCATCCTCTCTCGACATCAGGCGCCGCGAGCCGCGCAGGCAGGCCGCCAGCGCCCGGCGATCCGAACGGGTCTGGTCGGCGAAAGCGCGGAACGTCCGCCCCACCGGATCGGTCACGTCATCGAGCGAGTCGGCCTCCAGCGCTTCGGCGACGTTCTCGCCGGGGCCACCGCCCTCGATCAGGCCGATTCCGATGCCGCCGAAGATCGCCGAGCGCAGCCGTTCCGGCCGGCTCTGCGCCAGCATGGCGGTCATCCGCGATCCCAGCGAATAGCCCATGACATCGGCCCGCTCGATGTCGAGATGATCCATCAGCGCGGCGATATCGCCGGCCATGGTGGCGATCTCATATTCGCGCGCGTCGTAGAGTTTGCCGGAATCGCCATGGCCGCGATTGTCGAATGCGATGACGCGGCGGCCGTTCTTCTTCAGTTCCGAAACCCAGGTCGGATACACCCAGTTCACATTCTTGGTCGACGCAAATCCGTGCACGAGCAGGATCGGATCGCCCTCGCCTTCGTCGAGATAGGCAATTTCAACAGCGCCGTTATGAAAACTCGGCATCGGTCATTCCATATTTTGTTTGGGGAAAGGATCGGAATCGAAGGCTTGGCCGAAAGCTAGCCGGTTGCGCCGGCGGTTGTCATCGCCGGCGAGGACAAGGCCGCCATCTGCTTTCGCAACCGTCGCGCCTTCTTGCGATCGAGCCACGACTGGGTCGCCCGCTCGGTGGTGGCCTTGATCGACGCGAGAAACCCGAACAAGGTCAGCAGCGCGCCGAACACCCACAGCGACAGATCGAATGCACCGGCCGCCAGCAGCAATGCGCCGCGGCCCAGCATTTTCAGGATCGCGCGGGTCTGGCCGCCCTTGGCCTCCGCCAGCCGCGCCGCGCGCGCGACATCCTCCGGACCCTCGGCAATTCGCAGCGTATCGAGCGCGCCCCGCGCCCCGGCCTTCTCACTGACCCGGCCGACGTCCTTGGCAAGGCGGACCAGCGCGCCGGCCTTCTCGGCGTGGAAGGCGGCTCTGATGGCACTCACGGTCTGCCCCGGGTGCATCACGGAAGCGGATGCGACGGCATTCTGCAGCATCGGCGTATCGACGGCCTCGCGCGCCGAACGTCCGGCCCATTCGGTGAGCCCCTCGCCCAGACGCCCGACCTTGCGGGCGTCCTTGACCAGCGTGAGACCGGCGCGCAGCGGTGCGACGCCACCGACGGAGACATAGGTCGCCGCCGTCACCGCAAGCCCGGCGGTGGCAAGGCCCAGCACCAGGCGATCGGTGTCCTCGCCCATCACGAGGTGCTTGCTTTCGCGAACCACATCGCGGATGTCGCCAAACACGAACAGGTCGCCCGCGACCGTGCCCGACAGGCTCCCGACGTCATCGGCATTCCCGGTCACCAGCCCGGTGGCAAAGCGCCTGGCAAAATGCGACGACGAGTTTTCCTCTGTGACGGCGTCGCTGACGCGTTGCGCCAACTCGCCCGGAAGGGAAACGTCCTTCTCCCTGGCGAGGTCGACAAAGCTGTTGGCAAGACCCGCGTCACCGGCGGCGAGCGCGGCCTCGATCTGATCCGCGACAACTATTTGGCTATTCCGCAGGGCAGAATTGAGCTGGATATCGGAGAGTTCAGCGGGATCGTCCTGCGCCGCCAGGATGGCGAAAGCGTCGCGCGCATGCGGCCACAGCACGGTCAGCGCAGCACCGCTTACCGTCATCACCGCCAGTAGCCAACCGATCCGCGACCGATTCATCCCGAAAATCTCGATGTTGCCGTCCCCCAGACATGGGGTGCCGCTTTTACGACACAACGGCCCCGACGAAAGAAGGGCTTCTCTGGGACGACAAGATTGTGTCGAATTTGCATGAGCAAATCAGCGGTCGGGGCTCCCGTCCGGTGGTTCGGAACTTGCGGTTCCCGACACTAGGAATCAACTGCAGCCGACAGTATGGTTGCGTCGCATGTCGACGGTGCGGCGTCGTGTTGGTTGCGTCTGCCTCTGTCCCTACCCAAGGTGAATTCGATGTCCGATCATGTCGTCCCGCACTTTCACAACGATGCCGGCGTTTCCGTCATCGAGATCGGCTCGCAAGAATTCATGTGCGTGGGCGCCAATCCGCCTTTCGACCACCCGCATGTTTTCCTCGATCTCGGCAACGACAACGAGATCATCTGCCCCTATTGCTCGACACTCTATCGCTATGCCGCCGACCTCAAGGCCGGCGAAGCACGGCCGCCCGAATGCGTGCTGAAAGATAAGGTCGCCTGAAACGGCCGGTGGCGGCGTCTCGCACCATCATCGTCGCGGGTGCCGGGATCGGTGGATTGACCGCATCGCTGGCGCTGGCGCGAGAGGGTTTTCGCGTCGTCGTGCTCGAAAAGGCCGAACGCCTGGAGGAAGCCGGCGCCGGCCTTCAGCTGTCGCCCAATGCCAGTCGCGTGCTGATCGATCTCGGCTTGCAGCCGCGGCTTGCGCCCCGTGCGGTGACACCCGACGCCATCAGCCTGATGAACGCGCGCAACGGCGGCGAAATCATCCGCCTGCCGCTCGGGGACGCCGCGATATTTCAGCCTGACGCGCCCTATTGGGTCATGCACCGCGCCGATCTGCAGGCGGCGCTACAGGCCCATGTCAGCGACAATCCCGACATCGAGTTGCGGCTCGGCTGCCAGTTCGATGACGTCGGCACTCATGCCAAGGGGCTGACCGTCGTCCAGCGCAGCGGCATGGCGCGCCAGCAGGAGCTGGCGGTGGCGCTGGTCGGCGCCGACGGAATCTGGTCGGCGGTCCGGCATCATCTATTTCCAGAAGTGCAGCCGCGGTTTTCGGGTCTGATCGCCTGGCGCGGCACGCTCGATATGACGCAGTTGCCGCGCGAATTCACCTCCTGCCGCGTGCAGCTCTGGATGGGGCCGAACGCCCACCTCGTCGCCTATCCGATCTCGGGCTCGCGCCAGATCAATGTCGTCGCGGTGGTATCGGGAACATGGAACCGGCCGGGCTGGAGCGCGCCCGGCGAGGCCAACGAAATCAAGAACGCGTTTGCCGCGGCGCGATGGCATGCCGTGCCGCGGATGGTGATTGGCGCCGTCGATCAGTGGCGGAAATGGGCGCTGTTCACGGTCCCCGATGGCGGCGAATGGATCGGCGGCGCCACCGCTCTGCTGGGGGACGCCTCCCACGCCATGCTGCCGTTCGCCGCCCAGGGCGCCGCCATGGCGATCGAGGACGCCGCGGTGCTCGCCAAATGCCTCGGTGAAACCCAAAACGAGGGCGGACCGACCATCCCCGCCGCGCTGAAGCGCTACGCGCGCCTGCGCCGGCCGCGCGTGGCCCGGGTTCAGCGCGCCGCGCGGCAGGCCGGGCGCATCTATCATCTCTCCGGCCCCCTCGCGGTCGCGCGTGACCTTGTCATCAGGGCGATGGGCCCAAGGCACATGCTGGCGCGACAGAACTGGATCTACGACTGGCGTGTGTGAGGTGGGCTGCGCGCGGGCGCTTACGCTGCCTGCTCAGTAGACCGCGTTGCCGGACCGCACCGACGAATGCCCCGGCCTGTCATTGGTCGGCGGCACACTCGCGGTGGCGGGTTTGGCCGCCGCCGGCGGCGTGTCATGGCATTTGTTGTTGCGCCAGGCTTCGTCCGCATTCTTCGCTTGCCCGCGTACGGCGATGTATTCATTGCGATAGGCGAGTTCGGCCACCACGGGACCGGCGACACCGGTCTGCGCTTTCGCGATCAGACCTTGCAGCTCCGCCCCGCGGTTGGCGAGGTTCTTGCGCTCGACCTCCAACTGCTTGCACTCGTAAAGGTCGTATTTCGCGGGATCGGCGAACGCCGACGTCATGCCCTCGCTCATGTCGGCGCAGCCGCCAAGCGGAAAGCCCAACGCAAGCAGCGCCACGACGGCGACGGCGCGCGGCGACGGCCGGGAGCGGGTAAGCGAGGCGATCATGCGACCTTGGTAATCCGACAACATTGAGGTTGCGTAAAGCAGCCGCAGGTGTCGGCATTGAGGCTTTGCCTTGTCAACCGGTCTCGCTTAAGGAAGGGGCGCGTTTGTGCGCCCGAGCTAATTCCACTCGGCCAAAAAACGCGCTAAGTATCTGATTTGGCGACCAAAGCGGACGTGGCGGAACTGGTAGACGCAAGGGACTTAAAATCCCTCGATGGCAACGTCGTGTGGGTTCGAGTCCCACCGCCCGCACCAGAATAGCCGTGCCGCCGGGTTTGGCTTGTGGCCGAACCGATCGTCTGGCGCTTTCCGTTTACGCTCTGACCGGCGTCGGTTAGGCTCCGATCCAAATCGGCCCATGCAGCGCGCATGCATCCGCATCGGCTGGAGAGCTGACAATGCAGGCCAACGACATCTCCTTCGAGACGGCGCTCGGCGAGCGGGTCGATCAGATGCTGGACGCCTGCACGCGGTGCGGCAAATGCGTCGAGGCCTGCCCGAGCGTGAAACCCGCCGGCATCGCCGATGCGCGCCCCGAAGCCATCATCGGCGGCATTCTCGAGATCGTGCGCGGCGGCGACGGCCCGCAAGCCTCGCGCATATGGGCGCAGTCCTGCATGCTCAGCGGCGAATGCATCAAGGCGTGCGACGAGGCCGTCAATCCACGCTTCCTGCTGGCGATGGCGCGCGTCGCCATGGCCAAAGCCGCGCACGAATTGCCGGAGCGGCGGCGCCAGGGCGTCGAAAAATACCGCGACCTCGGCCGCGATGTGACCGTGTTGTCGCGGCTGCAGCTCGATGGCGAGGTGCTGGCGCGGCTCGGCCAGAGATCGGCGTCGGTGGCAACGCCGACTGATGCGGCGGACTTTGTGTTTTACACGGGCTGCAACGTGCTGAAGACGCCGCATATCGCGCTCTTGGCGCTCGATATCATGGATGCGCTCGGCATCAGCTATCAGGTGATGGGCGGTCCCAGCCATTGCTGCGGGGTGATGCAGCTGCGCCCGGGCGACGTCGAGATGTCCGGCCGGATGGGCGCGAGCAGCATCGAAAAACTGTCGCACGCCAAATCCGGTCAGGTGATCTCGTGGTGCCCGAGCTGCTATGTCCAGTTCACGGAAACCACACTGCCGACGATCGAGCGCCAGCGCGGCGCGCGGCCGTTCGAGATGACGCCGTTCATGCGCTTCCTTGAGGGCCGGCTCGACCAGCTGACGGCGCATCTGCGCCGACCCGTCGAAATGCGGGTCGCGCTGCACCGCCATCCCGGCGTCGCCGGCGTCATGGAGGCCGCCGCCAAGATCCTGCAGGCCATCCCCGGCATCACGCTGGTCGACCTGAAACAGCCGGCGGTGGGCCTGCAGAGCGTCAGTGTCGGCGTCCTTCCGGCGTTCAAGCGCGAGCTGCAGCTCAACGAGTTAAACGCTGGCCGCGACGCCGGTATCGATGCGCTGGTGACGGTCTATCATTCCGAACATCGCGAGCTGTGCGCGCATGAGCGCGACTGGCCGTTCCGGATCGTCAACCTGCTGGAACTGGTCGGCGCCAGCATGGGGCTGCAACGCCAGGATCGCTACAAGGAGCTCAAGATCATGCAGGATGCCGACCAGATCATCGCCGAATGCGGTGACCTGATCGCGCAGCACGCGCTCGACCCGAGCAAGGCGCGCGAGATCGTCGTCAAGGCGATGCTCGGCGACCAGCCGCTTGCGCTGAAGGCAGGCGTGTAACCGGCTTTGAGCAGCTGCCGAATGGCCCGTTACGGATTCGTTTTCTTGGGTGAGCTCGGCGGGCTTTGTATAGAGGTCAATCTAGCGGCGGTGCCGCTCAGCTTAAGCATATCGATTTTGATGCCGTTATAATCGTCGACATATTTTTTGGTCAATTCATTGACGGAATTGCGAAAAACTGCATCCGTCTTGAACCTCTCTTGGACCTGCTTCGCATCTTGCCCTTCAGACAGCTTCGCCGACTGATAACCAAACTCATTCGTGATCGTTGTCATGTTCCCCAGTATATCGACCAGTTTGTCGACGTTGTCGGGCACATGGAAGGAAACCAGTGCTGACGTCATGCCGGTCACCAGAGCCGTTGCTATCAGGCCAATCGGCCTCGTTCAAACCTTATTCTCATCTCCCTGCAGAGCGATCATGATGGTCGCCACAATACCCGCGACAACAATCAATGCCTGTCCGATGAGGTTAACGTTTGACCAATATGAGATGTTCTCACGCACGATTGTGATGCCAGCGGTCGCCTGGCGCACAAAGCAGTCAAAGTCTGCATCTGCGCAAGCGATCGGCGGGACATCCTTAGCGCAGCCCGTTAGCGTCGAGATGCCGACTGCCAAAATAGCCACGCGACCGAAAACGGTCGAGCTTGAGTACCGCCTCTCTGAATTGGACATCGGTTCCCCCAACAACAATTCGGGCTGTCCCCGCACACCGAAAAGAAGCAAATAAACGTAAATCCTATCTCTGATTGTAAAAGAAGCAATAGTCTTTTGCCGGCCGTTCGCGGCCGCCCCCTCATTGCGGCTTGTCGATATTCCAGAAAATCGGCGTCGCCGGGGGGGCTCGGCCACTCCTCCCCGCGCTTACCTCTGCGCTCTCTCTGCCGCCTTACGGACCGCTACGAGTGCGTCGGCCAGTGCCGCTCGCGGAACCAGACGCGGTACTCCGACGACATCTTGGCGCGCTGCGCCTGCGGCGCACGCCGCTTGCATGTCGATGCTTCCTCGCTGCCGTCGGGCGCGGCCCAGCGCAATTCGGCGCAGTCGTTCGGATTGTAGGCCATCTCGAAATCCGGCGTGCGGTCGATGACGTCCTTCAGCGACAGCGTCCACTGCGAGCCATCGCTGCGGGTATAGGATATCTTGCGCGAGGCAAGCTCGGAGGCGAGCACGCCGCGCAGCTCGTTCTTCACGTCCTCGACGCTCCTGCCGTTCGGCATCGCGTAACGCGCCGCGCGACGCGCGACGCGATCGGGAAATCCCCGCACCACGTCGATCGCGATCAACAGGCGGAAATCGCGCGCCGGGGTCGAATAATCCTCCCAGGGGCCTGACGTCTCGAAGATCGAGGCGCCATTCGGCATCGCCACTTCGCCGGGTTGCTTCTGCTGATATTTTCGTCCGTTCTCGACCGAGGTGACGCGGGTCTTGACCTGCTCGTCGAGGCTCGCGATGGCGTCGGTCATCGCCTTCACGGGATCGAGCGGCTCGGGCGACATCACGTCATCCATGCGATCGTAGAAATCCTCGGCGCTCATCTGCGACTGATCCAGCGAAAAATCGCTGTAACCCGGATTTTTGGCGATTTCGGCGTTGGCGAGCCGCCGCAATGCGCCGTTCTTGTCGCGCACGATCGGCCGGAAGCGCTTGAAGCCTGGGCTGCCGAGCGTCGGATCGTGCACGAACAGGAAATTGCCGCGCCAGAATCGCTTTCGCGTGATCGATCCATCGGGCTCGGCGTCGACGGCGAGGAAGACGCCGGGCATGCCATTCAATTCCGGCACGCGATGCACCAGCATCAGCACGTGGCCGTAGGGGTCGGCGTAAACCGTGCCCGGGCGCAGCGACTGTTGGGTCAGCGCGACGGTGTAGAAATCGGTGTTGTCGTCGGCTCCCACCACGCGCACGGCGCCGGTATGCACGACGTCGCCGACGTCGCGCAGATATTCTGCGAATGTCGTCGGGCGCTTCGGCTTTGGCTTCGGCGCCGGCGCAGCGGCGGGCGGCGGCACCGGCGCATCGGCCGTCTGCTGCCGGGAAAACAGGTCCAGAAGCGTCGGCGTCGGCGTTGGCGCAGCCGGCGCGGCGGCAGCCGGGGTTGCCGATGCGGCTTCCTGTTCGGGCGGCGGCGGCGGACGGGTGACCTCCGGATGCTCCATGTCGAACCACTGGTAGCACCTGGGCGGCGAGCCGCCGGTGCCGCGCGAGCAATTCGAATAGCCGAACGGCAGCCCCATCTTGTAGGCGAAATAGGCCCGCAGGAAGTAGGCGAAGTCGGCACAGTCGGGACGAAGGCCCGACTTCGGATCGTCCTCACCACGGCCCAGATAATTGAACAGGAAGTTGCGCGATCGATCGCGCAAGACTTCATGCCACGCCTTCCAGGACAGGCTCTGGTCGGCCGGCGCGTCGAACAGCTTCTCGATCCAGGCCGAATAAAGCGACTCCGTCGTCGCGTTCCAGCTGCTGCGCACCTGCCAGAAGGCGCCCGATGGCGTCGGCGGCGGCGCCGGCTTGCCGGCGCTCACGGTGATGTCGCGGGTGATCGAACTGCAATCCGCCGTGGCGTGGTCGAGCGCCAGCGTGGCGCGCCACGCGCCGGCGGCCGGCGCGGCGACCTCGGCGAACCACGAATATGGCCCGCCGCCATGCCGGTCCGGCGATTTCGCCGCAACGCTGCCATCGGGCGCGATCAGCGAGAGCGCGCCCTCGAGCGGCTTGTCGGTGACGACCATGACGCGCAGCGGCGCGCCCTTCCACGGCGCGATCGGCGAGGGCAGGACCGAAAGCTCGGCCGGGTCGGCGCAGACGCCTGACGCCGCTTCGGCGGGCGAGTCCACAATTGCGAAAAACAACAGGGCCGTCGCGGCAGCAGCAAACCGGCTTGCGAGAAGCATCTTGGCAACCTTCCAGAAGGGAACCGGACTAGGGCCCTGCCAGCGGGGCCGGCCTGGAGGATAGCTGAATTGGCCTGCATCAGTCAGCAAATATGAAGGCGATTTTGCGACCCGCCGGTCGCTCGTCGAGGCGCCGCCGTCTCTCACGCTTCAACCAAGGGAACAGGTTGCAGCGCGACACCCCGCCGCCCGTCCCTACTCCGACTTGTCGATATTCCAGAAGATCGGGGTGGCCGGACCGTCGAGCACGCCAGTCAGCGATTTGCGCCAGGCGCTCGGGATGACGTACTGGCCGAGCGGGATATAGATCACCTGGTCGTAGTTTTCCTTCTGGATGTCGGCCGCGATCTTCTTCTGCTCCTCAGGCGAGGTCGAGCGCGCAAAGGCATCGCGCATCGCCTCGATCTTCGCGTCCTCCGCCCAGCCGAACCAGCCGCCATTCTTGCCCCTGCCGCCGACCGACACGTTGGCGACCGGGTTGACGACGTCAGCGCCGACCCAGTTGGTGAAGAATATGTTCCAGCCGCCCTCCTTCGGCGGCTTCTGGCTGGCGCGGCGGGTGACCACGGTCTGCCAGTCGGTGGCCTGCACATCGACCTTGAAGCCGGCATCGCGCAGCAACTGCGCCGCGACGATCGGCTGCGCCTTCAGCGTCACGACATCGCCGGGCGCCATCAGCACAACCGGCGTGCCGTCATAGCCGGATTCGGCCAGCAGTTTTTTCGCTTCCGCCATGCCGTTGCCCTTCACCAGCGATTCCGAACCGACGTCGGTCGCCAGCGGCGTGCCGCAGACGAATACCGCGCCGCATACCTGGTAGTATTTAGGATTGCCGACCAGCGCGTCCAGCACATCCTTCTGGTTCATCGCCATGAAGGCGGCGCGGCGAACTTTCACGTTGTCGAACGGCGGATAAAGGAAGTTCATGCGGCCGAGGGTCTGGAATCCGAGCTTGTTGAGGGTTTCGACCTTCAGCTCCTTGTCGGCGGCGAGGATCGGAATCACGTCGAACGACGGATTCTCGAAGAAATCGATGTCGCCGGATTGCAGCGCGTTCATCGCGGTCTGCGCATCCGCCATCGTGATCCATTCGACGCGGTCGACCCTCACCACCTTGCCGCCGGAGGTCCAGCTCGGCGGCTCCTTGCGCGGCACATAGTCGGTGTTCTTGACGTAGACCGCCTTCACGCCGGGCTGGAATTCGGCCTGCACAAATTTGAAGGGTCCGGATCCGATCTGCTCCTTGATCTGCTGGCCGGGCGGCGTTTCCGCCAAACGCTTCGGCATCATGAACGGCACCAACGACGACGGCTTGCCGATCGATTCCAGCACCAGGCCGTACGACTCTTTCAGTTTCAGGGTGATGGTTTTGGCGTCGGTGGCCTCGATGCTGGCGGTGAAATCCATCAGCTTCTGACCCATCCCGTCGTTGCGGCCCCAGCGCTTCAGCGAGGCCACGCAATCCTCCGCCGTCACCGGCGCGCCGTCATGCCACTTCAGGCCGTCGCGCAGCGTAAAGGTGTAGGTGAGCTTGTCGTCGGAGACCTTCCAGTCGGCCATCTGCGGCTGGATCTTGAAACTGGCGTCTTCTGCCAACAGCGTGTCATAGACCATGTAGCCATGGTCACGCGTAATGTAGGCGGTGGTGAAACCGGGATCGATCACCCGCAGATCGGAATGCATCACGGCGGTGATCGTCTTGGCGTCGGCCGGCGAGGCTGCTGCCAGCGCCACTGAAAGGGCCGCCAGGGCGATACCCGACGCCATCGCCGGACGCTGCCAACGCAAGATCTGGAACATTCGCTTGTCTCCTGACGTGAAAGCGGTCAAAGGCCGGTCATTCGTTGTGCATGCGGCGCGTTATTTGGGCGCACTAACACGCTGTAACTCCTGAATATTTGAGACTTGCACCGGGCGCCTTGCGCGTCAATCCGGTTGTCGGGGCGCGAACGCGCCCCGCCGCTTTTCGGATGTTTCACTTTACAAATTCCTCGCCGGTCATTCTCGTAAGCCATCGACGCTTCAAACGCCTCGCCAATGACATCCCTTCAAATTCGAGAGCATCCCGATGAACCCCGCCAACCTTCCCTTTGATTCCGAAGTGATGCTGGCAGGCTTGCGCGGCTGGGTCGAATGCGAAAGCCCGACCTGGGATGCCGGCGCGGTGGAGCGCATGCTTGACCTCGCCGCCCGCGAGATGGCGATCATGGGCGCGTCGATCGAGCGCATCGCCGGGCGGCAGGGTTTCGGCGGGTGCATCCGTGCGCGGTTTCCACATCCCAAGCAGGGCGAGCCCGGCATTCTGATCGCAGGCCATCTCGATACCGTTCATCCCGTCGGCACGCTGGAAAAACTGCAGTGGCGGCGCGACGGCAACAAATGCTTCGGCCCCGGAATTTTCGACATGAAGGGCGGCAACTACCTGGCGCTGGAAGCGATCCGGCAGCTGGCGCGGGCGTCGTTCACGACGCCGCTGCCGGTCACGGTGCTGTTCACGCCGGACGAGGAAGTCGGCACGCCTTCGGCGCGCGATATCGTCGAAGCCGAAGCCGCGCGCAACAAATATGTGCTGGTGCCGGAACCGGGCCGGCCCAACAACGGCGTGGTCACCGGGCGATACGCGATCGCGCGGTTCAATCTGGAAGCCATCGGCAAGCCGAGCCATGCCGGCGCCACGCTATCCTCGGGCCGTTCGGCGATCCGCGAGATGGCGCGCCAGATCCTCGTCATCGACGGCATGACATCGGAAGACTGCACCTTCAGCGTCGGCATCGTGCATGGCGGCCAATGGGTCAACTGCGTCGCAACCACCTGCACTGGCGAAGCGTTGAGCATGGCCAAACGCCAGGCCGACCTTGATCGCGGCGTCGAGCGCATGCTGGCGCTGTCGGGCACCGCCAACGATGTGACTTTCAACGTCACGCGCGGCGTGACGCGGCCGGTTTGGGAGCCCGACGCGGGCACCATGGCGCTGTATGAAAAGGCGCGCGGCGTCGCGAAGGCGATGGGCCTCGAGCTTCCGCATGGCAGCGTCGGCGGCGGCTCCGACGGCAATTTTACCGGCGCGATGGGAATCCCGACGCTTGACGGGCTCGGCGTTCGCGGCGCCGATGCCCATACGCTCAATGAACACATAGAGGTCGACAGCCTCGCCGAGCGCGGCCGCCTGATGGCCGGATTGCTGGCCACGCTGGAATAGGCACCGGAACCGCAAGATGCACCCTATGGCACAGGATTTGCTAAAACTTGCATGGGGCGGCGGAGTGCGAAAGTAAACGTCATGATGGATTTCTGCAGCGTTCCGCAAACTCTTTCCGTCGTCCCTGCGAAAGCAGCGACCGATAACCACAGCCTTCAATTGCTGCGCCAAAGTCGTCGAACAGCGTCTCCCAAACGTGGAGCCGCAGCGTATCGGTCCCTGCTTTCGCAGGAACGACGCAATGGGTGGGACTGATGCTCGGTTACCTGCTTCGCCGCGTGCTGGCCGCCATTCCCGTGATGGGCGTGGTCGCGCTGTTCGTGTTTCTGCTGTTGCGGCTGACGCCGGGCGACCCCGCCGCGATTTTGGCCGGCGACAACGCCACTCCGGAACAGCTTGAGCGCATCCGCAGCTCGCTCGGCCTCAACCAGCCGCTCTACACGCAATTCTTTACCTGGATCGGCAAGCTGCTGCATGGCGATCTCGGCGTGTCGCTGATTTCCAACGTGCCGGTGCTGAAGATGATCGGCCAGCGCGTCGAGCCGTCGATCTCGATCGCGCTCTCCACCATCATCCTTTCGATCATGGTCGCGGTGCCGCTCGGCGTGATCGCGGCCTGGAAGCACGGCACCTGGATCGACCGTTTCGTGATGGGATTGTCGGTGGTGGGCTTCTCCGTACCCGTTTTCGTGATCGGCTACGTGCTGATCCAGATCTTCGCCATCGACCTGCACTGGCTGCCGGTGCAGGGATTTCGCAGCATCGCCACCGGCCTCTCGCCGTTTCTCGAGCGCATCATTCTGCCGACCTGCACGCTGTCCTTCATCTATGTCGCGCTGATCGCGCGCATGACCCGCGCCGCGATGCTCGATGTGCTTGGCGAGGATTACGTGCGCACCGCGCGCGCCAAGGGCATCGGCGAGACCGGCGTGCTGCTGCGCCACGGCTTACGCAACGCCGCCGTGCCCGTCATCACCGTGATCGGCACCGGATTCGCGCTGCTGATTTCCGGCGTCGTCGTCACCGAGAGCGTGTTCAACCTGCCGGGTATCGGCCGCCTCACCGTCGATGCCGTACTGGCGCGCGACTATCCAGTGATCCAGGCGATGATCCTCTTGACCTCGGGCATCTATGTCGCCGTCAACCTGCTGATCGACGTCGCCTACACCTTGCTCGATCCCAGAATCCGTTACTGAGGTTCGATATTGATGGCGATCGAAACCCTCCCCGAACCCACGATCCCGATCACCACGCCGTTGCGCCCCACGCTCGGATTTCTGACGGCGACACCGATCATCGCCGCCGCCACGATCTGCCTCGCGCTGGTGATCGCCTCCGCCGTGCTGGCACCCTGGCTTTCGCCGCACGATCCGCTGCTGCTCGCGCCGGCCCTGCGGCTGAAACCCGCCAGCGCCCAGTTTCTCCTCGGCACCGACGGCTACGGCCGCGACGTGCTGTCGCGGATTCTCTACGGCGGACGGATCTCGCTGTTGATCGGCCTTGGCGCCGCCGTCGTTAGCATCGGCATCGGGCTCGTGATCGGGCTGGTCTCCGGCTTCTTCAAATGGATCGACGCGGTCATGATGCGGGTGATGGACGGGCTGATGGCGATCCCGAGCATCCTGCTCGCCATTGCCGTGGTTTCGCTGTCAGGCGCCAGCCTGACGACGGTCCTGGTCGCCATCACCATCCCGGAAATTCCGCGGGTCGCGCGGCTGGTGCGATCGGTGGTGCTGTCGGCGCGCGAGGAGCCCTATGTCGAGGCCGCGATTTCGGTCGGCTCGTCCCTGCCCAAGATCATGTGGCGTCATCTGATGCCGAACACGATCGCGCCCTTGATCGTGCAAGGCACTTACGTTTGCGCCTCCGCGATCCTCACCGAGGCGATCCTGTCGTTTCTCGGCGCCGGCATCAGCCCGGAGACGCCGACCTGGGGCAACATCATGGCCGAGGGCCGCGCCTATTTTCAGATCAAACCGTCGCTGATCTTCTGGCCGGGCCTGCTGCTGTCGATCGCGATCCTTTCCGTCAACCTGATCGGCGACGCCGCGCGCGACGCGCTCGATCCGCGGATGAAGCAGCGGGAGGGAAAATGACGCTTTCACCACGTCATTGCGAGCCCCGACGTCATTGCGAGCGAAGCGAAGCAATCCATCGCAGCCACGCAAAGGAAGTTGGATTGCTTCGTCGCTACGCTCCTCGCAATGACGGAGGAGAGAGATGAGCACGACAACCGCCCCCGTCCTCGATATCGACAACCTCGTCGTCAGTCTCGGCAAGGAGCCGAAAGCCCCGCGCGTCCTTGATGGCGTCTCGCTGCAGGTGCGCGAGCGCGAGACACTGTGCCTGGTCGGCGAGAGCGGATCGGGCAAGTCGGTGACATCGCTGACCGTCATGGGGCTGCTGCAAAAGGGCTCGCTGGTCGCCTCAGCCGGCAGCGTCAAACTGGTCGGCGAAGAACTGCTCACCGCTAGCGACCGCCGGCTCCGGCAGTTGCGCGCCACCACCATGGCGATGATTTTCCAGGAGCCGATGACCGCGCTCAACCCGGTGGTGCCGGTCGGCCGCCAGATCGACGAAGTGCTGCGCGTCCACACCTCACTCGATGCCCGCGCGCGGCGCCGGCGCATCCTCGCCATGATGGAACAGGTGCGGCTGCCCGAGGTCGAACGGATCTTTGCCTCCTATCCGCACCGGCTGTCGGGCGGTCAGCGCCAGCGCATCATGATCGCGATGGCGCTGGTGCTGGAGCCGAAGCTCCTGATCGCCGACGAGCCGACCACGGCACTCGACGTCACCACGCAAAAGCAGATTCTCACGCTGATCCGCGACCTGCAGCGCGATCACGGCACGGCGGTGCTGTTCATCACCCACGACATGGGCGTGGTCGCGGAGATCGCCGACCGGGTGGCAGTGATGCGCCAGGGACGGTTGGTCGAGACCGGAACACTTCCTACCATCCTGCGTACGCCGGCGATGGAATATACCCGCAACCTGCTCTCGGCGGTGCCGAGCCTGGTGCCGCGCACGCCACGCCCGGAATCGCGGGAGGCCGTGGTGCTGGAAACCAACGAACTCGGCAAGGTCTATCGCGAACGCTCGTTCTTCGGCCGCGCCCGCGAAGTCGCGGCGGCGAAAGACGTCACGTTGACGCTGCGCAAGGGCCGCACGCTCGGCATCGTCGGCGAGAGCGGCTCCGGCAAATCGACGGTGGCGCGCTGCATCGTCCGCCTGATCGATCCGACCTCCGGCGGCATTCGGCTGGCGGGGCGCGAAATCTCCGAACTGTCGCGCCGGCTGTTGCAGCCGCACCGCAAGAAGATCCAGATCATCTTCCAGGACCCCTATCGATCGCTCAATCCGCGCATCACCATCGGCGAGACCATCGCCGAGGGGCCGATCAATTACGGCATGCCGCGCACCCAGGCGCTGGCCAAGGCGCGCGAGCTGCTCGAACTGGTCGACCTGCCCGTTGATGCGATTTCACGCTATCCGCACCAATTCTCCGGCGGCCAGCGCCAGCGCATTGCGATTGCGCGTGCGCTGGCGCTCGATCCCGACGTGCTGGTGGCGGACGAAGCGGTCTCGGCGCTCGACGTCTCGGTGCAGGCGCAGGTATTGGAGCTGCTCGACGAAATCCAGACCCGGCTCGGCATCGCGCTGTTGTTCATCACCCACGACCTGCGGGTCGCCGCCCAAATCTGCGACGACGTCGCCGTGATGCAGCATGGCCGCATCGTCGAACAGGGCCCGGCGGCGCTGATCCTGACAAATCCGCAACAAGCCTATACCCGGGCGCTGCTTGACGCCGCCCCTGGACGGGGGTGGGATTTTGCGAATTTCCGGCCGGTTGCGATACTCGGGGCCGCAGAATAACCGTCATTGCGAGCCAACGGGTCGCGCGGATGCGCGCCCGATGACAGGCTCCGCGAAGCAATCCATATTGCCCCGGCACCGAGATGGATTGCTTCGTCGCTTACGCTCCCGTGCGCAAACGCTTCGCGTTTGTCGCAGGCAATGACGGGAGCCGCGACGCGTCATGCAAAACTGGATTGCTTCGTCGCTTGCGCTTCTCGCAATAGCGAGTCTAACGTCGCACGCGAACACCCGATGAGGGAACTTGATGACCCGTATCGCCGTCGGCGGCTTCCTGCACGAGACCAACACCTTCGCGCCGACCAAGGCGGGCTATGCCGACTTCGTGCATGGCGGCGGCTGGCCGGCGATGACGCAAGGCGCCGACGTGCTCAAGACCCTGCGTAACATCAATGTCGGGTTATCAGGCTTTGTCGGAGCCGCGGAAGCCCAAGCCTGGGAACTGGTGCCGACGATCTTTGCCGCCGCCAGCCCCTCGGCCCATGTGACCGAGGACGCCTATGAGCGCATCGCGGGGGTGATGGTGGACGGCATCAGAAATGCCGGACCGCTCGATGCGGTCTATCTGGATCTGCACGGCGCCATGGTGGCCGAGCATCTCGACGACGGCGAAGGTGAAATCCTGGCCCGCGTGCGCGCGGTGATCGGCAATGACCTGCCGCTGGTGGTCAGCCTCGACCTGCACGCCAACGTGACGCCCGAGATGGTGGAGCGAGCGGATGCGCTGATTGCCTACCGCACCTACCCTCACACCGATATGGCCGACACCGGCCGCGCCGCCGCGCGCCACCTCGCGCAGCTGCTCAAGACAAGGAAAAAACTGGCAAAAGCGTTCCGCCAATTGCCGTTCCTGATCCCGATCAGCTGGCAATGCAGCAGCGATCAGCCCGCCATGGGCATCTACCGGAAACTGGCGGCGATGCAGAACGAGGCGGTGCCGACGCTGTCGTTCTGCCCGGGATTTCCGGCGGCGGACTTCTTTCACTGCGGACCGAGCGTGTTCGCCTATGGCCAAACGCAAACCGATGCCGACAAGGCCGCGGACAAACTTGCCGCGCTGATCGAAAGCCATGAGAATGATTTCGACGGCCGCATCTACAGCCCCGACGAGGGCGTGCGCCTTGCGATGGAACTGGCGAAAACCGCCAGCAAACCCATTGTCATCGCCGACACCCAGGACAATCCGGGCGCGGGCGGCGATTCCGATACCACAGGCATGTTGCGGGCGCTGGTCCGCAACAAGGCGACGCGGGCGGCGATCGGCGCGATCTATGATCCGGCCTCGGCCAGGGCCGCCCATGCCGCGGGCGTTGGCGCTACCGTTAAGCTCGCGCTCGGCGGCAAGTCGGGCATACCGGGCGATGCGCCATACCAGGAAACTTTCGTGGTGGAGAAATTGTCCGACGGACAATTCGTGGCGCCCGGTCCTTATTACGGTGGCCGCGACATGGACATGGGACCCTCGGCGGCGTTGCGGATCGGCGGCGTGCGCGTGGTCGTGAGCTCGCACAAGGCGCAGCTGGCGGACCAGTCGATGTTTCGCTATGTCGGCATCGAACCAACGGCGCAGGCGATCCTGGTCAACAAGAGTTCGGTGCATTTCCGCGCCGATTTCGAGCCGATCGCCGCAACGCTCCTGATCTGCGCCGCCCCCGGCGCGATGCCCGCCGACTCCTCAACACTGCCCTGGACAAAGTTGCGCCCAGGCCTTCGTCTCAAGCCGAACGGCCCCGCCTTCGTCCCTCCCCTCAAGTCACGTTCCCACTCCCCCGCCATCGGATAACAGACATGCCCACACTCGATCGCATCGAAGGCTTTGCCGACGAACTCACCGCCATCCGCCGGGATCTGCATGCCCATCCGGAGATCGGATTCGAGGAAGTCCGCACCTCGGGGATTGTCGCCGAAAAGCTCACGCAATGGGGGATCGAGGTTCATCGCGGGCTCGGCGGCACCGGCGTGGTCGGCGTGCTCAAGGGCAACGGTTCCGGTTCCAGGCGGATCGGGCTTCGCGCCGATATGGACGCGCTGCCGATGGAGGAAAACACCAATCTGAAGTGGCGCTCGACCATTCCCGGCCGCTTCCACGGCTGCGGCCATGATGGCCATACCACCATTTTGTTGGGCACCGCGCGCTATCTGGCCGAGACCCGCAATTTCGACGGCACCGTGCATTTCATTTTCCAGCCGGCCGAAGAAGGCCTCGGCGGCGCGCGTGCCATGATCAAGGACGGGCTGTTCGAGAAATTCCCCTGCGACGAGATTTACGGACTGCACAACGCGCCCGACCTCGATCACGGCGAGCTCGCGATCCTTCCCGGACCGGCGATGGCGGGCGCCGACTTCTTCGACATCACGATATCGGGCTACGGCGCGCACGGCGCCATGCCGGAACGCTCGAAGGACCCGGTTGTGATCGCGATGACGCTCGGACAGGCGCTGCAGACCGTCGTCAGCCGCAATGTCGAGCCGACGCAGGCGGCGGTGCTGTCGATCACGCAGATCCATGCCGGCTCCGCCTATAATGTGATCCCGGGCGAAGCAAAACTCGCCGGCACCGTGCGCGCCTTTTCCGACGAGGTGCGTGCCTTGATCCGCGAGCGGATGCGGGCGATCTGCGCCGGCATCGCCGGCGCCTTCCAGGTCGAGATCGATGTCGACATCCGCGACATCTTCAGCGTGCTGGTGAACCGCGAGGAACACTCCCAGGTGGTCGCGGACGTGGCGCGAACGGTCGTCGACCCCGCCAAGGTCATCACCCGCTCGCGACCGAAGATGGGCAGCGAGGACTTCGCCGACATGCTGCACGCGGTGCCCGGCGCCTATTTCTGGCTCGGCCATGACGGCTCGGTGCCCGTGCACAATCCCGGCTTCACGCTCGACGACAAGATTCTCCCGATTGGAGCCAGCATGTTCGCGCGCATCATCGAAACCCGTTTGCCGGCAGCCAGCCATGCGTGATGAAACCTCGCCGGATGGCGTGTCAGCCCTGCACGATCTCAGCGCCGTCGACCTGATTGCGGGCTTTCGCGCCAGTCAGTTCTCGCCTTCAGAGGTGCTGGAGGATGTCCTGGCCCATATCGCGGTGTGGGAGCCGCACATCAAGGCGCTCTACGCATTCGATCCGCAAGGCGCGCGCGCCGCCGCAAAGGCCTCGACCGAGCGCTGGCAAAAGGGCGCGCCGATGGGCCCGCTCGACGGCGTTCCCGTCACCATCAAGGACAACATCGCCACCAGGGGCGTGCCGGTGCCACTCGGCGCGGCCACCACTAAACTGCTGCCAGCGGCCGTGGATGCGCCGCCGGCGGCACGGCTGCGCGAAGCGGGTGCGATCATTTTCTCCAAAACCACCATGCCGGACTACGGCATGCTGTCATCGGGCCTCTCCAGCTTCCATCCCCTCACCCGCAATCCCTGGGACCTCAGCAAAAACCCCGGTGGCTCCAGCGCCGGCGCTGGTGCGGCGGGTGCGGCGGGCTACGGCCCGCTGCATCTTGGCACCGATATCGGCGGCTCGGTGCGGCTGCCTTCGTGCTGGTGCGGTCTGGTCGGGCTG
Source organism: Bradyrhizobium sp. (assembly GCF_004799445.1). Classification (GTDB taxonomy): domain Bacteria; phylum Pseudomonadota; class Alphaproteobacteria; order Rhizobiales; family Xanthobacteraceae; genus Bradyrhizobium. The sequence goes on from NZ_SSNA01000124.1 coordinate 29,631, forward strand.
AAGCCGAGTCTCGGGCGGGTTCCGGTCGAGCCGCCCTATGTCGGCCGTGTCGCCGGGCCGATGACCCGCACCGTCGATGACGCCGCCTTGATGATGAGCGTGCTGTCGCGGCCCGATCGCCGCGACGGCATGAGCCTGCCGCCGGACAACATCAACTGGAAGGCGCCTGACAAATCCCCGCGCAAATTGCGCATCGGGTTGATGCTCGATCTCGGCGTCGGCCAGGCGCTGGAGCAGAACGTCCGCGATGTCGCGGTGAAGGCGGCGAAGGCGTTCGAGTCCGCCGGTGCCGTCGTCACCGAGGTCAAGGGCATCCTGACGCGCGAGATGCTCGACGGGCTCGACAATTTCTGGCGCGCGCGCCTGTGGGACGATCTTTCGAAGCTTGCGCCGGCCGAACGCGGCAAGGCACTGCCCTATATCCTCAGATGGGCCGAGCACGGTGCGAAGCTGTCCGGCGTCGAGGTGATCAGGGGTTTCAACGCCACCATGGCGATCCGCGCGGCCGCGGGAAAACTGTTCGCCGAACTCGATTACGTCATCTCGCCGGTTTCGCCGGTGGTGAAGTTCGCCGCCGAACTGGCCGCTCCCCTGAACGATCCAGACAAACCATTCGAGCATATCTGCTACACCGTGCCGTGGAACATGGCGGAAAATCCCGCGGTCTCGATCAACGGTGGATATGACGCCACGGGTTTTCCGATCGGGGTGCAGATCATTGGCCGCCGCTTCGACGATATCGGCGTGCTCGGCATGGCCAAGGCATTCGAGGGCCTGCGGGGCGCGCAACGGCCGTGGCCGAAGCTGCCGAAGTAAACTACTTTCGTCATTCCGGGATCCGCCACTTGGCGCAGGCCCGGAATCCATAACCACGATCGGGAGTATGGATTCCGGGCTCGCGCGGAGCCTGTCATCGGGCCGCGCTTTGCGCGGACCCGTTGGCGCGCCCCGGAATGACGGCTTCAAAAACAACAACCGCAGAGGAAACCCCGATGGCCTTTGAGACGATCATCTACGAGGTCGCCGAGCAGATTCTCACCATTACGCTCAACCGGCCCGACAAGCTCAACGCCTTCAATGGCGTCATGCAGCGCGAACTGATCGACGCCTTCGATGCCGCCGACCAGGACGACAATGTCCGTGCCATCATCGTCACCGGCGCCGGGCGCGCCTTCTGTGCCGGCGCCGATCTTTCCTCGGGCGCCGACACGTTTGACGGCGACGCGCGGCGCGGACCGGTCAGGCGATTGGCTGACGGCCGCGTCGATTACAGCGATCCCCTTATCCGCGACGGCGGCGGCCAGGTGACGCTGCGCATCTTCAAATGCCTCAAGCCCGTGATCGCCGCGGTGAACGGGCCTGCGGTGGGCATCGGCGTCACCATGCAGCTTGCGATGGATATCCGCATTGCCTCTGAGGCCGCACGCTTCGGGTTTGTGTTTTCCCAGCGCGGCATCGTACCCGAGGCCGCCTCCAGCTGGTTCTTGCCGCGCATCGTCGGCATCTCCCAGGCGCTGGAGTGGTGTTACACCGGGCGGGTGTTTCCGGCGCAAGAGGCGCTCGCCGGCCGCCTCGTCAGCAAGGTGGTGCCCGCCGACGAGTTGCTGCCGGCCGCCCGCGCGCTGGCCCGCGAAATCGCCCGCAAGGCCGCGCCGGTGTCGGTGGCGCTGATCCGGCAGATGATGTGGCGCATGCTGGGCGCCGACGATCCGATGGAAGCGCACAAGGTCGACAGCCGCGGCATCTATGCCCGCGGCCGCTCGCAGGACGTCAGGGAAGGCGTGATGTCGTTCCTGGAAAAGCGCGCACCGGACTTCAAGAGCAAGGTGTCGAGCGACATGCCCGATTATTTTCCGTGGTGGGACGAGCGGGAGTATGAGTGAGGCGGAGGCCGCGGCGTTCGTCCCGGCCGTCATCACCCGCGAATGCGGGTGATCCAGTAAATACCGATGCCGGTGATTGAATCGAGAAGCCGCGGCGTACTGGATGCCCCGCTTTCGCGGGGCATGACGGATGCTTTACCTCATCATCAGCGCCACCCGCCCGATCGCCTTGCGGTCGATCAACAGCCGCATCGACGGCGCGACATTTTCCAGCGGCAAGCGATGCGAGATATGCGGGCGGATCTTGCCGGCCTCCGCCCACTGCAATAACGCCATGGTCCGCGCTTGGCCTGCGGCCGGATTTCTCCTGGCCGCTTCACCGGCGCGGACGCCGATCACGCTGGCGCCCTTGATCAGCACGAGATTGGTGCGCGCAAGCCCGATGCCGCCGGTGAACCCGACGACGAGGATTCGCGCGCCCCAGCCGATGCAGCGCAGGCTGTTCTCGAAGATCTCGCCGCCGACGGGATCGAACACCACGTCGGCGCCGCGGCCATCGGTGATGCGTTTGACCGCGTCGCGGAACGGCTCGCGCGTGGTAAGCACGAGATGATCGGCGCCGCGCGCTTTCGCAACCGCCAGCTTCTCCTCCGTTGACGCCGCCGCGATCACGGTCGCGCCCAGCAGCTTGCCGATTTCGACCGCGGCCAAACCGACGCCGCCGCCGGCGCCGTGCACCAGCAGCACTTCGCCCGGCGCAACCGCGCCGCGATCGACCAGCGCGTGATGCGCGGTGCCGTGCGCCGCCAAGAATGTCGCACCTTCCGCATAGTCGAAATTCGCTGGCAGCCGCGTCAGTTGAGCGGGGGCAACGACCGCTTCATCGGCATAGGCGCCGTAGCGCATCCGCACAATCACCCGGTCGCCGACTGCTGTGCCGGAAACGCCATCGGCGATCTCGGTCACCTCGCCGGTCGCCTCCACCCCGGGCGTGAACGGTAGCTCGGGCTTGAGCTGATATTCGCCGGCCGCCATCAATATGTCGGGAAAGTTGATCCCGGCGGCATGCACGGCGACGCGCACCTGCCCCGGCGCCAGCGGCGCGGAGGCAAAGCTTTCCAGGCGCAGGCGCTCGGGCGGGCCGAGTTCGCGGCAAACCACCGCCTTGGGCATCAGGCCGCGCTCGCCTTCCGCCGCAGCAAGGCTTCGCGGATCAGCGGCAGCCGATCATTGCCGAAATACATGTCGGTCTTGTCGAGGAAGATGGTCGGCGAGCCGAAGCCGCCGCGCGCCATCACTTCATCGGTATTGGCCTTGAGCTGATCCTTGATCGCCTGCTCGCCGATGCCGGCGAAGAATGTTGGCGGGTCCACGCCGACGCCCTTGCAGATCTCCGCCAGCACCTCGTCCTTCGAGATGTCCTTGTCGTCGCCCCAATAGGCGGCGAATACCGCGCGCGCGAACGGCACCATGTCCTTGCCGAGGAAAATGCAGCCGCGCATCGCCTTGACGCTGTTCACGGGAAACACCGACGGCGGCATTTTGATCGCCAGCCCCGCGATGCGCGCCCAGTCCGCGAGGTCCTTTTTCATGTAGCGCGCCTTCAGCGGCACCGGCGTGTCGCGCTGCGCGTAAACGCTGGGGTTGACGGTATTGAAGATGCCGCCGACCAGGATCGGCCGCCACGAAATCTCGACGCCGAACTCCTTCGCCAGGGGCTGGATGTTGTGGAAGGCGAGATAGGTCCATGGGCTGGAACAGTCGAAGAAGAATTCGATCATGGCGTTTCCTTTTTGTTATCATGTCTGCGGCGTTGTATTTTCCCGTCACCCTGAGGTGCCGCCGCGCAGCGGCGGCCTCGAAGGGTGGAGGGCCCCAGCCTTCGCATCCTTCGAGGCTCGCAAGAGCTCGCACCTCCAGCGATAACGGCGAAGCCGTTACGCAGGGATGACGTTACCTCACTTCCTCTCCGCCATCTCCTTTGCCTTCTGCCCGAACATGTTCTTGCGCGCTTCCTCGTCGAACGGCTCCCTGACGAATTTGCCGATCGCCAGCCCGGCCTGCACCTGCGGCCGCGCGCGAATTTCCGTGTACCAGCGCTTAATGTTCGGATAGTCGTCGAGCGTAAAGCCCTGCGCCTTGTGGGTCATGGTCCACGGAAAGCAGGCGATGTCGGCGATCGAATAGTCGCCGGCGATAAAAGCGCCGGTCTTGCCCAGTTGGGTGTCGAGCACGTGGTAAAGCCGCGCGGCCTCGTCGCGGTAGCGCTCGATGGCATAGGGGATTTTCTCGGCGGCATAGAGCGCGAAATGTCCGTGCTGGCCGAGCATGGGGCCAAGGCCCCCCATCTGCCACATCAGCCATTGCAGCACGACCGAGCGCGCGCGCATTTCCGTCGGCAGAAATCGCCCGGTCTTGTCGGCGAGATAGATCAGGATCGCGCCGGTCTCGAACACCGAAAACGGCCCGCCGCCGTCGGCCGGCGCATGATCGACGATCGCCGGAATCCGGTTGTTCGGACTGATCGCCAAAAATTCCGGCCTGAACTGCTCGCCGGCGCGGATGTTGACGGGCATGACCGTATAGGGAATGCCTGTTTCCTCCAGCATGATCGAGATTTTCCAGCCGTTCGGCGTCGGCGCATAATGCAGATCGATCATCGCGTCCTTCCCTGCGGTGAATGGCGGCGATCCTACCCCCTGCTTTCGGAGCATTCCACCCCGCCCAAACGCCATGTACGCCACGCCCGGGACATGGCAGATAGACGGTCGGAATTAACAGAAAAACTGAGGATACGCTCGATGCTGTTTCCAACCACGATTGCAGGCTCCCTGCCGAAGCCGGAATGGCTGGCCGAACCCAATACGCTATGGGCGCCCTGGAAGTCCAAAGGCGACGAACTGGCGCGCGCCAAGCGCGACGCCACCTTGCTGGCGGTGAAGCTGCAGGAAGACGCCGGGATCGATATCGTCACCGAGGGCGAACAGGCCCGGCAGCATTTCGTCCATGGCTTTCTGGAGAAGGTCGAGGGCATCGATTTCGCCCACAAGGTCGAGATGGGAATCCGGAAAGACCGCTACAAGGCGATGGTGCCGCAGGTGGTGGCGCCGCTGCGGCTGAAGGGCCGGGTCCACGCCGACGAGGCCCGCGTCGCGCGCACCCACACCACGCGCAAGCTGAAGTTCACTTTGCCCGGCCCGATGACCATCATCGACACCATCGCCGACCAGTATTACGGCGACCGCGTCAAGATGGCGTTCGCCTTTGCCGAACTGCTCAACGAGGAAGCGAAAGCCTTGCAGGCCGACGGCGTCGACGTGGTCCAGTTCGACGAACCGGCCTTCAATGTCTACATGGACGAGGTCTCCGACTGGGGCATCAAGGCGCTGGAGCGCGCCGCCGAAGGGCTGACCTGCGCCACCGCCGTCCATATCTGCTACGGCTACGGCATCAAGGCCAATACCGACTGGAAGGAGACGCTCGGCAGCGAATGGCGGCAGTATGAGGACATCTTTCCGGCGATCGACAAGAGTCCCATTCAGCAGGTCGCGATCGAATGCCGCAATTCGAAAGTGCCGCTGGAACTGCTGGCCTTACTCAAGGGCAAGATCGTGCAGGCCGGCGTGATCGACGTCGCCAGCGATATCGTCGAGACCGCCGAGGACGTCGTCAAGACAATCGAGGCGGTGGCCAAATTCGTGCCGAAGAGCAACATCGTCGCGACCACCAATTGCGGCATGGCCCCGATGCGCCGGGATATAGCGGAAGGCAAGCTGATGGCGCTCGGCGCCGGCGCGAAACTGGCGCGGCAGAAGCTGGGGTGAGATAGGTTCGCGGCTGATCCCACACGGCACGCTGAGCCCTCTCCCCCCTTGCGGGGGAGAGTTGGAGAGGGGGGTAGCCACGAGCACCAGCTTTGCGGTTTACCCCCTCCCTAACCTCGAGAGCGAGCTTTGCTCGCCTCGGACCCCCGCAAGGGGGGAGGGAATTCAGAGCGCACTGCCGTGCAGCACCGGACGATAGCCCGCCACCAGCGCGCGCAAAGTCGACGGCGGCGTCAGCAGCATCGCGCTCTCGATCAACCCTTGCGCCTCGCGATAGCCGGCCGGCGACCACCTCAGCGCCCTGCATTTCGCGATCAGGAAACTCGCCTCCCCAGCCTGCACCATCGCGCCGTCGGGCAATTGCTTTAACCGCATCGGCAGCGCGTGCAGCCGCTTGGCTTTTCCGTCGAGCCGCTCGCGGTGCAGCACGCTGTCGATGTCGTCGGCGTGAACATTCGAGATGCCGTTGCCGTCTTCCCAGGCTTTGCGAAACCGGTTGGCGTCATCGCGGCGGCAGAAGAAACACGGGCGGTGCCCCGCGGCGAACGCGGTGGCTTCGTCGAGGAAGAACAATTCGGTCCAGCTGCGGCCGCCCATCACCTTGCGTCGCCGGCCCCTGAATTCGCAGACACAGGTGAGCCAGGCCCGGCTTGCCCAGCGCCGCCGCAGCAGGGTCCTGGTTGCGGGATCGTGAATGATGCCGCGGTTGCCGGTGAACATCCCGCGATGCGGTGTGGCGATGATGTCGCCTTGCGGCGTAACGCGGTTTTGCAGGGGCATGGCAAAAACAATACTCCCTCTCCCCGCTTGCGGGGAGAGGGTTGGGGTGAGGGGGGACTCTCCACGCACTCCGACTCGCGGAGAGTCCCCCTCACCCGCCGCGCAAAAAGCGCCATAGCCGAAGCTCGCTTCGGCGTTTTTTTAATAACGGCCGTCGAAGACGGCCTATGCTCTCCCCGCAAGCGGGGCGAGGCAAGAAGCATCACGCCGCGCCGTCGCGGATCGGCGGCTGGAATGACAGCGCGGTATCCCAGGGAAAGAAGATCCAGGTGTCCTGCGACACCTCGGTGATGAAGGTGTCGACCAGCGGCCGCCCCATTGGCTTGGCGTAGACAGTGGCGAAGTGCGCATCCGGCAGCATGTCGCGCACCAGCCGCGCGGTCTTGCCGGTGTCGACGAGATCGTCGACGATCAGGAGTCCCTTGCCGGTTCCACTGCCGAGTCTCGCGGTATCGGCCGACACGTGTTTCAGCACGTTCAGTTCGCCCTGCTTGGTGTGATCATAACTGGCGATGCACACGGTATCGATGACGCGCACGCCGAGTTCGCGCGCGACGATCGCCGCCGGCACCAGCCCACCGCGGGTGATGGCAATGACCGCGTGAAACGGCCCGACTTCATTGAGCCGCCAGGTCAGCGCCCGGCAATCGCGGTGAAACTGGTCCCATGAGACCGGAAAGGCCTTGCCCGCGCGCTCCTGCGCACTCAGCTCCGGATGCTCCGCCATCATTGTTCTCCCCCTATATTTTACGAATGACGAAGGTGCCGGTGGCGGTCGCCACAACCTTGTCGTTCTGCCAGAGTTCGGCGCTGCCGTGACACATTTCACGGCCCCGTAGTACGACGCGGCCAAGTCCCTTCAGCGGACCGAGCACCGCCGGCCGGTGAAACTGCACGTTGAGATTGACGGTCGGCGCAAACTGCCCGGCGTCGAGCGTCGCCGACAGCGCGGTGCCCATGGTATCGTCGAGCATGGCCGCGAGGAATCCACCTTGCACGTTTCCCGCCGGATTGAGAAAAATCCCGACCGCCTCAAATCGCGTTTCAATCGTGCCGCGCTCCCCGTCGATGTCGACAAAGCCGAGACCAAGCGTCTTCGCGCACGGTGGAACCGGCGCTTTTCCATCGACTATTTTCCAGAAAAACGAATTCTTGTCCAAGATGCTGCTCTCTGCCTTGAATGAACGCTGCTCTAGCGGACCACGTTCAATCCCGCCAGCATCGCCTTGACCGCTTCCATCGCGGCGGCGAGTTTTTCCGGATCGCGCGAGCGGACCACCAGATTGGTGTTCGGCTTCTTGTCCTCGTCGATAAACGGATAGCTGCCGATGATGGTCTCGGGATGGGCGCTGGCGATCTCGCGCAAGGGTCCGCCGATGTCGCCTTCGCGCGCATTGGCGCGAACCGTATCGGACAGCATCCGGACGCCGGATTTGAGCTTCGGCGCCACGATATCCATCATCGCCTGCATGATCGAGGGCACCCCGGCCATCACGATGACATTGCCGATCTTGAAACCGGGGGCGAGAATGGTCGCGCTCTGGATCAGTTCGGCGCCGTCGGGAATTCGCGCCATCCTCAAGCGCGCCTCGTTCAACTCGCCGGGGTTCTGGAACCGCTCGCGAAACCGCGCCACCACCTCCGGATGATAGTCGATGCCGACGCCGAACGCCTTCGCAATGCTGTCGGCGGTGATGTCGTCATGGGTCGGCCCGATGCCGCCGGTGGTAAAGACGTAAGTATAGCGATGGCGCAGCGCGTCCAGCGCCGCAATGATCTCGGCCTCCTCGTCGGCGACGACGCGGACCTCCTTGAGGTCGATGCCGATATTGGTGAGGTATTCGGCGATGAAGCCGATGTTCTTGTCCTTGGTCCGCCCGGACAGGATCTCGTCGCCGATCACCAGGATTCCCGCCGTGACGATTTCACTCATGACCTCTCCTCAAGCCGCAAGCGGCAGATGACCCCTTGACCGAA
>NZ_SSNA01000125.1 GCF_004799445.1 Bradyrhizobium sp.
AGACAGGCGCGCCGTGACGTCTACACCTGTTCTTAAGCAAGATCACAAAAAGTAATCGAGGAACTGCCCGACGGAATCGAAGGATCATTAGCCGTGAACACCGAGAAACGCATCCAGGCCCCGCTGGCCCAACGAGCCGCCGTCGCGAACGCCCGTGCAAAGCGCAAAGCCGACGATGCAAAGCGAGAAAACGAGATCGCGATGTGGTCGCGATGAGAAACATTTTGGTTTGCACCACTTCAATGGTGCTTTTATCTTTCGCACCGGCATCGGCTCAGCAGGCGATTTCAACGCCAATCCTGCAATCAGATGAAAATTTCAGGGACCTTGCGGGAATCTCGGCGGGTAATGGAGGAACCGGATTCGTCGACACGACCAGCAACAATGGCGTGATGCGAACCGGGGTTTTTTATCGCTCCGAGGCCCTGAGCCAGCTTAACCCCGCGGATTGGGCAACCCTCTCAATGTTGCATATCGGCCTGGATATCGATTTGCGGACAAACTCGGAGATTACCGGCCCGGCCAGTCTTCCCTTCTCGCCGAACGCCGGGATCGATATTTTGCCGATTGGGACCAATTATACCTGGGTCAATATCTATGGCACTATTTCTCCGCCGTCGACGTCGACGTCGACGCCGCCAGTGACCGACAAGGCGTCCGCGGTCACCTATATGAAGACCACCTACCAAAACTTTGTGACCGATCCGGTCCAGCGAGCGGCGTTTCACACGGTCTTGATCGACTTGGCCAATGAGGCCGATCCCGCCTTGTATCACTGTTCCGGAGGCAAGGACCGTACCGGGTGGACGTCTATGCTCCTGCAGAGCATAGCCGGCGTATCGCCGACGACCATCATGCAGGACTATCTGGCCAGCAACAACTATATGGCTGCGTCCATCGCCCAGATCCTGAAAGACTATCCCGGCGAAGTCTATAAAGTGATGCTGGGTGTTCGGCGTGGCTTCTTGCAGGCCGGGCTCGACCAGGTGATCGCGTCATATGGTTCGTTGAATGCTTATTTGATTCAGGGGCTGGGGCTCACCCAGGCCGACATCTACGTTCTGCGCGCCAAGATGGTCTACTATTCGACATTGCCCGGGCAAAGCGGGTTAGCCGGCAATGCCGCCAGCGGCGCCGCGTTCCTGAACGCGTTACAGAACTCGCCACTGTCGGGCCACTATACCTCCTACAATTACTATCTGCAGTCGGCCATAGACATGGGCACGCTGGGGGGCGTCGAGACGCAGGTTGGCGGTCAGGTTCACGCCGATGCCGTCTCGTATTTGTTGCGCCAGCCCCTGTGGGTCGATGGTGCGATCGCGCCCTATACGAGCGGCCGGGATCTTGACGTAGGTCAGACTCGTATCTGGCTGGCCGGCCTTGGGGGTTATTTTGGGTCCGATGGTCGTACCGGCTTTGCCAGCAGCACGGAGCGAAGCGCCGGCACGGTCATGGGAGGCACTTACCGCATTGGCGACCAGGCCAGCGCCTATCTAGGCCTCGGCAATATTTTGGGTTCGGTAGGAAGCGCCGGCGCCAGTGCCGATGTCAACACTGCTCTGGCCACGATTGGCGGACGTTACGGTTTTTCGACTCTTGAAGCCGGTCCTTACGTGGCGGCGCGTGCGAATGTTGGTTGGGTCGACTACCAAAGCAAGCGCGCCCTGGGTGGAGGCCTGGGGACCACACAAGGCAACACCAAAGGCGCCGTTTACGGCGGCGGGGCTGATGTTGGCGACGTCATTCGCCTGGCTCCATTTATCATCACGCCGCAATTAGGGGTTCGCGTTACCCAGGTAACCCTCGGCAGCTTCGACGAAAGCGGCAGTGAACTCGCCCTGGGCGTCAATCGCATCAAACATACGTCTTCCAACGTGTTGGCCGATCTGGATGTCAGCCTTGATCCTCAAAAACTGGATGATTGGACCATAGCGCCTTCCGTCGCTGTCGGTTATGAGCAGGCACTCGGTAATCCCCAAGTCGAGAGCACCGGGACGCTTTACGGTTTCAATGTGAGCCAATATTCAGCCTACGACAGCCAATACCTGATGAAAGTCGGCTTGGCCGTCACTGCCCAGCACGGTGCCTTCACCGTCAAGGCCGCGGTCAATGCTGTATACGCTGCCGAAACAAGCTCCGGCATCAACGCGCAACTGTCTATTGGTTACAAATTCTAGCGCGGCGGCCGTCGTGCCGTCGAAGAGCTTCAGATCGCGCCAGATGATTTACGGTCGCCGGATCATCGGCGCGAGGACACGCGCGGAAGGCGCGCGCAAACGTGCTGCCGAGGCCTCCCGTGAGGCCGCCCACGCCGAGGCGGAAGTATGATCGATCCAAATGGAAGCTTCCGCCGCCATAGTGATTCTTCCGCGGCCCTCACCGGATGCATTCGTTGAAGGCGTCTTTCATTTTTCAAAAGTGCGATGTCTCTTCATGGCACTGAACGGACATGCTGACCCTGTTGAGCGATGTCCGTTGCTGGAGCAACAGCGGAAAACATGTGCTCTTTCAGAGTATTTCGCCTTTTGACCCATATGCGACATCTGGCAAGCCGTTACTCGACCGCCTCGGCGGCAATAGCGAGCACGCCCGATGGAATGGTGAGGCCGAGCGCTTTTGCGGTC
>NZ_SSNA01000126.1 GCF_004799445.1 Bradyrhizobium sp.
CAGGACCACGACGGCCGGTGAACAAGAACTCGCCGGGCCGTTTGCCGGTCGCCTTTAGGTAGTCATCGACCGCCTGGCGGGTCTGTTCGCTCAATTCAAATCTGACGGGTCGCCCAGTTTTCTTTTGTCGGACCGTTGCGCGATCGGCCGTGTATCCGCCTGCGGCGACATCCTCGACCCGAATGGCGACGACATCACAGCCGCGAAGCTTGCTGTCGATTGCCAAATTGAACATGGCCAAGTCGCGAGCGCGGCCTTCGATCTGGAGTTTCGTCCGGATCGACCAAACATGTTTGGGGCGCAGCGGCGGTTTTGCCCCCGTTAGCTTGCCCTTGTTCCACGGCACTCGCTTGGGCGCTGGGGTCGCATTCACTTGATCCTGCATGGCCATACTCCTCGGCTCGGTTACAGAGGACGAGAAGCATGTGCCACCGGATTAGGCATTGGAATCAGGTCGGTTTTCGGGCCAAAGCGGACTTCGCGTCCGGCCCAGCGGCAAATCAGCTGTAGCGTTTGACCCCAACCGGACATCGTAACTAGTCAGCCGAAGTCGCAGAAATCAAGATTTCTGCGCACTCCATGCAAGAGCGATTGGGATCAATCGGCGGGTGTGCCGACGGGCGACGGCGGCAACGGCGTGCGGCTCGCTCAGGGCCCGGCATTCATTGACCGAGGGCTTAAGAGCGATGTCGCGCGTTGTCTTGCAACTAAAGCGAGCTGACGGAGTTTACGGGGTATGAGTAGCCCAAATTGGCCCTGCAATCGGCTTTTACTCGCCCTGCCAGCCCGCAATCTCAAGCAGCTTATGCCGGAGCTTGAACAAATTCGCTGCCAACGCGGACAGGTCCTCATGGACGCCGACAGTTCGCTCCACCATGTATTCTTCCCAAGACAGCGGTGTAGTCTCGGTGGTAGCGGTTTACGCGGACGGCAGTGTCATTGAGATGGCAACAATCGGTCGGGAGGGTTGCACGGGTATACAAGCCATCTTCGGTGCCAAGAGTACTTCCGTCCGGCTTCTCGTCCAAATCCCGGGGAGCGCAACAAAGATGTCGCGCGCAGCGTTCACGCGGGCCATGGAGTCGATGCCGGCCTTCCGTAGTCTTATGTACGCTTACGTACAGGCCTTTCTCGAGCAGGTCATGGTGTCTGTAGCGTGCAATGGTGCGCACAGCCTCAAGGAGCGGCTGGCGCGTTGGCTGCTCATGATGCGTGACCGCAGTGATGGGGACGCACTGCCGATCAGCCAGAGCCTTCTCGCCGAAATGCTGGGCGTTCAGAGACCGACCATCACGAATGCCGCCGGAGAGTTGGAACGTGCAGGCTTGATTGAGCGTGGCCGACAGCAAATCACGATACTCGATCGGCAGGGTCTCATAGAGGCCTCTTGCGAGTGCTATAAGTTGGTCCGAGCGCGCGTCGCTTCTCACCTTCCTAAAACATACGTGTAGCAAAGTCAGCCGCTCAATCGGTAATGTACATTACCGACAGCCCATCCCAACTGGCGCATCATCGGTAAACCGCGGGGCTGATGGCTGGCTCCTCCGGGGTTTGCTTGGGGGCCGACTTGGCCGAAAATCAGTTAACCGAGATCGAAGCAGCGCGCGCGTTTGCTCAGGCGATCATAGATACGGTTCGTGAACCGGTTTTGGTGCTCGACCAAGACCTGCGCGTGATCACCGCGAGCCGCTCTTTCTATCGGACATTTAAGGTTAGACCCGAAGATACCGAAGGAAGGCTGCTTTACGAATTGGGCGACGGTCACTGGGACATTCCGAAGCTTCGCTTGCACCTGGAAAAGATCGTACCCGAGCACGGCGTGATGGAGGACTTTGAGGTCGAATATGACTTTCCCAACGTCGGACCACGCACGATGTGCTTGAACGCCCGCAAGGTGTTCTACGAGAAAGGCTCCCACACGACTATTCTGCTTGGTATAGAGGATGTCACTCGGCAGCGCGTCTTGGAGCGCGAAAAGGACGACCTGCTGCGACAGAAGGACGTATTGCTTGAGGAAATTCAACACCGTGTCGCTAATAGCCTCCAAATTATTGCCAGCATAATTTTGTTGAAAGCGAAGACGGTGGACTCGGAAGAGACGCGCGTCCATCTGCGAGACGCTCACAAGCGGGTCATGTCAGTTGCGGCCGTACAGCAACACCTCCACGCATCTGCGACCAGCGGGTCCGTCGAAATGGGGCCTTATCTCTCAAGGCTGTGCGAGGCCCTCGCGACCTCGATGATCGGCGAGAACCGGCCAATCTCGCTCAAAGTGTCTGGTGAAGGCGGCAGTGCGACTTCCCGCCAGGCCGAGAGCCTCGGATTAATCGCTACAGAACTTGTAATAAATTCTCTAAAGCACGCATTCAGCGAAAATACAAAAGATGGGCAGATTACCGTTGCATATGATGTTTCCGGAACAGATTGGAAGCTTTCGATCTCTGACAACGGGGTTAGCGAGCCGGACCACGTCTTTGCTCAACCAAAAACCGGACTCGGCACAGGCATCGTCAAGGCGCTCGCGCAACAGCTTGATGCCAAGGTTGAAACTTTGACCGGCCCAGAGGGAACGACCGTGTCGGTCACTCACGCCACTTTTTTGGCAAAGATGCCCCGTGTCGTGTGAAGACGGTGAACCTCAATCGACCAACAGACCAGGATGTTGCAGCTCGCGCCGATAAGGTGATTGAATGATGGAGCTTTGCTGCGGTGCATGAGTCCGTTCATGGCACTTCTCGGAAGTGGCGCGATTTCTGAGGTGAGTCCGTAATGCGCTGAAAAGCGGACTTCGACGCCATGGCGACAGCAACACATGGCGGCCTGTCGCTTAGTCCCGGAGAGGCAAATCAAGATCTGCCGCGGGAGTCATGCCAATGCCCCTGGGATACCCGATAACATCTTCTGGAGTATTTCCTCGACCGAGTGCGGCGAAATGCCAAGTTCACCAAACCCGGGAATCCCCGGCGATGACACGGTGTCGATCTGCATCAGTTCTACCTGATTACGAGTGACGGGTGGATTCGGGAGCATTTCGGAGATCCATGCCAGTGCTTGCCAAGCAGCAAATGGGATTGGAATCAGGATAGGCTTGAGGCCGGCTTGGTACGCAACGGCTCTGAGAAATTCCTCGTAAGAGTAGACGCGAGGACCGCCGCACTCGAAGATCGTCGGGTGCGCCTCGGCTCGCTGCATGACCCGAGAAATCGCCTCCGCCACATCTTCCACAAAGGCCGGCTGCAATCTCATCGAGCCGTGGCCGAACATCGGATAGATTGGAAGCCGTTGTAGGAGCTTGAGGATGGTGGTGAGTAACGCGTCGTCCGGTCCGAACATCACTGCCGGACGGATGAAAAGTGCGTCGGCAAACGCGGCCCGGACCGCCAGTTCACCTTCTCCGCGCTCTCGGATGTACCGCGATTGTGAGGCGGCATCGGCTCCGATTCCTGAAACGTGAGCGAGCCGTTCGACTCCGGCTCGGCGCGCTTGAGCCGCTATTCGTTGGGCAGACTCGACGTGCACGGAATGAAAAGTCTCCTGTCCGTGCTCGACGTAAAGACTGACCGCATTTACCACGCCGTAAGCGCCGGTAAGGGCCTCCGCGACTGACCGCTCATCGTGAATGTTGGCCTCGACGGATTGAAGTAGCGGATTATCAGGACCAAATTGCCTGTGCCCCCGATCCGGATGCCGTGACGCAATCCGAACGTTAAATTCGCGGTTGCGCAGACGTCGAACGACGCGGCTGCCGAGAAACCCGGTTCCACCAAATACTGTGACGGTCCGACCGTTCGTTGCCGCCATGCTCAAATTCGCCAGTTCATGTCGGAGCTTCTCGCTGCTGCTGGCTGAGGGATCAATCCGGGCGGTCAGCGCCCTACTACGACGGATATTATCCCTACTACGCGGGTACAACGACTACTACGATGATGGCGGCTGCTACGTTGTTCGTCGCCGCGCAATGACACGCCACGAGTTGGGTAGGGCGCTACAGCCCGGTCGCGAACTTCGCCATAACCACGAAGATGGCGATTTGCATTGTGCCCTGGATCGCCACCACGGCCACGAACCAGCGCATCCAGCGCCCGATCTTGGCGCTGTCCGGATTTGGCTTCTGCAGCTCGAAATAGAGGCGTAGATTTGTCGGCAAGAGGATTCCCGTGCCCTGGATAGTCAGGATCGTCACGATGACGAGGGCTGCGATGACCCAATGGAACTCCGGGTAGCCGACATCAAGAAAACCCATTCGTTTGGCGAGGAACCAACCGGTGGTCGAGGTGATGATGCTGACCGTCGGCATCAGGAACAGCGTTCGCGGGACCAGCCCCGAGATCATGGCGCGGCGGGCTTCGAGCGGTAGCCGCTTGAGCACCGGTCCGACCACAAAACCCATGAACAGGTCGATGCCGGTCCACAGCGCGCCGGTCATCACGTGGAGGAAATTCAACAGCCAGTCGCTGCCGTATTGGATCGCGAGAACCATCATTACCAGAGCGAGCACCGCAGCGACGACATACCAGCGGCGGACCGGCGAGGCCGTGCGAGGCGCAACGCCGACGACCTGATCGCTCATGGAGAAGCTCCGCAAAGATTTCATCGATTCAAAGAAGGCGAGCGCAGACGGTAGGTGCCGCGGCTGCGAGGGTCAACCGGGGTTCGCTTCGGTCACTCCGTAAATTCCCAATTTTACCCGGCGATCCGGTGCGTCGGCAATGTGGTCGCTATCAGGGGAAAAGCGGACGTAACCCGAACAATCAATTTCGGTAGCGAATGACCCATCTCGGACATGAAGCCGTTTGGGCATCAGTGCATTGTTGTCGCCTTCACTGCTTCAGGTCATCGCTTACGCTTGGCGGGATCGATAGATCTGGCCTTTTCCCAAAAGCGTCGAATTCAAGTCTCTTCCTATGGTCCACATCGACGAAGTCGTGGATGTCGCCGGTCAACTCGGTGGTTTCAATTTCTAATTGACTCGGCCTTCGAGATGCGCACGGGCCGGCACATCCAGGATCAGTTGGCTTATTGATAGGCATCTTAACGGATAGTTCTCTCTTCCATGACAATTCTGATGTGTGAGGTGGCTCCGATCGGAGATAAAACGTGAACACTTGGTCAAGGAAGCCGCTGATTTCCGCTCTCGCAGCCACGCTCGTTTGCGTCGGGGCCGCCGCTGCGGCGGATGGCGCGAAAAAGGATGATGCCATCGCGATGGTCAAGAAGGCGGTCGCCTCCATCAAGGAGCAGGGTCCCGATAAGGCCTACCCCGAATTTACCAACAAGGACGCCAAATTCATCGATCGCGACCTGTACGTCGTCGTCTATCAGTTCGACGGCAAGGTGCTGGCCCATGGCTCGAACCCAAAATTCGTCGGCAAGGACATGAGCGATGCGCAGGACGTCGACGGCAAGCTCTTCGTCAAGGAGCGCGTTGAAATGGCTGCCAAGCAGCCTTCATTCTGGCAGGACTACAAGTTCGTCAATCCGGTGACCAAGAAAGTCGAGCCGAAAGAGATGTACTGTGAAAGGCTGGAAAACACCGCGGTGTGTGCGGGCATTTACAAGAACTGACACCAGCGTTGTGGGTCGATCGTCGCATTGAGGGGGTGGTATGTTCGGCTGGATCAAAAACATCGGCCTGTCCTGGAAGGTTCAGCTTGCGCCCGGTCTCCTGATGCTAGTTCTGCTCGGCGTCGGCGCCTACGCCTTGCTTGCGTTGCGGTCGAATCAGGCCGCGGTCGACGCGCTCGTCTCAGGACCGGTCCGGCAATCGGAACTTGCGAACGATCTTACCACCGCCGCGTGGACGGCGCATGCCAAGCTGTATCGTCTTGCAGCCACCGCAGCCAATGAAAAGGATGAGAAGAAGGTTGCGGCCTTCGCCAAGGAAGCCTTGGATGCCGCCACCAGGATTTCGGAGGCCTTGAAGGCGGTCGAAAGCGCTCGGGGCGAATTCAAGCCGGAGGCCCTTGAAAAGCTGAAGGCTGCCGTTACCGGCTATCTCAAGAAGTCGAAAAACGCGATCGAAATGGCCGATGGTGACGCCGGATCGGCGCTGATGTTCATCAAGGGCGCGGAAAAAAGCTTTGCCGATATCGAGAAGCTGACCGACGATTTGATCACGAGCAGCAGTGACAGCAAGGATCGCGCGATTGCGCGTGCCGGGATAAAGCTGGAACAGCAACAGTTGACGATGGTCGTGCTTTTGGTCGTGGCTTTCGCAGGTATCGTCGTTTCGTTCCTGATTGGCCGGAATATTTCCCGCCCGGTGGTGGCGATGTCGAGGGCGATGCGTGAGCTGGCGGCCGGGAATTTTGAAGTTCAATTGCCGGGCCTCGATCGCCGCGACGAAGTCGGCCAGATGGCCCACGCTGTTCAGGAATTCAAGGTGCAGGCTGTCGCCAAGGCCGAACGCGAGACCGCGGATCGCGAAGAGAAGAATCGCGAGCAGCAGGCCGCCCGTCGTGCCGAGCTTCATAGCCTGGCCGGGAGTTTCGAGACCGCGGTCGGCAATATCATCGAGAACGTAACTTCCGCATCGAGCGAGCTGGAAAATTCCGCCGTTATTCTGACCAAGAGCAGTGCGGCAACCCAGCAGCTCAGCACGGTCGTTGCGACGGCTTCGGAAGAGACCTCCGCCAACGTGCAATCGGTCGCCTCCGCAACGGAGGAGATGGCCAGCTCCATCAACGAAATCGGACGCCAGGTGGCGGATTCCAACAGGATCGCCAATGAGGCGGTCGATCAGGCGCAAAAGACCGATGCGCGGATCGTTGAATTGTCGCTCGCTGCAAACCGCATCGGCGACGTCACCCAATTGATCACCACGATCGCGGAGCAGACCAACCTGCTGGCGCTGAACGCGACCATCGAAGCAGCACGCGCCGGCGAAGCCGGCCGGGGTTTTGCGGTGGTGGCGCAAGAGGTCAAGGCGCTCGCGGCGCAGACCGCAAAGGCAACCAGCGAAATCTCTACGCAGATCGCTGGAATGCAGGCGGCAACGCAGGATTCGGTTGCCGCAATCAAGGAGATCAGCGGCACGATCGGGCGGGTTTCCGAAATCGCCGCTGCGATCGCCGCCGCCATCGAGGAGCAGGGCGCCGCCACCCAGGAAATCGCCCGGAACGTGCAGCAGGCAGCCATCGGGTCCACGCAAGTCGCGACCAGCATCGCCGACGTCAACCGCGGCGCCGCCGATACCGGCTCGGCATCCTCGCAAGTGCTTTCATCAGCGCAAATGCTTTCGAGCGAAAACAATCGCCTGAAGGCCGAAGTGGTCAAATTCCTCGCCACCGTCCGGGCTGCGTGAAATTCTGCATCAAAATCCCACCGAACTGATGCCCATCGAGCAGCCGGCGAAGTTTGAACCCGTCATCAACCTCAAGACCGAAAAGGCGCTCGGCCTCGCCGTGCCGCAATCCTATGCTTGTCGCCGCTGACCGTGTGATTGGTTAGGCGTAGAGATACCGTTTGCTCAGTACATGAGTCTGCTTGAGTAACGGCAGAACAATAAACGGGGGCCGTAAAACTACGGGATACCCCCTAATTTGTTTGTGGTTCGCACGGCGAAATGCAAATTGTGCAAGATGCAAGATCTTGAAGAAATGGCCGCGAAATTATTGGAGGCCGCCCGCAAGCTACCTCCGGGGCCGAGTCGACATGAGGCATTAAAGGAGACCGGGAGATTTCGTGCGCGGATAAGTGCTCTGCTGAAGTCCGAAGCCTCGGTAGCTTTAAAGTAAGGCCGCCTCAGTTGGCGGCTCTTTCATCTCGAACTGGCGCGCAATGTCGCCCTTTGGCACTTTTCGGACCTGACGGACGACGTCAGTTCTTAAACACGCCTCACAGTTACGCGCGTCGGGGCCACAAAGCGGGGGCTTGCAGGGCGGATATCTGCGCCCGCAATCACTCGATCTCCTTGAGAGAGTCGCGACGGACCGCTCCTGGAAGGAGCTTACGGGCAGTCTCCAACAGCTTCGAGCCAACTCTTCGAAGTCTTGCATCAGTCAGCATCGGGTCTGCTCGGGGCAGGTTTCGTCGCCATCACTAGGTTGCCAAGCATAAACCAATTCGTGATCGTGACTGAGCACGCAATAACCCTTGGGTCGTGTTCCCGCATCGACGATGGAAAACAAATGTTGGCCGATTCGCTTTGCC
>NZ_SSNA01000127.1 GCF_004799445.1 Bradyrhizobium sp.
GACATCTCGTAGTGCTCGACGGCCTGCGCCGCAGCGAGAAGGCCGGCGTCGAGCGCGGGCATTCCCTTGTAGTCTTTCATGATCTCGGCACCTTCGTCGATGATACCGAGAATGGCATCGCATGTCTTGGCGCGGGCAGGCTTGCCGAGGATGCCGAATATCTGTTGAAGCCGTTTGACCTGGCCGCGGGTTTCCCTCTCGTGCTTGACGAACGCCGCCTTCAAATCTTTCGACTGCGCGGCCTTGGCCATTTTCGGCAGCGTCTTGAGAATTTTGTTTTCGGCGAAGTAAACGTCCTTAAGCGTGTCATGGAACAGATCGCTCAGCAGTTTCGGTTTTTTGGCCACGGGGTATCTCCAGAGCTGTTTGAAAATGGACACAGAAGATGCAGTAGTGGGCCGATCACGGTCCCGCGTGTCATAGATCCCCGCCTCGGCGGGGATTGCTTTCGGCTGTGCGTTCAACGCAGCAACAAGATCAGGATGATCAGGGGAATTGGAATGCCGACCAACCAGAGGAGAATGGGCATGTGGTTTTCCTTTCAATCCTTGAGGTAATTATCGGGTAGGTCTGCGACGCCATGTGCCGTCGCGGAGGCCGCCGCCTTCGGTCGCGGCTAGACTGGCGCAAAACGCTCCAATGAGCAGTGATGCGGTCAGCCAGAACGCGAGTTGAGCGGCTGCCTTGCGGGCCGCATCCATATCGGCCTTCGCCTGTGTCACGACGTCATTTGCGCGCTTATCGGCGTCTGCCTGGCTGAGGCCGGTTCGCGCAGCGACTACTTTAGAAACATATGCCCGGTCGGCCGGCTTCAAATCGCCGCCATTGCGCAGGCTGGAGGTAAACAGCCGAACCATTTCGCCGCGCGAGTCGGATGCATTGCCGGAATTTTGGCCGGTGCTTTGCGCGGCGGGCGCGTCAGACCGCAGAAGCGTATCGACGTAACCGTCCATCGGTCCCGTCCGACTGGCGGATGAGACCGCGCCTTGCGTGACGCCAGCGGAGGTACCCCCCAAAAGGTTTGAGGCGGGCGACGCCAGCAAGACGGCTCCCAACACGGTCGCAAGTGCCCAGGCTACGAAGCCATGCGCGGTATCGCGGAAATACACCTCGTCGCTGTGAACGCCAATCCATCGCGAGCGCAGGCGGCCGGCGATATAGCCGCCGATTGAGGACGACAGCATCGCGATGACCACGAGATAGAGTCCGGTGCCGATCTTGAAGGTCGTAGCCGAAACGCCCGAACCGCCCCACGGCGAAACAACGGAGAGACCGAGCCCAATGCCAAACGCGAGAACAACAAGTGTCAAAGCGCAGCTGACGATGGCACCAGCGACGACGGCGGCCCAGGAAACGCCTGCGACAGAGGGTTCCCCAGTCTCTGCCCCGGGTTGAATGACGACAGTATCGATCATGATGTGCTCTCAGCTCTATCGCGGACATTCGGGCCGCGTGCCACATTAATCAGCACACGGAACAAAGGTTCCGACTGTTATTTCACCCGTCAAACACCGGAGTGGCTAATTTGCCGGTTAACGTTTCCAAGAGGTGAGCAATATTGACCAGGATGGCGGCTGAAGGACATTGCAGACTGCAGTCATCACCGTCCCGTGTCTGTCCTTCTCGGTGGCATAGACCACAGACAGGCTAATCAATGGCGTGCAATGATTGTGCATCGATTGTCCAGGACGATGCACGATGTCGGATTCAGAATACTCGCGAAAGCGTGAGCTGGAATGTATGCGTCTGGCGTCAGATTTGACGCAATCGGCGAGCAACAATGTAAGCCCTGCTTTGCGATCGCATTTCCTTCGGATGGCCAGGGTTTGGACCAGTCTGGCGGAATCTGGACCTGACGCGCATACTGCGACAAGGCATTGAACAGCGGCCCCGGCAAGCCCGGTCTTCGGTCCGGCGGCTCGGCGCTGTGTCGTGCCGCTGCCTTTTGTATGGCTTTGCCAGGCTTGATGCCTGCGGTTAGTGCTCCCGCTTACGCCGGCACCGTGCTCCAGGAGCATCAGCTTTCGATGCACTTTACCTGGATCGCTTGCGAACCGAATTGCCGCGGCTGGATCGGCGCGGTCGGAATCGTCACCGGCGACACCCCGAGAAATTTCGACGAATTCGCCCGTGGCCGCGATCTCGGCGGCGCGACCATCGTGCTGGAGTCCAACGGCGGCTCGGTCAATGACGCCATCGCGCTCGGTCGGCGTTGGCGAACGATCGGCCTTCGTACGACGGTCGGCTCCAGCATTGAGGCGCATACCGCTTCGGGCGAATCCACCAGCGTGGCGCCGCAGGCCTCGTGCGAATCCACGTGCGTGTATCTGCTACTGTCGGGCAAGGTTCGGTACGTGCCAAAACAAGCGCATGTCCGGGTCCATCAGATCTGGATGAGCGACCGGACCGAGGACGCCAAGGCTTCGACCTACACCGCACAGGACATGATGATCGCCGAGCGCGATATCGGTCGGCTCGCGAAATACACATTCGATATGGGCGGGAGCGGCGATTTGCTTTCGCTGTCGCTGAATGTGCCACCGTGGGAAGACCTGCATGAATTGCCGCCGCAGGAACTGCAGATGACGAATCTCGCCACCACGGATACCGTCGCCGACGTACTGCCGGAGAGCAGTGTGATCGATCCGGCCCTTGCGTCGCTGACGCCGAAGT
>NZ_SSNA01000128.1 GCF_004799445.1 Bradyrhizobium sp.
GAGCAATTAGGATATCAGGGAACTGTTAACCGATAATTTTGGTGACGGATGGCCGTCGAGTTAGCGGCCGGCGCAGCCGGCGTCAGCCCTCAGCCACGCACGCAACACCAACTATGCCGCGCGCCGCTTCTTCTGAGAGCGCTTCGCCTTGGGCTTGGGTGACTTGGCGGGCTCGCTACCCGCGACGCGACCGATTTCGCCAAGCGACGCGCTCAAAACCTCTCGCTGGGCAGCCAGCCAATGAGTGTCTGCGTTTCCATCCTCACAATCGCTTTCGATCCACAGGTGGTAGGCGCGCTCACGGATTGCTTGTTCTATGTTCTGCATCTCGGGTTTCTCCTGTTCGTTGTTTTGTCGGAGCCTACCTCGCATGTTTCCTCACGGGAGAAAGCCGGCGGGCGCTACGCCGCCGGCTGTCCCGAGCTGGCTGCCGGCTCTCGCGCCCGGTTCCGCCGCTTCGTGAGCGAAAGCATCAACTTAGATGTTTAACAAATGGTTAAACTAGATAGTCGCGCCGCGGTTGTTTCTTCGATCACACGGCGCACGAAACAAACCCCCGCCGGACGAAGTCATTCTGTGGATTTGAAGACATATTCTGGCAACGCACGCGCGCCACTATTGCTGCCAAGGGTTTAGCTGGTGGAGGCGATCGTGAAAAATGCACTTTTCTCGTATGAATTCCTAGCCATCGCCTATGTGGGCGTCTTGCTGTTCGGCTATGGCGTCGTCGGACACGTTCTCGGTTGAAACGCTTGCATCAGTTTCATCTTGACGACCGGAGGCATCGATCAGCTTGACGATCTTCACCTCGCCGTAGAATTCAACGTCATTACCCGCGACGTTGTATGCCGCCTTCTCGGACGCGCGCGCCAATCGCACTTTGATGATAGGTGGCAGCGCAACTCCGCTGCGCGGACCTTTCGACGATATCTCGTCCCAATGCAAATTGGGCCAGCCTCGGCAGATATCGTCAGCTTCCACGTGCCATCTTGCCTGAAACGCAATTGTCGGAGTCCCATTGATCTCGACCGTGAAGGTGGAAAGAGAAAAGCTCATCGTAAATTAGCGCCACCAAAGTCGGAACTTTCCAACCATCGGGCGCCCTCTCTGAGTTCATCCGGTAGACCCACTATTTGCTCCAGACCAACCTCAATTTTGGTTTGACTGTCTCGTCTAATTCAGCCCGCAGGCGATGCACGCGAGGGTCAGCGGACCTGTCCGCGCAAAGTCCGTACTGGCGAACCGACTGAGCAAGTGCCCTGCGCTCCGCCGCGGTCCGCGTCACCTTGGGGTCGGCAAGCCGAAGTACGATCGCACCCAGGCTGACCAACGCCTCGTCCAGCGCTCGATCGTGCTTTGCGACACCGTTCATAGTCCGCGCGCGCTCCTTCGAGCAGCTAATGAGCGGCGGGAGAAGTGGTTCCGGTCGCGGAGCTGGTTTGGCTAACAGACCGTGACGAGGACCGCGCGGACAACCATTTCGCCGGCTGTGATCGGGCTTCCTACCAAAAGGTCGATGCCATCATTTTTCCCTTCCGCGACTTCGACGGCCCCGGATCAAAAGTTTCGGATATAGACGCACCAAGCGCATCGGAAGGTTTTCAACACCTACGACGGGATGTAGCTCCTTGCGGCTCAGTTCCCAAGGGATTGATAATTTGCGCGATCACGCCGATGCCGGTTTGATGCGGCGCTATGAGCACCAAATCTCGGCAGAGCATCTACGGCGCCTCTATTCGAGCATCGGCCGAACGCGCGCGAGAAGCGCGCAAGGAGGCCGACCGGCTTGCCTGCGAGGCATGGAACCAACGGATGCTCGGTTACAAAGGGCCCGCCCAACCTTCGCCTGCGCTGGGTGACGCGCTCAACGCAGGCTATCGCTATCTGGAAGTTCGCTGTCTGGGTTGCGATACCCACCAAACTGTCGCGCTAGATATCGTGCGGCGGCCGAAGACGACACCGATCCACGAACTGGAACGCTACATGCGTTGCAAGGATTGTTCGCAGGTTCGTGGATACCCCTACAAACGCAGCCATCTGGTGGCGCTTCGCCAGACCAAGATATCGGCGAGCGATCCGCCGTCGACGTGGTGGCCGGGCGAACGATAAGCCGGGGGCTAGAGAGCAAAAAAGCCCCGGACGATGCCGGGGCTTTCACGCTCATTTTCAGATCAAATTAGTATCTGGCGACCACCGGTCCCCCGAACTTGTAGTTCAGGCGCACGGTGAAGAGATCGACATCCTCTTTGATATGGTCGGCGATAAGGAAGCCGGTGGCCGAATTTACGTCCCGGTTGCCCATGAAAAGGTGATCGTACTCGAAGCCGAGCGACCAACTCGGAGCGAAGGCGTATTCGATGCCGGCGCCAACTGCGGCACCCCACCGGGTTTCGCTCGCAGTATCGATCCCGACAAGCGGCGGGAGGGTTGAAATCGCCGTGTACTTGTTGTCTGTGACCGCGGCACCACCCTTCACATAAAACAGCGTACGGTCCCAAGCGTAGCCGATCTGGCCGGTGAACAGGCCGAAGGCATCAATCTTGGTTTGGTTGGTTTGGCCGGCAAATTGCTGGCTGAGATTGCTACCCTTGAAATCAGCCCAGTTGCCCTGCGCTTCGAGACCGAAGACCCACGACGCCGTCTGCCAGCGATAGCCGATCTGTCCACCGACCGTTCCGCCCGACGCATCGTGGCTGCCTTCGTTGCCAAAGCCGTCCGCGTTCCAATTGATGCGGCTAGTGGCGCCGCCGCCGTTGATACCGATGTAGAAGCCACTCCAGTCGTAAGCGGCCTGGACGAAGGCTGGTGCCTTTGTATAGGTCCGAGCTGGCAGATCCGCGGCGGAGGCGATGTTGGACAGGCCGATCGAGACGATGGCAGTTGTTAGAAGAAGCTTTGTGTAGCGCATTGGATTTCCCCAGCTGATAGTTGAGGACCGTACAACTAGCCGACTTAAAAAAAGGTCACCCACGCACTGCGAGCCCTGTACGTTTCTTGTTGAGAGTTGCAAGAAAGGCACAGTTTTCAGGGCGCACCGGTATTCAGCAACTGTTCCTTGAAAATACGGGGGCATGTGCATGTGCAATCTCTACAGCATCACCACGAACCAGGCCGCCATCGCTGCGCTGTTTCGAGTGCTGAATAGCTATGTCGGCAACCTCCCGCCGATGCACGGGGTGTTCCCGGATTATCCGGCCCCGGTGGTGCGCAACGACGATACCTTTCGCGAAATGGTAATGATGCGGTGGGGGATGCCACCGCCGCCGAAATTCGGCGGCCCCCCGGTGACCAACATTCGCAACACGTCGTCGCCGCATTGGCGTGGCTGGCTGAAGGCGGAGAGCCGGTGTCTAGTCCCGGCGAACAGTTTCTCCGAATATGCGCCGGAACCGAACCCGGAGACAGGCAAAAAGGACGTGGTTTGGTTCGCCCTTAACGAGAACAGGCCGCTATTCGCCTTTGCGGGCATCTGGACCGAATTCAAAGGTGACCGCGGCACGAAGTCTAAGCCGATCCCCGGACCGCACCTCGTTTACGGCTTCCTGACAACCGAACCGAACGGCGTTGTGGCTCCGATCCATCCAAAGGCGATGCCGGTGATCCTAACGACGGACGAAGAGCGCGACGTCTGGATGCGGGCGCCGTGGGACGAGGCTAAGGCGCTGCAACGACCGCTGCCGGATGACGCGCTCAAGATCGTTGCGCGGGGAGCGGACAAAGAGGACCGTGTTGCGGCATAGGCTGCTTATACGCAGTTGAAAATTTGGTGGCGTCTCAGTTTGACGTTTTCCTACTGGCTATCGCCTTCTCAACTTCATCGGCAAGTCCGTCCAAATGTTGCGCCAGCTTGGAGAACATTTCCCGCTTGGCCTTGTCTGTAGCGAGATCGGCGGTATGCCTAGAACGGGCTGGACGCCGAGGATCGTGCCCTACGGGGCGGATCAAACGGTTTACCTAGTGATCGACCGCTTTGGCGGCCGTGGCACCGTTTACCGAAAGACCGAAGTCGAGCGGACTGACCTCGAAACCATCATCGCCGACCTGATGTCAGGCCAATTCAACGACCCGATCCGCGTCGTCGCCAATAACCACTGAGCGGATCGTGCATCCATCAAAGGGACAGCAAGTTCGTCTCGCTGGCCCCTTTGTCTTTCAACCCTTATTTCTCCGAGGGCAGCGGCGGCGCGCTCTCCGGCGAGCGGCGGAAATGCGTCGCCTGCTCGAACGAATAGGCCAGCGACAGCAGTTTTGCCTCGCTCCACGGCTTGCCGAGGATGTCCATGCCGACGGGGACGCCAAGCGGGGCGGTCTTGGTCGGCGCGGAGAACCCGGCCGGGACCGTGATCGCCGGGAAGCCGGTCACCGATGCCAGGATGCCGTTCCGGTCCGCCTGGTTGAGTTCGGTGACAGGTACCACGAGCCGCTTCTGCAAGGGATAGACCACGGCATCAATGTGGTTGTCGTCCATCACCTTGTCGAGGAGGGCGCGGGTCTTGGCGTCGCGATCGAGCCGGACCTCGTAGTCGGCCTCGGACAGGCCGTCCTTGAAGGAGACGGCGGATTTAAGGAAGCCTTCGAGGGTCGGGTGGTTGTAGTGTCCGCCCGCATAGATGGCGTCAACGGTCTTGGCAGGCGCGTTCGGGATGGTGGCAAGATAGCGGTCCATCACCGCCTTGAACTCGTACTTCTGCACGTCGTTCTGGGCGATGAGCTGGTCCGCGCCCAGCTCCGGCGCGTCAATGTCGATGAGGACGGCGCCAGCCTGCCTCATGGCCGAGATGGCGCGCTCCATCACCTCGTTGACTTCACTGTGCTCAGGCTTCGATCCGAACAACACGCGCAGCACCCCGATCCGCTTGCCTTTGAGCGCGTCAGCATCCAGTGCGGCGAGGTAGTCCTGGTGCGGGTGTTCCGCGGTCTGCGGATCGGCGGGATCGGCCGCCGCCATCGCCTGCAACATGGCGGCGGCATCGACGACGTGGCGGGCAAGAGGCCCGATGGCGTCCTGCGTGCTGGAAACCGGCATGATGCCGTTGAGGCTGAGGAGCCCGTGGGTTGGCCGCACGCCGACCAGCGCACTGGCCGAGGCGGGCGAGCGGATGGAGTTGACCGTGTCGGAGCCGGTCCCGGCCATCGCCAGGTTGCTGGTCACAGCCACGGCGGTGCCGCCGCTCGAGCCGCCCGGGGTGCGCGTCAGGTCGTAGGCGTTCAGCGTCTGGCCGCCGAGCGAGCTCACCGTAGTGCCCGCCAGCGCGAACTCGTGCATGTTGGTTTTGGCCAGGATGATGGCGCCAGCCGAGCGCAGTAGCGCGACGACGAAGGCGTCCTTGCCAGGCTGCGCGAACTCCAGCGACAGGGAGCCGCCTGTGGTCGGCAGGTCGGTGGTATTGTAGTTGTCCTTGAGAACGACGGGCACGCAGTGCAGCGGGCCGAGCTTTCCGCCATGGGCGAAGCTGGTATCCAGGAGGTCGGCCGTGGCCAGCGCACTTCCGTTCAGGGTCAGGATGGCATTGAGCTTCGGTCCCTGTTTGTCATAGGCCGCGATGCGGTCGAAGTAAGTCTGGACGAGTTGGTGGCAGGTCAGGCGATGATCGCGGAACGCCTGCTCGATCTCCGGAATCGTCGCCTCCTCAACCTTGAAGTCGGTGGCGAGGACGGGCGTGGCCACGGCTGCAAG
The DNA here is from genome assembly GCF_004799445.1 of Bradyrhizobium sp. Taxonomy (GTDB): domain Bacteria; phylum Pseudomonadota; class Alphaproteobacteria; order Rhizobiales; family Xanthobacteraceae; genus Bradyrhizobium. The sequence goes on from NZ_SSNA01000128.1 coordinate 5,678, forward strand.
GCAAGCGGCCATGGCAAGGATGTACTTTTTCATCATGTGTCTTTCGTAGAAAGCGTAACGGCACGACTGGAAAGGAGGTCCGGTGCGCCTCCCGAAGGGGTCTGGACGACGTGTCGGCATATGCAATCGCCGCGTGAACTGCAACAGTTGAAGCGCAAGGCCCAACTCGAAGAGGATAGGCGTAACCGTCAATTGCATATCGGGCGCGAAGAGCAGGAACGTCAGCAACAGATCGAACAGGCCAGAATTGATCGACTGCTCGGTGACGCAGAATCGTTGCGACAGGCGACGAATATCCGTGCCTATGTTGCTGCCGTGCAGGCGATTGTCGCAAACGAGACTGCGTCAATTTCGGCGGAAAAAATGGCAGGTTGGTCGGAAAGGGCGCTCGCTCAGGCCGACCGCATCGATCCCGTGAGAAGTCCCGTTTTATCGATACTTTTGACGAAAAAGACGACGCAAATTAAATGTGGGGCAAAATGTGGGGTGCCAGCGATACGATTAAGATAGCATTGTAATATCAACAACTTATATCAATAAATGGCGGAAGGGGTGGGATTCGAACCCACGGTACCCTTGCAGGCACGCCGGTTTTCAAGACCGGTGCCTTAAACCACTCGGCCACCCTTCCGTGGTGCCCCTCATGAGCGAACGCGTGGCGGATTGCAAGGGAAGGCTGGAGGTGCCCCGCGCCCGGCGGGGGATCGACACCTCGCAAAAACGCAACGATTCGTTTACCACCCCGGCGCTGTCCCCATTTCCGCCGTGTTCAGGCTGCGGTATATTCATACATTGATGTGGAAGTGGGCTGCATCGGGGACGCGTGGCCGCCAAACGCATAAAATACCGCGTGGCCGGTGTGGAATGGTAATTGGGGCAGATGGGGATTCGGCGGTCAAATCCGGTTTTCGGCGCGGCGCGCGGGGTTGCTGCCATGGCAGCATGCCTGGTTCTCGCCAATTGCGCCTCGTCGGGTATCGCCAGCCGGGTCGATCCCAAATATGGCGTTTCCTCAAGCCCGCGCGTGGTTGCCTTCGGTGAACCCGTGCCGAAAGGCGGGGGCACCTACCGCGTCGGCAAGCCCTACACCGTCGCAGGGCGGGTCTATGTCCCCGAGGAGGATGTCAATTATCGCGAGGAGGGTTTGGCCTCCTGGTATGGTGACGATTTCCACGGCCGGCTGACCGCCAATGGCGAAGTGTTCGACATGGCCTCGCTGAGTGCCGCGCACCCCACGCTTCCCATGCCCTGCTATGCGCGCGTGACCAATCTCAGCAATGGCAAATCGCTGATCGTCCGCGTCAATGATCGCGGGCCCTATCACGGCAACCGGTTGATGGACGTCTCCAGCAGGGCCGCCGAACTGCTCGAATTCAAGGGCAATGGCGTCGCGCGGGTGCGGGTCGAATATGTGGGCCGCGCGCCGCTCGAAGGTTCCGACGACCGCCAGCTCGTTGCAACGTTGCGCACCGGCGCGCCCGCGCCGTCGCCGTCACTGGTCCGGGTAGCGTCCGCCCGTCCGTTCGTTCCGGAAATCTCCTCGTCGGGGCGTCCGATCCGCGGCGAGGTTCCGCTGCCCGAGGGGAGACCCTATAGCCTCGGCAATACCTCGGCAGATCAGGCGTCGATCTCGGCGACCTCCGAGATGTCCGCATCCGCGCGCCCGCGTTCGAGCGGGCGGGTCTTGGAAAATTCGCGCGCGGTATCGTATGAGCCTGATGACCGCTATTCCTCCGGTGTCGGAGCTGTCTCCGCCTATGCCCCGATCGAGCCCCAGGGGCCGCGCGAATTGCTGGCCGGCCGCGGGCTCTATTGAACCACTCCGGCTGCCCGTCGGTTTCGATCGCGGAACAAGCCGCGAGGATCGCATCGCTTTTCCGCCTCGTTTGCCCGATTTTGTCGGGGGGATCCGCATCAGAGCGCGATCGGACCGTCTGGCCGGCCCCGTGCTCTGATCGGGCGGCCGCGGCGTGAAAAACCCGTGTTGTTCGTGGTACTTCCAACTGTTAGAACGCCGGTTCAGGGCACCCGATGACAGTCAAGCTATCCCGCAAATCAAGGTCCGCGACCGGAACCCGCAGCCTGATCGCGGCCGTCATCGCTCTGGCTGTCGGGTGGGGCGGCATCGTTTACGCCGCCAACAACAGCGTGCAGGGCGCCAAGAAGGAGGAGGGCGGCTTCGACGGCGATGCACCGACCGCGATCCTGATCGAAGCCTCAAGCGGCAGCGTGCTGTTCGAGAAGAACGCCGATGAGCTGAGGGCGCCGTCCAGCATGATGAAGCTGATGACCGCCGAGGTGGTCTTCCACGCCATCAAGCAGGGCGACGTCAAATTGACCGATGAATATCGTGTCAGCGAAAACGCCTGGCGCAAGGGCGGCGCGCCGGCGGGCGGCTCGACCATGTTTGCCGCCATTAACAGCAAAATTCCCGTGGACGATCTGCTGCACGGCGCGATCATTCAGAGCGGCAACGACGCCTGCATGGTGCTGGCGGAGGGAATCGCCGGCAACGAGCGCGCTTTTGCCGAGATCATGACCAAGCGTGCGCGCGAGCTCGGGTTGACGCGGTCGACCTTCGCCAATTCCAACGGCCTGCCGGATCCCGGCAACAAGATGACCGTGCGCGAGCTTGCCAAACTCGCGCGTTACATCATTCAGACCTATCCCGATTTCTACAAACTGTTTGGCGAGAAGGAATTCACCTGGAACAAGATCCGGCAGCAGAACCGCAATCCATTGCTGAATTCGCTCGAGGGCGCTGACGGCCTCAAGACCGGATATACCAAGGAGAGCGGCTACGGCATGGTCGGCTCCGCCGTACAGAACGGTATCCGGCTGCTCGTCGTCATCAACGGCCTCGACGATCCCGATGACCGCGCCGCCGAGGCGAAGAAGATGCTGGAATGGGGATTCCGCAATTTCGAAGTGCGGACCTTGTTCGCGGCTGAGCAGCCGGTCGGCTACGCCAAGGTGTTCGGCGGCGAGACCCGCTCGGTGAAGCTCACCAGCCGTGAGCCGATCAAGGTGATGGTGCAGAAAAACGGCTCCGACAAATTGATTGCGCGTGTTGTTTACACGGGACCGATACGTGCGCCGATCGAGTCGGGCCAGCTGGTCGGCCTGGTCAAGGTCTGGCGCGGCAGCAACATCGCGGTGGAAGCGCCGGTCTATGCGGGGGAATCAGTCGACCGGGGATCGACCATGCGACGGGCCATCGACGGCGCGAGCGAATTGGTGATCGGGGTGTTTCGCGCGGGCGCCGAGAAGCTCTGACGATGGCCGAGGCAACGGTCAAACGAATTTCCGGGCGTGGACGATTCATCTCCTTTGAGGGCGGCGAGGGATCCGGCAAATCCACGCAGATCAAGACGCTGGCCGAGCGCCTGTCCGCCGCAAAGTTGCGCGCCATTGTCACGCGTGAGCCCGGAGGATCGCCGGGCGCCGAAATCATCAGACATCTGGTATTGTCCGGAATGGGCAAGCTTTTGGGTCCGGACGCGGAAACGCTGTTATTTGCGGCCGCGCGCGACGACCACGTGCACACCGTGATCGAGCCCGCTCTCAAGCAGGGAATATGGGTGCTCTGCGACCGCTTCTCGGATTCCACGCGGGTGTATCAGGGCAGTGTGGGGCAGGTTGCGCCCGCCGTTCTCAACGCCATGCAGCGGGTCACTATCGGCGATCTCAAGCCGGATTTGACCGTTATTCTCGATGTCCCCGTGGAGGTCGGAATGCAGCGCGCGGCCGCCCGTCGCGGCGCCGGCGCTCCCGACCGGTTCGAAGCCGAAGACATCAGGTTTCATCAGGAATTGCGCGACGCGTACCGGCAGATTGCCGCCGCCGAGCCGCAACGATGCGTGTTGATCGATGCAACCGCCGAGCCCGGTATGGTTGCCGCCAAGATATGGTCGGCCCTGCGCGACCGCTTCTTCGCAACCGGCGCCGGCAATCTGGCGAGTTCCGCATGAGTGCCCGGCAGGTCGAAACTCAGATATCGGTTGCGCATCCACGCGAAACCGCTGTCCTGTTCGGGCATCGCGAAGCCGAGGCGGCTTTGCTGAATGCCTATCGCAGCGGACGCATACCACACGCCTGGTTGATCGGGGGCGCCCAAGGCATCGGCAAGGCGACGCTGGCCTATCGAATGGCGCGGTTCGTACTTGCCCACCGCGATCCACTCGCGCCCGAGGTGCAGCGTGTCGAGACGCTGCAGGTTGATCCGTCCGATCCCGTCGCGCGCCATATCGCGGCGGGCGCGCATGGCGGACTGCTCACGCTCGAACGCAAGCCGAACGACAAGGGTGTGTTGCGGACGGTGATCACGGTCGACGAGACCCGGGAGACGATCTCGTTCTTCGGCTCGACCGCCGCGGTTGAAGGTTGGCGGGTCTGCATCGTCGATACCGTCGATGAACTCAACCCGAACGCCGCCAACGCGCTGCTCAAGATTCTCGAGGAACCGCCGCGCCAATCTCTGTTCCTTCTGGTCAGCCATGCGCCCGGAAGGGTGTTGCCGACGATCCTGTCGCGCTGCCGCCGGTTAAGTTTGCGCCCGCTCTCCACCCCCGACGTCATCCAGGCGGCGACGCACGCCGCAAACATCGCGATCGACGATCCCGCACTGTCGGAGGCGGCGGATGCGGCGGAGGGAAGCGTCGCGCGCGCGCTGACGCTGCTTGGCGGGGATGCCGTGAAACTTCACAAGCGGACTGCGGCGTTGCTCGCTACCCTGCCGCAGGTCGATCCGCGCGAACTGCATGCCCTCGGCGACGCGCTTGGCGGCAGTGACCGGGTCGCGCTGGCGGCCTTCGTCGACAGCGTCGATCGCTGGCTGAGCGAGCGCCTCCACGCCGACGGCGCCAGCGCCAACCTGCCGCGCCTTGCACGGCTGGCGGAGGTGTGGGAAAAGATCAACCGCGCCGCGCGCGACACCGCAGAATACAATCTTGAGCGAAAACCGCTGGTTTTCTCGGTGTTCGGGATGCTTGCGGAGGCGATCGGCTGACCGGCCGGGCTAAACCAGTCCGCATCAACGCGCGTTGATTGAAAAGTGATGAAAGGCCTTCGCAACGATGGCGAACGCGACCAATTTGCCCCGTGAGTCCTTCTACATCACGACCGCAATTGCCTACCCGAACGGCGTGCCGCATATCGGACATGCCTATGAGGCGATTGCGACCGATGCCCTGGCGCGCTTTCAGCGGCTCGACGGCAAGGATGTGTTCTTTCTGACCGGGACCGACGAGCACGGCCTGAAGATGATCCAGACCGCGGAAGCCGAAAAGCTGCCGACGATGGAGGTGGCGACGCGCAACGCGCAGCGCTTCAAGGAGATGGACCAGCGCCTGAACATCTCGTTCGACCGCTTCATCCGCACCACGGAAGAGCAGCATCACCGTTCCAGCCAGGAAATCTGGAAGCGGATGGCCGATAACGGCGACATCTATCTCGACAGCTATGCCGGCTGGTACTCGGTGCGCGACGAAGCCTATTACGCCGAAGACGAAACCATCGTCGGCGACGATAATGTGCGGCGGGGTCCGCAGGGCACCCCGGTCGAATGGGTCGAGGAGAAAAGCTATTTCTTTAAACTGTCCGCTTACCAGGACAGGTTATTGGCGCTTTACGATAATCAGCCGGATTTCATCGGCCCGGACTCGCGCAAGAACGAAGTCATCAGCTTTGTCAAAAGCGGATTGCGGGATCTGTCGATTTCGCGAACCACCTTCGACTGGGGCGTCAAGGTTCCCGGCGCCCCCGAGCACGTGATGTATGTCTGGGTCGACGCCTTGACCAACTACATCACCGGCGTCGGCTTTCCCGATGAGAGCGATCCAAACTGGCATTATTGGCCGGCCGACGTTCATATCATCGGCAAGGACATTATCCGCTTTCACGCGGTGTATTGGCCGGCCTTCCTGATGTCGGCGGGCATTCCCGTGCAGAAGCGGGTCTATGCCCACGGTTTCCTGTTCAACCGGGGCGAGAAGATGTCGAAATCGGTCGGCAACGTCGTCGACCCGTTCAATCTTGCCGATCAGTACGGCGTCGACCAGGTTCGCTATTTCTTCCTGCGCGAGGTGCCGTTCGGGCAGGATGGCAGCTACAATCATGAAGCCATCGTCGCGCGCATCAATGCCGATCTCGCCAATGATCTTGGCAATCTGGCGCAGCGTTCGCTGTCGATGATCGCGAAGCAATATCAGGGCGTGCTGCCCGAGCCCGGGGAATTCAGCGACGCCGACAAGGTGATCCTGACGCAGGCCGACGGCATGATCGCGCTGGCGCGGACGGCGATGGCGACCCAGCAGATTCATCAGGCGCTCAACGCGGTCTGGGCCGTGGTGGCGGAAGCCAATCGTTATTTCGCGGGCGAAGCGCCGTGGGCGCTGGCGAAGACCGATCCCGCGCGTCAAGGCACCGTGCTGTACGTAACCGCGGAAGTGGTGCGCCAGATCGCGATTTTGGCGCAGCCGGCGATGCCGGAAGCCGCGGCGAAACTGCTGGATAGTCTCGCTATCCCGCAAGCTGAGCGCGACTTTGCCAGCCTGGACGGAGCAACTCGCATTAAGCCGGGCAGCAAACTTCCCGCGCCCGTCGGCGTTTTTCCACGTTACGTCGAGCCGCCGGCGACTTGAAACGGATCAGGTTTGATGCTCGTCGACAGCCATTGCCATCTGGACTTCCCCGATTTCGCCGACGATCTCGACGGCATCGTGGCGCGGGCCGCCGCCGCGGGCGTTGGGCGCATCGTCACCATCTCGACGCGGGTGAGGCGTCTCGGCGCGCTGCTGGCGATCGCGGAGCGATTTCCAGATGTCTATTGCTCGGTCGGCACCCATCCGCATCAGGCCGATGAAGAGGACGGGATTCTTCCGAGCGAATTGGTCGAACTGGCACGGCATCCCAAAGTCGTGGCATTCGGCGAAGCGGGCCTGGATTATTTCTATCAGCATGGCTCGCGGCAAGCCCAGGAGCGCGGCTTCCGGGCGCATATTGCCGCTGCCCGCGCAACGGGCCTGCCGCTGGTCATTCACACCCGCGAGGCCGACGGCGACTGCGGCCGCATCCTCGAAGACGAGATGGCAAAGGGACCGTTTCGCGCGGTGCTGCATTGTTACACCGGCGGGCGGGAACTTGCGATGCAGGCGATCTCGTTGGGACTATCGATTTCATTCACGGGTATTCTGACTTTCAAGAAATCGCAGACGCTGCGCGACCTCGCCGCCGAACTGCCCGCCGATCGCATCATGGTCGAAACCGACGCGCCTTATCTGGCGCCCGGAAAGTTTCGCGGCAAGCGAAACGAGCCCTCCTATGTGGTTGAAATTGCCAAGGTGCTGGCAGAGACGCGCGGGGTATCGCTGGAAGAGATTTCGCGGCAGACCACGGACAATTTCTTCCGCCTGTTCAGTAAGGTGCCAGCCCCGAAAGAGCTGGCATGACGCTGAGCCTGACGATCCTCGGCTGTGGATCCTCCGCCGGTGTTCCGCGTCCCGCGCTCGGCTGGGGCGCGTGCGATCCCCAAAATCCGAAGAACCGCCGCCGCCGTTGTTCGCTGCTGGCCGAGCGGACTTCCGATCACGGCGTCACGCGGATCGTGATCGATACCTCACCCGACCTGCGCGACCAGCTGATCGACGCCAAGGTCGACCATATCGACGCGGTATTCCTGACCCATGAGCACGCCGACCAAACCCACGGCATCGATGACCTGCGCTCCGTGGTGCTGCACCAGCGCAGGCGGATTCCGGTCTATCTGAACCAATCGACCGCGAAAGACATCGTGCATCGGTTTTCGTACTGCTTCATGGCGCCGCCGGGCAGTGACTATCCGCCTATCCTCACCCAGCACTCAATCGAAGCGGGGGAGAGCAAGACGATCGAAGGCAAGGGCGGTCCGGTGACGCTCTCGGCCTTCATCCTGGAGCACGGTAATATTTCAGCGCTGGGCTATCGGATCGACGATGCCGCCTATACGCCCGACGTCAGCGATATTCCGCCCGCGAGCTGGCCTTTACTGGAAAATCTCGATCTGTGGATCATCGACGGGCTGCGCTACACTGGGCATCCCAGCCATTTCAGCGTCAACGACGCGCTGTCGTGGATCGATCGGTTCAAGCCGCGCCGCGCCGTCATCACCAACATGCACGCCGATCTGGATTACGAAGTACTGCGTCAGAGTCTGCCGTCTCACGTTGTTCCCGCCTACGATGGCATGCGGCTGACCTTGGAGCGGGCGGACTGACAGGTCCGGTGAGATTTTGCGGCCACGGCTGGCAAAAAGCACAGCCAGCGCCGGTCGGCGCTGGCTGGCCCATGGCATCAAGATCTAGTGGTGATCGTGGTCGCCGTCGCCACGATGGTCGTCAGCGTCGGCAAACCGGTCGCGATCGGTTCCAGGCGTAAACGACACGCCACGAAGCACTTCGCCAAACCCGGCGGTCCGGACGACCTTGAAGCTTTCACCCGCTGGAACGCTGGTGGCCGCCAGCTGATCGGTGATCATGACCAACTGGTTCGGATCGGCGCCCTGGTCACCGCCTCCACTGACGGTCGAGGTGATCGCCCAGATCGTGGCGGTGCCATCGCGATTGACGCGACCGGTGAGGTTACGAAGGCCATCCGCGGCGGGCGCCCAAGGCAGGCTGGTTTTGGGATTTTGCCCGGTGGGATAGTGCGCGACGGTATAGGGGATGCCGAGATTGAGGCCAGCCTCCAACACGTAAGCCAGCTTCCAGGCGCCAAGACCGGAGTCGAACACCCACTTCTGCAGGCCCGCGGTGGTCTGCGCGGCCGCCGCGGTGAACTTGCCCGACGCCGGATCGAACGTGGTGGTGCCGTTGCCTTCGTCGGCGACATAGAGCGTCGTAGCGTTGGCAAACCAGACCCCGAACGGGAACGAAGTCGTGGTGGTCTTGGCCAGTGTCGTCGTGAAGCCCTTCAGGATGCACATGTTGTAGGGCGTGACACCCAGCGTCTGCAGCTTGGTGGCGTCGTAGACGATCGGCGCGGTCGGAAGCGTTGCGTTTGCTCCCGGCAGGCCAACGCCGTTCGGGCAGGCCAGCGGCTTGCCAGTGGAATCGAAGCCGGTCGTATCGATGAAGTAGACGGTGTTGACGCCGTTACCGCCGCTACCCTTGGTCAGATAAACCACGTTGTTGGAAACGGTGAGACCGCGAAAGTTAGTGTCCTTGCCGATCTTGTCCGCCTTCAGCCCCAGTTGCGTAAGGTTGAAGCTACCTACCGGTGTGGGCTGGCCTGGATCCGGCTGCGCGTCGAGCGGTGCGTGCGCGGGGGTCAAAATCTGCGCGCCGGCGCCGATGATGATGCCGTTCGGCTGAGGATTAGCGCCGTTGCCGGCATTGCCGGACATGTACACAACGTTGGCGCCGTCCTTGTTATTCAGGATCGCGGCGCGGCCGTTGTTGCCACTGTAGGCGTTGGTCTTGGTGAAACGAAAGCGGCCATGCGCGTCAACTTCCGCGACCACGCGGTAAAAACTCGCGGGAACCGGATTGGTGGGGTCGAGCACGGCCGGCGTGTTGGAATTCGAGACGTCCAGCGCATTGAGCGGCGCGAGATAGCCCATGAACGTCACGACCCGGCCATCGGTTGAAAGATTGAGGGCGATCTCTGATTTGGACGGAAAGCTCGTAACTATCCGATTTCCGGTCGGTTGCTCCCGGCGGTCGGAAGTGTGGGGCAGTTCGACCTCGAGCGAATTGATGAATTTGCCTGACGGCTCGATCTGATCCAGCAGGATCTTCGAGGTGATGCCAAAACTGCCGTCGACGATGTCATTATTGAAGACAAACGGATAGGCGCCGCTGTCGGTCGCGGTCACGCAATTGGGAGCCACGCAATTGGGCGGCAGCAAGGTCGTGCCGGCAACCACATTCCCCGGATTGTTGTCATACACCGAGCGGCTGACCAGCAGATTCCCCGGTCGGAAGTTACTGTCATCGTCGTCGGCAAGGACTCCCGTGGCGCCCACGACCCCCGACAGGAAAAATGTGATGGCCATGCCCGTACGAAAAGCCGGTAGCCGAGCCGACAAGCGCGATCCCGCAACCTTCATTGCAACTGCCTCCCTGTGTTTCGCCCGCGGCAACATGCAATGCGCGGCGATCGCGGGAGATTTGCCCTCGTTCTGTTACAACTATAAGAACCAGATGCGACAGCGCGCCATCATCAACAGCAGGCATTCCGATATAGAGACGGCGAAATGTCCCAATCTCATACCTTGTGCAGTTCCAGCGACGCCGGATGGAACAGTTCTTCCGGAGCGAGCAGGCGGGCGGACAACCCCTCCGCGTGGTGGCGTTGCAGGAAACGGCTCAGCACGTGACGGTTCGGCTCCAATCCATAAGACCAGAAATCGTCGCCCATCAGGAGGCGGGCCGCCCGCAATTGCTCCTCGACAAAGGGCAGCGTTACCTTGGTGGCGGAAGTATCGGCGAGCTTCGCGACCGCGATCGTCTTGGAGCGCTCGAACGCCTTGAAGACCGCGACCGGCAACCACGGATGCTTTTCCGCGAGCGAGCGGCGGATTCCAAGCGTGTGCATGATCGGAAACAGATGGGTCCGCCGATACCAGTCGGTGGCGGTCTGCTGCGGATCGGCAAACAGATAACCAACATTGGGATGACCCCTGTCGAAACAGGAGGGGGCGCGCGGGCCAATCACCGCATCCAGCTCTCCGCTCGCCAATAGATCCGAAATGGTGATGTCGGGATCTGCATTCTCGACGACGACGTCGGCTGGCAATTTGAGATTGATCTTCTCGATGCGACCGGGATGCTCATAGCCGCCTCGAACCCAGGTGATGTCGGAGGGACGAATTCCGTAGTCCTCCTCAAGGAACAGGCGGACCCAGATGTTGGCGGTGAGCTGATATTCAGGCACCCCGACGCGGCATCCCCTGAGGTCGGCGGGCGACTTGATCCGGTCGGTGCGGACATAAACCGAAGTGTGCCGGAAGGCGCGGGACGGGAAAACCGGCACGGCGACGTAAGGGCTGGTTCCTGCCGCGGTCTTGACGCTGTAGCTGGAGAGCGACAGTTCGCAAATGTCGAAATCCGCGTGCCTGAAGGCACGAAAGAAGATTTCCTCCGGCTCGAGCAGCATGATTTGCGCATCGACGCCATCGATCTGCACCTGGCCGTCCACCAATGGGCGCATCCGGTCATAGTCGCCGATCGCGACCGAAAGCTGCAGTTTGCTCATACGGGTCTCCTCGGAAATCACGCCTGCACGGAAGTGGTGGTGGCCGCTCCTGGCGCACGCTCGGTACCGGCCCGCGGAAGCAAGCCCATCACCGTGCTTGCCGCGGCGCCGATCAATACCGATCCGCCCGCGACCGCGAAGATCATCGGCACATCCCACTGGGCACCGACCATCTGGCCGACGACCAGCGGTCCCGTGACCGAGCCAAGGCGGCCAATTCCCGTGGCCCAGCCGACGCCGGTGGAGCGGATCGTGACGGGATAGTAGATCGCGGCCAGCGCGATCAGACCTGAACTGGCACACCCCATCAGCAGCCCGAACAGGCCCTGCGCGATCATGACGGCGTCGAGCGAGGGTGCAGACCATCCGACCGTCGCATAAGCCAGGGCGCCCAGCGCCAAGGTCGGCGGCAGCACCCGCAAAACACCAAGGCGATGCAACAGCATTCCGGCGGCTCCGGAGCCAAACAACGACCCGAAATTAAAGAGCGCCAGCGCCAGCGCGGTCTGCTCGGGAGCGATGCCGACGCGACGCAGCAGAATCGGACTCCACGCCGAATTCGTGACCAGAATCATGAAGGCGAAGAAAAAGCTGACCCAGAGCAGAACAGTGCCGGTAGCGCGCCCGGACCGGAACAGCTCAAGCACTGTTGCCTTTGGTGCGACCTCCCTGGCGAATTCGAATTGGACGTCGACCGCAGTCGATAGGTCAGGGAAGATCCGGCGCAGCGTGGCAGCGATCCGCTCTCTCGACTTGCCTGCCGCGACCAGGAAACTCGCCGATTCCGGAAGCGCTATCGCCAGGATACCCGACAACAGGATCGGCAACACGCCGCCCACAAGGAAAATCGATTGCCATCCATGGGCCGGGATGATCCACGATCCGAGCAACCCGCCGATGACACCGCCGAGCGGAAAGCCCGCCCAAAGCAGGCTGACGATCGTGGCGCGGCGCGCTTTCGGCACATATTCCGATGCGAGACTGATGAAACTCGGCATCGCTCCGCCTAACCCGAAACCGGCGAGGAAGCGGACGGCAAGCAGTCCCGTGAGATCGCCGACATAGGCCGTCGTAAGCGTAAAAAGCCCGAAGCAGAAGGTGGCGCCGACAAGGACAGGTTTGCGGCCGACCCGATCGGCGAGGGGCCCGAGCAGAAAGGCGCCGAGCGCAAGGCCCGCCAGCGCCGCACTGAACACGAAGCCGAAGACATGCGGGACGATGTGAAGTTGGCCGATCATCGCGGGCGCCGCCAGGCCGATCGACTGCAGATCCAGGCCATCCAACATTGCCACCAATGCGCAGAGCCCGATCACGATCCATTGCATACGACCGATCGGCCGCGTTTCGATCAACGCACCCATATCCAGAACGCCTGCCGCCATGTTTTCCCCCTTCGCCGGCGGCTGACCGCCATGCTTTTGCTTATTTAATAGAGATCAGCGACCCTCGAGGTTGGCGATCACCTTTTCGAGCAGGAACCCGACCAGCGCCGCATCATCGGGATCGATGCCGGCAACCGCTTCCCGGTTGATGGCAACGCCGATCGGGAGCAATTTCTCCTTCAGCTCTCGTCCACCTTTCGTCAGGAAAAGGTGGTACTTCCTCAGGTCTTCGCCGCGCCGTGTCCGACGCATGAAACCCTTGCGCTCCAGGCTTGCCAGAACCGCGGTCAGCGATGCTTTCCGGACCCGCATGCGGTCGGCGAGGTCAACTTGGGTGAACCCCTCCTGCTGCCAGAGCCTGCGGAGCACGGCCCATTCCGCGACACTGACGCCGTGCGGCACCAGTCTGTCGGCAAGCCTGGCCACGAAAGCTCGGTGGGCTTGCCGCACCAGAAAGCTGAGGCTGCGGTCCGTCAGCGCGTGCGGGTGATGGACGACCCGCGAACGTTGACGAGGGGAGGCCGCTCGCGTGGCAGTGGACGGCATGCGCAGACCCAAGGCTCGACGGAAATTCTTGCGCAGCATCGTATGGGTCCATACTATCTCCCGCAAGAGCGACCTCACCAAAGGCAACGGCCGTCCACCATGTCCGATACTGCATCCGAGACGGTTTCCTCGGCGATCCGCGAATTGGTGGACGCCAACCATGTCCTGTTCGATCAGGGCGTGGTGGATGGGTTCGGCCACGTCAGCCAGCGTCACCCCGTTCGGCCAGATCAATTTCTGCTCGCCAGAAGCATGGCGCCGGCGCTGGTCACCGCGCAGGACGTGCTTGCGTTCGATCTCGACGCGGCCCCGATCGAGGCAGGAGGGCCGGCGGTGTATCTGGAGCGGTTCATCCACAGCGAGATTTACCGCCGTCGGCCGGATGTGGTCGCGGTTGTGCATAGCCACTCGCCCGCGGTCGTCCCGTTCAGCGTGGTGAGCGGCACGAGGCTGCGGCCGGTTTGCCATATGTGCGGCTTTCTTGGCGCGGAGACACCCGTGTTCGAAATCCGCGATGTGGCCGGGCCGGGGAGTGATCTGCTGATCCGCGATGCCCGCCTTGGCGCTGCGCTGGCGCAAAGCCTCGGTCATGGCGCAGCCGTGTTGATGCGTGGTCACGGCTCAACGGTGGTCGGAAGCACCTTGCGCCAGGCGGTGTTCCGGGCGGTGTACACCGAAGTCGGCGCGCGCCTGCAGTCGGAAGCGATGAGGCTGGGACCGGTCACCTATTTGACGGAGGAGGAGGCCGAGGCAACCGCGAAGACCAACGACGGGCAGATCGATCGCGCATGGCTGCTTTGGCTGAAGGCGGCGCGCAGCCGATCGATGGCGGGCTAAACTGCATCTTTTTCGGGTGTGGCTTCCCGGGTACACCAAGCGAGAATTCATGATTGCCGGTTTCACCACGTTGACGATCGCAAAAGTTTGACCGGTAATCAGCCCCAGTTGGGGGCTGCCGTGAACACGCACGCATTTCGTGCGCTCGTTGCCTCACCGAACTTATTGGCTTCGAGCGCTATTTCATTGATTTTCATGAACCTGATCGTCGTCGGGCCGGGCAATTTCGCCTATGCGCAGGACAAGGGCCCGCCGAAAGGCAGCGACACCAACGCCCAGCAGCCCGCGACGAAGTCGCCCGATACCACGCAGACGCCCGCTCCCAAAGACAGTCAGGGGGCCCAGACGCCCGGCCCCGCTCAGCCGTCAAGCGCCGGCGCGACTGCAACGCCAAAGGAACCACCTCTCAGCGAGGCACTCATCAAATCCAAATACGACGAAATGAAGCAGCTCGAAAAGGACGCGATCGAAAAAAAGATCAACCTCGAACTTGTCAGAAACGGCAACAAGCCCGACCCCAAGGAAATCAAGGACGCGCAGATCAGCTCTGACGCGGCGGCAACAGCATACAGCGACGCGAAGAACTCGCTAATCGCAAAAGTGAGCAATTGGGTCAGGTATCACACCCCTGACGGTCTCAAGCGGTTTCAACAATACGACCGCGGCATAAGTGCGGTGCTCCGCCGCAAGGCCGAAACTCCGGAGGAGCGGGCCCTCAACCATGAGGACGAAAAGAAAATCGCCATCGATTACATGAACGCCGAGGCAGCGGCGGTCAATGCTTACATGGATAAGCTCGGCTCCCCCGACAAACCCGCGGAGTCCCCAAAGCCCGGCGATGCATCGCCGGACAAGGACAGCAAGAAGACGTCGATGAGCACGGACGGCGGCGTTCCCGGCCAGCAACTCGCAAACCAGATCCCCAGTGCCGCAAATCCAACTTTTACCGCAACCGGGCAGACCGCCGACCCGGGCGCCGCGATGTCATTTCCGACTCTCGCGGGTACGCCGGCGTTTGGACAACCGGGCGGGACGAACGCAAGTCCATTCGTGCCGAGTTGGCCGGTGTCTTTCGACGGCACGATCCTGTGCAGCTATTTTCACGCCACGCCTTATCCGATGAGTTTTAGCCCCGCCGATAGCACCGGCAATCCGCTCGTGCCGTCGTCCAGTTATGGTGGCGCATCGACCGACTATGGCGGCACGACGACAGGACCATATAATTGGTACGTGAATCGAAACATGCCCGGTTTTTCCTACCCGGAGGTTCCCCCGACACAGTCCAGCTCCACCGTGCCAACGGCGCCGATCAAGGATTACCTGAAACCTGACTACAGCTTTAAGCCTGACTACGGCATCAACAACAACTATCCGCGTCTTTTCCAGGACTCGTCCCGCAACTGGGGGATCAAGTACGACCCGCTGATTGACAATCCAAATTACTTCCAGGACATGGCGGGCGACTACGTCCCCCGGTCGAAGGCCGGCGATGGCGCCAACAATCCGGGCGGCGGCACCGGCGGCGGAAGCGTGCCCATCACCATCGATAATTCGACTATTCCGGACAATTGGGTGCCGAACGCGAAGGGCGATACAAAAACTCCGCCAGCGAATTCGACCACGACGACCGACAATCCAACGCCGCAGACCGGTGGCCTGACGACATATTTCTTCAAGGGCCCCGAGATCAAGAAGGAAACCGGCATCGCCGAGCAGGGGCAATCTGTTTCGTTGAACACGCAGCCGACCCAGCCATTCCGGGTCAAACTGACCGGGCCGAGCTACGAGCTACCTTTTGGTACCTCGTATCAGAACAATCCACAGGCCTGGGAAACGCAGCGCGTAAACTTCTGGAACGGCGGGGTGCCGCTGATGACGATCGTTAGGCTGGGCGAGACGAGCACGATCCAGACTGCGACCAACGACCCAATACTGGGCTTGCCTTCCGCAACCGGAAATTTGAATCTCAATTTTTCCGTCAACGTCGATAATCCGCAAATCAACAGCTACATCGTCACGCCTCAACCCGGTACGGTTCCGGATTTCACCAGTCAGATCGGCGGCAATGTCGTCGGCCTCGGCTATTTCCACCCGGATGGAGGTCCCAGCGTCCTTTGGCGGGGCCCGACCGGCAACCTGAATTCTTGGTCATACCTAACTGCCATGAATTCTTGGGGCTTTACACCCAACTTTACCGGCGGCGCGACGGGCGCAGGTGATTACAAATTCGACGGACGGACCGACGTCATACCCAATAGTGCGCTTGGTTTGAGATACCTCGAACTTGAAGAGCCGCTGACATTCAGCAATCGTTCCTTCCTTCCGCTCTATGGCGCAAATTACGATCCGGGGCCCCCGCTGAAGGAGCAATTCGGCGGCAACGTCACGACGAATTTCTGTTGGGGCACGCTGCCGGGCCCCTGGGAGCCCGCCAACGCCAGCTACGCGCCCGGCAGCGATCTGCCCAGCGCCAGCGTCTCGCTGCGCCGGCTCGCGCGCGCGGGGAGGGCGATCCGATGATGCGCGCGGCAACACATCTCGGCACGGTCTGTGCGCTCGCATTTCTGGTGAGTTCGGCCTCGGCACAGCAGGCCATGCTGTCGCCGCCCGACAATCATTACTTCGTCAGCAAGGGCTCATGGGGCCAGGACCATCCCGACCAATGGGCGCTGCAGCGCATCGGCTTCGACGCCTCACCGCAATCGGCCTGGCGGCTGGTCAAGGCCAACGCCCAGCCCGTCATCGTTGCCGTAATCGATACCGGCCTGGATTGGGCGCATCGCAATATCAGCGTGGATAATCTCTGGCACAACACCGGCGAAATCGACGGCAACCGCAGCGATGACGACAAGAATGGCTTTGTCGACGATATCATTGGTTGGAACTTCCCCGAGCGAACCAACAAACCGTGGGACTTCGACGGCCACGGCACGATGACGGCGGGCATCATCGCCAGCAGCTGGAAGGACAAGGACGGCATCGCCGGCGTCAATCCGTTCACCAAGCTGATGATCCTCAAGGCGGTCAACAATTTCGGTCACACTCGCCTGTTCACAATCGCGCAGGCAATCAAATACGCCGCCGACAACGGCGCCCGCGTCATCAATCTCAGCGTGGGCGGCGAGGGCAAGAATGCGATCATCCAGGCTGCGATCGACTACGCCTACGCCAGGAACGCGGTGATCGTCGCCGCCGCCGGCAATGAAGACAAGGATGTCAGCAAATCGGGTCTCGCCGGATCAGACAAAATTCTCACCGTCGGGGCGACCGGGCTGGATGATCAGAAGGCCGTGTTCTCCAACTGGGGCAACATTTCGGTCGTCGCCCCCGGCGTTGACGTGCTCAGCCTGCGCGCGATGCGCACCGACCTCATTCTCAGCGTCGAGGGCGCGAAATACACCGCCAGCGCGGCCTTCGTTGGTGACGACAAGCGCTACTATCGGGCCAGCGGCACCTCGTTTGCCGCGCCGCTGGTGAGCGGACTCGCCTCGCTGATGATCGCCAACGATCCAAGCCTCACCAATGAGCAGGTGATCGCCATCATCAAGAGCACCGCGCGCGACGTCGGGACACCCGGCGTCGATCAATTTACCGGCTACGGCATCGTCGACGCGCGCGCCGCACTCAGCGCACCCAAGGACTATTTTCTCTATGCGGGGATCAAGCGGGTCGAGGTCGTCCAAAAAGGTGGTGCACAGGCGGTGCGCGTGTTTGGCAGCGCGGACGCGAACGCACTGAAGGCGGCGCGGGTGGAAATCGGAGCTGGCGAAAATCCCACGAGCTGGAAGGCCGTCGGCACGCCAAAAAAGACCGCCGGGCCCGAAGGGGTGCTGGCGGAAATTCCCGCTACAAATTTTGCAGGTTCGCCGGTTTGGCAGATCCGGGTCGTCGCTACGCATAACAGCGGCGCGACCCGCGAGGCGAGGTTTCGATTGAAGTTGGGCTGACGAATTCGTTGGGGGGTAACATGAATAGACTGGGCCTTTTCTTATCTGCAGCTTTTGTCGCCGTCATCGCGTCCACCGCCGCATGGGCCGTTACCGACGGCTCATTCACCGCCAACGACGAGCAGGGAAAGCCGATCGACGGGGCTACGGTTACGGTGAAGATTGAAAAGAAGCCGGATCCGCAGAAGCCCAGGGCAGAAAAGCCGGTGGTGCAGAAAATAGAAACTCGCACCGGCACGACCGGAAAGGTCGATCTGCAATATGACGAGAAGATTACTTCCAAAGATGATTACATCGCCATTATCGAAGCAAAGAGAGGCGGAAAAACCTGGACGACGACAGAGCCATTGTCGTCGCTGGTAGGCGGCGCACCGATCACGCTTAAGCGCGTCGTCCCGACCTCGGTCTCGACCAGAACCCCGACCACTTATACGCCCGTTTCACCGGGGACCGGCCCGGTCCCGTTCTCGGGCTTCGGTTTCAGTGGCTTCATGAGCGTCAATGCCGGTGAGCAAACCAACAAGGAATACTCCATATTTAGCGATATGCTCACGAATACTCTGCAGGATTCCAACATCCGGGTTGGCGGCGGATTTGGCGGTGTTTGGAATATCCCGGTCAGTCCGGGTCTTTTGGTGGGTCCCTACGCCAGCGTCAACTTCCCCCACCAGTCGCTCATTCGAAGATTCCCCGGCGGCGGTTCGATTGGCACGTTCGACTGCGCCGTCGTGGATTTCGGCGCGCAGTTCGGCATTCCCTGGAGGATGACGGACAAGGACGCTCTGCTTTACTTCCAGGTTGGAGCGGCAGAGACCGAACAGCACCTGAAAATCGACTTCATGACGTCCTCAGTCGATAGGCAAAGCATTTGGGGCTGGACCGTGGGAGCCGGGGTCGCGATGCAGCCCCAGGGCTGGCAGATTGCCGACAAGCGCGTATCGGTATTCGCGCAGGCGAACTGGACCAACTGGCAGGACGGCCGGTACGTAAGCCCGCTTGCATCACAGGGCTTCCTCTATAACGTGCAGCGCGATGACCTCACGTTCAGGGGGGGAGCCACGATCTGGTTCAATTCGGGAAACTGAGAGGCAGCGCTTCGGCCACATATTGAATCGGTATCCGCGTTCCGGATGAGGTGACACGCACGGCCTGGCGCCGTGCTATCCCCACCTCAGCCGTTCGAGGATCGACTTGCCCATCACCCAGTCCTTGTCCTGTTCGGACAGGAACGACAACTCCTCGGAGAAGTGGGTGATGCGCTGCTTGTAGGTAGCCTTGTCGAAACCGTTGGTCATGTCACTGCCCCAATAGCAGCGCTTCGGGCCATAGGCATCGAACAGCCGTTTGATATGCGGCGTGAAATCGCGGAACGGATAGGCTTCCGACGAGTAGTTTGGTGCCGCCGACAGCTTGACCGAGACGTTTGGATATTTGGCAAGCGAAACGGTCTGGCTGACCGCGTCAGCGATCCGGCCTTCCCTGGGGGTATTGCCGCCGATGCCCATGTGGTCGGCAATCAGTTGCAGGCGCGGATGGCGCTCCGCAACGTCGGCAAGCCGTACATTTTGGCCGTCCGTCAGGAACATGACCGGAAGGTCGGCTTTCTCAGCCGCCGGCCAGAACCAGTCCGGCGTGCCGTCGGTCAGCCACGCCTGGGCCGGACCTAGAAACGTCAGCCGCACGCCGAGCATGCCCGGCTGCTCCCGCCACTTCGGCAGCAGCGCCGCGGCCTGCGGGTTCTTCAACGGGATGCGCCCCATGACCGCGAAGCGATCCGGATGACGCCTGGCCGCCTCGAGGGCGTAATCGTTGCGATCGCCCGGCCATGATGGCGGCACGACCACGACGCGATCGACGCCGGCCTGATCCATCAGCGGTACGAGCTTCTCGATCGTGAACGGCTCCGGCATCTGCGGCTTCATGCCGGGGACCCATTTCCAATCCTCGGATTCCGCCTTCCACAGATGCACCTGGGCATCAACGATGGTGCGCCTGGCCGACTGGGCCGTTACCGCTTGCGATGCCAGCGCCACGCCAGCGGCGAGCGGGGAGGCGACAAATTGCCGACGCGACAACATGCAAACCCTTCTTTCAAATTAGACCGTTCAGACCGGGGCGCCCTACGCCGAAATCGCCTTTGCCGAATTGACCTGATTGCGCAGCATGAATTTCTGGATCTTGCCGGTTGAGGTCTTCGGAATCGGACCGAACACCACGGATTTCGGCGTCTTGAAGCCGGGCATCTGTGCGCGGCAAAAGGCGATGATCTCGGCTTCGGTGGCCTGTGCGTTCTCTTTCAGTTCGACGAAAGCGCAGGGGACTTCGCCCCATTTGCCGTCCGGTTTCGCGACCACGGCCGCGAACAGCACCGCGGGATGTTTGAAAAGCACGTCCTCGACCTCGACCGAGGAGATGTTTTCGCCGCCGGAAATGATGATGTCCTTCGAGCGATCCTTGATGATGACGTAGCCGTGTTCGTCGAGCACGCCGAGATCGCCGGTGTGAAACCAGCCGCCGGCAAAGGCCTCACTGGTGGCCTTTTCGTTCTTGAGATAGCCCTTCATCACGATGTTGCCGCGGAACATGACCTCGCCAATGGTCTCGCCGTCGCGCGGCACTTCCCGCATGGTCTCGGGATCGATCACGGTGACGGCTTCCTGCAGCGGGTAGGGCACGCCCTGGCGGCGCTTGAGCTGTGCGCGCTGATCGGCGGGCAGCTCGTCCCAGCCCGGCTGCTCCGCGCAGACCGAGGCGGGACCATAAACTTCGGTCAGGCCGTAGACATGCGTCAGCTTGATGCCGATGCTTTCGGCGCCCTCGAGCACGGCAACTGGAGGTGCTGCACCCGCGATCAAACCGACCACGGGGCGCGCGCCCGATTTCTTCGGCGCGTCGGGCGCATTGATCAGGGTGTTGTAAACGATCGGCGCCCCGCACATGTGGGTGACACCGTGCTTTGCAATCAATTCAAAAATCCTGGTGGGATCGACCTTGCGCAGGCAGACATTGACGCCAGCCGCCGCCGCGATGGTCCAGGGGAAACACCAGCCGTTGCAATGGAACATCGGCAGCGTCCAGAGATAGACCGGATGCTGGCCGAGATTGGCGGCGAGGATGTTGCTGACCGCGTTGAGGTAGGCGCCGCGGTGATGGGTGACGACGCCCTTGGGGTTGCCGGTTGTCCCCGAAGTGTAGCTCAGCGCGATGGCGTCCCATTCATCCTGGGGCAGGCGGGTGGCGAAACCTTCGTCGCCCTGCGACAGCGCGTCCTCATATTCGATCTCGCCGATCCGCTTTCCGCCCGCGAAGGCCTTATCGTCAACATCGATGACAAATGGCTTCTCGCCCTTCATCAGCGCCAGCGCCTCGGCGATCACGCTCACAAATTCCGGATCCACCAGGATGATCCTGGCGCCGCCATGATCGAGCTGGAACGCAATCGAGGAGGCGTCAAGCCGGATGTTGAGCGCGTTCAATACCGCGCCGGCCATCGGAACCGCGAAATGGACCTCGTTCATCGCCGGGATATTCGGCAGCATCGCCGCGACCGTGTCGCCGGGACCGATGTTCCGGCGCGCGAGATATGACGCAAAGCGCCGGCAGCGCGCATAGGTCTGCGACCAGGTGAAGACGCGGCCCTCGTAGACGGCGCTGGTGTGATCAGGATAAATCGCCGCCGTGCGCGCCAAAAAGCTCAGCGGCGTCAAGGCCACGAAATTGGCGGGCGTTTTCTCCAAGCCGATACTGTACTGGCTTTGCTGTCCACCCATCGGTCACCTTCCATTCCGCCTTACCTAGAGGAATCCGATCGAGATCCACGGAAAAATCGCCACGATGATCAAGCCGGCCATCAGCGCCAGCAGATAGCCCCAGATCGGACGAATACCCTCGGCGGGGTCGACGCGCCCGATGGCGCAGGCGGCATAATATCCCACTCCGAACGGCGGGGCGAACAGTCCAATGCCCATGGCGAGGATGATAATCATCGCATAATGGACCTCGTGAACGCCAACCGCGCGGGCGATCGGAAACAACAGCGGGCCGAACAGCACGATCGCCGGAATACCTTCGAGCACGCTGCCCAGAATTGTGAACGCCACGATCGATACTGCGATAAACGTGGCGGAACCGCCGGGCAGGCCGGTCATCGCGGTGGCAAGCGCGCGCGAAAATCCGGATTGGGTCAAACCCCAGGCCATGCCGGTGGCGGTGCCGATGATCAACAGGATCGCGCCCGACAGGCAGGCGGTCTCGATCAACATCGGCATCAATCGCCGCCAGTCGAAGCGGCGATAGATCAGCAGGCCGACGATAAAGCCATAAACGATCCCGATCGTGGAAACCTCGGTCGCGGTCGCGATGCCCTCGACGACCGCGGCGCGGATCACGAAGGGCAGCGCGAGCGCGGGAAGGGCGATGACGAAGGACCGGATGATCTCCGCGCCGCTGGCGCGCTTGACATGACTGAGGTCCTCGCCGCGATAGCGCCACCACACCAGCGCCGACAACGTGATGGCCAGCACGACGCCCGGCAGCAGGCCGCCGGTAAACAGTGCCGAAATCGAAACGCCGGTCACCGAGCCGATTGTGATCAGCACAAGGCTAGGCGGGATGGTTTCGGTCTGCGCGCCGGTGGCCGCGAGCAGGGCAACGAGATCGCCCGGCTTGGCGCCGCGCTGCTTCATTTCCGGAAACAGCACCGGCGCCACCGCCGCCATGTCGGCGGCTTTTGAGCCGGAGATGCCCGACACCAGATACATCGCGCCCACCAGCACGTAATTCAGGCCGCCGCGCACATGGCCGAGCAGGCTGGCCAGAAACGCCACCATCGCGCGCGCCATGCCGGCCATCTCGATCAGCAGTCCGAGGAAGATGAACAGCGGCACCGCCAGCAGGATCAGATGGCTCATGCCCTCGTCCATGCGTCCGACCAGCACCATCAGCGGCGTGCGCGTAGTCAGCGCTAGGTAGCCAAAAATCGCAAGTCCGAACGCGAAGGCGATCGGCACGCCGGCGAAGACGCAGAAGCCGACCACGCCAACGAAGAAAATGATCAGATTGAGGTTGCCGAGCGGACGCAGCCACGGCGTCGCCAGCCAGAAAACCGCGATCAGCAAGGCGACCGACAGCACCGCGCGCAGCACGAGCCTGATATCGCCGACCCGCACCAGCCGCAGCAACGCAAACAGCGCCATCAGGCAGACGCCGACCGGCAGCGCCGCCGCCCGCCAGATATTGGGTATCTGTAGCGCCGGCGTGGTGATGAAGCTTTCCTCGTAAGCGTATTGATAGGCCGGCCCGACGATCAAGAGCAGAAAAGCCAGCGCGGCGCTGGTCGCCACGACGTCGAGATAGGCCCGCATGGCGGGCTTCGCATTGGCGACAACTGCCGTCATCCGCATGTGTTCGGAGCGGCGAAAAGCCACCGCGGCCCCGAGCATCGCCAGCCACAGGAACAGGATCGACGCCAGCTCATCCGACCAGATCAAGGGCCGCTGCAGGCCGTACCGCGCAACGACGCCTGCGAACAGCGTGAACACCTCGGCGACAACGAGCAACGCGGCCGGAATCTCGACCAGCATTCCGAGCCAGCTTTCGAGTGTCACCGCCAGCGCACGGCGGCGAGGGGACACCACCCCGCCGGTCGCCGCCTGCGCTGTCTCGGCGTGAGCCATCATCGTCCCTTGATCATCGTCTGGATCGGCCCGCTACGACAGTTTGCCGACGGACTTCTCCAGTATGGCCCACGCCTCGTCGCCGTATTTTCCCTTCCATTCGGAATAGAACCCGGCCGAGCGCAGTTTCTCGCGGAAAGGCGCTACATCCGGCTGATTGAAGATCAACCCCTTGCCCGCCAGGTCCTCGCGCACCGTAGCGTTGAGTTTCTCGGTATCGGTGCGGGCTTTCAGCGCCGCAGCATTGACATTCTTTTCCACGATCGTCCGCACGTCGGCGGGCAGCGCTTCCAAGGCCCGGCGGTTGGCCAGGAACCAGTAGCCGTCCCACATGTGGTTGGTCAGCGAGCAGTACTTCTGGACCTCGTACAGTTTGGCGGTGGAAATCAGCGCCAGCGGATTTTCCTGGCCTTCAACGATCTTGGTCTGCAACGCCGAATAGACTTCGTTGAAGTTGATCGAGGCGGGGGCCGCGTCAAACGCCTTGAACATCGAGGTCCACAACGGCGACACCGGCACCCGGATCTTGAAGCCCTTATAGTCGCCGGGTCCGTTGATGGGCCTGGTCGAAGAGGTGGTCTGGCGAAAGCCGTTGTCCCAGATCTTCTCAAACGCCACGATGTTGGCCTTGGCAACCTCTCGGCGTACAAACGCCCCAAGATCGCCATCCATGGCCTTCCAGACTGTAGGATAATCCGGGAAGGCAAAACCCATCCCGTTGATCGAGGCGGCCGGCACCAGCGTCGCCAGGATCAGGCCGGACATTGTGAAGAATTCGACGCCCCCGGAACGGAGCTGGCTCAACACGTCGGTGTCGGCGCCGAGCTGGTTGTTCGGGAAAATCTGCAGGTCGAAGCGGCCATTGGTCTCGGTCTTGATCGCCGCTGCCATTTCCTTGGAGCGAATGTTCAGGGGGTGCGAATCCGGCAGGTTATTGGCAAATTTGTAGGTAAATTCGGCCTGCTCGGCCCGCGCGACAAACGGCGCGCCCACGCTGCCCATCACAGCCGATGCCGCCGATGCCTTCAATAGCGTCCGCCGCGAAAAGCCCATCTGTTATCTCCCTGAATTATTCTTATGGATGGCATCATACGGGCCCGGCACCGCCGGGTCATCAGCCGTTTCGGTCCGCTTGTTGCCCGCTTTCAACGGAAATACCAAGCCTTTGCAATCATCTCTCTTGGGGCAATTTCTCTGCCGGACCGCGCTCTCGGAACCCACGGCGACGATCCGCTGGAGCGCTCGTCCATGGGGACCTCGCGCCAGGCATCGTTGCCGCCGCCGTCGCGTTCGCTGCGCCGCGCGCCCATCGCCACCAGCTCGCGATCATCTTCGATTGGTCTGGGTCTGTGGCTCATCAAAGGGCGGCGGCAGAACGCGCTGGGGACGCGGCGGTGCTGATCAAGCGCCATGATGCGATCCACGAGGTCACGCAGTGGCGCTCCATTGGAAGCGCGAACATCCGGCTGTAGGAAGGCGGGCGGTTGATGTTGTCCGCCAAGCGCCTGAAAATATCGTGGAAGATCAAAATCCGGCTATAAGCATTTGAAATGACGTGGAATAAAATATTCCATAATATACCTTATGCGAATCCGACGTATTGGGTTCTGTCGCCGGACTTGATCTTCCGCGTTCCACCGAACGCCCTCTCGCCTCGACGCCCCGGGCCAAGACCGGGATTCGGCCATGCGCTTCGCGGGCTACTGCATCACGCAAAGGAGCATTTCTCCAAGAGCGAAGCTAGGATATTGCCCAGTGAAATCCGAAACGATCCGGCATCGCAAATCCGGATTCGATCCAGTTCAAAAGGGGCGCCAGAACGCCTCGGTCTTGGGAAGGAAAGCTCGATGCGCGCAATTTTGATTGTCGCCAGCCTTTGTTCGATCGCCGTTTCCGCCAGCGCGCAAACCCCTCGCCCCGATCCCGGCCCCCTCACCATCGCCCGGCAAGGCAGCTTCTTCATCGGCGGACGCGACGTTAAATCCGAGACGCTGTCGACCCTTCCTGCCTACGCCGCGTCCGGCACCATCACCGTCGACCAGATGTATGTGCGCTACCAGGTTCCCAGCGGTGCGCCGGGCGTCCCGATCATTTTGATCCACGGCTGCTGCCTGACCGGCAAGACCTGGGAAACGACGCCGGACGGTCGCATGGGCTGGGATGAATACTTTCTCCGCCGCGGCCATCCCACCTACGTTATCGATCAGGCTTGGCGCGGCCGTTCCGCCGCCGACCCGTCCGCGATCAACGCGGTTCGCAGCGGCAAGGCCGCAGTGGACCAGCTGCCGACGGTGTTCTCGGCCGGCCGCGAGGGCGCCTGGGCCATCTTTCGGTTCGGCAAGGAATATCCGCAGCTGATGCCGGGCATGCGCTTTCCCGTCGCGGCCCAGGCGGAATTCTGGAAACAGCTGGTCCCGGATAGCCTGAACAGCCTCCCTACCCCCAACCCGACCGTCCCTGCGCTTTCGGAACTGGCGCAGAAGATCGGCGGCACGGTGCTGATGAGCCATTCGCAGTCGGGCATCTACCCGTTTCAAACCGCGGTTCTGAGCCGGAAAGGCATCGCTGGTATTGTTTCCATCGAGCCCGGCGCATGTCCCGCTCCGACCGACGACATGCCCCCCTATGCGGGCCTGCCTATGCTGGTGTTATTCGGCGACTATGTGGACGAATTCCCGCGCTGGGCGCCGCGGTTGAAGAACTGCCGCGCCTTTGTTGCCGCCGCGAACGCGGCCGGCGGCAAGGCAGAGCTGCTGGTGCTGCCCGACATCGGGATCAAGGGCAACACGCACATGCTGATGCAGGACGACAACAATCTCGATATCGCCGATATCCTGCTGGACTGGATCGGCAAGCATGTAACCGCTTCGGCACAGTAGACCGCAAAACAAGCGACAAGAGCCCGGTCTGCATCGGATCAGAACCGGGACTTTAGGGCCAGATCGCGTTCAGGATTTCGGCCAGCCTTGCTCCGCCTTTGGCCAGCTGCTTGCGCTTGATCGCATCTTGCGCGCGCAGATAGGCGACGTGATCGTCAAACGCGACCGACCAGGTGTTGGCTGGCTCGGTCTGGATCAGCTTGAACGTCAAGCCTCTGAAAGCATCGTGCGAAACGAGGATGCTGTCGGAAGCCCACGCGGCCGGCCAGTCTTCGATGCGGCCCTGGCTGGCCGAGACCTCGCGCGCATCCGACAACAATTCCCTGGTTGCGGCATCCCCGATATCGGTCGGAATGTCATCCCACTCGTGATGCAGGTTGACGTTTTGATCCTGGATCGCGTTACCCCCGGAGGTCGCCGTCGCTGGATCGACCGCGTGGGCGATATCCGAATCGACGCGCCTGCCGTTGGCATCGAGATAAACCGAACCGACATGCAGGGGCTGATGCAGGTCGCCCAGGAAATGGGCGAGCATGAACAGCGCCTCCTTCTTGTCCTTGATCGAGAACGGGAACGGTGGCGCCATGGGCTTGTCGGTCAGCACGGCGATCGCTGCGCCGATAACCGCGACCAGGTCATGGGGATTTTGGCCCTGGAAATTTCGATCGAAGCGGGTTCGCTGGACGGCGATGTCGTCGAAATGGAACGTGTTGTGGCAGCCGCGTTCGAAACCGTCCGGTGTATAGGAGCAGGTGTCCCAGTTTCGACGGACATAGTCGACGATCCGGGCCCTCTCCTCCTTCGCGCTAAAGGGGGTGCAGGGAACTTCGAACTCCAGATGGTTGGGGTCCACTTCGTAGCGAAACGTGCCATCGTCATGGCGGACGACGCTCTTCACGCAATCGGCCCAGGGACCTGCGGTTCGCAAATCGAAGCCAAGGATCTGGCGAACCTGCTGTTTGGCGTTCGGTTTCAGTAACTGATCGGCGATCGAGCCGACCACCTTGTGGCCCTGGTAGCCCCAGGCCGACACGGTGGTTGGGTAAACGAGACAGAGTGCACAGGAGAGCGCGAGGACCGCTTTCGACATCGCCTGTCCGATCGGTCATGAAAAACGCCGCTATGAAACTGCTCCTACAGGTTGCATTTGTCAACGAGGCAGCCTGTGCTTCCTTTGGAGGTCCTAGCGCCCCCTGAAGCGCGGCTTGCGCCGCTCCAGAAACGCCGCGACGCCTTCCTTGTGATCGTCGGTCAGGCTCGCCAGCGCGAACTGGTCGACATCCATATGGCTGGCGAGATCGTCGAGCGCGTAGGCCAGGCGGTTGACGGTCAACTTGGTCATGGCGACTGACAACGGCGGCTGCGCGGCCACTTTGGCCGCAAGCGTCATCGCGGCGTCGAATGCCTTGCCGGGATCGGCGACCTCCTCCACCAACCCCCATTCAAGCGCCTCGGTGGCGCTGATGCGCTGGTCCGCCAGGATCACCGCCTGTTTGGTCCGGGCCGGTCCCATCAAATGCAGCATCCTCGGGATGCTCTGCCAACTCATGTTCATGCCGAGCCCGATTTCAGGCACCCGCAGATGGGCATCGCGGCCGATGACACGGAAATCAAGCGCCACGGCGAGCGCTACGCCGCCGCCGATGCAAAATCCCTCGATGGCGCCGATGGTGATCTGCTCCATCTCCTGCCAGGCGCGGCTCAGCCGGGGTCCAAGTTTCAGATGCCGGCGCAGCGAACCGATATCCATGGATTTGCGCAAGCGGCCCTCTGAATCCTTCAGGTCAAAGCCCGCGCTGAACGCCCTGGCGGCCCCGGTGAGCACAACGACCGAGGTGTCGCCGTCATCCTCGAAACTGCGCGCCGCCTGGGTCAGTTGGCGCAGCGCTTCCGGCGACAGCGCATTGATGCCGTCGCCGCGGTCAAAACGCACCACCGCGACGCGGCCTTCCGGACCAAGGCCCTTCTCGATCGTCACAAAATCGGTCACCGATGTGCCTCCCTGCCCGCCATTTTCCGCAACGATAGCGCAAAACAGCGGAAAAAGGGCGGAGAGCCTGCGGCCGCATGCATCGTGTTCGCATTCGATCGGCGACTACGGACGGCGATCCATCACCGCATCGCGCACGGCGCGGGCGACTTCAACGGCATTGGGCGTATCCGAATGGACACAGATTGAATCAGCGCGTACCGGAACATCCCGGCCATGGATGCTCCTGGTCTTGCCTTCGGCGATGGCACGCAGGCAGCGCGACGCGGCCTCGGATGGATCCACGGCTTTATGCTCGCGCGTGATGATCAGACTGCCGTCATCATCATATTCGAGATCGGCGTAATATTCCGCGATGAACCTGTGGCCGCGAGCGCTGTACACGATCTCGTGCTGGGTACCGATCAAACCCATCAGCGGGGTTTTGAAGATATCGGCAGCATCACAGATGCCTTGGGCGACGGCTTCGCTCCGCGCCGCCATGCCGTAGAGCGCGCCATGGGGTTTGATGTGGTTGAGCACCATATCCTCGGCCTCAAGGAAGCCCTTGAGCGCGCCCACCTGATAGATGATGCAGTTGGCCAGTTCGTCGCGCGACATTTTCATTTCGCGGCGGCCGAAGCCCTGAAGGTCGGGGAGCGACGGATGCGCGCCGACCTTGACATGGTGCTGTCTGGCCAGGCGCACCGTGTTGCGCATGTGGTTGAAGTCGGAGGCGTGGAAACCGCACGCGACATTGGCGACCGAAACGAGCGGCATCAGCGCTTCATCGTCACCCATCCGGTAGAGGCCGAACGCCTCGCCCATATCGCAATTGATCGTCGTCACGGTGCTGCTCCCGGCGCGGCTTTCCCGACGCCTATTGGGACTGCGACTTTCGCCGCCACCTCGCATCCAGCGAATATGTGCCGGCGCCAAACACCGCGATCATGGCGAAGGCGCCGATCAGGCCGAGGTTCTTGAGGAAGTTGACGGTCTGCCCCTGGACTTGCGGTGCGGGCGACGCCCAGAAATTATGAAACATCAGCGTTGCTGCGACCGTGAAACCGATCAGTATAACCGCCGCCCACCGTGTCCAGATCCCGAGGACAAGGGCCGATGCACAGCCCAATTCGACCACGATGGATCCTGCCGCCAGCAAACTGCCAAGCCCGCCCTCGCCGCCCGGCAGACGCGACGCCGTCAGGCCGAAGGCGAGGATCTTTCCGATCCCGCTGTAGACGAACAGCGGCGCGAGCAGCAGGCGCGCAAACAGTAGCACCTGCCCCTGCAGCCCCTCGGCTTCCAAACCGGTGTTCAATTCGCTGGCCGTCTTCATCCTGTCGCCCCCTGCTTGTTGAATCGCCCGTAATCCTCGCCGCCCGCTAACCGATGGCCATTGCCGTTCACGGCTACTCTGCGGGCGCCACGCCGACTTCAGTGGTATTTGCCTGCAGCATGAACGATCCGATCGCAAGAGCGGCGACGATCGCCGCGCCGCCGATCGCCCAAAACACCGCTTCCGGCCCTCCGGTCGCCTGCTGCAGCAGGCCGATGACATAGGGTCCGAGAATCGCGCCAACGCGCCCCACTCCCAGCTCCATGCCGACGCCACTGGCGCGAAAGCCTGTCTCGTATGAATTGGCGGTGAAGTTGTTGAGGACGTGCTGGGCGCCAATAATGCAGAAACCGGCGATCGCCACAATCGCCAGATTGAACCCGTGTCCGTTGACGAACACCAGCGCGCCCACGGCAAGGCCACCGACGGCCCACCACCCGCCCAGCAAACGCGGCGTGCTGGCAAATCCCCGGTCCGCCAGCATGGCAAGCGCAAGCCCGCCGAAAAATGAGGTAGCCTGCATCAGGGCGCCGAAGCCAAACGACGCCGCAAAGGTTTCGCCGCGCTTGAGCATGACGGTGGGAATCCACCCCGTGAGCCCGAAGATCGCAAACAGGCTGAGAAACGCGGTAACCCAGATCGTCAGCGAGACACGGCGGTAGCGCGGGGCCAGCAGCGCCGCGATCGTATTCTGCCGCGCGGATTTCCCGGCTACCCGGAATGCGCCGCTCTGGTAGACCGCCCGCCGCTCCGGCCGCAGCCGCGACAGCAGGGATCGCAACTCGTCGATGCGCCCGTGCGCGGCCAGAAATTTGGGGCTTTCCGGCAGCACGGCATGCACGACCAGCGTCAGCGGTATCGACAGTGCACCGACAAAATACAGGATTTGCCAGCCATATTGCGGCGTCAGGAATACCCCGACCAGGCCCGCGGCAACACCACCCAACGACCAGCCCAGCGTCACCCCCCACAGCGAGAAGCGGTTGCTGAGGCGCTGGGGCGCGAGTTCATTGATATAAGTCGTGCCAAGCGGCAGCAGCACGCCGAGGCCGAGGCCGGTGAGAAATCTCAGCGCGCAGAAGCTCAGGAAATCGGTGGCCAACAAGGCGGTCAGCAGCGTCAAGACGTTGACGATCCAAAGCCCGGCCAGCAGCGTGCTTCGCCGCCCAAAACGGTCCGCCACCATTCCGTGACCCATCGCGCCGAACAGAAAGCCGACCAGACCCGAGCTGACCAGGAGTCCCGCCTGACTGGGAGCCAATCCCCAGGGCTGCATCACGTAGTGGATGACATAGGCCGGATTGAACGTGTCGTAGCCGTCGAACAAGGTGATGAGCGTGATCAAGACGCCCAGCGCCTTGTGCAAGGGTGTGACCGCCGCGCCCGCCAGTTCTTCGTGGACGTCGATTTCGGGTTGCGAACTCATGGCATCCTCCCCTGACTGGTTGACGGGCCCGCTCTCCGGCGGATCTATTTGACGGTTTGGTCGAGCTTGAATAGCGCCCTGGCGTTGTCCCGACCGATTTTATGACGATCGCCCTCCGCGATCGGCGCCGCGTCGAACCAGTCTGACGCATGGTCGATGTTCTCGAAAGGCCAATCGGTCGAAAAAAGGATTCGATCGGCGCCTATTTCCAGCATGGCATCGATGAGCGTCTGGGTCCGGAAATTCCCTGAGGTCGTGATGTAGAAATTCTCGCGGAAATAGTCGGCGATCATCCGTTTGGCCGGATAGCGATTTTGTTCGCGCATCCACTTGTTGTGGTTGTCGATCCGCCACATCGAATAGGGCAGCCCCTCGCCCATGTGCCCGATGATGATGTTCAACCGCGGATACGCGTCGAACAATCCCGATCCCATCAGCCTGAGCGCGTGAACCGCCGTTTCCTGCCCAAACGCCCAGGTCGGTCCCATCAGCCAGCGGTGGCCCTCGTAAATGGCAGCGTCTTTTGGCAGTGGATTTCGCGGGTGGAGATAGAACGGCACATCAAGCCGTTCGACCTCGGCCCAAAACGGCCAATAGGCGTTGAGGTCGTAGTAAATGCCGGATTCGTTGCCGCCGATCTGGCTGAAGCCGTTCACGAGGGCGCCGCAGAACCCAAGTTCGCCCACACATCGCTCCAGTTCGCGGGCAGCCAGGTCGGGGCTTTGCATCGGCAGCGCCGCCAGACCCCCAAATCGCTTCGGCTGACGTTGAATTTGCTCGGCGAGAAAGTCGTTCGCCCGACGCGATATCTCGCTGGCCTTGTTTTGATCGGGTATCGCCTGCACGGCCGGAGCATTCAGGGAAAGCAGCATCACCTCGATGCCGTGGGAATCCATCTCCCGCAAGCGACGGTCCTGGATGTCGAGCAGCCGGGCCTTCAGTTCAGGCCAGTCCGCCTCGGGGGAAAACCCGGCGCTGTCCTGGAGCGTCTCGTCGATCGCGAAATGCTCTTCGAGAGCGACTTTTCCATGCATCGCAGAGGCCTCCATCTTGTTCTTTGCCTGACGGGATCAGACAAGACGGCGCCATAACTTGTCAATGGTAATGTTGCAAATGCAAATGATGTCACTACAACTGCCGTCTCGACAAGATTGCGTGACACCTGCGCAGCGATTGGCCGCTGACCCGGATAAACCTCATGTACCGGCTATCAAATTCCCTGCCCTATCTTCTCGCCCGTCTCGGCGTTCGCATGGGGGAGCTCTTTGTCAGGATCGTGCGGAAGCAAGGGCTGACGCTACCGATGTATCGGGTCCTTGCGGCGCTTGCCGAACAGGGCCGTCCGCTTCGACTGAGCGAGCTGGCGGCGCTGACATCGGTGGAAATGTCGACGCTGTCGCGCCTTGTCGCCGACATGCATCGCGACGGCGTTGTCTCCCGCGAGCGACCGCAAAACGATCAGCGCAGTCTGCAGGTCGCATTGACGCCACACGGCTCGGCGCTGGCCGCCCGCTTCATGCCGGTCGCCGCTCATTATGAGAGGGTCGCTACCGGCAATATGTCGGCGAAGGACGCAGCGACACTGAAAGCGACACTTGTTCAACTCTACGAGAATCTTGACCGGTTGGAGCAGGAAGTTGAAGATGGAGAGATCGAGAAGCTGATCGGATCCGGACCGCAGCGGCGCCCGAAGCGATCAGCAAAGCGGCGCACTAAAGCCGCGCGATAGAAGGCGATTTCGAGCCAGCGCCGCAAGGCCGGCGTTGCCGGATTGAATGGGTGCCCGGTACGCACAGGCTATCACCCTCGACACCAACCGAACATTGCGTTTATTCTTGCAGCCATGACCGAACACGATCATCATCACCACGACCACTCGGAACTGTCCGAGACGGAATTGCGCGTGCGGGCGCTCGAAACCATCCTGACCGAAAAAGGCTATGTCGACCCCGCCGCGCTCGATGCCATTATCCAGGCCTACGAAACCAAGATAGGCCCGCACAACGGCGCGCGGGTGGTCGCCAAGGCCTGGTCCGATCCTGCCTTCAGGCAGTTCCTGCTCGAGGACGCCAGCAAGGCCGTGGGCACACTCGGTCACGTGAGCCGCGTCGGCGATCATCTCGTTGCGGTCGAGAACACACCAACGCGCCATAACATGGTCGTGTGCACGCTTTGCTCCTGCTACCCCTGGGAAATGCTGGGGCTGCCGCCGGTCTGGTACAAGGCCGCCCCCTACCGCTCGCGCGCGGTCAAGGACCCGCGCGGCGTCCTCGCCGATTTTGGCGTCAGCCTGCCCAGGGAGACCGAGATAAGGGTCTGGGACTCGACCGCCGAGACGCGCTTTTTGGTGCTGCCGATGCGCCCCGAAGGCACCGATGGCTGGAACGAGCCGCAGCTCGCCGAGCTGGTGACGCGGGACTCGATGATCGGCACCGGGTTTCCCAAAAGGCCGGGAGCGTCGTCGTGAACGGCGTGCATGACATGGGCGGCATGGATGGCTTCGGCAAGGTCGAAGTCGAACCGAACGAGCCGATGTTTCACAGCGAATGGGAAGCTCGTGTGCTGGCGATGGTGCGCGCGATGGGCGCGGCCGGCGCCTTCAATATCGATGCCTCGCGGTTCTATCGGGAGACATTGCCGCCGGATATCTATCTCGCGAGCTCGTACTACCAGAAATGGCTGCTTGGCCTTGAAGACCTGTTGATCGACAAGGGTTACATCGCGGCCTCGGAGATCGCGGCCGGCCACGCGATAGAACCGGCCAAGCCGCTCAAGCGCGGCAAGTTCACGGTCGGCGACGTCGAGCGCGTGATGGTGCGCGGCAAGTTCGGGCGCAACGCTCCCGCCCCGGCCAGGTTCAAGCCGGGCGACCGCGTGCGAGCCAAGAACATGCATCCGGCAACGCACACGCGGCTGCCGCGCTACACCCGCGGCCATGTCGGGGTGGTCGAGCGCAACCTCGGCTGCAACGTTTTTCCGGACTCCGCCGCGATGGAAGCCGGCGAGAACCCGCAATGGCTCTACACCGTTGTGTTCGACGGGGCCGAATTATGGGGCCCGGATGCCGACCCCACCGTCAAGATATCCATCGACGCGTTCGAACCGTATCTGGAGGGGGCATGACGGACGCCGCTGCGGCGCGCGCCACCAGCGCCCTCCCCGATCTCCCCCGCGACGACGTCGGGCCGGTGTTTCGCGAGCCCTGGGAGGCGCAGGCCTTTGCGATAGCGCTCTCACTGCATGAGCGCGGCCTGTTCACCTGGACCGAGTGGGCCGCGGCGCTTGCCGATGAAATCAAGCGCGCGCAGGCGTGCGGCGATCCCGACGATGGCACGACCTATTACCGGCATTGGCTCGCGACACTGGAGAAGCTGGTCGCGGCGAAGGGCGTCGTGACTTTGGAAGACCAGCATCGCTACCGCGACGCCTGGGACCACGCCGCCGACCGAACGCCCCATGGCTCGCCGATCGAATTGAGGCCGGAGGATTTTCGGCCATCATGACGAACATGCGCGGGCAAATCACCCGCGCACGCCAGCTATTTTAAATTAACCCCGCACTGTCTTTAAGTTGTGTTGGCAAAGCATTACGCTGGCTTGGTACACAACCATCCTTACAGGCAGGAATGAGATCATGAACATCGTGCCTCGCCACGTTGTGCAACTGGCAGCAATTTGCGCCCTTGCAATAACCTCCCCACAACTTGTCTCTGCTTCTGGTTCCGAGAATGGCGCTACGTTCTGGCTAGCGATGGGGCCGATGAGCGCCGCGCAAAAGAACCAGGGTACGCCGGGCAAATCCGATGAGGTGGCAGTGGAGCCACGCCATCACGCCAAGCACCATCGCGCCAAGCACTGGCACGCCCACCACGGCATGTGATCGCGGTCATCGCGGATTCACGGATGCGGCATCGGTGATCTCAGCCGGTTTTCTGCCTATCGGTGGAAATCACGGGCTGCTCGATTCGTATTACCGGGATGAGCCGCTCGTGTTGCGGCATTACACGGCCGATGACCTCGTCTGGCCCGGTGCATCATGACCCCTTCCCGCGATATTTCGCGCCTGCTCGACATCATGGCGGCGAGCCGGGCCATGTCGCTTTACGTACCTTTCAGCAAAGGAAGCCTATGCTGCGGAAATAGGCCGTTTGCCAGTTCTGGCCATATTCAGGCCTGACGGGCGCGGCAGGAAATTGCGGAGACGATAGCATGCACTCTGGGCGCCCCTCATCCGCCGGTTTGCCCCGCATAGGCATATTCGTCTCCGCCCGATGGGAAAACGTCGGCATTGCTGCGGCGGCGATGCTCGCCATCGGCATCCCCTTCGTGGCATTCGCAAACCTCGTGCTGTTCCACTTTTATGCACGGGGCAGCTTCGTGCTGGACACTGGCCTGCTTGCATCCCTGATGTGGCACAGCGATGCGGCCCTTACGCAACCGGCGAGCCTTGGCGGAAGCAGCTACTTCGGCACGCACGTGTCGCTGCTATTCCTGCCTGCCTCGGCGCTTAGCCGGTGTCTGCCATTGTCAATGCCGCAGTTTTTCGCCGGCATTGTTGGGTTCAGCCACGCGCTGCTGGCGCTTGCGGTATTTTGGCTGCTGGTGGAGGGCTTCGGCCTGCGGCGCGGCGTGGGACCGTGGATCGCGGCTCTCGCCGCGCTAGGCTTCGCCTTCAGCGGGCTGGCGATCGCAATTGCACGCTACCCGCATTTCGAGACGCTGATCGCGGCCTTCTTCCTGCTGTTCGCCGTGGCACAGGTGCTTGGCCATCCACGCCTCGCCGTCGTCTTTTTCGTCCTGGGGCTGGCGACCCGCGAGGATGCCGGGTTCCACTATGTGGCGATCCTCGGCCTACTGGTCATGCTGAATGCAGCCTGTGGCGTACCGTTGCGGCAGCAACGGACGGAATGCACCTTCGCGCTGGCGGCGTTGTTCTACGCCATCGCCGCGATGGCCGTGCAGCGCCTCATATTCCCGGAGACATCAGCATTCGCGCGGGTATATGTCGGTGACCCGCCCCTCGCGCATCTAGGTGCTGGCCTGATTGCACACCGTATCGGCTTCTTCCTGGTCGGCCGTCCATACATCCTGTATCCTGCTCTTGGTGCCTGCATATGGGCGCTGCGAGCACGGAACCCCTGCGTCGTGCTGGGGTTTGTTGCCGGTATTCCATGGGCGCTACTGCACCTGCTGGCGAAAAGTCCGCTCGCCGGCGCACTCGTGAGTTACTACGCTTTTCCGTTTCTTATCGCTCTGGCCTGGCCGCTGATCGGCGTGATGCGACAGCAGCAACGGACAGGGAACGCGGGCGACCCGACCTCGGTCCTCGCGGGTTTCGCCACGCTGCTGGCGTTGAGCTTCTTCCCTGGTGTCGGGATACACGATCCCGGACAACTGCCGCTTCCTCAGGCGTTCTGGGACCCGCCCTCCCGCGCACAGCAGGCTGCGACCGATCGCGCCGCGGCGGCGTTGAGCGCAGCACGACCGATGCTCGGCCGCTTGCTTGTTGACAACAGCATCGCCGCGCTCGCTCCAAATGGCTTTGCGCAAAAAGAAGTACCGTTTCTGCAAGGCAACGGATCGACGCCAAGCGAGACGACGACCTCCCCGGACACGGTGGCCTTCTTCGCCGAGGGTTACGACGCGCAGCGGTTGCGCGCGATAGCCGACGCTGCGGGCCTCGCTAGGCGTTACGCCATGCCCGGCACGCAAATCCATCTCGCAGCACGGCAGAGGCTTGAAGACGTTCCATTGCTCGCCGGCCTCATGGCCGCCGAGCAAGGCGACGCCCAGAAGTAGGCGAATCCGCTGCGACGACTTTCGGCTCACCAAGCAGCCCGAAGTAGCACCCAACGGGGCGCGCCTATTTCTGAGCCTCGCCTTGGATCTTATGGGTGGAAATCACCGGCGGCTCGATTCGTTTTACTGGGATGAGCGCTCGTGTTGCGGCATACAAGGCCGATGACCTCGTCCAGCCCCGGTGCGCTATGACCTCTTCCCGCGATATTTCACGCCTGCTCGATATCATGGCGGCGTTGCGAACGCCCGGCAGCGGCTGTCCCTGGGATCTCGAACAGAACTTCGCGACCATCGCTCCCTACACCATCGAGGAAGCCTATGAAGTCGTCGACGCCATCGCGCGCGGCGATCTCGATGACCTGCGCGACGAACTCGGCGATCTCCTGCTGCAGGTGGTGTTTCATGCCCGCATGGCGGAAGAACAGAATGCATTCAATTTCGGCGACGTGGTCGACGCGATCTCCCGCAAGATGATTCGAAGGCATCCGCATGTTTTCGCCGACAAGGACGGACGATTGACGCCATCGGACGTCAAGGGCGCCTGGGAGCGCATCAAGGCCGAGGAAAAGGCCGAACGCGCGGCACGGCGGCCATCGGACGAAACCTCTCACAAATCGCTGTTGTCGGATGTCAAAGCGGGTCAGCCGGCGCTGGCGCTCGCCATGGAATTGCAGCGTAAGGCCTCGAGCGTCGGCTTTGACTGGAACGATCCGCGCGCGGTGTTGCGCAAAATTCGCGAAGAGGCCGACGAGATCGAGGTGGCCCTCGACCGCGGCGTGGCCAGCGAGCTGGCGGAAGAAACCGGCGACCTGCTGTTCGCGCTGGTCAATCTGGCGCGACATACCGACGTCGATCCTGAACTCGCGCTACGCGGCACCAACGCCAAATTCGAGCGCCGCTTCGGCTATATCGAGCGGGCGCTGTCGGCACAGGGACGGTCCCTCGAGAGTGCATCGCTTTCGGAAATGGATGCGCTGTGGGACGAGGCGAAGGGCGAAGAGTGACCAACGCCTGAGGCGATGGATCGTGGCCTTGATCGGGATAAAGATGAGTTTATTGAACTGCGTGCGGCACGGCGTCGAAGCGGTTGACCACGATGTCGCGTTTGGTTTGATCCACTCGCACGGTCATGTCGAACCGCCCATCGTGGAATTCCTTGTTGAGGATTTCCGAATTGCGGTGCAGCCAGCTGATGCCGGCGCCATCGGCGGCGTCGATTGACAGATCCAGCGTCATGCGTGTTGCCGCCAGCCTGTCTTCGATCGCGGCGAGCAGCGCGTCGATCCCCTCCCCGGTCTCGGCCGAAACCAGGAAACACGGCCGCTCCGGCGGCCGACGGGCGGCGATATTACGCAGGTTTTCGCGGCTCTCCGGATCAAAGCGATCGATCTTGTTCCAGACCTCGAGAATGCGTATGCCCGCATCGGGGTCGATGCCCAACTGGCGCAGCACGGTTTCGACATCGCGCTGCTGCGCATCGGTATCTTCATGCGAGATGTCGCGGACATGGAGAATGACGTCGGCTTCCAGCACTTCCTCCAGCGTCGCGCGAAACGCGGCAACCAGTTGGGTCGGCAGGTTGGAAATGAAGCCGACCGTGTCCGACAGCATCGCCTTGCCGCCATGCGGCAAACTGAGCGCCCGCAATGTCGGATCGAGCGTTGCAAACAGCATGTCGGCCGCCTGAACGTCGGCGCGGGTCAGACGGTTGAACAGCGTCGACTTTCCGGCATTGGTGTAACCGACCAGCGCCACCACGCGGTATGGCACCCGCTGCCGCCCGGCGCGATGCAGCCGCCGCGTCGCCTGAACCTTCTTGATTTCGTTCTCAAGCCGCGTGATGCGCTCGCCGATCAGGCGGCGGTCGGCCTCGATCTGGGTTTCACCGGGACCACCCATGAACCCGAAACCTCCGCGCTGCCGCTCCAGGTGGGTCCACGACCGCACGAGACGGCTGCGCTGATAATTCAAATGCGCCAGTTCGACCTGAAGCGCCCCCTCCTTGGTCTTGGCGCGGCGGCCGAAGATTTCAAGGATCAGCCCGGTCCGGTCGAGGACCTTGGTATTCCAGGCTTTCTCGAGATTGCGCTGCTGGATCGGCGACAATGCGCAGTCCATGACAACAAGTTCAATCTCGTGACCGGTCACGAGCCCGACGATCTCCTCGACCTTGCCCTTGCCAAGATAGGTCGCGGGCCGGATCTGGCTCACCGATGCGATCAGGGCATCGGCGATGGTCAGGTCGATGGCGCGCGCCAGGCCGACGGCTTCCTCCAGCCTCGCCTCGGAGCCGCGCAGGGCATGCGATTCCGTTTGCGCGTCGGGATCGCCGCGGCGCATGCGCAGATAGGGGCCGATGACGATCACCCGCCCGCTTGGTTTGCCCGCTACCGACCGCGGACGGTCGGCATCCCCGTCAGGATTTCGGGGTTCCAATCAGTTCACTCTCAAGCCGGAGCATCCTCGCCGCCTTCGAACAGCTGGATCGGAGCGCCCGGCATGATGGTCGAAATCGCGTGCTTGTAGACGAGCTGCGAGTGACCGTCGCGCCGCAGCAGCAGGCAAAAATTGTCAAACCAGGTGACAATCCCCTGCAGCTTTACTCCATTGACCAGAAAGATCGTCAGTGGCGTTTTGGTTTTACGAACGTGATTAAGGAAGGTGTCCTGTAGATTTTGTGCGCGGTCTGCCGCCATTGTTTTTATCTCGCAGTCTTGTTTGCTTCTTTTTATTGAACCGATTGCTGCTCTCTATCGGAGCGTCCCCCGGTTGCCTGCACCCCTGAGATCCCCCTCCGGGGAGCGCGGCAGCGTGATTAGAAGGCAGGCTTGGTTTTTAGGCAAGCAAGTTCGCGCGTCAACTGCGCCGAACTGGGGCCCGATTCTCCGTAAAAACCCGGAAAGAGATGAAATTTCTCGTGGCCGATGAACAAACCGGCCAGTCCGGCGCTCAACCTACCCCGAGGGCCTTCAGCTTGCGATGCAGGGCCGACCGCTCCATGCCGACGAATTCCGCTGTGCGAGAGATGTTGCCGGAGAAGCGGCTGATCTGCGCCATCAGGTAATCGCGCTCGAATACTTCCCGCGCCTCGCGGAGCGGCAGGCCCATGATATGTTCGCCGTTATTACTGGTGGGCATGGCCGGCACCATCGAGCCCACGTCCTGCGGCAGCATGTCGGCCGTGATGATGACTTCCGGGCCGCCGCCAGCCAGAATCATCACCCGTTCGACATTGTTGCGAAGCTGCCGGACGTTTCCAGGCCAGACGTGGGACTGCAAGACCGCCATCGCATCCTGGCCGATCTGGCGTTTCGGCAGGCCGGTCGCGACCGAGATCTGATCCATGAAATAGTCGATGAGTTCCGGGATATCCTCTCGGCGCTCCGACAGCGGCGGGACGCGGATCGGGACCACCGACAAGCGGTGATAGAGGTCTTCCCGGAACCGGCCCTCTGCGATCTCCTCTTCCAGATTGCGGGCGGTCGAGGAAATGATGCGGACGTCGACGTTGACCTTGGTGGTGCCCCCCGCCCGCTGGAAAGTCTGGTCCACCAGCACGCGCAAGATCTTGTTCTGGGTTTCGCGCGGCATGTCGCCGACTTCATCGATAAACAGGGTGCCGCCATGGGCTTCCTCCAGCGCACCGGCCTTGCGCGGATGCTCGCCGTTGGATTGCTCGACACCGAACAGTTCGATTT
Organism: Bradyrhizobium sp.; assembly: GCF_004799445.1. Lineage (GTDB taxonomy): Bacteria > Pseudomonadota > Alphaproteobacteria > Rhizobiales > Xanthobacteraceae > Bradyrhizobium. The sequence continues at coordinate 46,406 of NZ_SSNA01000128.1, forward strand.
CCATGCGTTCCGGCGTGATCGCCGCCGCGTTGATGACAACGAAGGGTCCGTCGGCACGGCTCGACGCATAGTGCAGCGTGCGCGCCGCCAATTCCTTGCCGGACCCCGAGGGTCCCACGATCAGAATGCGGCTATTGGCCTTGGCGGCCCGGTCGATGGTCTGGCGCAGCTGATTCATGCAGGCCGAGCGGCCGGTCAGGACGCTCGCGGCCGGGGCCAGTTGCTTGAGTTCCTTCACCTCGCGTTTCAGGCGCGAGGTCTCCAGCGCTCGCGTAGCGACCAGGATCAGCCGGTCGGATTTGAACGGTTTCTCGATGAAGTCGTAGGCGCCACGCTTGATGGCGGCGACCGCGGTTTCGATATTGCCGTGACCGGAGATCATCACGACCGGAAGATCGGCATGGTCGCGCTTGATCTGCTCCAGCAATTGCAAGCCGTCGAGTTTGCTGCCCTGCAACCAGATGTCAAGAAACACCAGATTCGGACGGCGATTTGCAATTTCCGCCAGGGCGGAATCGCTGTCGCGCGCGGTCCGGGTGGTGAAACCCTCGTCGTCAAGAATCCCTGCGACCAGGTCACGAATGTCGGCTTCATCATCGACAATCAAAATGTCATTTGCCATGGGGTCGCGCCTGTCTTGTCAGTTGCCTGTTGCGGCTTCGATTTTGGTCTGATGATTGGTCGTGTCAGCGGGCTCGGCGGTTTCAGATGCCGCGGATTTTGCTGCATGGGCCGGCGCCTCGACTGTCGGTGCGTGCCCCGATACCGCAAATCGCAACCTCACCCAGGCTCCTCGAGCACCCGGACGAACGTCCGAGGCATCATTGAGTTCGATCCGGCCGCCGTGATCTTCCAGAACCCGGCCAACGATCGCCAGCCCAAGACCGGTGCCCTTCTCGCGGGTCGTCACATAGGGTTCCAGCAGGCGCGCGCGGCTCACCTTCGGCAGGCCGATTCCGTTGTCGATGACGTCGATCACAATGTCATCGTTTTCGCGCGCGGCGATGACATCAATACGACCCTTGTCCAGCTCGCCCGCAGGCACCGCCTCAATGGCCTCCGTCGCGTTCTTGATGATGTTGGTCAGCGCCTGTGAAATCAGTCGGCGGTCAAACTGCGCCCGCATTGGCTCCCCCCTGATCTGGGCTTCGATTTCGACGTCGGGATGTCCGACCCGCATCAGAAATACGGCCTGACGCACGGTGTCGGCGACGTCCTCGCCTTCGATCACAGGCTTCGGCATTCGCGCAAAGCGCGAGAATTCATCGACCATGCGCCTGATGTCATCCACCTGCCGAACGATCGTATCCGTGCATTGCTCGAATACGGCCCTGTCCTCGGTGATCACCTTGCCGAACTTGCGGCGAATGCGTTCGGCCGAGAGCTGAATCGGGGTCAGCGGATTCTTGATTTCGTGCGCGATCCGGCGCGCGACGTCGGCCCAAGCCGAGGTTCGCTGTGCGGAAACCAGCTCCGTAATGTCGTCAAGCGTGATGATGTAGCTGTCGCGCGTCTGGCTGGTCTGCTCGGCGGTAACGCGAACCGAAAGAATCCGTTCATGGCCCTCGCGATTTATCGTGATCTGGCCCTGCACCAGCCGCTGCGTGCTCTCCCGCGCGGTTTTCATCATTTCATCGAGCTCGGGCAGCACGTCCGACAGTGGATGATCCAGCGTCTCCGATTCCGCGTGACCGATGAGCTTTTCGGCGGAGCGATTGAGAATGCCGACGCTGCCCGAAGCATCGACGCCGATAATGCCGGCGCTCGCCGACGACAATACCGCCTCGATGAACCGGCGCCGGCTGTCGATAAGGTCGCTTGCGCTCACCAATTCGTCGCGCTGGGTGCGCAGCTCCTGCGTCATCTTGTTGAAGGTTTCGCCGAGCCGCGCCAGATCGCCCTCCGAGCGGAGCACCGGTACCTGAACGTGGAGGTCGCCGGTCGAGACCATATTGGCAGCTCCCATCAGCCGGCGTATCGGGGCGACCAGCCAATTGGCGAAATTCAACCCGATGAGAATGGATGCCATCAGGATGGTCAGGGCGATGACCGCAAATATCAGCGCGAAATTCACCTGAATGCCGAGCCGGCGCGATTCGATCTCGGCATATTCGGCGACGCTTGCCTCGGTTTGTTTGAGTTGGGCGACGACGTGGGGATCAAGCAGGCGGGCGACGTAGAGGAAGGTGTCGTTGAAGGCCCGCAGCCGGATCACCGCCGCGACGTAATTCTCTTCGGGTAGCACCGCGATCTCAGGCTCGGTTTCGTTGACGTTCCTGAGGAATTCAGGCGGCGGCGCCGCGAAGGCCAGCTGGATGCCGGTTTGCGCGGTCTCCAGCACATTGCGATCCTTGTCGATCAGCATCGCCCCCGGCAAGTTGCGAGAGGCGGCGCTCGCGGTCAGCAGTTCGCGAAAGGATTTTCGATCCTGGTCATATAATGGCCGCGCGTGAGCAATATCGTTGGCCATTCCCATGATATCGCCGCGAATGAGCTGCGCGTGTCCCTGCATGTAGGCACGCGCAATAATCAGCGAGTTCTGAATCACGTCACGCGCCGGGCCTGAAAACAGGCGGTCGAGACCACGATCGATCGTCACATTGGCGACAACCGCCACCAGCACCGCCGGCAACACCGCGATGACGGAGAAAAGACTGACGATCTGGACGTGCAGCCTGGCCGCCGCCCGGCCCCGGCGCCGGGCCTGCATCACCTGCCAGACTTCGCGGAGGATGATGCCAACCAGCACCAGGATGGTGGCGCCATTCATCAGCATGAAGGAAACGGCGACTTCGCGCGTCGGCTCTATCCGGGTCAGGCCCGTGAGCACCACGAAGGTGAGGAATGCCGATAACAACGCCAGGCCGATCGCAAACGGCGCCAGCAGCCGCCGCAGGGTTAACCCCTTGGGTTCAGCGAGCGACGGGTCGAACTGGGCGGCCGAGGTGTCTACGCTGGTCATTCCGGCAAAAGATGAATTGAAGGCAAAACCGTCCGCAGCGGCGGACTGATGCATTCATATCACAATGTTGCCAAATTGCGACAATTCCGCGGCGCGCGATCCAGCTTGGGGAAGGAAACAGGCCACAAGCTGGCACCCTCCAAGGGGCGAAAGCGCCGTTCCGGTTCTTCAGACCCTCAATTACCGCTGCGGTAGACTTGGATGTCCAGATCGCGAATCTTCTTGCGCAGCGTATTGCGGTTGAGGCCCAGCAGGTCGGCCGCCCGGATTTGATTGCCCCGGGTGGCCGCCAGCGCCGCGGTGAGCAGCGGCACCTCGATTTCCTTGAGGATCCGGTGATAGAGGCCCGGGGGCGGCACGCCGTTGGGGAAACCCGAAAAATGCGACGACAGGTAGGCTTCGACGGCGCCGCCGAGATTGTCAATGCCGTGGTGGGCGTTGCCACCCGATGCCACGGCCGGGGGAGCCAATTCGCCGTCGATCACCGAACCGGTGATCACGTCCTGCGGATACAATGCCGCCAGCCGGCGCGCCAGGTTTTCGAGTTCGCGTACGTTGCCGGGCCAGCGGTGCTGCTTCATCCGTTCCAGCGCCAGCGCATCGAGCTTCTTCGGCGGCAAGCCGTCTTTCTCGGCCAGCGCGAAAAAATGCCGGATCAAATCGGGTAAATCCTCGATGCGCTCGCGCAACGGTGGAAGCCGCAACGGCACGACGTTCAAACGGAAGAACAAGTCCTCGCGGAACAGGCCCTGCTGAATCAGGATGCGCAGATCCTTGTTGCTCGCCGCCACAATCCGCACGTCGGTCTTGATCGGCGTGCGGCCGCCAACGGTCGTGTACTCTCCCTGCTGCAGCACCCGCAACAGCCTGGTCTGCGCTTCCATCGGCATGTCGCCGATTTCGTCAAGAAACAGCGTGCCGCCTTCGGCCTGTTCGAACCGGCCGGAGGCGCGGGTGTTGGCGCCGGTGAATGCGCCGCGTTCGTGACCGAACAGTTCCGACTCGATGAGATCGCGCGGAATGGCCGCCATGTTGACGGCGACGAACGGCCCATTGCGCCGCTTGCCGTAATCGTGCAGCGCGCGCGCCACCAGTTCCTTGCCGGTCCCGGACTCGCCGGAGATCATCACCGTGAGGTCGGTTTGCATCAGCCGCGCCAGTACCCGGTAGATCTCCTGCATCGCGGGTGAACGACCGACTAGCGGTATGGAGTCGAATTCGGAGTCATCGGCATGGTTCGCCACCCGCTCCTTCGGCTCCGCCAGCGCGCGGCCGACAATCGCGATCAATTCCTTGAGGTCGAACGGCTTCGGCAGATATTCGTAAGCACCGCGCTCGGAAGCGCGGATCGCAGTCATGAAAGTGTTCTGCGCGCTCATCACGATGACCGGAAGATTCGGCCGCATCTTCTTGATCCGCGGCAACAGATCGAATGCGTTCTCGTCGGGCATCACCACATCGGTGATGACCAGATCGCCCTCGCCCTGGCTCACCCAGCGCCACAACGTCGCCGCGTTTCCTGTCAGTCGCACCTCGTATCCGGCGCGCGAAAGCGCCTGATTGAGAACGGTACGGATGGCTGTGTCATCGTCAGCGACAAGTATGCTACCTGCGGGCATTTTTATTCCTCATCTTGAGTTCTGTGAGGCATGCAACGACGTACCGGAAACGTCATCGCGGTCGCCGTGATCGAAGTGTTTTGCGGTATTGAACATCGGCAGCAGCACTCGGAAGATGGTTTTTCGTGGCTGCGACTCGCATTCAATGATGCCGCCGTGATCGCCGACGATCTTGGCCACCAGCGCCAGGCCGAGCCCGCTGCCCGTCGGCTTGGTCGTGACAAACGGGTCGAACAGATTTGGCAACAGGTCCTCCGGCACGCCGGGACCGTTATCCTTGACGCAGAATTCCAGCGGCAAGGACACCCGTGATTTCTTGCCCGGCACCGACAGGCGTACGCCCGGACGGAATGCGGTGGTGAGCTGGATCTCCGCGTCGCTGCCGAGATCGGCGACGGCTTCGGCGGCGTTCTTCACCAGATTCAGAAATACCTGGATCAACTGGTCCTGATTGGCGAGCACCGGTGGCAGCGAAGGATCGTACTCCTCGACGAAGCGGATGTTGCGCGCGAATCCTGATTGCGCGAGCCGCTTGACGTGATCGAGCACCGAATGAATGTTGACCGGGCCGCGCGCCACCGGCCGGTCATCCCCGAACACTTCCATGCGATCGACCAGCGTGACGATGCGGTCAGCCTCATCGCATATCAACCGCGTCAGCATGCGGTCTTCGGACGAGGCCGCCTGCTCGAGCAACTGCGCGGCCCCGCGGATGCCGGACAACGGGTTCTTGATTTCGTGCGCCAGCATCGCGGCCAGCGCGATCACCGAACGGGCTGCACTGCGGTGGGTCAATTGCCGGTCCATCTTGTCGGCGATGGTGCGCTCCTGCAGCATCACGACGATATGACCGGGCCTCTCGGTGAGTGGGGCGACGTGAAGATCGACCTGACGATCGCCCCCCATTCGCGGCGTACCGAGATCGACCTTGTACTCGTTGACCGGCGAACCGCTTGAGCGCACCTGGTCGATCAGCGCCAGCAAAGGGCTACCGAACGGCACCAATTCCTTCAACGACTGACGTTGCAGGAATTGAGTGGAGATATCGAAAAACGATTCGGCCGCCATGTTCGCATCGACAATCCTGCCGTCGGGCGCAACCAGCAGCACGGGATTGGGCAGCGCGTTGAGGATGGCCTCGGCTTGGGAGGGCACGGGTCGGCGGTGTTCTGCGGCAGAAGTCATGCAGCAGCGCTCCATGCAAAGTCGTCAAAGGCATCTTGCAGGGATCGATGCACGAGGTGCGGACTGTCGGACGTCAGAATCCGCTCGCGCCAGCCCTTGAGGGTCGTCGCCGGCGTCCGGCTGTATTGGGCTGCGATCTGCAGCGCCCAGCCAAGATGCTTGCGCGCATGACGAAGACCGATTCGCAGCCCGTAATGACTGCAAACCTCGTCATAGAGCGCGCGGATATATTTGAGCTGCTCCGTCAGCGACGGCGCGAACTCGACGACTCCCGTTTCGATGCGACGCCCGATCTGGCCCGGCAACCACGGCTGGCCCTGCGCGCCACGACCAACCATGACCGCATCGGCGCCCGACATTTCGAGCGCGACCACGGCCTGCTCGAACGAAGTGATGTCGCCGTTGACCACGAGCGGAATGCGAACGGCGTCCCTGACCGGGCGCACCGCGCCCCAATCGGCTTTGCCGTTGTAGAACTGGCAGCGGGTGCGGCCATGCACCGAAATCATCTGCACGCCTGCGGCCTCGGCGCGGCGCGCCAATTCCGGTGCGTTGAGGGAACGATCGTCCCAGCCGAGCCGCATCTTCAGCGTCACCGGCACCTTCACCGCCGAGATTGTCGCCTCGATCAGCCTCAGGGCGTGATCCAGATCGCGCATCAACGCCGAACCGGATTGGCCGCCCGTCACATGGCGCGCGGGACAGCCCATATTGATATCGATAATTGCGGCTCCCGCGGCTTCGGCGATGCGGGCGCCTTCCGCCATCCACCTGACCTCGCAGCCCGCGAGCTGAACGACATGCGGACCAATTCCGGTCGCCTCGCACCGTAGCCGCGACATCGGGCGTCCATTGACGAGATCGTCGCTGGCGGTCATTTCGGAAACCACGAGTCCGGCCCCAAGGGCCGCGGTCAAGCGCCGAAAGGGGGCGTCCGTGATGCCCGACATGGGCGCCAGAAGAACCCGGTTGGCGAGCTCAATATCGCCTATTTTCAACGGCTTAAGATAGAAGGGCTCCGAACGGGTCACGGATTTCTCGTTGTTTCGGCCAACGCCTCATCGCGTCTGCCGGGATCCATTTTGCGCACAAATCTTGTGCAGTCAAGTTTCATGCCTACAGTTTAGACAGTTCCTGCAATCTTGCAAGTGCACTGCAGCAAAATATGCTTTTAACCACAGCCGATGGGAATCATTCTTTTTTCGCAGCGTGAGCATGATAAGGGCAGTGCGCCAGCCAACCCCCCGTGTCCCTCGCAATCCCGTTTTGCCCGTAATCGAGCCCCATGCCGAAACCTGAGCGGACTGCAGCCATCCTCGTCGCGGCCGGACGCGGCCTTCGGGCTGGCGTGGGAGGACCGAAACAGTACCGTTCCATCGGCGGGCAGACCGTCATTTTCCGGGCGATGGAGCCATTTTGCCGCCATCCCCAAGTGTTGGCCGTGCAGCCGGTTTTGAATCCCGACGACATCGCGATGTTCAATGATGCCGTGCGAGAGCTGCGCCACGAACCGCCCGCGAAGGGCGGGGCGACCCGCCAGGCTTCGGTGCATGCCGGACTGGAGGCGCTCGCTTCCCAGAATCCCGACGTGGTTCTCATCCACGACGCGGCGCGACCTTTCGTCTCAGCCGCGCTGATTTCGCGGGCGATCAATGCAGCTTCCGCCACCGGCGCGGCGATTCCCGCGATACAGGTCGCTGACACCATCAAGCTGGTCGACGGAAGCGGCAATGTCGAGGCGACGCCGGAGCGCGCCCGTTTGCGAATCGCGCAGACGCCGCAGGCGTTCCGCTTCGATATCATTCTGGATGCCCATCGCCGCGCGGCGCGCGAAGGCCGCAATGATTTCACCGACGACGCGGCGCTTGCGGAATGGGCGGGATTGACGGTGGCGACCTTTGAAGGCGATCCTGCGAACATGAAACTGACGACACCGGAAGATTTCGTCCGCGAGGAAGCCCGCCTCGCCAGCCAGCTCGGCGATGTCAGAACCGGAACGGGTTACGATGTTCACGCCTTCGGCGAGGGCAATCATCTGATGATTTGCGGCATTCGTGTGCCGCACACCCGCGGCTTCCTCGCCCATTCCGATGGCGACGTCGGCCTTCATGCGCTGGTCGATGCCATTCTCGGCGCCCTGGCGGACGGCGACATCGGTTCGCATTTTCCGCCCAGCGACGCGAAATGGAAGGGCGCGGCATCGGATAAATTCCTCAAATACGCGGTCGATCGGGTCACCGCGCGCGGCGGCCGCATCGCCAATCTGGAAGTGACGCTGATCTGCGAGCGGCCGAAGATCGGGCCCTTGCGCGACACCATGCGCGCGCGGATCGCCGAGATCGCCGGGCTGAACATCTCGCGCGTCGCCGTCAAGGCGACCACCAGCGAACGGCTCGGTTTCACCGGCCGCGAGGAAGGCATCGCCGCGACCGCGAGCGCCACCATTCGCCTGCCATGGGATGATAAAGGTTGGGACGATCAAGGCCGGGACGGCAAGGGTTGGAGCGACTGAAATGAGCGGCAGCGACGCCCGCGCCCTCTCCCGCTCGCTGCTTGATCTTTGCCGGATGCGCAAGCTGACCATTGCGACCGCGGAATCCTGCACCGGGGGCCTCGTCGCCGGCGTGCTGACCGATATCCCGGGCTCCTCCGATGTGATCGACCGCGGTTTTGTGACCTATTCCAATGAGGCCAAGCGCGCGATGCTCGGCGTCAAGGTCACGACGCTCGCCACCTTCGGCGCGGTCAGCAAGGAAACCGCGACGGCCATGGCGGTCGGCGCGCTGGAGCGCGCCGGCGTCGATCTTGCCGTCTCCATCACCGGCATCGCCGGCCCCGGAGGCGCCACGCCGGGCAAGCCGGTGGGACTGGTGCATTTTGCCGTGGCCGCCCGCGACGGCCGAATTTTGCATCGCGAATGCCGCTTCGGCGCGATCGGCCGCAGCGCGGTGCGGCAGCGTTCCGTGGTCGAGGCGCTGCGAATGCTGACGGAACTGGCCCGCGGACCACAGGCGGCGACCCAACCGCGCCGCGCGGCGACCAGCCGGGTTCATCCCCGCCTGGCGCGAACGCCGCGCCGTGGCGCGGTCAAACGACGGCGACCGCCGCGAACCTAGTTCGACAAGCCGCGCGATGCGCGCTCACGTCGATGCCTTGCCTGCGATGCCCGGCCTGCCGTAAATCATGTCGGCGCGCTTTTCGAACGCCGCGGCGAAGCGCTGGAATGCGGTGTCGAACATCGTACCCATCAGCATCGCCAGCATCCGGCTTTTGAATTCGTAGGCAAGATAGAATCCGACATCGCAGGCATCTTCCGACTTCGGCTCGAACGTCCAGCGATTCTCGAGGTTGCTGAACGGCCCCTGCAGGTACTCGACCAGAATCTTCAAATTGGCGCGGTCCAGCGTGACCCGGCTGGTGAAGGCCTCGCGCACCAGCTTGAAGGAAACCGTCATGTCGGCGATGACGATTTCGGTGCCGTCGGGCTTCGGCGTGCGTTGACGTATTTTCATCGCGCGGCACAGCGGCACGAATTCAGGGTAACGCTCGACGTCGGCAACCAGGTCGAACATCTGCGGCGCGCTGTGGTTGACCCGGCGCCTAGAGTTGAATTTCGGCATCGACTAATGTCCCGGCTCTGACATTCGCATCCCGTTGCAGCGGTTAGAGCCGAAGCGCAGCTCGCGCCGCCTGCAGTTTTGCGAAATCATCGCCTGCGTGATGCGATGAACGGGTCAGCGGGCTCGCCGACACCATCAGGAACCCCTTGGTATAGGCGACCTTCTCGTAGCCTGCGAATTCATCCGGGGTCACATAACGCATCACGGCGTGGTGCTTCCGGGTCGGCTGCAGATACTGGCCGATGGTCAGAAAGTCCACATCCGCCGAGCGGAGGTCGTCCATCACCTGCAGGACCTCGTGGCGCTCTTCGCCAAGTCCGACCATGATGCCCGATTTGGTGAAGATGGTCGGATCGATTTCCTTGACCCGCTGCAACAGCCGGACGGAGTGGAAATAGCGCGCGCCCGGGCGCACGTTGAGATAGCGCGACGGCACGGTTTCCAGGTTGTGATTGAAAACGTCGGGCTTCGCCGCCGCCACCACTTCGAGCGCGCCGTCCTTGCGCAGGAAATCCGGCGTCAGGATCTCGATGGTCGTGGTCGGGCAGCGGGCGCGGATGGCGCGGATGGTTTGCGCGAAATGTTCGGCGCCGCCGTCGGCGAGGTCATCGCGATCCACCGAGGTGATGACGATATGGGCGAGCCCGAGCTTGAAGGTCGCTTCCGCGACGTGGTCCGGCTCGTTGGCGTCGAGCGCGCCGGGCATGCCGGTCTTGACGTTGCAGAAGGCGCAGGCCCGGGTGCAGGTGTCGCCCATGATCATGAAGGTTGCGTGCTTCTTGTCCCAGCACTCGCCGATATTCGGACAGCCCGCCTCCTCGCACACCGTGACCAGGCCGTTTTCCTTGACGATGTTGCGGGTATCGGCATAGCCGCGCGTGGTCGGCGCCCGCACCCTGATCCAGTCCGGCTTCGGTGGCGACAACGCGTCCGGCCGGTTCACCTTTTCGGGGTGACGCGGGCGCAGCGGCGTGGCTGAAACGGTATCGACGACGACGACCATGGACTGTCCATTCTCTGGGCTTTAGCTAGTCCGCTGCACCGGGAATCGCAACCGCCCTCGCCTTGCAACCCACCAACTTCCTAGCATATCGGTCGGAATGGCTCAAAATCGCACATTGAACGGGCACGGCGCTGGCAAAGCGCTGAAGCGCGCCTTCTTTGCCCGCAGCGTGCACGAGGTCGCGCCCGACCTGATCGGCGCGACGCTGCTGGTGGACGGCGTCGGCGGCATCATCGTCGAGGTCGAGGCCTATCACCACACGGAGCCTGCCGCGCACTCCTTCCGGGGGCCGACGCCGCGAAATGCGGTCATGTTCGGTCCGCCCGGCTTCGTCTATGTCTATCGCTCCTACGGCATCCACTGGTGCGTCAATTTCGTCTGCGAAAAGCCGGGTTCCGCCAGCGCGGTGCTGATCCGCGCGATCGAGCCAACCCACGGCCTGGCGGCAATGCGGCGCCGGCGGCACCTGCACGACGCGCGATCGCTGTGCTCGGGGCCGGGTAAACTGACGGAAGCGCTCGGCATCACCCACAAGCACAACGGACTGCCGCTCGATGTGCCGCCGCTCGCCTTGTTCGCGCGGGAAAGCAAACCCGACATCGTCGCCGGCGTGCGGATCGGCATCACCAAGGCGGTCGAGCTACCCTGGCGATACGGGTTGAAAGGCTCGAAGTTCCTGAGCAAACCGTTTTGACGCGAGCAGCATGAGACCGTCATTGCGAGCCAACGGGCCGCGCGAATGCGCGCCCGATGACAGGCTCCGCGAAGCAATCCAGTCCACCACGATCGTCATTGCGAGCGGAGCGAAGCAATCCATAGTTCGGCAGAAGGAACGAGGGGATTGCTTCGCTCCGCTCGCAATGACGGCAAATGCAGATACGGCTTCGCGATCCCGCGACGTGTTGCGTCCGGGGTTTGCGTAAAACGTCCGCCCCTTGAAAACAGAGGGCGTGGGGAATGCCGGGTGCCCTTCGCACCCGCAGCCGCGCGTGTAGTGTAGAAAGCACGCGCGTTAGTCACCACGGTTGCGCCGAGATCACCCGGCATTCCCGCACGCGAATGGTTTTAACGGTTTCCTTCGTGCTCTCCCCGGTGATCGGGCTTTCTTGTCACCGTCACCCCTGGGAAGCTTGCTTCTCAAGAGCTTGACGCCGGCGTCGAGGCGTCAGGACCACACGACTTCGCCGTCCGCAAGCTGGCGCATTCGTCTCCAACGCCGCCCGCGTCCATCGCATCCCCTCCCGCGTTGATGACGTTGCGCAACGCCCCTCTTTCGGGACAGGACGGCGAGATTTGTAGAAGTGATTTGCCCGACGCGCGAAGCCAAATATTTTTGCGACGAGGACTGGACAGGGAAATTTACCAGGACCGACTGATTTGCCCGCCGGGCTGGTTTGCGAGTTTGTTCCTGTGAATAGCTCCGGCCGAGGCCGACCGGCAAAACCGGACAGCCAGCATTTCCGATATTACCCCATCACCAGACATGCCGCGGACACGCCAAGATCGACGCGATTGACCCAGACCGGACG
>NZ_SSNA01000129.1 GCF_004799445.1 Bradyrhizobium sp.
CCGATATCGACTTTGGCCACGAGAACGTCGACGGTCTGCAGTTGCGCGACCGGCGCCGGAGGCGGTGTGCTGTCCGATCCACTCGCAAGATATGCCGCGATGCCGCCGGCACCGACAGCGATGGTCAGGACGACAATGCGGGCGGTATTCATACGCTTCACTTTCCACATTACGCTTGCGACGCTTCCGTCGCCGTGATGGGAGTTGACCAGCTATTCGTCAAAGCATGGTTAATGAGGCGTATCTAAATCGCCTTAACGGCGGGTTTACCTCTGCGGCGATCAGCGAATGACGAAATGCGCCAGGTCGACCGCCTTGATCCATTCCGTCTCCGGGTAGATCACCAATGCGCCGATCGCGAGTGCGATGCCGTAGGGGATCCCGCTTTCCTTGGCGTGCAGTTTGAGCAGCCACGCCTGGCCGGCCAGCTGGTAAGGCAACGGCCATTGCCGGAACTGGAGCAGTAACAGCGTCAGGACGCCTCCGAACAGCGAGGCATAGACCAGATAGTCCAGCAGATGACCGAAGCCGAACCATAGCGCCGCACCGGCCGCCACCTTGGCGTCCCCGCCGCCGACCCAGCCCAGGGCAAAGCAGACAAAAGCCAGCGCGAGCACGGCGGCGCCGGCACCCAGATGCCTGAGGATGTCGGAAAATTCCATGCCGCTCAGCAAAGCCAGCGCCAGGAAGCCGGCCGCCAACGCCAGCGACACCCGGTTCGAAATGGTCATGGTGAAGAGGTCACTCGCCGCCGCGAACGCCATCAGGGCCGGAAACAGCAGAAGGCGTGCAACGTCGAGGATCATGGATTTATGCGGCCTGTGCTGCTGACCAGAGGTCGGAGGGTGGTCCGAGCCTAGCGTCCAGAAGTGAACAATCGGGAAATGGCACGGCTACGACCACATACTTGCAATTCGGCAGGCGAGAACCACAAGCGCCAGCGCCAATGCGGCACAGACCACTTTCGTCGGGGAATCGTCTCGGCTGGCGGGCGGCAAGAACGCCGTTTTCGCGGCGGCAGGGGTCGGGGTACGCATGATCCTACGCTACCTACTGCAAGCAGAAGCAAAAAAGGGCCCCGGTAACCCCGAGGCCCTTCTTCACGTCCGAGTAACGTCGCTTACTTCAGCGAGGTGTTGATCGAGGTGAACTTGGTGTTCAGGTTGCTGCCGAGGCCGTTAACGACAGCGATAATCGCGAGCGAAATGCCGGCTGCAATGAGGCCGTATTCGATGGCGGTAGCGCCGGACTCGTCCTTCACGAAACGCGCAATCAGATTCTTCATTAGGTAACTCCATGTGAACACGTGGCTGGTCGAACTAACTGTGGTCGCGCCGGCGTTCTCAGCACCGTGACCATGGCAAACCCTAAGGTCGGACAATTGCAGTGCGGTTAATTCGATCACGTAAACATCACTGGAACCGGCTGTTCTGAAGCAGAGTAAATTTCGAATTAAGGCAGTTCGCGCAATGCGATCAAGGTTAGCCCGGGCTGATTTCGCTCATTATTCAAGCGCCGGCGAGTGGCGTCGGGCGTTCTGGTTTACGGCTCCTTAAGCCCCGGGGCGTACCCGTAAAAGACCCGATCAGACGAGGCCTTCATGCCCACTTTAGCTCTGGAAGTCGTCGAGATGCTTGGCCAGACGATCGCCAAGATCGTACCCATCACGATTGGGCTGGCGCTGGTGTTCTCGGTGCTGACCCATTTCTGGGCCTGCAATCCCGGGGCGCCCTGGTGGCGCAAGCGTGAACTCGTCACCGACATCTGTTACTGGTTCTTTGTCCCATTGTTTGCGCGGGTGCTGCGGATCGGGCTGCTCGTGCTTGGCACCGGCGTGATCTTCAAGATTCACGACGCCGACGAATTGATTGCGTTTTACGACAACGGCCACGGTCCGCTGTCCCAACTGCCGCTTTGGTTGCAGGGGCTGTTGTTCCTGGTTCTGTCCGACTTCATGCTGTACTGGCTGCACCGGCTGTTTCACGGCGGCGGCTTCTGGAAGTATCACGCGATCCATCATTCGTCAGAAGAGCTGGACTGGATTTCGGCGGCGCGCTTCCACCCCGCAAACCTGTTCCTCGGGACCATTGCCGTCGACGTGATATTGCTGATGGCCGGCATTTCGCCCAACATCATGCTCTGGGTCGGACCATTCACGACATTCCATTCGGCCTTCGTTCACGCCAATCTCAACTGGACGCTTGGCCCGTTCAAATATGTGCTGGCAACGCCGGTGTTTCATCGCTGGCATCACACGCCTCTGGAAGAGGGCGGCAATACCAACTTCGCCGGGACATTTCCGATCTGGGACATCCTTTTTGGAACATTCCGGATGCCGGAAAACAGGCTCCCCGAAAACTACGGTGCCGACGTTCAGGGCATTCCGTCCGAGATTGTCGGACAGCTGGCCTACCCGTTTCGTCAGTAGGCTCGCCGAGGGGGCCGAGAATCTCGGTCCCGTTTGCAGTTCGTTCACACATTGACGTCAGATTTGCCCCGTCGGGCGCCGGTTCCGCTGCGTATCGCTTTAGCCGGCTTGTCAACGCCCCGGGGTATTGTATGTCGTTCAGGTCCTTGCGCACCTTCGTGCGCGCGCGTTTCGTGTTCCGGTCGTTGGCGGCTGGAATGCTGTTGTGGCCGGTAGCCGTCCTTGCCGAGCCGTCGGCCGACTCCATCGCAGTCAATGTCGATCAGGCAAGGCTCGTCAAGCTTCCCGCCCGCGTGGCCACCATCGTCGTCGGAAATCCACTGATTGCGGACGTCGCGCTGCAAGCCGGCGGAGTGCTCGTCGTGACCGGCAAGGGCTACGGCGCAACCAATTTCATTGCGATGGACCGCGGTGGCGAGGTGCTGGTGGATCGCGTCATTCAGGTCGAAGGTCCGACCGACCAGCTCATCACCGTTTACCGCGGCATCGATCGCGAATCATACACCTGCCGGCCGATCTGCCAGCGGCGCGTCACCCTTGGTGACGGCGACACCTTCTTCAAGGCGACGATGGAGCAGGCCGGCACTCTCAGCAGCTCGGCCGGCGGCGCCGCGGGTGCCAAGTAATAGAACCTTGATGCCGGCCGACAATGTGGGTCGGCCTTGCCGCGCTTGCGGCCGGTGCGAGGCGCTCTTCTGAAAATGATTAACACCGGGTTAACGAAGCGGGTCGTCCTCGTGAACCTGAGCGAGGTCACCTATACAAGGCCGCGCCAGTCGAGATGTGTTTTCTATCCCTCGACTCCGGCCGGCACCCCGCCGTCCTGTCCGACCTTGTGACGTGGACGCTTCGGTCGCCATCCCCGGCACGGGGTCGCCACATCGTTCAAAGCAAAAAAAGGCCGCGCCAGAGCGCGGCCTTTCTTCTTGGGTGTTCGGGCGGAGCAACCTCGCAGCCGCGGCCTGCGCGGACCGACGGGTTAGCTTAGCCGGCGGCGCGCAGATTGTCGGCCGAAGACTTGCCAGAACGGCGGTCCGCCACGATCTCGTAGCTGATCTTCTGGCCTTCACGCAGCGTTCCAAGTCCGGCGCGTTCGACGGCGCTGATGTGCACGAACACGTCGTTGCCGCCGTCATCCGGCTGGATAAAGCCGAAGCCCTTGGTCGCGTTAAACCACTTCACGGTTCCCATGCTCACGGGGGTAGTCCCTTCTCAAGATAGATATAGTAGAAACCCACTTTTTTCGGTGGGCTGGTGAGATCGAATTTTTGGAAGGGTCGTCAGCGTCTAAACCGGCTGTACCGGTGGATAGCTAATGTCGTCCGGCCGAAAATCGATTAAGTCATAATATTCCAAAATAGCCCCCAAAACAATCCTGACGTGCGCGATTTTTTGATCGCGTCCAGGGTTGCGACGGCAGGCCGCTGCTGGCGTCGATATGATCTCGACATTTGCTGTTGCGCAAGGCCGCGCCGGCGGCGCTTACCTGCGGCGGAATTGGCCGCGTGGCGGGGCGCCGCGCGGGCCGCTGCCGCCCGGACGCTCGTCCTTGTGACGGAAGATGAGCCGGCCCTTTTCCAGATCATAGGGCGACATCTCGATCGTCACCCGGTCACCGGCCAGCGTCTTGATCCGGTTCTTTTTCATCTTGCCTGCGGTGTAGGCGACGATCTCGTGTCCCGCGTCGAGCTGGACGCGGTAACGGGCATCGGGGAGGATTTCGGTCACCAGTCCTTCGAACTGGATCAGCTCTTCTTTAGCCATGTTTATCTCCAGGTCGATCGACCGCTAGCGTGGCCGTTGAGTGCGGTTGGGGCGGGTGTTCGGACGGCTTTCGCGGTGTAGAAAAGCGACGCCCTGCATCCCTTCGGCCTTGCCGCCGCCTTGCGACGGACGAAGCGGCTCGTTCCGATTGACCTCGTGCCGGTTGGTTGGTGGAGCGCCACTATTACCACCAGGACGGCGGCCTCGGCGAGGGCCTTTCGATCCCGGCGCGGCGTCATTTGCGCGTCCGGCATGCACGCGCGGTGCAGAGCGCGCGCCACGATTTTGCGCCGGGGCCGGCGCTGCATCGCGATGACCAGGCGTGCGGCGGTCTTCCTTCGGCAGCGCGATGCGGATCAGCTTCTCGATATCGCGCAGATACGCCATCTCCTCGCCGCCAGCGACGAGCGAGATCGCGACGCCTTCGGCGCCGGCGCGCGCGGTGCGGCCGATGCGATGGACGTAGGTCTCGGGTATGTTGGGAAGATCGAAATTCACCACATGGCTGATGCCGTCGACGTCGATGCCGCGGGCGGCAATGTCGGTGGCGACCAGCGTGAGGATCTCGCCGGTGCGGAATGCCGCCAGCACCCGCTCGCGGTGATTTTGCGACTTGTTGCCGTGAATGGCGTCGGCGGTGATGCCGGCCCTTGCGAGGCCCTTCACCACCTTGTCGGCGCCATGCTTGGTGCGGGTAAAGATCAGCGCGCGGCTGACCTTCTCCTGCTTCAACAGCTGCGCCAAGAGGGCAGGCTTGGCCGAGTGGTCGACCTGGATGATGCGCTGGGTGATGCGCTCGACCGTCGAGGCGACCGGCGTCACGGCCACCCGCGCGGGGTCACGCAGCATCGCTTCCGCCAGTTCGGCGATATCCTTCGGCATCGTCGCCGAGAAGAATAGCGTCTGCCGCCTGACCGGCAATTTGGCGACGATCTTGCGGATATCGTTGATGAAGCCCATGTCGAGCATGCGGTCGGCCTCGTCGAGCACGAGAAACTCGACCTGTCCGAGTTTCAGCCCGTTGCTTTGCACGAGATCGAGCAGGCGGCCCGGCGTGGCCACCAGGACTTCGACGCCTTGCATGATCGAGCGGACCTGGCGTCCCATCGGCACGCCGCCGATCGCCAGCGCCGATGTCAGGCGCATATGGCGGCCGTAGGCGTTGAAACTGTCAAGGATTTGCCCCGACAATTCGCGCGTGGGGCTGAGGACGAGCACGCGGCAGGCCTTGGGCTGCGGCTTGATGCGATTTTCCAGAATGCGGTGCAGGATCGGCAGCGCGAACGCCGCGGTCTTGCCGGTGCCGGTCTGGGCGATGCCGACCACGTCACGGCCAGCGAGTGCAAGGGGAATGGTTTGAGCCTGGATGGGCGTGGGCGTCAGATAATTCTCTTCTTTGAGCGCACGGGAGATGGGATCGGCGAGGCCGAAATCCTGAAAGGAGGTCAAAAGGTGGGTACTTTCCATTGTAAAAGGCAGGCGCCCGACAATGATAGTCAGGAGCGCGCGAGGGGGTGTCTGAGACACCCGCGTGTTTGGGGCGTCGGTTTTGGTTAGCTGAAGGGGCAAGCCAGAAACCGTTGGACGGGCTCAGAACACGCGGCTCGCAGTGACCCGATGAATCCGGGGTCGTCCCCCCCATATGGAACACGAACACGGCGCTTTCAAGGTGAATTGTGCAACTCACCCCGTCCGGCCGTCAAAAACAGGCGCAACGGCTCCATTTACGGCCGATGGCGTGTCCAATTCCCGGGATCGGCTGCCAAAAATTTGTGCCGGCGATTTAGATGTTGGCCGAAATTGCTTATGAATTAAACATTTTGCAACCGAAGCACACATTTTTCTGGCCTAAATATTAGGCATATTCTCGAAATTGCTGACGGGTGACGGCGAATTCTTCAACGAAGCCATGAGGTTACATCCATGAGGCGCCGTGGCATGGTTCTTGCGATTCCATTAACGCAGGCGGCCGTTGGGGCCGTTCGCAGCGTTTCACGCCTGCGTCAGGGAGAGACATTTCATGCTTACACAGCTTATTACTCACGATCTTACGACGTTGAGCCGCCGCCGCTGGCTCGCGGCGACCGCCGGGCTGGCTTTGGGCCTGGCCGCGTTTTCGACTGCGCAAGCCGCTGACGACACCATCAAGGTCGGCGTCCTTCACTCGTTGTCGGGCACCATGGCGATCAGCGAGACCACGCTGAAGGATACGGTCCTGTTCATGATCGATGAGCAGAACAAGAAGGGCGGCGTGCTTGGCAAGAAGCTGGAGGCTGTCGTCGTCGATCCCGCGTCGAACTGGCCACTGTTTGCGGAAAAAGCGCGCGAGCTGATCACCAAGGACAAGGTCGCGGTGGTGTTCGGTTGCTGGACCTCGGTGTCGCGCAAATCCGTGCTTCCGGTATTCAAGGAGCTCAACAACATCCTGTTCTACCCGGTGCAGTACGAGGGTGAGGAGAGCGAGCGCAACGTGTTCTACACCGGCGCTGCGCCGAACCAGCAGGCTATTCCCGCGGTCGACTACCTGATGAAGGACGAAAAGGTGAAGCGTTGGGTGCTGGCCGGCACCGACTACGTCTATCCGCGCACCACCAACAAGATCCTCGAAGCCTATCTGAAGTCGAAGGGTGTCGCCCAGGGCGACATCATGATCAACTACACTCCGTTCGGTCATAGCGACTGGCAGACCATCGTGGCCGACATCAAGAAGTTCGGCTCGGCCGGCAAGAAGACCGCAGTGGTTTCGACCATCAACGGCGACGCCAACGTTCCCTTCTACAAGGAACTCGGCAACCAAGGCATCAAGGCGACCGATATTCCGGTGGTCGCGTTCTCGGTCGGTGAAGAGGAACTCGCCGGCATCGACACCAAGCCACTGCTCGGCCATCTCGCCGCCTGGAACTACTTCGAGTCGATCAAGACCCCGGCGAACGAGAAGTTCATCAAGGACTGGCAGGCCTACACCAAGAACCCGAAGCGCACGACCAATGATCCAATGGAAGCGACCTATATCGGCTTCAACATGTGGGTGAAGGCGGTCGAAAAGGCGAAGTCGGTCGATGCAGACAAGGTGATCGACGCGTTGCCCGGCACCGAAACGCCGAACTTGACCGGTGGCGTCTCGAAGATGCTGCCGAACCACCACATCACCAAGCCGGTGTTCATTGGCGAAATCAAAGGCAATGGCCAGTTCGACGTGGTGTGGAAGACACCTGGCCTGGTTGCTGGCGACGCCTGGTCGAAGGAGCTGCCGGATTCCAAGGATCTGATCGGCGATTGGGTCGGCAAGAAGTGCGGCAACTACAACACCAAGACCAACAAATGCGGCGGTCAGGGCTCCTGATAACAGGAACATGATCCTCAAAAACCGGGGCAAACGCGAAGCGTTTGCCCCGCGATCATGCTAGACTAAAAAACTCATCCACGAGACCTGGGGGGCGGCGATGTCGCCGCCTTCCTCACTAATTCTGCCGGGGTCATCCAGTGGTCGCCAATGTTCTTGACCGTCTTCGCGCGCTTGTCCTCTCAGTCTTCTTGATCGCCGTCTTCGCCTTGCCAGCGTTCGCTGGGCCGTTCGAGGACGCGGTCGCCAAATTCGCCAATGACGAGTTCTCGGACACCGAAGAGGCCATCGGTGTCGTTGCAACATCGGGCAATCCGCTCGCCTTTCCCATCGTCAGCGCACTCCAGGACGGCCGGCTGTCGGCCGATCCCGACACCAAGAACGTCTATGTCACGCAAGCGGACGGCAAGATCATCGACGCCGCAACCGGCGCGGCCGTGGACAAGCTGCCGGACAATGCCGCTGCCGTGCGCCTCAACAACCGCCTGCGCCGCACCGTCGAGGCCGCGCTCGGCGGCCTGACCCTGCTGTCGCCCGATCCGGTCAAGCGGGTCGCCGCCGCGCAGTCGGTTTTCAAGACCCACGACGAAACCATGCTGCCTGTCGTCGACGGCGCGCTGCAAAAGGAGACCAACAAGGCCGCGAAGCTCGCCTTTACCGAAGCGCGCGCGGCCATCCTGCTTTTCAAGCCCGACGCCACCGATGCCGAAAAGCTCGAAGCCATCGCCACCATCAAGGCGCGCGGCGACCAGGAAGCACTGGCGCTGCTGACTGGCCTTTCCGGAGAACAGCCGCCCGCGATCGCGCGTGCGGCGGCCAATGCGACGTCGGCCATCCAGAGCAATCTCGCGCTGTGGTCGGCGGTGCAGAATGCCTGGTACGGCGTGTCGCTCGGCTCGGTTCTGCTGCTCGCGGCGATCGGCCTTGCCATCACCTTCGGCGTGATGGGGGTCATCAACATGGCCCATGGCGAGATGGTGATGATCGGCGCCTACACCACCTTCGTGGTGCAGGAAACGATCCGCACCAGCTATCCGGGTCTGTTCGATTACTCGCTCCTGATCGCCGTGCCGCTGGCCTTCATCGTTGCCGGCGCGATCGGGGTCGTGATCGAACGAACGATCATTCGCTTCCTCTACGGTCGGCCGCTGGAAACGCTGCTGGCGACCTGGGGCCTCTCGCTGGTGTTGCAACAGGCGGTGCGCACCGCCTTCGGCCCCACCAACCGCGAAGTGGGCAATCCCTCCTGGATGAGCGGCGCGTTCGAGCTTGGACAGATCACGATCACCTATAACCGGCTGTGGATCCTCTGCTTCACGATGGCCGTGTTCGTAATCCTGCTTGCCATGCTGCGCTATACCGCGCTCGGCCTGGAGATGCGCGCGGTGACCCAGAACCGCCGCATGGCGGCGTCGATGGGGATCGCCACCTCGCGGGTCGATGCGCTGACCTTCGGTCTCGGCTCGGGCATCGCCGGGATCGCCGGCGTGGCGTTGTCGCAGATCGACAATGTCAGCCCCAATCTCGGCCAGAGCTACATCATCGACTCCTTCATGGTGGTGGTGTTCGGCGGGGTCGGCAATTTGTGGGGCACCCTGGTCGGTGCGTTCACGCTCGGCATCGCCAACAAGTTCCTGGAGCCGGTCGCCGGCGCCGTGCTCGGCAAGATCGCCATTCTGGTGCTGATCATCCTGTTTATCCAGAAACGCCCGCGCGGCCTGTTCGCGCTCAAGGGGCGGGCGGTGGAAGCATGACGCCCCTCATTGCAATTTGCCCAGTATCGCCGAGCACCTCCCTCTCCCGCTTGCGGGGGAGGGTTGGGGTGGGGGCTCTCTCCGCAACGAGAATGTCGAACGGGTGGATAGTCCTTCCCCCACCCGCCGCGCTCCGCGCCATAGCCGAAGCTTCGCTTCGGCGTTCTTATTTAAGAACGGCCGTCGAAGGCGGCCTATGCTCCCCCGCAAGCGGGAGAGGTAAAGGTCAATGATGCCGCATGTGCTCACGCGCTCGCTGGACCGCAGCGCGACCGTGTTCCTGATCGTGGTCGCCGCCTGCGGCGTGCTGATCCCGCTGTCAAACCTGCTGCTGCCGTCCGGCTCGATGCTGCAAGTGCCGACCTATCTGGTCGCGCTGTTCGGCAAATATGTCTGCTACGCCGTTCTGGCGCTCTCGATCGACCTGATCTGGGGCTATTGCGGCATCCTCTCGCTGGGCCATGGCGCGTTCTTTGCGCTCGGCGGTTACGCCATGGGCATGTATCTGATGCGCCAGATCGGCAGCCGCGGCGTCTACGGCAATCCGATCCTGCCTGACTTCATGGTATTCCTGAATTATCCGAAACTGCCGTGGTACTGGCACGGTTTCGATATGTTCTGGTTCGCAGCCCTGATGGTCGTTCTGGTGCCGGGTCTGCTGGCTTTCTGCTTCGGCTGGCTGGCTTTCCGTTCCCGCGTCACCGGCGTCTATCTCTCGATCATCACCCAGGCGATGACCTATGCCTTGTTGCTGGCGTTCTTCCGCAACGATTTCGGGTTCGGCGGCAACAACGGCCTGACCGATTTCAAGGACATCCTCGGCTTCAACGTGCAGGCCGACGGCACCCGTGCCGCGTTGTTCGCGTTGAGTTGCGTGGCGCTCGTCATCACCTTCCTGATATGCCGGGCGGTGGTGACCTCGAAGCTTGGCAAGGTGCTGATCGCGGTTCGCGACGCTGAGTCCCGGACCCGGTTTCTCGGCTACCGCGTCGAATCCTACAAGCTGTTCGTCTTCACGCTGTCGGCGTGCATGGCCGGCGTCGCCGGCGCGCTCTATGTGCCGCAGGTCGGCATCATCAATCCCGGCGAATTCGCGCCCGGCAACTCCATCGAGGCCGTGATCTGGGTCGCCGTCGGCGGCCGCGGCACGCTGATCGGGGCCGCGCTCGGCGCGGTCGTCGTCAACTACGCCAAGACCTTCTTCACGTCGGGCCCGTTGGCGCCCTATTGGCTGTTCATGCTCGGCGCGCTTTTCATTTTGGTAACGCTGCTGCTGCCGAAGGGTATCATCGGCACCTTCAATGCATGGTGGGAGCCGTGGAAGGCGCAGCGGATGTCGGCCGCGGCCGAAAGTGCTGCGCGCGAAGACGGCGTCAGCGAACCGAAGATGGCGGAGTGAGCGGATGAACGTCATGGATAACCGCTCAACCTCCGCGCTGCTCTATCTCGACGGCGTGCACGTCTCGTTCGATGGCTTTCACGCCATCAACAATCTGTCGCTGACGCTGGCGCCCGGCGAAATGCGCGCCATCATCGGCCCCAACGGCGCCGGCAAGACCACGATGATGGATATCATCACCGGCAAGACCAAGCCGGACGAGGGCACGGTTCTGTTCGACGGCGTCACCGACCTAACCAGGCTTGACGAGACCCGGATTGCCGAACTCGGGATCGGCCGCAAGTTCCAGAAGCCGACGGTGTTCGAGAGCCAGACCATCGAGGACAATCTGCTGCTGGCGCTCAACGTCGATCACAGCGTGAAGGGCACCCTGTTCTGGCGCGAAACCAGGCCTGAAACCGAACGCATCGAGCGCGTGCTCGAAACCATCCGCCTGAAGGACGCCCGCAACCGGTTGGCGGGCAGCCTGTCGCACGGCCAGAAGCAATGGCTGGAGATCGGCATGCTGCTGGCGCAGGACCCGAAGCTGCTCCTGGTCGACGAACCGGTCGCGGGAATGACCGACGTCGAAACCCACCAGACCGCCGAGCTTCTCAAGGAAATCAACAAGGACAAGACCGTCATGGTCGTCGAGCACGACATGACCTTTGTGCGCGAACTCGGCGTCAAGGTGACGTGCCTGCACGAAGGCAGCGTGCTGGCCGAGGGCACCATCGACCAGGTGTCGTCGAATGACCGC
Organism: Bradyrhizobium sp.; assembly: GCF_004799445.1. Taxonomy (GTDB): domain Bacteria; phylum Pseudomonadota; class Alphaproteobacteria; order Rhizobiales; family Xanthobacteraceae; genus Bradyrhizobium. The sequence continues at coordinate 11,428 of NZ_SSNA01000129.1, forward strand.
GTCGTCGAAGTCTATCTGGGGCGGTGATCCATGCTGAAGGTCGACAACATCAGCCTCTATTACGGCGCGGCCCAGGCGCTGCGCGGCGTCTCGCTCGCGGCCGAGCCGGGCAAGGTGACCTGTGTGCTCGGCCGCAACGGTGTCGGCAAGACCAGCCTGTTGCGCGCGATGGTCGGCCAGTATCCCGTTGCCAGCGGCGCGATCACCTTTGACGGCGTCGACATCACCGGTCTGAAGCCCTATGAGCGGGCGCGGCGCGGCATCGGCTTCGTGCCGCAGGGGCGCGAGATTTTTCCGCTGCTGACGGTGGAGGAAAACCTCAAGACCGGCTTCGGACCGTTGAAGCGCCAGGATCGCAACATTCCCGATGACGTGTTCTCGTTGTTCCCGGTGCTGCAATCGATGCTGGGCCGCCGCGGCGGCGATCTTTCCGGCGGCCAGCAGCAGCAGCTCGCGATCGGGCGGGCGCTGGTGATGCGGCCAAAACTGCTGCTGCTCGACGAGCCGACCGAGGGCATCCAGCCGTCGATCATCAAGGATATCGGACGCGCGATCACTTACCTTCGCAGCCTCGGCAACATCGCGATCGTGCTGGTCGAACAATATCTCGACTTTGCCTGCGAGCTCGGCGACAATTTCGCGGTGATGGACCGGGGCGCGGTGAAATACGCCTGCGATCGGAGCAATCTCGACGCGAGCGAGATCAGCCGGCAGATGGCGCTGTAGTGGGCTTGTGATGCGGCCGGCAGCGGTCGCGCGCCCTTTGGGGTGAGTTGGGGGCGAATGCGGACCGGTACCACGAGCGCGACTTCGGCGATTTTCGCGGCCAACCGTGCCCAGGGCGCGGTGACCTTCGACGTTCACCAGGCCGACGGCGTCACCCGTCGCCGCCATCTCCATGAATCCGGCTCGCTGCGCGTGCGTTTCCCCTCGCCCGAGGCGGAAGGCCTGTCGGCGGTATTCGTGAACACCGCCGGCGGGGTGGCCGGCGGCGATCGTTTCGACATCGAGATTGCGACCGGCGAAGGGTCGCGGCTCGCGGTGACGACGGCGGCGGCGGAAAAAATCTACCGGGCCCAGGGTCCCGCCGCGCGGCTCAGCATTGCGCTGAAGGCGGAGGCCGGCTCGCATCTTGCCTGGCTGCCGCAGGAGACCATTCTGTTCGACCGGGCGCGGGTGCTGCGCCGGTTCGATATTGATCTGGCGGAAAGCGCCTCGCTCCTGCTCTGCGAAATCGTGGTGTTCGGCCGTGCGGCGATGGGAGAGCGGATGCTGGAGGGCGAATTCGTCGAGCGCTGGCGGCTACGCCGCGGCGGTCGGCTGATATTTGCCGAGAACATTCGCCTCGATGGCGGTATCGGCGAAAAGCTTGCGAGCCCTGCGATCGCCAAGGGCGGCGTGGCGATCGGCACCGCACTGATCGTGCCGGGCGACGAGGCGCTGGTGGAGCGGATTCGCGGCGAGACCAAATCGTTCGGCGGCGAGGTCGGCATCTCCTGCTGGAATGGATTTGCAATGGCCCGCTTCTGTGCCCAAGATGCCGCCCGGCTGCGCGCCGACATGATGTTGGTGCTCGGCCGCGCCAGTGGCGCGGCGTTGCCGCGGCTTTGGCTCAACTAGGTGGCTCAACCAGGATGGCTCAACCAGTGTGGCTCAACTAAAATGCCGGCTCAACCGGATCAGTCCAGGTCAATCAGAGTGCTCGCATGAATCTGTCTCCCCGCGAAAAGGACAAGCTGCTGATTTCAATGGCGGCCATGGTGGCGCGACGCCGGCTGGAGCGCGGCGTCAAGCTCAACCATCCGGAAGCCATCGCCATCATCTCCGACTTCATCGTCGAGGGCGCGCGTGACGGCCGCACCGTGGCCGAGCTGATGCAGGCCGGCGCGCAGGTGCTGACCCGCGCCCAGGTGATGCCGGGCATCGCCGAGATGATCCACGACATCCAGGTCGAAGCGACGTTCCCGGACGGCACCAAGCTTGTCACCGTGCACGAGCCGATCAGATGACTGAGGAGAAAAACATACGATGATCCCCGGTGAATTCTTCATCAAGGACGGCGAGATCGAGCTCAATGCCGGCCGCAAGACCGTGACGCTGACGGTCGCCAATACCGGCGATCGTCCGATCCAGGTCGGCTCGCACTACCATTTCTTCGAAACCAATCCGGCGCTGAAGTTCGAGCGCAAGAAGGCCCGCGGCATGCGGCTCGATATCGCCGCCGGCACCGCCGTCCGCTTCGAGCCGGGCCAGACCCGCGACGTGCATCTGGTGGCGCTCGCAGGAAAGCGCACCGTCTACGGCTTCCGCGGCGAAGTGATGGGGAAGTTGTGATTTCGTGTGAGGCGATCGGAACTGTCGCACTCCCTCCCCCACGCAACCGGGGTTTACCCCGGTTGCGCATTGTAAGTTTGCGCAAGTCGGGCAGGCCCGACTTGCGACGGGGGAGGGTTGGGGAGGGGGGTATGCCGCATCACGAGGTCGGAGAGATTCAGCGAGGCCGTGCCAAACGTCTAAGGCGCACGATGACGCGAGCTGAAAACCTGTTGTGGCGGCATCTGAAAGCACTTCGGCTTGCTGCTCTCGGATTTCGTCGTCAGAGCCCAATGGGCAGCTATATCGCGGACTTCGTCGCGCATTCCTGCAAGCTCGTCGTTGAGGTCGACGGCGAAAGCCATGATTTTGAATCGCGTCTGCGTCACGATAGTCGTCGTGATGAGTGGTTCTCGTCTCGCGGATACCGCGTGCTTCGATTCGCCAGTGATGATGTGATGAAGAATCTGGAAGGCGTTGTGGTCGCCATTGGTCTGGCGGCTGAGCGAGCGGCACCCCCCTCCCTGACCCTCCCCCGCAAGGGGGGAGGGAACTCTTCTCCCGATGGAGCGGAATCATGAGCACCAAGATCAAACGTTCCGTCTATGCCGACATGTTCGGGCCGACCACCGGCGACCGGGTGCGGCTCGCCGATACCGATCTCATCATCGAGGTGGAGAAGGATTTCACCGTCTACGGCGAAGAGGTCAAATTCGGCGGCGGCAAGGTGATCCGCGACGGCATGGGCCAGTCGCAGGTCACCAACAGACAGGGCGCGGCCGACACCGTCATCACCAATGCGCTGATCGTCGACCACTGGGGCATCGTGAAGGCCGACGTCGCGATCAAGCAAGGCATGATCTCGGCGATCGGCAAGGCGGGCAATCCCGATATCCAGCCCGGCGTCACCATCGTGATCGGTCCCGGCACCGACATCATCGCCGGCGAGGGAAAGATCCTCACCGCCGGCGGCTTCGACAGCCA
>NZ_SSNA01000013.1 GCF_004799445.1 Bradyrhizobium sp.
GCGATGCGGTCGACATTGATGCCCTGCGGCACCGCCTTCATGAATTCCGCGGTGGCGGCGGCAACGTCCTTGCCGAGCTCCAGAATGTTGGCACCCTTGGCGGTGACCACGCCGATGCCGATCGCGGGCTTGCCTTCCTGACGCACCACGAAGCTCGGCGGATCGACGAAGCCGTGGGTCACGCTGGCGATATCGCCCAAACGAAATACCCGGCCATTGCTCTCGACCGGCGTCTCCGCCACGGCCTTGACGCCATCGAGCGCGCCGGTGACGCGCAACGGCACGCGCTGTGAGGAGGTTTCCACGGTGCCGGCCGGCACGACATTGTTCTGCTTGGCGAGCGAATCAAACAGCGCCTGCGGCGTGATGCCGAGCGTCGCCAGCTTGGCATGCGAGAACTCGACGAAGATCTTCTCGTCCTGGGTGCCGTACATGTCGACCTTGGTGACGCCGGGCACCTTCAGCAGGCGCTGGCGCATGCCTTCGGCGGCTTTCTTCAACTGCGCATAATCGGCGCCGTCGCTGGTCATCATGTAGAGGATGGAATCGACGTCGGAGAATTCGTCGTTGACGACGGGGCCAAGCAGGCCGGCGGGCAACTGGCCCTGCACGTCGACCAGTTTCTTGCGCAGCATATAGAACAGATACGGCACTTCCTTGGGCGGGGTCGAATCCCGGAACGTGACCTGCATCGCGGTGAACGACGGCTTCGAATAGGTCTGCACCTTTTCGAAATAGGGCAGCTCCTGCAGCTTCTTCTCGATGGGGTCGGCGACCTGCGCCTGCATCTCGGCGGCCGTGGCACCCGGCCAGATCGCCGAAACGTTCACCACCTTGACGGTGAAGAAGGGATCCTCGGCGCGGCCAAGCTGCCGGTAGGAAAAGAAGCCGGCTGCGCCCAGCGCAATCACCAGGAACAGAATAAGCGCGGGATGGCTGACCGCCCAGCCCGAAAGATTGAAGCGCTTCATCGTACCCTCCAAAATTCCAAATCTGTGTCCGTTACGTCGTCATTGCGAGCGAAGCGAAGCAATCCATCGTGCCTCAGGGAAAGTATGGATTGCTTCGTCGCGGAGCCTGTCATCGGGCGCGCATTCGCGCGACCCGTTGGCTCCTCGCAATGACGGACTTAGAATGACAACGACGACACGACCCGGACCTTCTGGGTCGGATCGAGTTTCTGCACGCCAAGCACGACGATTTTCGCGCCCTCATCGACGCCGCCGGAGATGACGACGCAGTTGGTTTCGTAGGATTTGACCACCACCGGCTTCAGCACCACTTCGCCCTTGTCGTCGACGATATAGAGCGAGGGATCGCCGCCCTGGCTGTACAGCGAGGACAAGGGCAGCCGCGCCACGCGCTCGGTCAAGGAATCGGCAAGCGTCAGCGTCGCGGTCATGCCGAGCGAGACGTCCTCGCCGGCGTCCGGCAGCGAAAACTTCGCCAGATAGGTTCGCGTCGCGGGATCGGCCGACGGCGCGACCTCACGCAGCTTGGCGGCATATTTCCGGTTCGGCTCGGACCACAGCGACACCGTCGCGACACCTTCCTTGGCGCGTCCGACCAGCGTCTCCGGGATGGCGACGACGGCTTCCTTTTCGGCAAAGCGCGCGACACGAATGGCGGTCTGCCCGGAGGCGACGACCTGTCCGGCATCGATCAGGGTCGCGGTGACGACGCCGCGGGTGTCGGCGACCAGGGTCGCGTAAGACAGCGAGTTCCTGGTGAGTTCGACCGAGCGCTCGGCGCGATTGAGGCGCGCACGCGCCTCGTCGGCGGCGGCCTTGGCCTGATCCAGCTGCGCGTCGGTGGCCCAGCCCTTGGCGCGCAGATCCCTGGCGCGCTGCTCGGCGGCGCCCGCCTGCGCCAGCACGCCGGTGGCGGCGCGGAATTCGGCCTCGGCCTGCTCGGCCTGCAGTTTCAGATCGACTTCGTCGAGCGTGGCCAGCGGCTGGCCGACATCGACGGTCTGGCCGACCTCGACCAGACGCCGGGCGACCTTGCCGGGCACCCGGAACCCCATATCGGTCTCGATCCGGGGCTTGATGGTGCCGACGAAACTGCGCTCGGGAGACTCCGCCTCATAATGCACCGTGGCGACCAGGACCGGCCGTGACGGGGCCGGTTTCTCGGCGACCTGGTCGTTGCAGCCGGTCAGAGCAATTGCGACCAGCGCCAGCGACAAGCCAGCTAAGAGCCTGGAATAGCCTGCAAAAATGGAACGACCGAGCATGACAGCTTCCCTCGATTAAGCGTGAGAGGGAATGTCGATTGTTTAGTGACGATTGTCAACATTCATCACTGATCATGATTTCGTGAGCGTTAAGTGATACCCCGGGGGGTCGTCGCTGCGACCCCAAGGACCCCAATCACCGGCCAAAGTCTTGCGAAAGCCGCCCGCGGATGCCGCAAAACGCCGGGCCGCGGCCTATCTCCCCCGGCGTTCGTTCGCAGGCGCGACGGCGGACTACTTGACCTTACCCGCTTCGGCGAATTCCACCCTGGTCTCGTGGCCCCCGAGAAACACCAAAAGTCCGCCGATCAGCGGCAGCACCGCCAGCACCAACAGACCGGTCGAGGTCGAGCCGGTGGCTTCCTTGACCCAGCCGATCAGATAGGGCCCGCCGAAGCCGGCGAGGTTGCCGATTGAATTGATCAGCGCGATCGCGCCGGCCGCCGCCGTTCCCGAGAGCCAGGCGGTCGGCAAGGTCCAGAACACCGCGAAGGTGCAGAAGATGCCGATCGCGGCCACGATCAGCGCAACCATGGTGACGTAAGGATCGTCCATGTAACCGCAGACGCCGAGCGCCGCCGCGGTCAACAGCAGCGGCAGGCCGACATGCATCACGCGCTCGCGCGTCGCATCCGAATGCCGCGCCCACAGGATCATCGCCACGGTGCCGAACAGATAGGGCACCGCGGTAACGAAACCGGTCTGCGCGTTGGAAAAGCCGAACGCCTTGACGATCTGCGGCAGCCAGAACCCCATGCCATAGAGCGCGCCGACGAATCCGAAATAGATCAGGCTCAGCGTGATCACCCGGGGTGACGACAAGGCCTGCCCCAGCGTGAGATGGTGCGCGGCCCGCTTGGCGGCGGCCTCGCTTTCCAGCTTTGTGGAGAGCCAGGCCTTCTGCGCAGGTGTCAGCCAATCGGCCTTGGCCGGCCGGTCGGTGAGATAGAACCAGCTGATAATGCCGAGCAGCACCGAGGGAACGCCCTCGATGACGAAAAGCCATTGCCAGCCTTTCAGGCCCATGGCGCCGTCGAGCCCGAGCAGCAGGCCCGAGATCGGCGCACCGATCACGGAGGACATCGGAACGGCGATGGCGAAAGTGGCGAGAAAGCGCGCGCGATATTCCGCCGGGTACCAGTAGGTCAGATAGAGAATGATGCCCGGGAAGAATCCGGCTTCGGCGACGCCAAGCAGGAAGCGCAGCGCATAAAAGCTCCAGACGCCCGACACCAGCGCCATCAGCGCCGAGATGATGCCCCAGGTCACCATGATCCGCGCGATCCAGCGGCTGGCGCCGAATTTTTCCAGCGCCAGGTTGCTCGGCACCTCGAAAATGAAATAGCCGATGAAGAAGATGCCGGCGCCCCAGGCGAAGATGATCGGGGAGAATTTCAGCTCGGCATTCATGGTCAGCGCGGCGAAGCCGAGATTGACGCGGTCGAGATAGGAAAAGAAATACGCCAGCACCAGAAATGGAATGAGGCGCCACGAGATCGCGCGGATCGTCGAGGTCTCGAGTTCGCTCTTGGCGACGCCGGGCGCGGTGACGGTGGTAGCGGACATCAGTGTTCTCCCCAAAGCATTTTCTTGTGGTGGCAATTAAACGGGGTTTTGAGCATCGCCGGCAAGGAGTCAATGGATTTGCGGCAAAAGCGCATTCGCCGGGCGTGGACCTCAATGCGCGGGGGCGCGCAGCCGTTCGCCTTGCTGCGGAAATTCACTCCGCGAGCTGAAACCGCTCGAAGCGATGCAGCTCCTCCTCGATCCGGCGCTTGAGATCCTTGCGTGCGCCTTTTGGCGCGGCAGCACCAATCCAGTTCCATTTCTGCAGCAGCAGTTTCCGCATCTGGCGATCGGTCTTGAGATCGATCGCGGCGACGATGACGTCACCGACCAGGACCGGCAGCGCGAAATAGCCGAAGCGCCGTTTTTCCTTCGGCACATAGGCCTCGAAGCAATGTTGGTAGTCGAAGAAAAGCTGCGTCCGCTTGCGCTGGATGATCAGCGGATCGAACGGCGAGAGGATGTGCACGGGTTCGGCTGACGTCCCACCTGTGGTCTCAAGCGTCTCCGGCAGCGCCCAATGCTGCTGCTTGCCGGCGCCCTCGAGCGCGACCGGCACCAGTTCGCGGCGGCGAACCCTGGCCTCGATCAGCCGCCGCACGGCCGGCTTGCTCGGCGCGTCGAGATGGCAGATGGAGTCCAGGCTCACGAGCCCTTGCGCACGAAGCGCGCGGTCGAGCAGATAGCCCGTGATCTCGCGCGCCGAGGCGGGTTTCGGCGGGCTGTCCCAGCCGAAGTGACGCTCCATCAGCTCGTAGGTCTTGAGCATGCCGTTGCGCTCAGAGATCGTGACCCGGCCTTCGTAGAACGCCAGTTGCAGCGCCCGCTTCGACGGCTTGCGGCTGGCCCAGGCATGCACCTTGTCCACCAGCACGTCGTCGTCGATGTCGCGAATGGTCAGCGCGCCGTCTTTCTTGAGAAGCCGCATCACCTTGCGCAAATTCGCCGGCGTGACCTCGCCGAACCATTTGTGGCCCTCGCGCCGGTGAAGCTTCATGGCCGGCATGAAGAACCGGAAATCCCTCGCCGGCACATAGGACAGCGCGTGGGTCCAATATTCGAACACGCTCTTGTCGACGCTCTGGGCCTGACGCAGATCGGCGCGCCGATATTCGGGAATCCGGTTCCAGAGAATATGATGATGGCAGCGCTCGATCACATGGATGGTGTCGATCTGCACATAACCGAGGTGTTCGACCGCCGCCGCCGTCGCTTGCGGCCCTTCGCCGAACGGCGCCTCGGAATCGAGCCGCTGGGCGCGCAGCCAGATATGCCTGGCCGCGGCCTTGGTCAGGGAAAAAGATGGGTCGGCGCGGGACATTGTCCGGCAATGTAGCCGGATTCGCCGATTTCAAGCGCCGTAAAATCGCCGGGCGTTCACCGCTTCGACGGCTCGGCGATGCTCCCCGTCGCGACCTCCGCATCGCATGCCGCCTTGCCGCGTTCAGGCGCCTTGCACCTGTAAACGCTGCCTGTCAGGCGGTCGATCAGCCATACATTGTCGTCGGTGGAACTCTCCATGCCGACGAACCGCGTGCCCACCGCCGTAATCAGCGTGGACAGCAGGATCGCGGCGGCGATGATGGCCGAGCCGATCAACACCGATAACGAGGTTCCCACGTTCCCCGATGCCACCGGACGATGCCCCTGATACTCGTTATGTCTTTTCGGTGTTTGAAACAGGGTCAGGTTGATTCGCTCACTCTATTCTACGCCTCTACGCCACGGAATTTTTTATAGAAACGCATCTGGCCGATTCTTTGTTCGCAGGCCGGCGCTGGCGCGACGGCTTTGCGACCGGGGGCCGCTGCCGGCTTCCTGGATTTCATTGGCATAGCATCGGACCGCAAAAGGCCCAGCCAAAGCCCGGGAACCCGGAGCGCCCCGGAAGCCGGTCGGCTTGGTTGCGTCAATGTGACCAAAATCACATCCGCAGCATTGAACCCACCGTAAGGTTCGAGCATCCAAACGCTATCAGGCGTCACAGCGAGGATTGCGACCATGACCAGCCATCTCGGATTTTCCGGCCTAGCGGCGATGACGCTTGCTGCCGCGCTGTCGATGACGGCCGGCCTTGCCATCGCTGCCGACAATAATGTCTCAGCGGACCAAATCCTCGAAGCGTTGCAGCCGAAACCGCTGACGCGCGGCCTGACGGCCGCGCCGCAGGTTGATCCCTCGGTCAAGGCCAGGGAGATCAGCTTCGTCGACGGCTTGCGCAACCGAAAGACCCGATCGCTCTCGCTCGGCGAGCGCGAGCAGATCGCGGAAATCGCGTCGACCAAGCCGAAGATCGATCTCAACATCCAGTTCGACTACAATTCGGCCGAGATCAGCAAGGCCTCGTTGGCCTCGGTGCAGGAACTCGGCAAGGCGCTCTCGAATCCGAGCCTCAAGGATTCGACCTTCGTGGTCGCCGGCCACACCGATGCGATCGGCGGGGAAGCCTACAACCAAGATCTCTCCGAGCGCCGCGCCGACACGATCAAGCGGTACCTCTCCGACAGATACGGCATCAACGGCACCGATCTCATCACCGTCGGCTATGGCAAGACCAAGCCCGTCGATCCGAACGCGCCGATGGACCCGATCAACCGCCGCGTGCAGGTCGTCAATATGGACAGCAAGACCGCGTCGAAGTGAGCGTCGCCACCTGCCGCCCTGCCCGCGTGAGGCAGGCGGCCATGCGGTTCAGATCCAGTTCTGGAAAATCATCAGCCGGTTGAACGTCTGCATCGACGTTCCCACGAACCCGGCCGAGATCGGCAGCATCGCGGCGAAGCCGGCGAATGCGACCGCGACGAAGGCCCACAACAGCCAGCGCGGACTGTTGCCCCGCCTCAGAACATATACCAGCGCCAGGCTCGCGACCGTTGCCGAGGGCAGGTAATAATACAGAAATCCGAGCGTGCGCGGCAGCAGCGCCCATGCAAGGTAGAGCCCGAAATAGAACGCCAGGATCAGAAACGCATCATATCGGCGCGCCACGATCCAGTCGCGCAGACAGACCGCGAGCGCCGGCAACGCCGGCCACAGCACCAAGGGATTGCCGAGCTGGACGATGGCCGAAATCCGGTCGTCGCCGATCTTGTCGAACAGAAACCAGACCGGCCGCACCAGAAACGGCCATGACGGCCACGCGCTCATATAGGTGTGGCCCGCGATCGCGGTCGTGGTGTTGTCGCCGAAGATCCGGCGTTGCGCTTCCACCAGATCGGAAAGCGACAATCCGTAGAGCGGAACGAAGGTCGCGAGATAAACCACCGCCGGAACAAGCACAAAGCAAATGGCGAAATGCCAGGATTTGAAATCATGCCAGAGATCGGGCCGGTACCAGTCATCGATGCTGCCATCGGCGAACCGCGTGCGCCAGCCCTGCATCAGCCGGATCGCGGCGACGATGACGATGCAGGTTGCGAGCACGAACAATCCGCTCCATTTGCAGGCGGTCGAGAGGCCGGCGGCCAGTCCGGCGAGGGCGAACCAGAGCTGCGGCCGCGGCTTGCGGAAGCCGTGCATGAACGCGGCGATCGCAAACAGACCAAACGCCAGGGCGAAAATATCCAGCATCGCGATCCGCGACTGCACGAACACCATCTGGTTGAAAAAGGCGAGCAGCGCGGCAGCGACCGCGGGGCCCTGGGCCGCAAATAACACGAGCCCGCAGAGATACACGGCAACGATGGCAAGTGATCCGAACAGCACGCCGGGATAGCGCCAGCCCAGCGGGTTATCCCCGAAACCCCGGATCGACAGCGCGATCAGTTGTTTCGCCAGCGGCGGATGCATCGGGTTGAGCATCGGCGCCGACGTCGCGGGCGCCAGCATTTGCCGTGCGGCGGGCACGTAGTGCACTTCGTCGAAATAGAATTTGTCAGGCGTGCCGACGCCGACCAGAAGCGCGAAGTGCGTCACGAAGAAAATGACGATCGCAATAATGGCGTTCCGCGCGGTCGAAAGAGCGGGAACAGAAGATGATTTTGGCACGAGGTTCACGAATTGATGGCGTTGCGGCTTTTGAGTGTGGGCGGACAAGATTTTAAAGTCCATCGCATTGAACGCATTTCGATTTCGCGGCGACGAAGCATCGGGCCGTAACGCGCCGCTTGTGGTAGATTTGCAACATAGCTCGCTGGCGCGATCCGGTACGATGAACGGGATAATCGATCGGCAGTCTGATGAATTGGCGTCACGGCGTTCTCCATGTCTCCGCGCTTGGCCTGGCCGCGGGGCTCGCGGCCGGCTCCGCTCACGCGCAAACGCGGGTCGGTGAAGCGGCGGTGATTCAGAATCAGGTCGTCCGCGTCACGGGATCGGCGAGCAGCCAGATCAATGTCGGCGACGGCCTGTTGCGCGATGAGGTCGTGCGCACCGGTCTCGACAGCGCGGCCCGGCTGGTGATGGCTGATAACACCAACCTGTCGCTCGGCCCCAATGCAACCCTCAAGCTCGACCGCACCGTCTTCGACGACGAGCACAGCTATCGCGACATCGCGATCAGGTTGACGAGCGGCGCATTTCGTTTTGTCACCGGACAATCGGAAAAGGCGGCCTACAAAATCACGACTTCGATCGCGACCATCGGCGTGCGCGGCACCATCTTCGATGTCCGGTCGCAGCGGAGCAATACCACCGTGGTGCTGCAGGAAGGCGCGGCGCGGGTTTGCGCCATCGGCGGTCAATGCACCGAGCTGACGCACCCCGGCGACACCGCCGTCGTTACCTCCACGGGCGGCAAGGTCACGATCCGGAAGCTCGCCACCCCACCCTGGAGCTTCGCGGCGAACTGCGCGGCGGCGGCGGGGCTGTGCACCGTCACGCGATATGCCGATGCCACGCCTGCGGCAACGCCTTCGGTCGATGACGGCAGCGATCCCACAGGCATGCTGTGCGGGCGCTGACGATGGCCGGATTGTCGCGGAACCTCGTCGCATCGGCCGCGCTGACCGCGGCGATCGCGCTCGTGCTGATCGCGGTGCAGACCGTTCCCGCGTTCGCCCAAAGCCCCTCGCCCTCACCGTCGCCTAGTCCATCGCCGAGCCCGTCGCCTTCGCCGACGCCAATCCCGTCGCCGTCGCCGACCGGCGCGAATTCCAGCGGCGGATCGATCAATGGCCTGGCCAACCAGCGCTTCAACCAGATGATCACCAATCGGGTCCTGGGCACGGTGCTGCTGGGCGTCAACGAACAGGTCAATTGTAGCGACTGCGTCAGCGCGTTCGGCTCGGCAGGGTCGTTTTCGGCCGGCATTCACGGCCGCAAGGAAATCACCCCGAATCTGTCGCTGCTGGCGGGCATCGCCTACACCCAGTTCAGCGAGGGCGGATACAGCGTGACCAGCGCGCCGATCGGCGCATTCGCGCTGCGCTACGATTTCACCGACTGGGGATCGTCACGGCCGTTCTTCGACCTCGGCGCGATCCTGTCGCCGTTCGAGAAGGTGCGCTACAGCCGCGGCTACGTGACGAGCCTCGGCGCGACTTCGCTGGACAGTTCGACCAACAGCAGCGATTACGGGATCTACGGAAGGGCGGGCTGGATCAGCCGGCTCTCGCCGCGCGACGAGGTCGCAGCATCGGTCGAGGTCTGGCAGTTGTGGCAGCGGGTCAACGGTTACAGCGACCCTGCGGCGGCCTTCGATCCCTTCAACGCCATGATCGCCACCGGCACCGATCGAACCAACCTGGTCAAGGCCGGCGGACAGTGGACCCATCTGTTCGGCAGCAGCGTCGAAGCCAACATCAACGGCGGCTTCGTGCAGTCGTTTGCGAACCATTCCGGCATTGTTGCCACCGTCACCGGCGACGGCCTCGTGGTGCCGACGATCGGAAACCAGAGCTGGTTCGAATATGGCGGCCGCCTCGGGTTCCGCATCACCCAGGGCTGGGCCGCCGACCTCTTCGTCAACGGCACGCTGGGACCGCAACCGGTCGGCAACACCGTGCACGGCGGCGTCGGGCTGCGGTTCAACTACTAGGCCATCCCGTGAAGATTATTCGCGATCAGCCGGCATAGGCCTTGTCGCGATCGGGATCGCTCAGGTAACGGCTTAGCGCCGTCGGCACAACCTGCCAGGACAGCCCGAATTTGTCCTTGAGCCATCCGCATCTGGATTCCTCGCCGCCGTCGGCGATCAGTTTGTTCCAGAAGTAGTCCACCTCTTGCTGGCTCTCGACGCTGATAAAGAAGGAGATCGCCTCGTTGAACTTGAACTTCGGACCGCCATTGAGGGCGTTGAACCTCTGCCCCTCGAGCTCGAAGGTCGCCATGAAGTCGTTGACGGTTTCGACCCTGGCATTGGGAAATACCGATTTGTAGAAGGCGACAGCCTCGGGGACGTTGTTATCGAACCAGAGGAACGGTGTGATCGAAGTCGTTTGGGTGGACTGGCCCGAAGGACGAACGGGGGCACGGCAATCCGACAGGGGTCCGATTATTTTTCGGCCGATTTCTTGATACCCGGTCCAGCTCCTCCGCGCCCGCTTCGCGGGTATCGCGACTCAGGGTTCAATCACGTCGGAAGCGATACATGGGCGGCGCTCGTGCAACGAGCGAACCGGGAATCCGTAAGGATTCACCGGTCTATAATTGCACCTCCGGCCTGATCGTTCGGACCAGGCCGGAATGCCGAAAAGTCAGGCTCTCAGGTCACCAGCGGCGCCGGCATGGTGAGGAACGCGTTGGCCGCGTGCCAGAACAATTGCCGGTTGGTGGCAATGGTCAGCGAATGGGCGGTACCGGGAAGGATGACGAGTTGCCGGTCACCATTGGGGAGCAGATTGTAGAACTCCTCAAGGTCAGCAACGGTAGCGTTGCCGTCATACTGACCGCTGATCAGCAGCACCGGCGCAAGCACCTTCTGCGGAAACACCACCGGCATATTGGCTGTCATATCGAGGTAGGTGCCGGTGGGAATCTGGTCGCCGAATTGCATCTCCGCATCCGCGAGCGCTTCGACGGCGGCAAGATCGCTGGTGCCGGGTTTATCGCGGGTCGCAATCGATCGAATCATCTCGCGGTCGCGCTTGCGCATGTTGTGGGTGCGGTAATAATCGACCTGCTCGGCGCGCTTGGCCAGTGTCGGCGATCCATCGCCCTTGTAGGTGAACGCGGCCAGCACCAGACGGTCGACGCGATCGGGCGCGGCCATGGCATAGGCGCCGGCGCGAAGCGCGCCGGAGGACTCGCCGAGGAAATGGTATTTCTGCCGGCCGGTCTCGCGGGCGACGAGTTCCATCGCCACCTTCAAATCCTCGACGCCGCTCTTGACGTCGGAGTTGCCGGAGGTGCGCCCCGATTTTCCGTAATTCTCGTGATCCATGGTCCAGACGTCAAACCCATAGCGCGCGAACGCATTCATCACGGAATATTCGCCGTGGCCCGGCACATTGAGATCGAACGCCCGCGACGTGACCGAGGAGCCGTGAACCAGGAACAGGACCGGCCGCGATGGCTCGCCGGCCTTGGGCGCGCCGACCCGCTTGCGAAACATCCACAACGGCACGTCGCCCTTCTTGGTCCAGTATTCGCTGCTCCAGATCTCGCCGCCTTCCGTTGCCGCGCCGGCGTTTTGCGCAGGCAGCGCAGCGGAGATACCCCCGGCAACGAGGCCCAGGCCCGCGCCCTTGATGACGGCGCGCCGCCCCAGCGATTGGTTGAGTTCTTTCACGTTTCCTCTCCGATCACAGGTTCTTGATCTTGTGGATTTCTTTGCGGCACTGCAGCGCTGCTTCGGTTCGAAGTCTCACGCTTTATTGGAAGTCCCAAGAGCGGGTCAATGTAGCAGACAGCCCCTTCACCCGGAAGCCACCCTGCGTTGCAGGGCGGGGCCGCAGGATCGCATGCGCCGGAGCTACCTCGTCTCCGCCGGATCGCGGTGCACCGGATCGACCCACAGCACGGTTTCCGGCTTCTCGACCGGCTCGATGTCCAGATTGATCGCGACCGCCTGGCCGTCGCTGCGCACCAGCACGCATTCCAGGACTTCGTCGCGGCTGGCGTTGATTTCCTGATGCGGCACATAGGGCGGAATGAAGATGAAGTCGCCGGGACCCGCCTCCGCGGTGAATTGCAGATGCTCGCCCCAGCGCATCCGCGCCTTGCCCTTGACGACGTAGATGATGCTCTCGAGATGGCCGTGATGATGCGCGCCGGTCTTGGCGTCGGGCTTGATGGTCACGGTGCCGGCCCACAATTTCTGCGCGCCGACCCGGGCGAAATTGATCGCCGCCTTGCGGTCCATGCCCGCGGTCGAGGGCACGTTGGGATCGAGCTGGTCGCCGGGGATCACGCGGACGCCATCGTGCTTCCAGCGCTCGGCGTCGCCGTGATCATGCGAATGATCAGCATGGGAATGATCGGAATGGGTATGATCGTGAGGGTTCGTCATGACGCTGCTTTCCAGTTTATCTTGCCGCGAACGCTACAGAAAACCGCGGTCACAGACCAGACGACAGGGGAACATTTGATCCGCCCGGGACTTATCCCTGCTCAACGACTTGGCAAGGAGAGTTTCATGGGTAGCACCGCAGACAAGGTTAAAGGCACCACCAACGAAGCCATTGGCAAGGCCAAGCAAGGCGTCGGTGAAGCCGTTGGTTCCGACAGATTGCAGGGCGAAGGCGCCGTTCAGGAAATCAAGGGCAAGGGCCAGAAGGCCGTCGGCGACGCCAAGGAAGCCACCAAGGATGCCGTCAACAAGGCGGCCGCCGCGGCCAACAAGAATCTCTGATTGGCGCACGCCGAGGACAAATCGAGTCAAAGACAAATCGAAAGACCGGTCCGTTGGACCGGTCTTTTTTCTTGGGCAAAAATTAACCCTTCACGTCGAGCAATTCGACGTCGAACATCAGCGTTGCGTTCGGCGGAATAACGCCGCCGGCGCCGCGGGCGCCGTAGCCCAGCGCGGGCGGAATGATCAAGGTGCGCTTGCCGCCGACCTTCATGGTGGCGACGCCTTCGTCCCAGCCGCCGATCACCTTGCGTTGTCCGATCGGAAATTCGAACGGCTCGTTGCGGTCGACCGAGCTGTCGAATTTCTTGCCCTTCTTGCCGTCCTCGTAAAGCCAGCCGGTATAATGCATCACGCAGATCTGGCCGGGCTTGGGCGAAGCGCCGGTGCCGACCTGGCTATCGATAATCTGCAAGCCTGAAGCTGTGGTCATGGTTTTTCCTGCGGTCTGGGCCGTTGCTGTGGTTGATGCTGTGAAGAGAAAGACGCCAGCCATGGCGATGGCAAAGGCGATCGAGAGACTTCGAAACTGCAAGCGTCGCATCATTCGGCTCCTTGTAGCAAAGGGAGAGGTGGCAGACGGTTCGCTCAATATCCGAGCGCGCAGCCGTCCTTGCGCGGATCGGAACCGCCGGTCAACGTGCCCTTGTCCCAGTCGATCCAGATCGCCTGCCCGCCGCCGAGCGGCGGGATCACGCTGGTGGTCTGATGTCCAAGCTTCCTGAGTCCCTCGACGATTTCGGCAGGCACGCCGTCTTCAAGCTGATAGACATTTTCATAATGCAGACCGCGCGGCATATCGATCGCTTCCTGCACGTCGCAGCCATAGTCGAGCATATTGGTCAGCACATGAACCTGCCCGACCGGCTGGTACTGCCCGCCCATCACGCCGTACGGCATCACCGCGCGGCCGTTTCTGGTGGCCAGCGCGGGAATGATGGTGTGCAGCGGCCGCTTGCCCGGCGCGATGCAGTTGGGATGGCCGGGCTGAATGCGGAAACCGGCGCCGCGATTCTGCAGGAGAACGCCGGTCTTGTTCGAGACGATCGCCGAACCGAAGGAGTGCGCGATCGAATTGATGAACGAGCAGACGTTGCGATCCTTGTCCACCACCGTGATGTAAACCGTCGAAGGATTCATCGGCGGCGACACTTTCGGCAAATCGAGCACCCGGTCCATGCGGATCCTGGGGGCATATTCGTCGGCGAATTCCTTCAATATCCCGGCCACGTCGACATCGACAAAGGCGGGATCGCCGATACGCTGCTCGCGCATCATATAGGCGACCCGCGCGGCCTCGGCTTCGAGATGGAACCGCTCGACGCTGATCGCCGGGAATTTCGCGAGATCGAAACGCGACAGGATGTTCAGCATCACCAGCATGGTGATGCCCGGCCCGTTCGGCGGGCACTGCCAGACGTCGAGGCCCTTGTACATGGTGCCGATCGGCGCCGTGGTTTCGGTGCTGTGGCGCGCGAAGTCGTCCGCGGTGTGCAGGCCGCCGATGCCGCGCAAGGTCTCGACCATGTCGTCGGCGATCGCGCCCTTGTAGAACGCGTCGCGGCCGCCCTTGGCGATCGCCCGCAGCGTCTGCCCGAGTTCAGGCTGCCTGATGACGTCGCCGGCCACCGCCGGCTTGCCGCGCGGCAGCAGATAGCGCTCGGTGTTGGTGCCCTTTTTCAGTTTTTCGAAACCATTCTTCCAGTCGAACGCGATACGGGGCGCGACGATATAGCCATCCTCGGCGGCCTTGATCGCGGGCTGCAGCAGGGTATCGAGCCCAAGCTTGCCGTGGTCGCGCAGAATGGTGGCCCAGGCATCGACCGCGCCGGGGATGCTGACGGCGTGCGCCGAGGTCAGCGGGATCGCGTGCATGTTGCGCTCGAGGTACCATTCGGCCTTCGCGGCCATCGGCGCGCGGCCGGAGCCGTTATAGGCAACGATCTTGCCCTCGCCCTTGGGCTGGATCAGCGCGAAGCAATCGCCGCCGATCCCGGTGGATTGCGGCTCGATCACGCCGAGCAGCGCGCACGCCGCTACCGCGCCGTCCGCGGCGGTCCCGCCGGCACGCAGCACCTCGATTGCCGTCAGCGCCGCCAGCGGATGCGACGTCGCCACCATGGCGTTCTGGGCGTGGACCGTCGACCGACCGGCGAGATGGAAATTCCTCATGCCAAATTGCTCACTTTGTCGCTGTTCTCTTGGATTTTACGTTCTCTTGGATTTTCCTCGGCCGATATCCGGCGCAGGCTTGCCGGGGGTTACTTGGCACATTCAGCCGGTGCTGGGCAATGCTTGGGATGCATAGCTTGATATCAGACCAGTCCCGGCCTTTCCCCTGCGCCGCCCCCCTGATAGACCACCGACATGCCCTGCAAGGTCGCCGCCTTCTATCAATTCGCCGCGCTGCCGGATTTTCGCGAGCTGCGCGACCCGCTGCGGGCGCTTTGCGCCGGGCTCGGGCTCAAGGGCAGCGTGTTGCTGGCCCATGAAGGCATCAACGGCACGCTGGCGGGAAGTGCTGCGGCGGTCGGCGAACTGGTCAATGCGTTGGGCAACGGCGAGCTGTTCGGCGGCAGGCTCGACCATCTCGAACTGAAATTCTCGACCGCCTCGGCGATGCCGTTTCAGCGCCTGAAGGTCCGGCTGAAAAAGGAGATTGTAACCCTCGGCGACCGTGAAACCGACCCGACGCGGCAGGTCGGCATCTATGTCGACCCCGCCGACTGGAACGAATTGATCGCAGCACCGGATACGCTCCTGATCGACACCCGCAATGCATTCGAGGTGGCGATGGGCACGTTCGAAGGCGCCGTCGATCCCGGGATCAGGAGTTTTGGGCAATTCAAGGCTTTTGCCGCTCGCCATCTCGATCCCGGGAAGCATCGCAAGGTCGCGATGTTCTGCACCGGCGGGATCCGCTGCGAAAAGGCCTCCAGCTATCTGCTGTCGCGCGGCTTTGCCGAGGTCTATCACCTCAAGGGCGGCATTCTGAAATATCTGGAAGGCACACCGCAATCGCAGAGCCGATGGCGCGGCGAATGCTTTGTCTTCGACGAACCCGTCGCGCTCGGCCACGGCTTGCGGGAGCGCGGAAGGGGGCCCGATTGCGATGAGTGACATCAAGACGCTCAGCGACCGCATCGATACGCTGGAGACCCGGCTGATGTTTCAGGATGAAGCCATCGAGACGCTGAACAAGACCATCACCGAGCAATGGCTCAAGATCGACGCGCTGACGCGCCAGCTCGTCAATCTGAACGAGCGCCTGCAGGAGGCCGAGACGCAAGTGCCGGGCGCCGCGAACGAACCGCCGCCGCATTACTGAGGTCGCGACGTCGAACCGGACCCGCGCTTTTCCTGCTCGTCAACCCACGGCGGATGTAACCAGCCTTATGGCCTGCGCCGCCATCACCAATCGATTGCGGCCACCGTCCTTCGCGGCATAGAGCGCCTGGTCGGCAGCCTCTATCAGCGAAGCGCTTGTGGCCGACCTTTCGCCGGCTGGCTGGCATATCGCCCCGCCAAGACTGACGGTGACCACTCCGGACGGCTGGTTCAGCGCGTGCGGTATCCCGGCTTTCAGAATCGCGCAACGGATCCGTTCCCCGATCCGCGCACAGGCGGCCGCGTCCGTATTGGGTAACAGCAGTGCGAACTCTTCGCCGCCATACCGCGCGGTGACGTCCGCAGCCCGCTGGGCTTCCGCAGCCATGATCCTGGTAACGACGCGCAAACACTCATCGCCCGCCGGATGACCATACTCGTCGTTGTATGTCTTGAAATGATCGAGATCGATCATCAGCAGCGCCAGGCATGTACGCTCGCGATAGGCTCTCGCCCACTCCTGCTCCAGACGCTCGTCGAAACGGCGGCGGTTGGCGAGGCCTGTCAGACTGTCTTCGGTGGCAAGCGTCGCAAGCCTGTCCTCCATATACTTCTGCTGGGTCATATCGCGCGAGATCACCACCGCGCCATCGATCCTGCCGCTGACATTGCGCGTGATGCGCAGCGTCGATTCGACCCAGATCTCGGATTTTTCCCGGTGGCGGGTGCGGTAGGTGATGCGCGCTTCCTCGGTCTCGCCGCGTTTCAAGGCAGCGACCAGCTTCTCAATGCGGGGCAAATCCTCAGGATTGACGCGGGCGAGCGCGGACGTTCCGAGCAGTTGGTCGGGCGCCCAGCCCACGATACGGACCGACGACGGCGATGCGTACTGGACCTGCCCATCCAGCCCGACGCGGGTCACCATGTCGCTCGACCCTTCCGCCAGCACGCGGAAACTCTCTTCCTTGGCGGCCAGCGCCGCCGCCATCCGCTGCCCCTGCAGCAATTGCCGGACCAGGTAAAACCCCATCACCGCAATGAGCACGACCAGACTCAGGACAAATAACACCCGGACGATGGCGGCGCGGCGCCACGGCGCCAGCACCTCGTCCTGCGCCCTCGTCGCCACAACGACGAATGGGTAACGGCTGCTCCGCTGGTAGGCGCCCAGACGCTGGAATCCATCCAGAAATGACCGAAAATAGTGCACCCCCGACGATCCTTGGGAGCGGATGCCGACGAACAGCGATCCGCCCGACACGTCTCGTCCGACGTAGCTGCCGTCGTCGGGACTGCGCGCCATCACCACGCCGTCGGCGCTCACCAACGCGGCAGCGCCATCGGTGCCAATGTTGAATTGCCGATAAAACTCGGAAAAATAACCGGCGCTGACGGCAGCGATTACCACACCGGCAAAGCTGCCGTCGGGATGATTGAAACGCCGCGACACGGTCGTGATCCACTCGCCATCGACCTTGCCCTTGACCGGGTGTCCTATGAATGCATCGCGCTCCGGCGATTGCTTGTGATGTTGAAAATAGCTGCGATCGCCGATGTTGCCGCCCATCGGGCCGGACGACGTAAGCCAGTCGCCGTTCTCGTCGTAGACGAAGATGCCGTGGATACGCGTTGAGGCGGCCTTGCGCAGAAGCAAGAGCGCTCTGAGCTTCGCCAGCGTGTCGGGGTCGGTTCCCTCCGTCTCGAGGCGACTGACCGAACCGGTAATACTGTTGTCCAGGATGTCGAAACTATCTTCGGCGTGCTGCGTCAGCGATCGCGCCAGATTGACCAACTCCACTTCCGCCGCCTGCATGCTGGCGTCGCGCGCGCTCCACTCGCCCCAGCCGCTCATGCCGAGAATGGCGACGCAAACCAGCGCAACGAACGCCGCCGCCCGAAACGGAAGACGATTCAGGCCGGTTTTGAAAAAGGCAGCTTTCATCGCGATGGAACTCTCGGGAAGACCAGGAAAGTCCCACGCACGTCTTATTTATCTCTGAAACAGAACACGGCAATGAGCAGCATTGGCGTATTTTACGGAAAACTCCGTAGTCTTACGGGGGTCTGATGGCGCCTTTCCGACGCCTTCGGCCCTCGGCCTGGCAAACGCTGTGCGCAAGCCATCAATGACGAAAAAAGGAACCGCCCGACAAAAGCGAACGGCCTCCGCAAGGAGGCCGCTCGCCATCAATAGCAGGGTCGCTGACGTATCACTGACGGTCGATGATCACAGGCCTTCGATCGTGATCCATATCCCGGTCGCGATCGCCACCCCTCCTGATCACGACAGCGTCGTCACGATCCCTGTGGTCACGCTCCCGGACAACATCACGGTCGCGGTCGCGATCGCGATCGCGGTCATGGCCGGTTCCGACGGTTACGCCGGCCGGACCGATGCCCACACCGATTTCTTCCGCGCCAGCCGGCATGGCGACGCAAATACCGACCGCTGCGACAGCGATCACTGCAAGACGCTTGATCATTTCGTGCTCCTGAAATCTGTGAATTATCAGGGAGCCAATCCCGGCCGGCTGGAATGGTTCCAGCGAGACGATCGATCCGCCGTAATGATTTCACGGCTCCATCGCAAACCAGATCGCGATGGCGACCAGCGCCACGACGATCGCGCCCCATATCACGGGCGTAGCTTGTTTCGAACTCCCGCTTCGCGGGGAGTCGTTGGCGGCGTGATTGAAGTCCCGGTTCATTTGGTGCCTTTGGCGGGCGTACCCTCGAATCGATCGTTAATCTATCGAAACACCGCCCGAACCTTGTCCCAGAGTGTTGCAGCTTCGCCTGATGGCTTTGACGGCGCCGGCTGCGCCGCGCTCACGGGATCGGATGCCGGAAAGCTGCCGATCAGGCCGGCCTCCAGTCCCGCATGGGTGTCCCGGTCGGCCAAAACGGCGTCACGGGGATCGGCGGCATGCTTGTCATGTGCCGCTGGATTGAATTTCTCGGGCATGTTCGGCCTCCATGCCGAGTTAACGCGGCCACCACAGCGACGTTCCCGCGGCAATGCCGTCAAAGCGACCCGATCGGCAGCCCGGCCGGCATGTCACCCAATGGCGGGCACGGCCAGATTGGCGATCTTGTGTTGGCCTGGTCGGCGTCCGCAGTGTATCAGGGGCGGCACGTCGCATCCGGATTACCCCAGCGGAATCGCCTTTGACCCAGAATCATCCCATTAAACCCTTCGTTGAAGTGCTTTCCGGCCAGAGGCAGCCGGTGCCGCCGGTCTGGATGATGCGGCAGGCGGGCCGTTATTTGCCGGAATATCGCGAGCTGCGGCTCAAGGCCGGCGGCTTTCTCGATCTTTGCTTCACGCCGGAATACGCCGCCGAAGTAACCCTGCAGCCGATCCGCCGTTTCAACTTCGATGCCGCGATCATCTTCTCGGATATTCTCGTCATTCCCTTCGCGCTTGGCCGCGCCGTGAGATTCGAGGTCGGCGAAGGTCCGCGACTCGATCCCTTGGACACGCCGGAGCAAGTCAAAACGCTGGCATCGCATGCCGACTTCGCCAAACTTGAACCGGTCTACGAGGCACTGCGCCGCGTCCGCCGCGAGCTCGATCCCAAAATCGCACTGATCGGCTTCTGTGGCGCGCCATGGACGGTCGCGACCTACATGGTGGCCGGGCAAGGCACGCCGGATCAGGCGCCGGCGCGGCTGATGGCCTATCGCCACCCCGAGGCGTTCGCTGACATCATCGACGTGCTGGTCGAGAACTCGATCCAGTACCTGCTGGGGCAGCTTAAGGCCGGCGCCGACGTATTGCAGATCTTCGATACCTGGGCGGGGGTGCTGCCGCCGCGCGAATTTGCGCGCTGGTCGATCGAGCCGGCCCGCCGAATTGTCGAGGGCGTGCGCAAACAAGTTCCTGATGCGAAGATCATCGGCTTTCCCCGCGGGGCCGGGGCGCTGCTGCCGGGATATGTGGAAGCGACCGGCGTCGATGCCGTCAGTATCGACTGGGCGGCGGAGCCATCGTTGATCCGCGAGCGCGTGCAGAACCGCGTCGCCATCCAGGGCAATCTCGATCCGCTGGCGCTGATTGCCGGCGGCGCCGCACTCGACCAGGCGGTCGATGACGTGCTTGCGAACTACGCCAAAGGCCGGCTGATCTTCAACCTCGGCCATGGCATCCAACCGGAAACCCCGATCGCACATGTCGAGCAGATGCTGAAGCGGGTGCGGGCGTACAAGGGATAGAGACTACACCGGCCGGCTGCGTTCGATGATCGCGGCTGCACCCTTTTGTAAAAGCTCAAGCCCGACCGCGCGGCCGAGTTCACGCGGCCGGTCGGCGGGCCCGGAGCGCGAGGCCTCGATGAACAGGCCGCCGGCTTCATCCAGCACCGAGGCAGTCAGCGTCATCTGCGCGCCCTCAATGGTGGAAAATCCCGCGATCGGCGAGTTGCAGTGGCCGTTGAGCACCCACAGCACCTCGCGCTCGGCGTCGGCGCTGCGGTGCGCGGCGGCGTCGTCGACGGCAGCCAGAATACCCCGCGTTGGCCAGTCAAGGGCGGCGCATTCCACCGCGACGATCCCCTGCCCGACCGCCGGCAGCATCTCCTGGACCGAAAATTCAAAGGCGATGCGGCCGGCGAGGCCAACGCGTTCCAGCCCGGAGCGCGCCATGATCAGCGCGTCCGCAGGACCAGCCTCGCCGCCGCCGGGAAGCCGCTGCTTTTCCAGATGATCGAGCTTGCGCACGCGGGTGTCGGCGGCGCCGCGATAGTGAATGACCTCGACGTGCGGAAACAGCCGGCGCGCATAGGCCGCGCGCCGCACCGCATTGGTGCCGATCTTGAAGCCCTTGCCGCGCGAACGCCTGAATTCCTCGATCGAGACCCCCGGCCGCAGCACCAGAACGTCGCCGGGCGGGTCGCGCGTCAATGTCGCGCCGATCACCAGTCCCGGGGTGTCCTCGTTGCCCGGCATGTCCTTGAGCGAATGCATCGCGGCGTGCAATTTTCCCGACCGGACGGCATCGCGAATCTCAGCCACGAATGCGCCGCCCTTGCCGCCATGCTGCAGGAGCTTGCTGGTCTGGTCGGAATCGCCGGTGGTTTCGAACTTGACGATTTCGACATCGAGACCGGGAACCGCCGCGGCGAGACGCCGGGCAATTTCCTCGGTCTGGGCAAGCGCCATGGTGCTCTTGCGCGTGCCGATCCGTAGTCGAGTTGCCGCCATTAACGCTCCGATCGGTGCTCCCGCAGGAATCGCGGCAGATCTTGGGCCTGGAAGATAGAACGCGGCGATGCCGGAATGCAAACGCAACCCGTCCCCGCGCTACCGCGCATCCTCCAGAATCATGTCGGAGGCTTTCTCCGCGATCATGATGACCACCGCATTGGTGTTGCCCGACACCAGGTCCGGCATGACCGAGGCGTCGACCACGCGCAGACCTTCAATCCCGCGAAGGCGAAGCCGCTGATCGACGACGGCGAGAGCATCATTTCCCATCCGGCATGTTGACGTCGGGTGATAGATCGTGCTGCCGCGCGCGCGGCAATGCGCCAGCAGCGCCTCGTCGGTCACGACCCTGGCGCCGGGGTCGACCTCCTCGACGACGTAGGGCTTGAGCGCCGGCGCCTGCAAGATCTTCCGCAACATCTTCAGGCCTTCGACATTGGCGCTGCGGTCGACCTCGGTTGAGAGGTAGTTGACCCGTATTTCCGGCGGCGCCGCAGGGTCGGCGCTGCGGATGCGAAGCGAACCGCGGCTCTCGGGACGCAACTGACACACCGATGCGGTGAAACCGGAAAACGGATGCAGCTTCTCGCCCATCTTGTCGGTGGAGAACGGCAGGAAATGAATCTGGATATCCGGCGTCGCCAGGCGCGGATTGGTCTTGAAGAAAGCCCCCGACGTACCGGCGGCGATCGTCAGCGGACCAGTCCGGAACGCCGCATATCGCAGCCCGGTCAGGATTTTGCGAACGGGGCTGTTCACGACATCGTTGAGCGTGATGGCTTGCGAGCAGCGCATCACCACCCTGACCTGCAGATGATCCTGCAGATCGTGCCCTACCCCCGGCGCATCCAGCACGACATCGATGCGATGCTTGCGCAACAGCTCTGCCGGGCCGACGCCGGAGAGCTGCAGCAACTGCGGAGAATTGAACGCCCCGCCCGAGATCAGGATTTCCTTGCGCGCCCGCGCCGTTTTCAAGGCCCCGGCCCGGCGATATTCGACCGCCGCGGCGCGACGTCCCTCGAACACGATGCGCTGCGCCAGCGCGGAAGTCTCGATCCGCAGGTTGTTGCGGCCCCTCGCGGAGCCAAGATAGGCGACCGCGGCACTCGCCCTTCGGCCGTGCCGTGTCGTGGTCTGGAAAAATCCGGCGCCTTCCTGCGACGCGCCGTTGAAGTCAGGATTGACCGGCAGGCCGGTTTCGGCCGCGGCGGTGATGAAGGCCCGGGAGAGCGGATCGGGATGCCCCAGATCGGAAACCGGCAGCGGGCCGCCGGCGCCGTGAAAATCATCCGCGCCGCGCACTTGATCTTCAGCCTTCTTGAAATAGGGCAGGACGTCGTCAAAACCCCAGCCATGGTTGCCATGCTGACGCCAGCGATCGTAATCCTCGTGCTGACCGCGGATATAGAGCAAGCCGTTGATCGAACTCGATCCGCCCAGCACCTTGCCGCGCGGCTGAAACACGCTTCGCCCGTCCAGTCCCGGCTCCGGTTCGGTCTGGTACATCCAGTTGACGGTCTTCTCCTTGAACAGCCTGCCATACCCGAGCGGCACGTGGATCCAGAGGTTGGTATCCCTTGGCCCTGCCTCGAGCAGCAGCACGGAATGTTTTCCGTCCGCGCTCAGGCGATTGGCGAGCACGCATCCGGCCGAGCCGGCGCCGACCACGACATAGTCGAATTCGCAGACTTCCGTGCTCAACGAAGCTTTGGTGCTCATATCGTTTTCACGCCCGCGGCATTACCTGCGCTGCCCATGCCAAACGAATGCGGACGGGCTGCGCCCGCACCATCATCTGAACGCATCGCCACGCCTGCGGTCAATGCGCGGCAGGGAAAATAGCCGGCGCCTGCAACGCAACATCGTCGAGAAAATGATGAACCGACAAGCGGCCGTCTGATCCGGCATCGACGATCAGACGGCCCGTCGTTGAGCGACTGGTTTCAAAAGCGAGCGCAAAACGCTCGCCTACTTGATTTCAACCTTGCCGACCTGATTCACCAGGCTGTTGGCCATGACCGGGTTGCCATCGGACGCGACGCTCATGTTGCGCACGATGTCGCCGCCGCCGGGGATCGCCCAGCTTTGGAATTTTTCCGTGCCCGGGTCGAAGCGAACGATGGTGTTCGGCTTGGCGTTGGATTCGCTGTACCACACTGCGCCCTTCGTGAAGACCATGCCGTACGGCTCGGATTTCGGTCCGCTCGGCGACGGCCATTCCTTGACCGCGCCCGTGGCCAGATCAAGCTTGCCGACATATCCCCGTGCAAAGTCGGCGTACCAGACCATGCCGTCAGGACCGATCGCGAGGCGCCGCGGCCGGGCATCGGCATTGGGCAGCGTGTATTCCTTGATCGCAAGCGTCTTCGGATCGATGGTGGCGATCTTGTTGGTGCCGAATTCGACAAACACCGGAATACCCTCGGCGTTGATCTGGATGCCATAGGGACGCGATTTCGGCGTCGGCGAGGCGAGAAGCTTGATCGCGCCGGTCGCGGGATCAAGCCGCCCGAGCATATTGGCCTGCTGCACGGTGAACCAAAGGATTCCGCTCTGGTCGAAATTGAGGGTGTGCGGGTCCTTCGCATTCGGATCCGGCAGCGGATATTCGGTGACAATGCCGGTGGCGGGATCGAGCTTGCCGATCAACGCGGTGAGGTTGCCGGTGAACCAGATATTGCCGGCCTTGTCGTCGACCAGCCCGTGCGGTCCGGTAAACGACGACTTCAGCGTATATTCCTTGATGGCGCCGGTCTTCGGATCGACCCGGCCAAGCTTGTTGGCCAGTTGCGCCGCCCACCAGATCGAGCCGTCCCGTGCGCCCAACGGATCATGCGGGCGGGCGCCCTGGGTGGGGACGTCCCACATCGCGATATTGACCTTCGCCGGACCGTCGACAATGACCGCCTCCGGGCGCTTGCGCTCCGGGAAACTCTTCATGAGGTACGCGGTCAGAGGTCCCCAATCTTCGGCGGGGACAGCCGCCTGCATATTCTGCATCATGCGCGCGACGGTGAGCCACCCTTCCGGGGTATAACCACCGCGAACCCGGTTGATGTCGTGGCAGCCGTTGCAGGTGTCGACGAATATCTGCTTGCTCGGGCCGTCCGGCCAATCTTTGGCAGTGTACTGCGCATGCGCGACAGGTGTCCCGAGGACAACCATGGCCATTAGAAACATCAGCGATTTGCCGCGCATCATCCGTCTCCCCATGGGCATGGCTTGTCGCCATGCCGTTTTGATATTCGTTGCATTCAGCTAAACTGCGGTGACGGCATCCGTCAAGCGTTCGGCATGCAACCAAGCATGCAATGAAGTTGAACTTTTCCCGTCGTTCCAGCCACTTTTCGGTGAGTGCCTGATCTATCGCCGAATTGCCAGGCAATCGCACATGCGGTTCGGATGGGATCGCCGGGGTCGAGCTTTGAGTCAGGCAGAACGTTTTGACAATGTGAAAATCCGCGAGTGGCAGCTGCGACTGGCCGGATCGATGGCACCGATGATTTTCCCTGAACGGACTGTCGCTCCGGATATCCTGAGCTTGTTCTAGTCGGCTTCGGGGCCTTGATACGCCTCAAATACACAGGCGACGCCTGCCGTATGATTTGGGCAAGGTCCGGAAGCTTGTTGGAGAGACCGACCATCCGTAGTTCATGCCAGGCTGGGGTGACGCGCAGTGGCGCAGCCAAAGCCAGGCAACCGGGAGAATCTGACCAAGTCCGCTCCCGTGAAACGTGAAATCCCGAAGGTCCACGAAATGAAATCCAGACCGCAAGAAGCGCCTGGCGAAAATGAGCTCCTCCCGATTTTGGAGCAACGTCTGGGACGGCTGTACGCGCGACAACGTCTGGGAATTGAAACCGACCATGAAGCTCAAATCTTTGGCCAAGGCATCAATTTTTTTCACATCGAGAATTGGTATTCTGTTCATTCGGTCATACGAGCGATACTGAAGCTGACCGGATTGTACTGGCGCGGGCGCAGGAATGCGGAACGCATTGTTGTAAGGACGAACAACATCCGATCCGCCAGGTTGCCGCGGCTCTTTGACGGCTTCACGATCCTCCACATCAGCGACACCCACGTCGATATGAATCAGCTGGCAATGCAGCGGCTCGGCGAGCTCGTCTGCGAACTGCGATATGATTTATGCGTCCTGACAGGCGACTATCGCGGCAAGACTTTCGGCGCGTACGATGCTGCGTTGGCGGGCATGGCACGAGTGATGGGCCACCTGAAGCAACCGGTCTTTGGTGTGCTCGGCAATCACGACACTATCCAGATGCTGCCAGGACTGGAGGCCATGGGCATAAGAATGCTGCAAAACGAATGCGAGGTGATTAAACGCGGCGATCAGGCAATATACCTCGCCGGAATCGACGATGCGCATTACTTCAGGGTCGACAATATTGAAAAAGCCGGGGCGCAGATTCCCGAAGCAGCATTCGCGATCCTGCTGTCGCATACGCCCGAAATCTTCCGCCAGGCCGCGCATGCCGGCTTCGATCTGCTCTTGAGCGGACATACGCACGGAGGCCAGATCTGCCTGCCAGGGGCAATACCTTTGACACTCGACTCGGTGCTGCCGCGGCGGTTGGGAGCCGGAGCCTGGAGCTACCGCAACATGACCGGCTATACCTCCACAGGTGCCGGATCCAGCGTCGTCGCCGTACGCTTCAATTGTCCGCCGGAGATCACCCTGCATCGCCTCTGCTGCGATTGAAGGTGGAATTCAGTACGGCTCGTCGCGGAGACGCAGCTCGTAAAGCAAGCGAGACAAGATCAGCTCGCCGAGAAAGAAGATGCCGACACCGATCGCCACATCAATGGACGTCAGCGAGAGCGTCTCTTTGCACACCAGCAGCGGCAAAAGAGATTCGGGCACTTGGTCCAACCCGATCACCTGACTGCTGGACGCAAACTTCAAGCGGCGTTTCACGAAGCTGGAGAACAGATCGCCAATCATGGCCAACGCCGCCACAAGTCCGCCCGCCGCGAGGCTCAGGCCAAGCAGGCGCGCGACAACGGCTGTGGTGACAACCGAAATCACTACGCCACGAATGGTCTTCGACGGCCCTAACAGTGGCTGCCCATCAAAAAACCGCGCGCCCGCATCCAGCGGAAACGCAAGACGGGCTCGCAAGATCTTTTTCGCGACGACGGGCGTACCGTTCGCGAGCGTCAAGAGCAAAACCGATTGCAAAAGTGGCCAAGTATGCATTCAGGTGTGCTGTTTCATGTCAGCTTCCGCGGCCTCCTCGACGATCGTAAACAGCGGGGAACGGATCGGGTGGAGAAACCTGTCGTCGCATCGAACTTTGCGGCATGTCCCTTACTGCCCTATTCCAGGGTTGCCGCTGTTGATGCAGCTCAAATCCGCTTCCCTTTGTGATGCTCACCAGTCCCGCAGCCGCCTATGCCCTGGCGCACGCCCAGAGCTTTGCGCTCGCGAGAGATGCATCACTCGACCCGGGTGATCTCGACGACCCTGCTACCCTTGCATGGAGCTTCCGTTTGGTCATACATTCGCGATCAATGAGCCAAACAACCGCAACATCGATTGCGGCGCAAGACAAAGACGCCTTGGAGGAAGCACCATGAAGACCGTGCCCGTCAGCCGTCGCCTGTTTCTCAAATCGTCGAAGGCATCGGTCGCGTGGCTTGTTTTTTCGCCCGCCATCATCGGGCGGGCACAGGCGGCCACTACCAAACTCAAATTGTCATCGTCGCTGCCCAACGACGCCAAATATGCCAATGGCCGGGTTTATTACGACAACCTGGTCAAAAACCTGAAGGCGAATGGGCTCGGCGAGACGGTAGAGGTCACGTTCTTTCCCGACAACCAGCTCGGCCAGGAAATCGATGTCATCAATTCCGTCAAGCTGGGGGTGATCGACCTGATGGTGTCGGGCTCCTCGATCTCGGCCAATCTGGTTCCACTGGTCGGGACATTTGACCTCGGCTACCTGTTCGCGAGCTTTCCGCAACAGACCAAGGCGTTCGATGCCGGTGCGGCGAGGCCGATCGAGGAAGCGCTGCTCAAGGGCGCCAATATCCGGATTATCTCGTGGGCGTATAATTTCGGCGCCCGCAGCGTGCTGACGAAGCGGCCGGTGAAAACGCCGGAAGATCTCGCCGGTCTCAAGATCAGAACCCTGCCCAATCCGGTCATCACCGAATGCCTGCGCCTGATGGGCGCCGCCGCGACACCGCTGGCGTTCGGCGAGATCTACACGGCGCTGCAGGCCGGCGTGCTGGACGGGCTCGAGCACGATCCGCCGACCATCCTCGCCAGCAAATTCTACGAAACATCGAAACACTATGCGCTGACGCAGCATAATTTCTCGCCGCTGGCGACCTATTTCAGCGATGCCACGTTCACCCGCATGGATCCGAAACTGCGCGAGGGATTTCTCGACGCCGCCAGCAAGGCGGGCGCCGATACCCGCGCCCATGGCCTTGCGGTCGAGAAGGAGGCGCTTGCGCTGCTCGCGGACAAGGGCGTGACGGTGGTGGAATGCGACCGGGAGGCGTTCCGCAACCGCGTGCTTCCGCAAACCGACAATTTCGTCAAGGCGCGCCCCGAGGCGAAACCCGTGGTGGATACGATCCGCGCGACGCAGGCTTGAGAGGACAGCGCATGTCAGGCGCCGCGCTTTCGCCAGGCGCCGGCCACCGGTTCATCATCTCGCTGCTGCTGTTGAGCGACGCAACGGCGGCCATCCTGCTTGCCGCCGATCTCCTGGTCGTCTGCGGTTCGGTGTTGCTGCGCTTCCTGTTCAACGCCCCGGTGGAATGGGCCGACGACGTGGCGCGCGGCCTCATGGTCGGATCGAGCTTTTTCGGCGCCGCCAGCGCGCTGGCCCGCAGCGAAAATCTCGGCGTGGCGTTTTTCATCGACCGGCTGCCGGCCGCCGCGCGAGCCGTGGTCGATGCCATCGGCGCGCTGCTGGTCACCGTCATTGCCGGTTATGTCGCCTACAACGCCATCAAGCTCGGCGGGCTGACCACCGGGCAGACTTCCGGCTCCGGGCTGCCGCTGGAGCTGACGTTCTATCCGATGGGGGCGGGCGCGCTGTTCATGACGATTTTCGCCGCCGATGTTTTCCGGCGGCGTCCGCTGCGCGACATGATCGCCGCGGCAGCCGTGACCGGCCTGATCGTCGGCCTCTATCTGGCGCTGGATCGGCTGGCGCCGGAATGGGTGCCGTCGTCGGGAACGCTGATGCTGGTGGGCTTTTTCATCACGCTGTTCGGCGGACTGCCGATCGGCTTTGCGCTGGCGCTGGCGGCGCTCACCTTCATCTGGGTCGAAGGCACCCTGCCCGGCGTCATCTTCGCCCAGCAGATGGCGCGTGGCATCGACAATTTCGTGCTGCTGGCGATTCCGTTCTTTATTCTGGTCGGCTATCTGATGGAGGCGAACGGCATGTCGGTTCGCCTGATCGAACTGCTGCAGCGTGCGGTGGGACGCATGCGCGGCGGTCTCAATGTCGTGATGGTAACGTCGATGGTGCTGTTTTCGGGCATCTCCGGCTCCAAGATGGCCGACGTCGCGGCGGTGGGATCGGTGCTGATCCCCGCGGCACGGCGTTCCCGGCAGAATCCGGGTAGCGCGGTGGCGCTGCTGGCGGCCTCCGCGGTGATGGCGGAAACCATTCCGCCCTGCATCAACCTGATCATCCTGGGCTTCGTGGCCAATTTGTCGATCGGCGGATTGTTCGTCGCCGGCCTGTTGCCGGCCGGGCTGATGGCATTGGCCCTGATCGCGGTTTCGATTCTGTTCGCAAAAAGCCGGGCATCGCTCGAACTCGAGCAACGGCCTGCGATGACGGGGCTCTGGAGTGGTGCGATCGCGTCGTTCGGACTGATCTTCATGATCTTCGCCGGGTTCAAGAGCGGGTTCGCGACCGCCACGGAAATCTCGGCCTTCGCGGTGGTCTACGCCGTGGTGGTCGGCAGCCTGGTGTTCCGCGAACTCGGCATCAGGACCGCGGCCCACAGTTTCGTGCAGGCGGCGACGCGTTCCGGACTGGTGTTGTTCATCGTCGCGGCGGCGCAATCGCTGGCCTTTATCCTTACGCTGCAACAGGTGCCGCATGCGGTGGGTGAAATGATGCTGTCGCTGTCGGGCGCCCATGGCACCTGGCTATTCATGCTGCTGTCGATCGCGGTGCTGATCGTCATGGGCTCGGTGCTCGAAGGCGCCGCGGCGCTGATCATCTTCGGGCCGCTGCTGCTGCCGGTGGCGGTCAGGCTCGGCATCGATCCCCTGCATTTCGGCGTGGTGCTGGTGATTGCGATGGGAATCGGCCTGTTCGCGCCGCCGCTTGGGCTCGGCCTCTACGGGGCGTGCCTGATCGGCAATGTGCCGATCGAGCAGACGGTCAAGCCGATCCTGGGCTATCTCGGATTGCTGCTAGTGTGCCTATTGGTGATCGCCTTCGTCCCGGGCATCAGCACCGCGCTGCCGCGCGCCTTCGGTTACTGACGAGGAGAGCTTGGCGTTGAAGGTTCTGCTGACCCATACGCCCCGGGCAAGGCGCCAGTATTACGGCGAGCGCAGCCTGAACGGCCTGCAGGCGCTGGCGCAGGTCATCCTGCATGAAGATGGCGACGCGCTCGACGTGGCCGGCTTGATCGAGGCCGCGCGCGATGTCGATATCATCGTCGCCGACCGCCTGACCGAGGGTTGGGGCGAGATTTTTCCGCGGCTCCCGAAGCTGCGCGCCTTCGTCCGCTGCGCGGTCGACATCCGCAATATCGACGTGGCAGCCGCGTCCGCGGCGGGTGTGCTGGTGACGCGGGCCGGACCGGGCTTCGTGCCGTCGGTGGCGGAGCTCGCAATCGGCTTTCTGGTCGATCTGTCGCGCGGGGTGTCGCGGGCGGCGGCGGATTATCATGCCGGAAAGATGCCGGAGGTGATGATGGGGCAGCAGCTCGCCGGCAGCGTTCTCGGCATCATCGGTTACGGCAGCATCGGCCGATACCTCGCCGACATCGCCAAGGCGCTGGGCATGGAGATTCTGGTCGCCGATCCCCATGCGACCGTCACCGCGCCAGGCATCCGGCAGGTGCCGCTGGAAGACCTTCTGGAACGCTCCGACTACGTCGTTTGCCTGGCGGTCGCCAATGAAGCCACCGAGAACCTGATCGGAGCGGCGGCGCTGGTGCGGATGCGGCCCAGCGCATTCTTTATCAACCTGTCGCGCGGCAATCTCGTCGACGAGGCGGCATTGGCCACGGCGCTGCGCGAAAACCGCATCGCCGGCGCGGCGATGGATGTGGGCCGCGCCCGCGATCAGATGCCGACGCCGGATCTGGCGCGACTTCCGAACGTGATTGCGACCCCGCATATCGGCGGCTTGACCCCGCCCGCGATCGAAAGCCAGTCGCTCGAGACGGTTGGTCAGGTCGAAGCGATCATCGCCGGCAAGGCGCCGATCGGCGCCGTCAACGCCGAGCATTGGTCGCGGCGTTTGGGATGACCTGCGGATAACCCGCAAGACTGATTGGTAGCGCAAAAGGGACACGAACTCCCGACCCCAGGGTTATGACTCCCGTGCTCGCGAACCTTCGCACTGCAATGTTTCACCACGACACGCGCTCATTGAAACCATCAGCAACGCTGAAACCGAATTGGAATTAATTATGGCGGAATCTGAGCCGTGGAAAAAAACGCTCGCCAAACAAATGCAGTAATTGCGGGGGAGAAGGAGATACGGCGCGGACTTGTACCAAGGGAGCTACCAATGTCAGAAGAGATGCACTCCCCCCAACCGCCCTCTAAATCTCTGGAGGAGCAGGCGCGCGAGTTCTTGCTCCTGCTCGAGCAGATCATATCCACTGCGCCGGAGATGGTAGACGAGCTGGAAAAAATCCCGGCGTAATTGCCGGGATTCTCGTTATTCCTTGGATAAATTTGATAGATAACTCCCTCTTGCCACCAAGAGATCGCGGCATGATTCATGTCGATAGGGCGCCTTGATCGTCGGTAACATCACGTGTCGGCGATAAGATATGAAGAAGGTTTGCATCCGGGCTGAGGCCATCTCAGTCAGGTTCGGTTATGGCAGGCTTAATCTTTGGTACGTCGAACCTTATCTGGATTTTTGGCTGTCTCGACCGAACTCGCCAATCGCGCTGTTTCTTCAATACGCTTGGCGGGTTTGTGCGATTGATCGCCAGCCTCGGGCTTGAGCGACTTGTTGTTCTCTTCGACAAATATCGGGCGCTGAGCCATTTGTTCCTCCGTGGCCTTTGGATGCAACTCGGATCGGGACAATAGGTTGCGACTGGGGTGCTCACCTGCGCGTTTTCCAAATAGACCCAGCCTATTCGCCTCAAAAAATTGCGCCTATTTTCATTGAACGATGCGGGGCAATGAGCCTTACCTTTATTCAGAGGCCCGAAACAGACAAAGAGAGCCTCGCTGAATATTCAGGTGGAACCTGAGCTTCGCACCTTTGTTTTCGTAAATCCCCAAGTGGCGCCGCAAGCGCTACTCGTCGAAGGATGGAAACCAAGGAGAGATATAATGATTACAAAACAGCTCATACTCACAGGCTGCGCCATCATGGTTCTGAGCGTTGGCACCGCACACGCCGGTCCCTGCAACACCGGCGGTAAGGACGCTGGCTCTGGTCCCACGCCCGGCTACACCGGTCAAACGATTGGCACTGGTTCAGCAGATACCCGCGAGCACCCACCGACCGACACGATGAATCGCGTGACAGGAGACAAAGCCGCGTCATCGCAGGATGCTCAAAGGCAGATGCAGGGCGAGCCCACCGCCGCACAGCAGGCCCAGGGGGCCAAGCCATCAGCAAAGATGGCCGATCAAGGCTGCTGAGCACTAGCTGAAAGGAATGCCGTCGGCGCAAGCCGGCGGCCTACCGACAGTTGCGCGTTGGTCTACTTCCAGACATGCCAGACACGGTGATTAGATCGGGCAGGATCGATGTGACATCCTTATCTTGGGTGCACGCTCGATTTAGAGCGATATTGCGAGCCCAATATCCATCGAAGGCTCAGATCTTCGGCGCCAGATCAGCGCGGTCAAATACCGGTGTTTTCTCAATCTTGCCCTGACCATCGCCAGCAGGTGTATCTTCGACCGCGCGCCGTAACGCTTCGGTCGTGGCGTCGAGTCCATCAACGGTCTCGTTGGCCGCACTGCCCGAGTCATGCGGACGTATCGGCACCTGTTCGCCTGTTTCGGCAGTAACTGGGTCGCGATTGATATGTGGCATTGAGGACTCCTTGTTTAGACCAATCCGCTCGCTCGCATCCGGTTCTCCCCTCCTTCATGAGAGCCGTCCCAACCCAACGCCGCGCGCGTAGTGAACCGCTGATACAAAATAGCCTCCCCGAGGGGAGGCTATTTTGCGTCATCAGTGGCGATCAATTAACGCCTTGTCGTGGTCCCTATCGCCATCACGGTCGTGATCTTTCTTAATGACTACAGTGTCCCGATCCCGATGTTCGCCGCGATCCCGGATGACTGTACGGTCGTTATCTCTATCACGATCGCGGTCATGCCCAGCGCCGACTGTTACTCCAGCCGGTCCGACACCAACTCCAACCTCTTCCGCGCTCGCAGGCACTGCAACACAAATGCCCGCAACGGCTGCAATTATCAAAGCGTATTTCATCACGTTCTCCAAATATTGTGAAGCTAGGTGGTCTACGTTCGAGCAATCTATTGGTTCCGACCGACCGCGTCTGATTCTCACAGGTTTCTCCAGAACGAATTTGAAGCTGCGGAAACGTCGACTGCTGCCGCACAACGCTAACCATAGCCGCGTCATCGTCGATCATATCGAGTTCGCGTGCCGCAGCACGGCTCACGCCGATAATGCGGCCGCGACTATAAGGGTCACGATTAACTTGCCGCTCGATGCGCAACCGGCGCCATAGAGCTCGGCCATACCGCATTCAGCGTAAGCTGAGCATCATCGAACTGCTGTTAACGCAAGGGCGACGTAAAGACTGACCTAAATTGCTCACCCCCCGGCGATATGAGTTGGGCATGGTTACGGAACAATACGTTGACGACCCTGTTTAATGCTTAGGTTCGCGGCGAGAATTAATATTGGGCGAACGCGTCCTTAATGGAGAAATCCCATGGAATTGATCCTGATTATTGTTCTGGTAGTGCTCGTGTTCGGGGGCGGTGGATATTGGGGACGTAGTCGGGGTCATTGGTGATAAATTCACCCGTCCGCGTCTTTGAAGCATCATCAAGCTGCTGTTCCAGCCGCGAGAAGTGCCGCAAAGACCAGCCACAATCTTCTTAGCCCATTCGACGTATTCAATAACGTGGTGATGCCGTTCGCCGCCGCGGTGAGGGCAAAAAAGAACAACGACCCATCGACACATAGCCGCAATTTTGGCGCAACCCAACTCACACACGGAGACACGATGCCGCATCCGGCAGAAGCAAAAGAAAAGGAAGCAAAATTCACCCGCAAGCAATTGATTGAAGCCCTCAACGAGGACCTGTCGCGCGAATATCAGGCGATTATTACGTATGTGAATTACTCTCAGGTGCTGAAGGGTGCTGCCTACATGAACATCGCAGACGAGCTCGCGGTGCACGCCGGTGAAGAGTTGCAGCACGCGCTGAAGGTGGCGAGCCACATCGACTATCTCGGTGGCATGCCGTCGGTAACGCCGAAACCGGTGAAGACCTCGGAGAAGGCCGAGGACATGCTGCGCTTCGACCTCGATAACGAGAAGGAGACAATCCGCCACTATCGACGGCGCGTTCGACAGGCTGACGCCCTAAACGAATACGCGATCGCCGAAAGCCTGCGCGGCATCCTGGTCGACGAGCAGGATCATCTCATCGCGCTGGCGACCGCGCTCGGCATCGACGCACCGGATCCCGGTATTGCGGATTAGCCAAACGAATTGCCGATGCGTTGTGCCGGTTTGGTATCTCGCAAGGAGCAGGAAGCCGTTTGCTGCGCAAATGCGCTCTTCAGGACGCTTGCACTCTCCCACCAAATGACGTGGCGCGCTTTGAAACTCAATCCCACGGAACTTACCGGACCCTCCGGCCGTTGCCTTCACGTAACCCTCGGTTTGATCCGGAAAGGATTGCCATGTCGACACGCTTTCAGATCGCTGCGCTGGTGTTCATGATGACGAACGCCGTCGCGTTCGGCATCGGTATCGTTCCCATACTGATGATTCCCGCGTTCGCCAACCACGCGTTCGAGGCCATTCCCGCCGTCGTGCTGGCAAGCTTCGCGGTCAGCGCGCCCCTGTCCTGGTTCATCGCTCCGCGCCTGCGGGCGAGATACTGGCGGACCCAACCCCAAAAGGCTCTTCCGCGGCCTCGTTAGCGCGATATCGCTGTGCAATATTGCTCATTACGCGGAAAATTTGGGAACTCGCCCTCTGCGCCGGCTTGATGTCGAGGGAATGATGACCCTTGGCGAGGTCGTACAGGTTGCCGCGGCCTTCGTCGTCGTCCAGGGCGCCTTCAACTGGATGACCGACAGCTATGCCGCATCTCGGAGTGGGCGGCTTCGGCCAACCGCGTGGCATCGCTGGCGCTGGACCAGATCGACGGCAGACAAGCCCCGGCGCCGTCGCGAGAACCGACTGCAATGAATTCACAGACCCCGCAGCGACGCTGACGAGCGACTGGATTTTATATTCCCCTCTGTGGCCTGGGCCACTGACAGGCCGTGCATCGCCGTGCCATGATTGAGCCTGCCTGTTTCAAGGAAGTGGCGCGGTGCTGGATTCGGATCATTCGCGGGAGCTTGAGCTGGAAAACATGCGCCTAACGTCGGGCTGCATGCGGATGGGCCACGGCGACCTCGGCGCGGCCCTGAAATCCGAGATTCAGCGGCTGGCCGGCGGACAGCCGGCCGATCGGGAGTCCGCACGAAAGCACGAACTCGCCTGCCTCCGCATGGCGGCCGACTGCATGCATTTGGTCGGCCGGATCCGGACCCCCGACCTGCAGCGGCATTTCCTGGAGCTGGCCAGGCTGTTGACTGCGGCGGCGGAGTCGGCCGTTGTCCCGGCGTTTGCGCCTTCAGTCTGAACCCTGTCCACTCACCTCTTGCGTTGCCCGGTATCTCCCTGGACTGCGGTCGCGGGTGGCATCAGGAATGCATCGAACCGTTCCTTGACGATGGCGTAGCATTCGCAAGAAGCTTTCTCGAGTCCGGCCCGATCGACGACCTGGATCTTGCCTCGCCGATAGCTGATGAGCCCCGCCGTCTGCAGCGCCTGTGCCGCCATGGTCACCGATTTGCGGTTGGCGCCGAGCATCTCTGACAGGAATTCGTGGGTGTAGGGCAGCGCTTCGCCCTCGGCGCGGTCATGCATCATCAAGAGCCAGCGGCACATCCGCTCTTCCGTACTGTGAAGGGCGTTGCACGCGACAGTCTGCTGGACCTGCGACAGCAGCGTTTCCGAGTAGCTGACGAACAGGTTGCGGACGTGTTCACTGTTCTTGAACTCCGATTGCAGCAGCTCGATCGGGCAGCGGACCATGCCGCCCTCGAATTGTACCAGGCAACGGTTGAACGACACCCGGCTATACATGGCCGCGAACAGGCCGAATGCGCCCTCGCGGCCGATGTTCGCGGTCTCGATGGCCGAGCCGTTCTCCAGCACCGTCAACAGCGACAGAACCGAGCCTTCCGGAAAATAGGCATGCTTGAGCAACCCACCCGCATCGCAGACCACGGCGCCCAGCTTGAGCGTGACCGGTTCGAGATGGGGATCGATCCGCTTACGGCTTGAAGGCTCCAGCGCGCCCAGCAAACGGTTGCCCTGCGGCCCGACAATTCGAAGTTTCGGCATTCGGTCCAACCTTGTCTGTTTCGCAATACTCCAGGCGCGGGTGGCAAAACATGGCCCCCGGCAGGCTAGTCCCTGCGTATCTGCGGCGTGTCGTGAAGAACGGCGTTCAGCAGCGAATGATGGACCTCGATCTCGCCATTGTAGCTGATGAAACCGAGCTTGCGGAATCTGTTCATGAAGAAGCTGACGCGGGAACGGGTGGTGCCGATCATCTCCGCCAAGATTTCCTGGCTGACCTGAACCTTGATCGGCTGCGGGCTGCCGGCCTTGCCGAAGTTCGCCAACAGCAGCAGCAGCCGCGCCAGCCGCTTCTCGCTCGAATTGAAGAGTTGATCGATCAGATCCTCTTCAATTCGGCTGTTGCGCGACAGCAGATACGACATGAAGAGCTCGGAGAATTTCGGCTCGCTGTGAAGGACGGCAAGCATCGCGGTCTTGGTGATGGCGGTGATCTCGCAATCTTCCAGCGCCCTGGTCGTGGAGATCCGTAGCGGATGGCCGTTCAGGCACCCCTCGCCGAAGAACTGCCCGGGCTCGAAAATTCCGACCACCGCTTCCTTGCCCTGCTCGGACAGCACGACAACTTTGACCCTGCCCTTCAGGACGTAGAAGACCTTGTCCGCCACTTCCCCCTGCGAAAACACGGTCTCGTTCTTGCGGAAGGTCAGGACGGTCTTTCCATCGCCGACCTTCGCGAGGAAGGCCTGAGGGTCAAACTCATTCCTTGCGGATTTTGCCAACGCTCACCTCCCGGATCGCGATCAGCCCTGCAACCTAATTTCCGGTCAACGCAATTATAAGTATAATGTCTGGTAACGGACATAATTGACTTGAGTCAAACGGTTTTGGCTGCGCCGCCGCAGTTTATTTTGACCCAGTGAGCCGCGGATGCTTCGCATTCGCACAGACCAACCATCGGGCTCAAAAGCTTCACGGAAGAATCCATGAGCCGTCCCCACCGCCTTCACAAAGAGACCCATCTCGTCGATCGCATCGGGTGGCTGAGGGCGGCGGTGCTTGGAGCCAACGACGGAATTATCTCAACCGCAAGCTTGATCGTCGGCGTAGCCGCGGCGGCTGCAAAACAAAATGACGTCCTGATCGCGGGAGTCGCGGGGTTGGTCGCCGGCGCCATGTCGATGGCCGCCGGAGAGTATGTCTCCGTGAGTTCGCAGTCTGACACCGAGAAGGCGGATCTCGCACGAGAGGGACGCGAGCTGCGTAGCAACCCTGAGGCAGAGCTCGAGGAGCTTGCCGAGATCTACGTCAAGCGCGGGCTCGAGCATGATCTTGCCCGGCAGGTTGCAGGGCAACTCATGAAGAAGGATGCGCTCGGCGCCCATGCTCGCGACGAACTGGGCATTTCTCAGATGACCACCGCGCGGCCGGTCCAAGCGGCCCTCACGTCGGCCGTGACATTCTCCGTAGGTGCAGCCATGCCGTTGCTGATGGTCGTCGTGTCACCTTCGAACATGCTGGTCCCGGTAACGTCGGCGGCATCGCTGGGCTTTCTCGCGTTTCTCGGCGCGGTCGGCGCGAGGGCAGGTGGTGCGAATATTCTGCGCGCGACCATCCGGGTAACGTTCTGGGGAGCGTTGGCGCTCGGGATCACCGCCGGGATCGGAAAGCTGTTTGGTACGATCCTCTGAAGACCACCGTTCGTCAGGTGGCCATGATCGGCCAAGCCGGCTTTGAGATCTAAATCCGCGGCCGGCTCGACGAATTGAGGCGCCGACCTTCATGCGCCGTTCTGCCGGGGGAGTGGAATGGTAGCGGGAGAGGGACTCGATACCACAAACCGAAATAATTCAACAAAAACAATAAACTACCGAGGCGGCCAGCCGCATGTGTCCGGTGTCTGTGATACAGGTGCGAGCGCTTTTTGGCAACCTCAGCTCTTTGAAGTTTAAGTACAGCACTAATTGGCCCGTCGCGGCGCACCCGAACGAATCTGTGGTGTACGCGGCAAGGGGCCGCCCGAAGGCGGCCCCGAAGGATCAGGCGGCTTCGCCTGCCGGTACGTCGGCCTCTTCGACCTTCGGCTTGCGAATGACGATTTCCGCGCCGTTGAGCGGGAGATAGTCGATCTTCACGTTGAAGCCCCAACCGTCGCTGTGGACCCACGCAGCGCCTATCGGCTGCCAGAAACTGCGTTCAACGTTCTTGGTCACGGCGTAAACCCGGTGGCTCGGGCGGTTGTCTGTCTTGCTCATGTGATATTCCTTTCGTCTTGGTTTGAAAGCCATGCACCTTGTGCGACTTCGTGGGGCACAAAGGCCCGCGCGGAACAGCGGCGCGTTCAAAGGCGGCCCGCAGGGCACCGCGAAGCGGCGCGGAGTTGGCAGGGAGCCGAAGGCGACCGAAACGAGCGGCCTTGAAGGCGATGCGCGCGCGGGCATAAGCCCCATAAATTCGAAGGCGCTGGTATTGGCTTTCTGATCGAAAGGAACATCAATGGAATGAGCGACCGACGCCCTTAACCGCCGAACATGGAAAGTGGGCCGAAGCGCCTGGCATTGCGCTTAACAGGTGCGCACAGAGAACGGTGACAAATGTGGAAATCGTCTAACGATTAGCCCAGATCGAGACCGTCGGTGATGGAGCCTGTTCTACCCCCCAACAACAGACATGAGGCGACTGCTTCGGCATGTCCGTTTTGTGCCAACATGCGACATTGGCGCTGCTCTGAAATGGGTAGAGGCCGCCAACTGAGGCGGGCCTTATGTCGGGTGCCGTAGCTCGCCCGCGAGCCAGCCCAAGGAATCCGATTTCATTGGATCGGTTGCGACCGTCACTGTGATGACGTGATCGCACTTGCCGCACTCAAAATTGCGTAAATCGTACCCTTTTGGGCCGGGCATGATCCGAGCCAGGTTCATGCGGTTCTGACATGACGGACAGCGAGGCCGCTCGATTGCGGTGAGGGACGGGCCGGACGTATGGGAATGGGAATCAGGCATGTGATGCACCCCTGTTAGATCAGGCGGGAGCGCGACGCTCTCAGTCACCGATAACTGCCGAGGTTGGGGCGGTGATAAATGGAACTAGATTCCCCTTATGTCGGGGAGTCGATTTAAAAATGGAACCTACGTAGTTCTACGTAAAACATTTAGGGAGGCGGCGTCCGGCCCTACCATCTGCTCGGGTTAATCGCGTCGGTTTGACCATCAACCCGTCACTTCCGGTCTTCCGTGGTGGTCTCAACCGGTCGACGCA
>NZ_SSNA01000130.1 GCF_004799445.1 Bradyrhizobium sp.
CATCATGACGCCGTAGGGATCGCTCGGGAACGCGTCGGTCAGGAACGCGAAATTGTCCGGCGAACCTGCCGTCGCCTTGAGGCCGGCGAGCAGAATATCGTCCTCCATGAAGGCCGAGGCGCGGCCGGTCTCGACCAGCAGGAAGGATTCGGCGTGATCCTTGCCCTGCAGGATCTTCATGCCAAGGCCTTTTTCCGCATTGAGCTTGGCAACGAACTGCGAGGTGTTGGTGCCTTGGGTCACCGCGACCGTCTTGCCTTTCAGATCATCGGTCGCCTTCAAGCCCGATGACTTCAGCGAAATCCATTTGAACTGCGGCGCATAGAAAATCACCGAGTAGGCGACTTCCTGCTGGCGAGCGATGGTATTGGCGGTCGAGCCGCATTCGATATCGACCGTGCCGTTCTTGACCAGGGGAATCCGGTTCGAGGAGTTGACCGCCTGATAGGTTACCTTGAGATCGGGCTGGCCGAGCCTGGCCTTGATTTTCGCAACGACGAGGTTGCACAGATCGAGCGAAAAGCCGATCGGCTTCTGGCCGTCATCCAGGTAGGAGAACGGCACCGAGGAGTCGCGGTTGCCGATCGTGATGGCGCCGGAATCCTTGATTTTCTGCAGCGTGGGACCGAGGCTTTGCGCGGACGCGGCCCCCGGCGCGAACGCAAGCCCGAGACACAAAGTGGCGAGGCCAAAGGCGAGTTTCGTCATGGTGTACTTCCCCTCTTCCAGTATCCGCCGCTCGGGCGACGCGCTCGGCGGCAACCTCACCTGACCGATGCGACCGCCGCATCGACTGCATCGCCGAGACGTTCGACGATCACATCCACTTGCCCCTTGTTCACGATGAACGGCGGAGCCAGCAGAACATGGTCTCCCCTGACGCCGTCGATCGTGCCACCCATCGGGTAGACGATCAGGCCGCGCGCCATGGCTTCGCGCTTGATCAGCGCGTTCAGCTTCAACTCGGGAGCAAAGGGCTGTTTGGAGTCGCAATCGGAAACCAGCTCGACTCCCCGAAAAAGACCACGGCCGCGGATATCGCCGACGTGATGATGGCTGGCAAATCGCTCCTCCAGCCGGCGCTGCAGGTAGTCGCCCATGGCGACGACATTGGCCAGCAACCCGTCGCGACGAATGACGTCCTGCACGGCGAGCCCGGCGGCGGCGGCCATCGGATGGCCCATATAGGTGTGGCCGTGCTGGAAGAAGCCCGACCCTTGCGAGAAGGCGTCGAAAATCTGTTTGCTGAGCAGGACGGCGCCAACGGGTTGATAGCCACCGCCGAGGCCCTTGGCGATCGCCATCAAATCCGGCGCAATGCCATCCTGTTCGCAGGCATGCAGCGTCCCGGTGCGGCCCATGCCGCACATCACTTCATCGAGAATGAGCAGCACGCCGTGACG
Organism: Bradyrhizobium sp.; assembly: GCF_004799445.1. Lineage (GTDB taxonomy): Bacteria > Pseudomonadota > Alphaproteobacteria > Rhizobiales > Xanthobacteraceae > Bradyrhizobium. Next base: position 1,404 of record NZ_SSNA01000130.1, read on the forward strand.
GTCGCAGATCGCGCGTATCCGCTTGAAGTAATCGGCAACCGGCGGCACCGCGCCCGAGGTCGCGCCGACCACCGTCTCGGCCACGAACGCGATGACCTGATCGGATCCGAGCTCGAGGATCTTGTCCTCGAGCGCATTTGCGGCGCGGGCTGCGTAGGCAGCGTCACTCTCGCCGGAATCCTGCAGGCGATAGGCGTAGCAGGGGTCGATATGGTGGGTTTCGATCAGCAGCGGGCGGAACTGGGCGCGGCGCCATTCGTTGCCGCCGGTTGCGAGCGCGCCCAGCGTGTTGCCGTGATAGCTCTGGCGCCGCGCGATAATGTGCCGGCGCTGGGGTTCGCCCTTCTCCACGAAATACTGCCGCGCCATTTTCAGCGCCGCCTCGATCGCTTCCGATCCTCCGCTCACCAGGTAAACGTGATCGATTCCCTTGGGGGCGGTCTCGATCAGCCGGTCCGCCAGCCTCTCGGCGACCTCGGTCGTGAAAAACGCGGTATGGGCATAGGCGATCGCATCGAGTTGCTCGTGCAGGGCTGCAAGCACGTCCGGGTGGCCGTGGCCAAGACAGGACACCGCCGCGCCGCCGGATGCATCGATGTAACTCTTGCCGTTGCGGTCGAACAGTTCGATGCCTCTGCCTCCCACGGCGACGGGCATCTCGGCATTGGCGGCACGGTGAAGAATATGGGTCATGATGATTTTTTGCTGCCCTTCGGCTTCAGGTGCGTATTCAAGGCCGCCAGGTGCTCGTCCGAATGCCGAAGCGAAGCGAGGGCGTCGTTGCCGCCGCGTCCGGCGATAACGGCGCCTAGAACTTCGGCAACGGCGAAGGCCGGCGACATGGCGTGGAAAAATGACGGGCTCTCGGTCGGGACGATGACCGCGTGTTGCGCAATCTGCGCAAGCGGCGCGACCTCGCTGTCCGTGATCGCGACCACCGCCACGCCCTGCTCCACGGCATATTCCGCCAGTTCCACCGTCAGGCGCGTGTACGGCATCACGCTTGCGACGAGAAGAACATCCCGGCTCGTCGCCTTCGACAAGACGTCTGCGCCGGTTGCGGCAATACCGTCGATATGGATCGAACGGTCGCCGACCAGCGTGAGGATATAGTGCAGATGCCATGCGACCGAGTGGCTCGAACGCAATCCAAGGCAGTAAATCCGGCGCGCCGACGCCAATGCCCTGGCGGCAGTCACAAGGCGTTCGAGGCTGGCCGGTGTTGCGAGCTGATCAATCTGCCTGCCGATCGAATTCAGCATGTCGGCGGCCAGTGCCTTGTCGCCCTTCAGCTTCTGGCTGACCACCTGGACGCCAGCCTTGCCGGCGAAACCGATATCGCCGTCGCGCACGGCGGCGGCGTACAGCTCGCGCACATCGTCATAGCCGTCCATGCCGAGACGCTTTGCGAGCCGGGTCATCGTCGCCGGTTGAACCCCTGCCTGACGCGCCTGCTCGCGCATCGACAGCAGCGCCACATCGCGCGGCCGGTCGAGCACGTATCTGGCCCCAGCCTGCAATTGCACAGGCATGGTGTCGAACGCCTTGATGATCTGCTCGGTCAGCGGGCCGTGCGCCATGCCCCATCCTAACCCCGCATGTTCCGCTTTTGCAACAAATGTTTCATTCTATTTGAGATTAATCCAATTGGATCGTTTCAGGGTTCATGCAATCCCCGGTTGGCGCCGCTGGATGGATCGCCCCGACACCTGCATCCAATCGACGGAAAATTCGCGGCTGAAGCACCCGAACTCGTGCTGCGTTTGGGGATCATCTGCCTCTCGGAAAATGCAGAGGACGGCAAAATGCTTTCGGCCGCCCGCTCAGGACCGATTTGCCCGAGGCGCTACCCCGGCTTGATCCGGATCAACGCACCGATTCCCGCTCGACATTAATCGTAGAAACGCTCTAAAAAGGCCAAGCCGCTCCGGCCCAGGCTCCCTTTCAGGTCCTTTGCGATGGATTACAGTCAGTTCTTCAGTGCCGCCCTCAATCGCCTGCATGACGAGCGGCGTTACCGGGTTTTCGCCGATCTCGAGCGTATCGCCGGCCGGTTCCCGCACGCGGTGTGGCATTCCCCGAAGGGGCCGCGCAATGTCGTGATCTGGTGCTCCAACGATTATCTCGGCATGGGCCAGCACCCGAAAGTGATTGGCGCCATGGTCGAGACCGCCACCAGGGTGGGCACCGGGGCCGGCGGCACCCGCAACATCGCGGGCACCCATCACCCGCTGGTGCAGCTCGAGCAGGAACTGGCCGATCTGCATGGCAAGGAAGCTGCATTGCTGTTCACCTCGGGTTATGTCTCCAACCAGACCGGCATTGCGACCATCGCCAAGCTGATCCCGAACTGCCTGATCCTGTCGGATGAGCTCAACCACAATTCGATGATCGAAGGGATCCGTCAGTCCGGCTGCGAGCGCCAGGTGTTCCGCCACAACGACATGGCGCATCTCGAGGAATTGCTGCGCGCCGCGGGTCCGGACCGGCCGAAGCTGATCGCCTGCGAGAGTCTTTATTCTATGGACGGCGATATCGCGCCGCTTTCGAAGATCTGCGATCTCGCCGAACGCTACGGCGCCATGACCTACGTCGACGAGGTTCATGCCGTGGGCATGTATGGTCCGCGCGGCGGCGGCATTGCCGAGCGTGACGGGGTCATGCATCGCATCGATATTCTGGAGGGCACGCTCGCCAAGGCCTTTGGCTGTCTCGGCGGCTATATCGCCGGAACTTCCGAGGTGATCGACGCCGTGCGGTCCTACGCGCCCGGCTTTATCTTCACCACCGCGCTGCCGCCCGCGATCTGTTCGGCGGCGACGGCTGCGATCCGGCACCTCAAGACCTCGAGCTGGGAGCGCGAACGCCACCAGGATCGCGCTGCCCGCGTCAAGGCAATCCTGACCGCCGCGGGCTTGCCGGTGATGTCGAGCGACACCCACATCGTGCCGCTGTTCGTCGGCGACCCCGAAAAGTGCAAACGGGCCTGCGATATCCTGCTGGAAGAGCACGGTATCTACATCCAGCCGATCAACTATCCGACGGTGGCCAAAGGCTCCGAGCGGCTGCGGATCACGCCCTCGCCCTATCACGACGACGGGTTGATCGATCTGCTCGCCGAAGCTCTGGTGCAGGTCTGGGATCGTCTCGGCCTGCCGCTTCGGGAAAAATCGCTGGCGGCCGAATAGCGTTAACGTCAGCCGCCTGCGGCATTAACCCGGATCCCGGCCGGTGACGCACCGTGCTTTGTCGGTCCGATCCGGCTATACTCTCCCTTGCGACGATGGTCGTTTGCGGCAGCGCCGGACCAATCGCGCGCCGAATATGAAGGGAGCAAGCCGCGATGCTGCACGACTGGGGCGTGATCGCAGCCGCCTTCGGCTACATCGGGTTCCTGTTTTTCGTTGCCAGCTACGGCGACCGGCTGTCGCCGACGCAGCGCGGCCGCGCCAGCGCGCTGATCTATCCACTATCGCTGGCGATCTATTGCACCTCCTGGACGTTCTTCGGCTCGGTCGGGTTCGCCACCCGCACCAGCGTCGACTTTCTTGCGATCTATATCGGCCCAATCCTGATGATCGCGCTCTGCACGCCGCTGCTGCGCCGCGTGATCCAGCTGGCAAAATCGCAGAACATCACCTCGATCGCCGATTTCATCGCCGCACGCTACGGCAAGAGCCAGGCAGTCGCCGCCACCGTGGCCCTGATCGCGATCATCGGATCGGTTCCCTACATCGCCCTCCAGCTCAAGGCCGTGGCGTCGTCGCTTGAAACAATCCTGAGCGAAGACCAGGCCTTCTCGGCGATTCCGATCGTCGGCGACATCGCGCTGATCACCACGCTGGCGATGGCGGCGTTCGCGGTGCTGTTCGGAACCCGTCAGGCCGACGCGACCGAACACCAGCATGGCCTGATGCTGGCGGTCGCCACCGAATCCATCGTCAAACTGATCGCCTTTATCGCCGCCGGCGCATTCGTCACCTTCTGGATGTTCACGCCCGTCGAGCTGGTCGAGCGCGCGATGAAAACCCCCGAAGCGGTACGCGCCATCGACTACACGCCGTCGATCGGCAATTTTCTCACCATGGTGCTGTTGTCGTTTTGCGCGATCATGCTGCTGCCGCGCCAGTTTCACGTCAGCGTGGTCGAGAATTCCAGCGACGCCGAAGTAGGCCGGGCGCGCTGGCTGTTCCCGCTGTATCTGGTGGCGATAAACCTGTTCGTGATTCCGATCGCGCTCGCCGGACTCGTGATCTTTCCATTCGGCGCCGTCGACAGTGACATGTATGTGCTGGCGCTGCCGATGGAGGGGAATGCGCCATTGCTCAGCGTCGGCGTCTTTATCGGAGGGCTGTCGGCCGCCACCGCGATGGTGATCGTGGAGTGCGTCGCGCTTTCGGTCATGGTTTCGAACGATATTGTCATGCCGCTGGTGCTGCAGCGCGGCCGCGAGTCCCGCGCCGGCCAGAAGGACTTCGGCGACTTCCTGCTCGGGGTTCGCCGCTTCGCGATCCTGGCGATCATGGCGATGGCCTATTCCTACTATCACGTGCTCGGCAACACCCAATTGGCGGCGATCGGTCTGCTGTCCTTCGCGGCCATCGCCCAGCTTGCGCCGGCGTTCTTCGGCGGCCTGTTCTGGCAGCGTGCGACCGCGCGGGGCGCCATGGGGGGCATGCTGGTCGGCGTCGCCATGTGGATCTACACGCTGTTTCTGCCGAGTTTCCTGGAGGGCAATACCGCCGGCTTGCTATTGCTGCAGCACGGTCCATTCGGTATCGAGGCGCTACGTCCGCAGGCGCTGTTCGGCGCCGATTTGCCGCCGCTGCTGCATGGCGTGCTGTGGTCGCTTTCGCTCAACCTCCTGGCCTACATCGTGCTTTCGCTTGCGCGACAACCGTCCTCGATCGAGCGATTGCAGGCGGACCTGTTTGTGTCCACCGGACTGGCGCCGATGACGCCGACGTTCCGGCGCTGGCGCACCACGGTGACAGTGCAGGACATTGAGAGCACGGTGGCGCAATATCTGGGCCCCGATCGCGCCCACCATTCGTTCGAGGCCTTTGCCGTCACCCACAACACCCGTCTCGACCCGGCGGCGCCAGCCGATTTTGAATTGCTGCAGCACGCCGAACATCTGATCGCATCCTCGATCGGGGCGGCGTCTTCGCGCCTGGTGATGTCGCTGTTGCTGCGCAAGCGCACCGTCTCGGCCAAGGCCGCCCTCAAACTGCTCGACGACTCCCACGCCGCGCTTCATTTCAACCGCGAGATATTGCAGACCGCGCTGAACCATGTGCGGCAAGGCATCGCCGTGTTCGACGCGGATCTGCAGTTGATCTGTTCCAACCGGCAGTTCGGCGAAATCCTCGGGTTACCGCCGCACCTGGTCCAGATCGGGATCCCGTTGCGGGAAATTCTCGAATTCATGGCGGCCATCAGCCCCACCGGCTTCGGCGACGGTGACGCCCTGACGGAAAGGCGGCTGGCCGCTTACACCACCGAAGGCGAGCCATATCTGGAACGCCTGCCGGATCGGCATATGGTGATCGAGGTGCGCTCCAACCGGATGCCCGGCGGCGGACTCGTCATCACCTTTTCCGACGTCACCCCCTCCTTCGAGGCTGCCGAAGCACTGGAGCGCGCCAACGCCACGCTGGAAAAGCGCGTGCGGGACCGGACCGAAGAACTGACCCGCCTGAATTCGGAACTGGCGCTGGCCAAGAGCACCGCCGAGGATGCCAGCATCTCGAAGACGCGGTTCCTGGCGGCGGCGAGCCACGACATCCTTCAGCCATTGAATGCGGCGCGGCTTTACGTGACCAGCCTCGTGGAGCGCCAGAACGGCGGCGAGGATTCGCGGCTGGTTGAAAACATCGACGATTCCCTGGAAGCGATCGAAGAGATCCTCGGGGCGCTTCTGGATATTTCCAGGCTCGACGCCGGAGCCATGACGACATCGATCACGAGTTTCAAGATCGGCGATCTGATGCGTTCGCTGGAGATCGAATTCGCGCCGATCGCGAGGGCCAAGGGGTTGAAGCTGACCTTCGTGCCCAGTTCGCTGCCGGTGGAGTCCGATCGTCTGCTGCTGCGGCGGCTGTTGCAGAACCTGATCTCCAACGCCATCAAATATACCCCGCGCGGGCGGGTGCTGGTCGGCTGCCGGCGCCACGGCCAAAGCTTGCAGATCGGCATCTACGACACCGGCGTCGGCATTCCGATTCTCAAGCGCGGCGAGATCTTCAAGGAATTTCACCGGCTGGAGCAGGGCGCGCGGATCGCGCGGGGCCTCGGGCTGGGGCTGTCGATCGTCGAACGGCTCGCCCGCGTCCTCAACCACGGCATTGCGCTCGACGCCAATGTCAGCGGCGGCTCGTTCTTTTCGGTAACGGTGCCGACCGCGAAGGCCGTCAATCACACCACGGCCGTCACCAGCGCGACGCCGCTTTCCAGGACGCCGATGAGCGGCTCCCTGATTGTCTGCATTGAAAACGATGCCGCGATCCTCGACGGCATGAAGACGCTGCTGACCGCCTGGGACGCCGAGGTGATCGCAGTGGCCGATCCCGACGCCGCCACCGAGGCGATCGAGGCCGCGGGCAAGCGGGTGACCGGTCTGCTGGTCGATTATCATCTCGATCGCGGCAATGGCATCGCCGCGATCCGGGACATTCGCCGCCGGTTCGGCGACGGCATTCCGGCCATCCTGATCACCGCGGACCGCAGTCCGCATGTGCGGGCCGCGGCGCGGGAGGAAAACATCGCGGTGCTCAACAAGCCGGTCAAGCCAGCGTCACTGCGAGCCTTGCTCGGCCAGTGGCGCGCGCAGCAGATGATAGCGGCAGAATAGCCCTTCTCCCCGCCCGCGCCCTTGCGCGGAGAGGTGCATCGAGCGCGCGTAGTCGCCGGAAGGCGGGGCGCCTTATTGCGGTGACGGCGTGCCCTGCCGCCATTGGCCGCCGGCGATTTTCGCCGCGGCGATCACGGCCTGGGTGCGGCTCTCGACGCCGAGCTTTTGCAGGATCGCCGATACATGCGCCTTGATCGTTGCCTCCGACACGCCAAGCTCGTAGGCGATCTGCTTGTTGAGCAGGCCTTCCGACAGCATCATCAGCACCCGCACCTGCTGTGGGGTCAGCGTCACCAGCCGGTCGCGAAGGCGCGTCATCTCCGGATCGGCGGCGGATGACAGGTCGGTGTCGGGCGGTATCCAGACGTCGCCATCCATCACCTTCATGATCGCATCACGCAGCGTGTCGACGCCGAAACGCTTCGGAATGAACCCGGAAGCGCCGAAATCCAGCGACCTTCGGATGGTGCCCCCGTCGTCGCTGGCGGACACGATCACCACCGGAATGGCGGGATATTGCGCGCGCAGATAAATCAGGCCGGAGAAGCCCGAAATGCCGGGCATGGTCAGATCGAGCAGGACCAGATCGACATCGGAATCCTGCTCAAGCAGCGCGGTCAATTCCTCAAACGATCCCGCCTCGTCGATCCTGGCGGACGTCACGACGCTCGCGACCGCCTGCCGCAAGGCATCGCGGAACAACGGATGATCATCGGCGATAACGAGGTGGGTGCTGGCAGCGGCAGTCATCTATTTCTTGGCAAGAGGGTTCGGACCCGTGGGCGCCTCCCGGAGGCTCGCAGAGCGGTTTTCTTGAAGGAATTGTCCCCCGGCGGACGACCTCATGCAAGCGTACAATCTTGCGATACGGAATACCGGTTAATTCGCATCTCCTTTGTGCGCCGCAATAGGGCAAAAGCGCGCAGGTGGCCAGCTACCCCGGACGCCGAGACCTCAACCCCAGGATGTGAGAAGTGTCCGGACCTTTCGGCGTGGCGGGCCAAAAGTCTTATTGGGAGAGGTTTCACGGCGATGTTACCGTAAACACAACCTCGTGGCCGATCTGGCAAGCTTTGGCGCATGGGGGCGAGCTTTGCATCAACGATTTCGGGGAGCGATCCAACATGTCAACAATGGCTGCAACGCAGGCGAGAACGGGAGGCATGACGAACGACGAACGTTTCGTCATTCTCGCTTCATCGCTCGGTACCGTTTTCGAGTGGTATGATTTCTATCTCTACGGATCGCTCGCCAGCATTATCGGCGCGCAGTTTTTCTCGGCCTATCCGCCGGCGACGCGCGATATCTTCGCGCTGCTGGCTTTCGCCGCCGGCTTTCTGGTGCGGCCCTTCGGCGCCATCGTCTTCGGGCGCATCGGCGATATCGTCGGACGCAAATACACCTTCCTGGTCACGATCCTGATCATGGGTCTGTCGACCTTCATCGTCGGCCTGTTGCCGAACGCCGCAACCATCGGCTTTGCCGCACCGGTCATTCTGATCGGCTTGCGTCTGGCGCAGGGTCTCGCGCTCGGCGGCGAGTATGGCGGAGCCGCCACCTATGTGGCCGAGCACGCGCCGCAGGGCAAACGCGGCTATTACACTTCGTTCATTCAGACCACCGCGACGCTCGGCCTGTTCCTCTCGCTGCTGGTGATCCTGTTCACGCGCACCGCGATCGGCGAGGCCGATTTCGCCGCCTGGGGCTGGCGTATTCCGTTCCTGGTGTCGGTTGTTCTGCTCGGTGTCTCGGTCTGGATCCGGCTGCGCCTGAATGAATCGCCGGTGTTCCAGAAGATGAAGGATGAAGGCAAGGGCTCGAAAGCGCCGCTTACCGAAGCCTTCGCCAACTGGAGCAATGCCAAGATTGTCATTCTGGCGCTGATCGGCGGCACCATGGGCCAGGGCGTGGTCTGGTACACCGGCCAGTTCTACGCGCTGTTCTTCCTGCAATCGATCCTCAAGGTCGATGGCTATACCGCCAACCTGCTGATTGCATGGTCGCTGGTGTTCGGCACCGGCTTCTTCATCGTGTTCGGCGCGTTGTCGGACAAGATCGGCCGCAAGCCGATCATCTTGGCGGGCTGCCTGATCGCGGCGCTGACCTTCTTCCCGATCTTCCGGATGATCTCGACCAACGCCAACCCGGCGCTGGAAAAGGCCATCGAGGCGACCAAGGTCGAAGTCGTCGCCGATCCCGCAGGCTGCGGCGATCTGTTCAACCCGGTCGGCACCCGCGTGTTCACCGCGCCCTGCGACACCGCCCGCGCCTTCCTGGCGCAGTCGTCGGTCAAGTATTCGACCGTGGCCGGTGCCGCGGGTTCCGGGGTGAAGGTCACCTTCAACGGCAAGGAAGTGCCTTACACGGACGCCAAGACCTCCAACCCGGCGGTCACCGCCGCCATCGCGGCGGCGGGCTATCCCAAGGCCGGCGATCCGGCCATCGTGAAGATGTCAAACCCCTTCGACATCTTCAGACCGCAGGTCGCGGCTGTGATCGGACTGCTGTTCATCCTGGTGATCTTTGTCACCATGGTGTACGGGCCGATCGCAGCGATGCTGGTCGAACTATTCCCGACCAAGATCCGCTACACTTCGATGTCGTTGCCCTATCACATCGGCAACGGCTGGTTCGGCGGGTTGTTGCCGGCAACCTCGTTCGCGATCGTGGCCTCGACCGGCGATATCTATGCCGGCCTTTGGTATCCGATCATCTTCGCGGCCATCACCGCGGTTGTCGGTTTCCTGTTCCTGCCGGAAACCAAGGACGTCGATATCAAGACGAACTAGCTCTCGCGCCGGCGGCGACCGCCGCCGGACGGGACTGACACGACAAGCCGGCCGCGGATCGCTCCGCGGCCGGTTTTGTTTTCGGTCGAGCGCGATCGGCAAAAGTGGACACCGGCTTCGCCGTCCGATCGCGCCCTAAAGATATTGCAAGGCGCATGACCTTGCCGCCAGACCGCTGACACCCTGGCGGATCATGCGCTCGCCCCGATGAATTGCAGCACGATCTCGCGGCGATGCCCGCGCTGACGATGTTCGATCAGGTAGATCGCCTGCCACGTTCCCAGCATGAGTTCACCCTTGATGATCGGGATCTGCAGCGAGGTCGTCGTCAGCATGGTCTTGACATGCGCGGGCATGTCATCGGGCCCTTCGGTGTCGTGGCGCCATCCGGCGTCCTCCGGCGCCAGCCGATCGAGCGCGGTAATCAAATCCGCAAGCACCGACGGATCGGCGTTTTCCTGGATTGTCAGCGACGCCGAGGTATGGCGGATGAAGAGCGTCACCAGGCCGTCGATGGCACCGGCGTCCCGCACAAAACCGGCTATCTCGGCGGTCAAGTCGACGAAGCCGCGTCCGGAAGTCTGAACCGCGAGCAGCGAGGTTACGATCGCGTTGGCGCTGACGGTGGACAACGGAGAACGCGAGAGCGATTTTGGTGACGTCATGAACTCTGTCTCTCCGTCGGCCCGCCGGAACCAGGGACGACACGCGGAAGGAATATGGCGGCCTCAGATCTTGCCGCTAAAGTCCTTCTGCATCCGGTTGGCCATCTCGACCAGCCGCCGCCATGCCTGCTCCAGAAACGACATCACACGATCCATGTCGCGGTCGCTCGGCAATGGAATTTCGATTTTGCGCTCACCCTCGGCCACCTTCGGCTCGGGCTTCTTGAGCGAGTCCGTTTTCGGCAGCGGTTCATCGATCTTGCCGGTGACGGTGGGCCCACGCGCCGCCAGCTCGGCCTTGAGTTTTTCCAGCTCTTTCCTGGATGCTTCATTCTCCGCCTGCAGCCGGCCGATTTCCGCATCGAGCGCCGCGCGTTCGTCGGGCACGGCATAGCAGGCCCAGCCCGCGCCGGCGTTGCTGCAGGTCGAAACGGCGCCGGTGCGGGTATCCAGCCGGATCACGCCATCGGGCACCGGTGACAGCGTGTAGCGGCCGTTCTCGTCGTCGGACAGCGATTGCGCGGCGACATTGCCGATTCCGCCAAGGCAAAAAACCGACCAGGAAATCAACGCCGCAACGGCGGTGATGGTGATTTTCGAGGGCGATGTCGCTATGCTCATGGGGTACTCCGCCTCAAGGCCTATTGGGTCTTCCTCGTTCTGATCCTGCCCCTGATCCTAAACTTGCGAACGATAGGGCGCGCGACCGGATTTCAACGCGTCGACGAGCAATTCGATCCGGTCCTGTCCCCAGAATACCTCGCCATCCAGCACATAGGCCGGCGAACCGAAGACGTCGGCGGCCAGCGCGTCCTGGCGGTTCTGCTCGTAAATCTTGCCGATCTCATCGGTCGCTGAACGCTCCACCAACTGCTTGCCGGGAAGTCCGGAATCGTCGGCCAGTTTGACCAGGGTCGCGGCATCCGCCAGATTAAGCTGGTCTTCCCACACTGCGGCATAGGCCCGGCGCAGGAACGGATCGGGATCGTGGCCGGCCTCGATCGCCGCGACCACGACACCGTCGGCCAGCCGCGCGTTGAAGGGCCAGTTGGCCGGCTGAAGATGAAATGTCAGGCCGCGCCTGTCGCGCCAGCGCTGCAACTCAACCATACGATAGCGCTGCCGCACCGGATGCCGCTTCAGCAAGGGCAGCCCGCCGGTTTCCGAAAACAAGTCCACCAGTACCACGGGCTTGTGATTGACCTTGAGGTCGTAGGTGCTGACGACTTCCCGGAACAATTTGTGCCCGATATAGGCCCACGGCGATTGAAGCGAGAAATAATAGTCGATCTGACGCGACATGTGGTCTCCCGGGAATATCTGGTAATCTGTGGCCATCCCAACAGACCCGCCAGCATGATGCAAGATCGATCACCGGCAGGTATTTTAGATGGAGCCGGGGAATCTTTTTCATCGGAGCCGGGGAATCCGGCACCGTTGTCCGCGCCACATTCGCCGCAGCCATCCGTCGTTCGGGAAAAGCTGGTGAACCAGCGCTGCGCGCTCGTGCTGCTGCAGGATGCCGGAAGCCACGCCAAACGCAAGCAGCCACGCTTCTAGCTCGACCGCTAGGATCGGGAGACGACTTGCTCCAGCCTTCCGAGAATGCGCGGCCAGCCTCCGCCCATGCCGCGATAGCCAGCATCGTCCTGCGGCCGAAAACCGGACTGTTCCATCCGGACATGCGTTCCGCTCTCGATTGGGGTCAGCGTCCAGATCACGATCGTCCTCAGGCCATCCAGCGCCTGATCCCCGGAAGCGTTCCAGCTATAGACCAGGCGTTGGTGCGGTTTCACCTCCAGGACCTCGCAATCGGTGACCCCGTTCCAGCCATGGATGGGCGCGGCGCGAAGATTGAACCTGTGGCCGACGATCGGCTGGAAATCGTTCTTCATCAGCCAGGCCTCGATCAGCGGCGCTTGCGTCAGCGCGCGCCAGACCTTTTCCGGCGGATGCGACATCTCGCGTTCGACGACGATGGTCCGCGCGGCAGGGGCAAGTTCAGGCATCGATCCATCCTGTTCAGCAGGTCTTCGAGGGCATCGAACCGGTCGCGCCAGCCGCCCGGAAATGGCGCGCCGGTTGGGGATGGCCGCGCGCCCCGAAGACCGTGTCCGCCGGGTTGTGCATATAATCCCATAACCTTATGGTTATGGATTTGTCAAGCGGGCCGCCGCGGGCAGCTCAATTTTGCCAATCCCGTATCCAGCTGTTGCAGTGCGGCGATCGCCCTACAGCGAACTGGCGGGAATTCAAATAAGGCTAGTTAAATCAATCAACTAGATGGTTGTGACGCAATCTTGACTTGATTAGATGCGGTCAGTATGGTCCGCGCGGCTTTTGAGGGTGACGGGGCGTCGTTTCCATCCACCGCAGCATCGTTTCGGGTCTCCGCAGCATGGCGCAAGGCACGAAAGACGGCGAAGATGGAAGCGGCAACAAATCGTCTTCCGACGAGGCTGCGCTTTCCGCAAGGCTCGGAAGTCTGGATCACCGGTTGTCCGAAATTCGGGGCAGCCGAGAAGTCAGGACTGACCAACCCGAGGCTGGAAGTGGAGACGGCGCCGCCAGAAGCTCGGCAATGGCACGCGGTTTCCAGCTTTCTTCGGAGTTGATCGCCGGCGTTGTCGTCGGAGCGCTGATGGGCTGGGGTTTCGACCGTTTGCTGTCGACATCACCCTTCGGGCTGATCGTGTTCGTCCTGCTCGGTTTCGTGGCCGGCGTGCTGAACGTGATCAGATCGGCGGGTGTTGCTCCGGACAGAACCGGCCGCTAATAAAACGCCGGATGATGTGATTGCAGAACGCCGGCGTGGCCGGCGGTACCGAAGAGATGCCGCGCGGATGATCGATCCGATCGAACAGTTCCACATCGAAAAGCTCTTCACGATTGGCCACATCGGCAATCAGGAGATCGTTTTCACCAATTCCTCCGCCTACATGTTCGGGTCGGTGGCGCTGATTTCGCTGCTGATGATCGGCGGCGTCGCCGGACGGCAACTGGTGCCCGGGCGCATCCAATCGGTTGCGGAAATCTGCTACGAATTCGTCGCCAGTACCGTTCGAGGCAATGCCGGCAAGGAAGGAATGAAGTTCTTTCCGCTGGTGTTCTCGTTGTTCATGTTCATCGCCGTATCGAACATGATCGGGGTCATTCCCTATAATTTCACCATCGCCAGCCACCTCATCGTCACGTTCGTGCTGGCGATGTTGGTGTTTCTGACGGTGCTGATCTACGGGTTCTACAAGAATGGCCTGAAGTTCTTCAAATTATTCGTTCCGTCGGGCATTCCGATCTTCATCTTGCCGCTGGTCGTGTTCATCGAGGTGTTCTCGTTCTTCCTGCGGCCAATCTCACACTCGGTGCGTCTGTTCGCCAACATGCTCGCGGGCCATATCGCATTGGCGGTGTTCGCAAGCTTCATTCCGCTGCTGGCAGGCCTTGGCATTGCCGGTTACCTCGGCGCGGTGTTGCCGCTCGGCATGGTGATCGCGCTGACCGCGCTTGAACTGCTGGTCGCCTTCCTCCAGGCCTACGTCTTCACCATCCTCACCGTCATCTACATCAACGATGCTATCCATCCGGGCCACTGATCCGGCCTCACTACCAAACCTCAAGAAGGAGTTCGTTTCATGGATCCGATTGCCGCGAAGTACATTGGCGCTGGTATTGCCTGCATTGGCATGGGTGGCGCTGGCGCAGGCGTGGGCATCATCTTCGGCAATTATCTCGCCGCTGCGGTGCGCAATCCTTCGGCCGCACAGGGCCAGTTCGGCAACCTGATTTTCGGTTTCGCCGTGACCGAAGCGCTCGGCATCTTCTCGCTGCTGATTGCGCTGCTGCTGCTGTTTGCGCTCTGATCCATCACCGATCTGGACGTTGAGATTCGAGGGTAGAGTCTCAATCGGCCGAACAGGAGAAGCCCGTGGCTGAAAGTCATGGCGGCGCCAAGGGCGCGGCAGCCCATACCGAGGCGGAAGGCGGCCACAAAGCCCCCTTCCCGCCGTTCCAGAAGGACACCTTTGCTTCCCAGCTGGTGTCGCTGGTGATCGCGTTTGTCGCGCTGTATCTGATCGTCTCGCGAATTGCGCTGCCGCGCGTCGGCAGCCTGCTCGACGAGCGCCAGAACAAGATCGAGGGCGATCTGGCCGAAGCGCAAAAGCTGAAGGACGCCTCCGACAGCGCGCTGAAAGCCTATGAAAACGAGCTGGCGGCGGCGCGTTCGCGCGCGCAGGCGATCAGCGCCGAGACCCGCGAGAAACTGAACGCGACATCGGAAGCCGAGCGCAAGAAGCTGGAACAGCGGCTGTCGGTCAAACTTGCCGACGCTGAAAAAACCATCGCATCGACGCGCGAGACGGCGATGAGCAACGTCCGCGGCATCGCCGCGGATGCGGCCGCCGCCATCGTGCAGCGGCTCACCGGCGTTTTGCCCGACGGCACGTCGGTGGACCGCGCCGTTGACGCGTCCTTGAAGGGATAAGCTTGATGTTCGCCGAACCGGAATTCTGGGTCGCCGTTGCCTTCGTCATCCTGATGGGCGTGTTCGTCTATTTCGGCATCCACCGCACGGTGCTGACGACGCTCGATCACCGCAGCAACCGCATCAAGGCCGAACTCGACGACGCCCGCCGTCTCAAGGACGAAGCCGCAAAATTGCTCGCGGAATATAAAGCGCGTCACGCCACCGCCGAGCGCGAGGCCGAGGACATCATCGCTTCGGCGAAAGCCGAGGCCGAGCGCATCGCTTCCGAGGCCAAGACCAAGATGGAAGATTTTGTCGCGCGGCGCACCAAGACCGCCGAGAACAAGATCGCGCTGGCCGAGGCACAGGCGCTGGCCGACGTGCGTGCCGCCGCGGCCAACGCGGCCGTGACGGCGGCGTCCACCATCCTGTCGCAGACCGTCAAGGGTCCGATCGCCGAAGATCTGCTGGCCAAAGGCATTACGGAAGTCCGCGAAAAGCTGAACTGACCGACGCCGGTTCGAAAAATGCCCAAGAGCCGGTGCGATTCATGCGCGCCGGCTTTTTTGCTGCACCGCGCGACGACAACGCCGCCCTACTTCCTCTTCCTTGCCGGTGCCGGCTCCGGTGTCAGCGCCTGCGGATCGAAGCCGATATAGAAGACGTAGGATTCGCTGGTTGCACTGGGCGGCATCGAATAGGCCAGATCCTCCCCCACCAGGCTGAACGGAGTGCTGCTGTCCTCCGTCATCGACACCGCGGTCCGGTAGACCTTGGTGGCGATCATCTTCTCCTGGACGCCGGCCTGTACCACGGCGACACGAATCGGGATTTCGACGGTCGCCGGACTTCCGGCGGGGCCGGCGATGACGCGACCCTGAATGCCGATCCGGGCGATAATCTGGCCGCTGGATCTCCTGCAGTCCCGCGCGGTCCGCGTGATGGTCGCCTGATAGCGCAGATCGCTTCCGACCGGCTGCTTGCCGGGCGCCGCCACGGCATAGGTGGAGGCGCCGGCGCGAATCTTGACGATCGGACAGTCCAGTTCGGCGCCATCGGCCGCCGGTGCCGCCTCGCCGACAGCCTGCGATTTCCTGCCAAACAACTGGTTGAACCTGTCGCCGATCGTGGGCAGAGGTTCAGCCTCAGGCGGCGGAGTGCCCGCTCCGCTGCACCCGGACAGCAGCACCCCGGTAACGGCAAGCGCCATCGCGGCACGCCAACGGTCCGCCCGACCAGCACCGATCGCCTGCCTGATCAGCCTATGACGCATTGTCCAGATGTCCCCGAGAAGTCGTCCGCTCATTGGCCCGCCGTTGAAGGGCGCGCGCGCCGATGCGTTATACCAGCGCAATGGCGGCAAACCCAAGGCGCGTGTCATATTCTTGAAACCGAGGGTTAACCGCGAAAATCCTCGTGCAACAGGCCGAACAGCAGGTGGTCTTGCCAGACCCCGTTGATGCAGAGATAGCGCCGCGCCAGGCCCTCGCGGCTGAAGCCGCACTTTTCCAACACCCGGATCGACGGCGCATTGGAGGGAATGCAGGCGGCTTCAATACGATGCAGATTGAGCTCGCCGAACAGCGAAGGCAACAGCACGCGCAACGCCGTCGTCGTATAGCCGCGATGGGCGTGCGGCTGACCGACCCAGTATCCGATCGTGCCGGCCTGAACGATGCCGCGGCGGACGTTCGCCAGCGTGACGCCGCCGATCATCGCACCATCGGATTCCCGGAACACGATGAACGGGTATGACCTGTCGGCGGCAATATCCTCGGCATAGCGGCGCAACCGCCGGCGGAAACCCGAACGGGTCAGATCGTCGGACGGCCAGATCGGCTCCCAGGGTGTCAAATAGTTCCGGCTGGTCTCGCGCAAATGCGACCATTGCAGAAAATCGGACATCTGTGGGGCGCGCAGCAGCAGTCCCTGGCCACGCGGAGCCAGCGCAGCCGGTCCGCTCGACGGCAAACGAAACAGGGCCATGGGTGAAACTCCCCCGATGCTTCAACCTAGAGCATGATCCGGAAAAGTGGCAACCGGCCTTCCGAAAAGATCATGCCCGAACAAGGATATGAAATCGCGTAACGACGTTCAATGAAGGCGCGCCTTGGCCTTCGATTTGGTCAATCCTTCCGCAAAAGCAACCGCCGTGTCCAGCCCTCTTCCGCTACCAAGCGCCACGACCGCCGGACGGCTGCGCGACAACAGGCCGCGCGCGGCATTCCGCGTCGATTCCACGCTGACGGCATCGATCCTGGCCACCAGCTCTTCCACCGTCAGCGGGCGCCCGTAGGCCAGCACGTGGCGCGCCAGCTGTTCGGCGCGGGAGCTGCAGCTCTCGAGCGCCATCAGGAGCCCGGCTTTCATCTGCGCCTTGGCGCGCGCGATCTCGGCCTCGGTCAATGTCTCCACGGCATCGTTGATGACGTCGACGATCACTTCCATCATCTCCGGCGCATCGCCCGGGTCGGTGCCGGTATAGAGCCCGAAAAAGCCGGTGTCGGTATAGGGCGCGTGGAAGGTGTAGATCGAGTAGCACAGCCCGCGCTTTTCGCGCACTTCCTGGAACAGGCGCGACGACATCCCGCCGCCGAGCGTGTTGGCAAACACCTGCAAGGAGAACAGCGACAGGTCGGTCTGCGGCACTCCCTCGAGCGCCAGCGTCAGATGCGCCTGCTCGAGGTCGCGATGCACCACGCGGGAGCCGCCCTTGCCGAACATCGCGGTTTGCGGCTTTGGCGCGGCGACGCCGTCGAAGCTCGCGAATCGCTCCGCCACTTCCTCGACCACCCGCTTGTGATCGACCGCACCGGCGGCGGCAACCACCATGTCGGGGCCGCGATAATGCGTCGAAAGGTAGCCCCGCAGCGTATCGCGGTTGAAGCCTTTCAGGGTCTTTGCCGTTCCCAGCAACGAACGTCCCATCGGCTGGTCCGGGTAGCACAGCTCGTTGAGATGCTCGAACACCACGTCGTCAGGCGTATCCTGCGCGGCGCCGATCTCCTGCACGATCACGCCCTTTTCGCGCTCCAGCTCATCCGGCACGAACGACGGATTGGTGAGAATGTCCGAGAGCACGTCGAGCGCCAGCGGAACGTCCGCCTTCATGACGCGGGCATAATACGCCGTGGTCTCGGTCGAGGTGCCGGCATTGAGATCACCGCCGACCGCCTCGATTTCCTCGACGATTTCGCGCGACGAGCGCCGCGTAGTGCCTTTGAAGGCCATGTGTTCGAGCAGGTGCGAGATGCCGTGCTCATTGGGCTTTTCGTCGCGGCCACCGACGCCGGCCCACACCCCGAGCGCCGCGGTCTCGAGATGCGGCATGGTATCGGTGATGACGGTGAGGCCGGAGGGAAGCTTGGTGACATCGACGCTCATCCGGCAACTCCTTGCTTCGCGGCACGGCTGACCGACAGCACGAACTGCGCGACTTCGACCTGATCGTTCTTCACGACTTTGATGTGCTCGGACCTGGTCATCAAACCCTCAAGCCAGGGCGGCAGTTCCGGCCGCACCCCGCAGGCCGCTTCCACCGCCTCGGGAAATTTCGCGGCATGGGCGGTCGACAGCACGATGTTGGGAATCTTCGAATCCGGTGTGTCGCGGTCCGCCACCGCCAGCGCCACCGCGGTATGCGGATCGACCAGATCGCCGGCCTCGCGCCAGATGGCGCGGATGGCCGCGCTGGTTTCGGTCTCATCGGCGCGTCCGGCGTCGAACTCTTCGCGGATGGCGGCCAGCACCGCGTCGGGCAGCACGAAACGCCCGGATTGCTTCAGCGACGCCATCAGCCTGCGGACGGTTGCCGCATCGCGGCCACTCGCCTCGAACAGCAGCCGTTCGAAATTCGACGAGACCTGAATATCCATTGATGGTGAGGTCGACGCGTGAACCTCACGCACTTCGTAGATGCCGGTCTTGAGGGTGCGCGGCAGGATATCGTTGACGTTGGCGGCGATCCGCAGCCACCTGACCGGCAGGCCCATGCGCTTGGCGACGAGGCCCGCGAAGATGTCGCCGAAATTTCCGGTCGGCACGGTGAAATCCACCGCTCGCGCCGGCGCCCCGAGCGCCACCGCCGAGGTGAAATAATACACCACCTGCGCCACGATCCGCGCCCAGTTGATCGAATTGACCCCGGACAGCGCCACCGCATCGCGAAAATGGTGATCGTTGAACAGCCCCTTCACGATCGCCTGGCAATCATCGAACGTGCCCTCGACAGCGAGCGCGTGAACATTGCCGGCGCCGCTTGTGGTCATCATCCTGCGCTGCACGTCGGAGATTCGGCCGTGCGGGAACAGCACGATCAGATCGACATTGTCGAGGCCGGCAAACGCGTCGACCGCGGCACCGCCGGTATCGCCCGAGGTTGCGACCACGATGGTGGTGCGCTGCGCCCGCTTCGCCAGCACGTGATCCATCAGCCGCGAGATCAGCTGCATCGCGACGTCCTTGAACGCCAGCGTCGGGCCGTGAAACAGCTCGAGCAGGAATTGATTGGGACCGATCTGATCGAGCGGAACCACCGCGGGGTGACGGAACGTGGCGTAGGCCTCGTTCGCCATGCGGCCGAGATCGGCGTCGGAAATCTCGTTGCCGACAAACGGGCTGATCACGTCGACCACGACTTCCCAATAGGGCCGGCCGGAAAATCCCGCGATGGTTTGGGGTGAAAGCTGCGGCCAGGCTTCCGGCACGTAAAGACCGCCGTCCCGGGCGAGCCCGGTCAGCATGACGTCGCAGAAACCTAGCACGGGGGCCTCCCCCCGGGTCGAAATGTACCGCGTCAAACCGCCCTCCAAAGGCCCTGACTTTTCGCCAAGCCTTTGATAATAATCGATAATATTACTTTGCCGGCGGCAAAGTCGCGCGGCACCATAAAGCGTTTTCGCCAGAAGGGGAAATGCCGGAATTGCGAAACATCCGGTCGCGGGGGAGCTCCGCAATGCGGCTTGGTCCGCCCCAGCCATGCCTGCCGCGCCACCGGCCGGCCCTGGTCAGTGGCCGCCCACATCCACATCGATATTGGCCGCCCGCAGCGCGGCGACGGTTGACGCAAGATGAGACCGGTCCCTGGTCTCGATCACCACTTCGAGCAGCACCGCCTTGGCCGGCAGATCGGTGAAGATGCGCTGATGGGATACCTCGACGATGTTGGCGCCGCTCTTGCTCAGGGCGGTCAGCACCGTGGCGAGCTGACCGGGCCGGTCCACGATGTCGAACCTCAGTCGCGACAAGCGGCCCTCCCTCGCGAGCTGACGGGTCAGCACGCTGGATAGCAGCCGGGTGTCGATATTGCCGCCGCTCAGCACCAGGCCGAGCGAGCGACCCTCGAAACGGCCTTCGTCGGCGAGCACGGCCGCCAGCGCGGCAGCGCCCGCACCTTCCGTGACGGTCTTCTCGATCTTGATGAGAAGGCTGAGCGCTTGCTCGATCTCTGTTTCGGTGACGAGCACGATGTCATCGACCAGCGCGCGCACGATCCCGGAAGTGATCGCGCCGGGCGCCTTGACCGCGATGCCTTCGGCCAGCGTGTCACCCCGCATCGGAAGCTGCTGCCCCTTGATGAGGTTATACATGGACGGATAGAGAGCCGCCTGCACGCCGATGATCTCGATGCCGGGTTTAAGCGTCTTGGCGGCGACGGCGATGCCGGAAATCAGGCCGCCTCCCCCGATCGGCACAAGCAGAACCTCGAGGTCGGGCACTGCGGCGAGCATCTCGAGCGCGATGGTGCCCTGGCCGGCGATGACCAGGGGATCGTCGTAGGGATGGATGAAGGTCAACCGTTCCTTGCGGCCATGGTCCACGGCCAGACCGGCGGCTTCCTCCAGCGTTGCTCCGGCTTCGATCACAGTCGCGCCGTGCCGGCGTGTGTTCTCGATCTTCACGGTTGGGGTCCCCACCGGCACGAAAATGGTCGCCGGTATCGAGAGGCGGGCCGCGTGATGGGCCACGCCCTGCGCGTGGTTGCCGGCCGACGCCGCGATCACGCCTTGACGCCGTTCATCGGCGGACAGGGCTGACAGCCGGTTGAGCGCGCCGCGCTCCTTGAAACTCGCCGTGAATTGCAGGTTTTCGAATTTGAGCCATACGCTTGCACCGGTGATGTCGGACAGCGTGCGGCTGCACTCGAAGCTCGTCCGCTTCACGAATCCGGCAAGCACGGAGGCCGCCGCCTCGATGTCGCCGAGACTGACCGGCAAGCGCGCAAGAGAGGCAATCAGCGTGTCACTCATCGTCGTCAAATCCCTGCTGGCTGTTCGTTGGCGCGGGAGGCGTTCAACATCGGTTGCCGCAAGCATGCTTCGTTTGGCGGCGTGGGAGCGCCTGTTGTATCAGTCGTACCCAGTAGCGCGCGTCGATCAAGTACCGTTCAGCGCCCCGGGATCGGGTTCGCAGCGGTCGCGGCCTGATGCCCATCCCAGGCCGTACCGCCGGGCCCGCTCCCGCCAATGCGGGAAACTAACCGGCCGCCGAATCCATGTGCGGACTTGCCATCTTTAATTGACGGAGGCGCGGCCAGGTTGCAATCTTCCGTGCGGGACCCCGGGGACGGTGGATGGCGGACGTTGCCCAACAATGGGGAAGGCGAGCTCTCGATTTTGTCGATGCGGTCGAGCGGCTGAGCGCGCCCGGCGTCATTCAGCTGTTTGAAGCCGAAATCAAGGCTTGCGGATTTCACGCCTACATCATGGCCGGTCTGCCGTCGCCCGGGACATCGCTTTCCGATCTGACCGTTGCCAATGGCTGGCCGCCGGAGTGGTTCGAGCTTTATACGCGCGAAAATTTCAGTGTGATGGACCCGGTCCCCAAATATGGCGCCTCGACGCTCCAGCCGTTCGAATGGTCCGAGGCGCATTACGACAAGGAAAGCAATCCGGCCGCCCACCTTGTGATGACCCGCGCCGCCGAGTTCCGGCTGATGGAGGGATATTGCATTCCGCTTCACTACGACGAGGGCGGCGCGGTCATCAGCATGGCCACCGAGCAGCTGAATATTGATCCCGTCGCCAAGAGCGCGCTGCAACTCATCGGGGTCTACGCCCACAACCGCATTCGATCGCTTGGTCGGCCCACCTCGGAGCGCGCCCTGTTGACGGCCCGCGAACGCGAAGTCCTGCGCTGGGCAGCCGACGGAAAGACCTCGTGGGAGGTCTCGGTCATTCTCAGGATTTCCGAGCGTACCGTGAAATTCCACCTGATCCAGGCATCACGCAAACTGAACGCCGTCAATCGAACGTCGGCCGTCGCCAAAGCCCTGGCCCGGGGCCTGATCAAGCTTTGACCTGTCCGTTCGGACAGTAGGCGGATCAGCGGCAACAAAACACTCTCCCGATGCGGCTATTGCGCCGCCCCGGGGGAAGGTAAGATGGAAGTCCACGTCATCCGTCGCGACAACCGCCATCTCTATGCTGATATTCTTGAGGACTATTTTCGGCTTCGTCATCAGATCTACGTGGTCGAGCGCAAATGGACGGATCTCGACCGGTCCGACAAGCGGGAAATAGACCGGTTCGATACCGACGACACGGTTTACCTGCTCGGGCTGGAAGGCCGCCGCATCGTCGCCGGTATGCGGCTGGTCCCCACGATCGCTCCGACGCTGCTCAGCGAATTGTTTCCGCAACTTGCCTTGAATGGCCCGGTGCGGCGTCCCGACGTCTACGAATTGTCGCGGATTTTCGTCGTGCCCAACCGGCGGGGTGAGCATGCGGGCCCGCGAGCCGAAGCCGTGATCCAGGCCGCCGCGATGGAATATGGCCTCTCAATCGGCCTTTCGGCCTTCACGATCGTGCTCGAGAGCTGGTGGCTGCCCCGATTGCTTGACCAGGGCTGGCAGGCGCGACCGCTCGGCCTTCCCGTTGATATCAATTCGATGTCGACGGTCGCCGTCATCGTCGACGTCAATGACCAGGCATGGACGGAAATCTGTTCCCGTCGTTCGGTGCCGGGATCGATGCTGGTCTGGCAGGGGCTTGCCGCCATCGAGCGGCGCGTCATCGGTGATCCGGTCCCGGCCATCTAGCGGCCTCGAGGAGATTTCAATGTTTCGGGAAAACAGGGCCAGAGCGCTGGTTGAAACAATCGACGACGCGATCGAGCAGGCGGAAGATCTTGGATTGCCCTTTGTTGCCGGCATCCTGATGATGGCGCGCCTGGAGGCCGTTCAAACGGAAGTCGCCACGTTTGCCATGCGCAGCAGCGACCAGCATCACTGACGGCCGAGACCCGCAGATCCGAACCAGGATCGATCGGCCCTCGGATGGCAAGCGATGCTTCGGAACAAGCTTACCTGTCCGGCTTCCCGAGCTGAGATTCGTGCCCCTGGGCGCGCAGCCAAATCCCGAAGGCGATGACCACGGCGCCCGCCAGCGCAAACCAGGTGAGCGCGTATTGCAGGTGATCGTCCTTGAGATGCACCTCGAGCGGCCCCGGCTTCGGAATGCCGCTGGCAGGCACCGGCTGCTCCAGGTCGAGGTAGAACGGCGCGACCTCGCCCCAGCCGAGGGTTCGCGCCATCGCGAGATGATCCCGGGTGAACCACAGACGTTTGGCGATGTTTTCGGCCGGGGTCAGTGCGCCCGCCGTCTCGGGAAAGCGGATGTAGCCGGTCAGCGTTACCGGCTCGCCGGCGACGAGCCGGGTCACCGCGCGATCCTGCTGGCTGCGATCCTGCATCGTGTTCTGCACGAAGCCGGTGTTGATCACGATGGTCTCGCCGGTCGGCAGCCGCGCCGGCATGAAGGCCCAGGTGCCAGGGCCTGAAATATCCTCGCGCACGGCCGAACCGGAACTGTAGACCATTGCGTCCGGCGCGGGCTGATAGGTCGCGGCAAAGCGCACGCGGCGAAATTCATCCCCTTGCGGCGAGAGCGTGCCCCACTGCGCGGGCAACGGCAGCGATCCGGGCGTGGCGGCAAGCCGCTCGGTCAGGGCCGCGATCAAGGCATGCTTCTCGACCCGGCGCTGCAACTGCCACACCCCTAGGCCTGTCAACAGCGTCACCATCACCAGGGTGAATACACCAAAGCCACAGCCACGGCGTCGCCGTCCCGCCGCCGCGATCATTTCGGCTCGCGGTCGATCAACCGGCCAGGTGCTGCCTTGTGGTGGTACTGGAGTGCAATCAGAAGCGCCTTCATCGCGCGCAGCGGCAACAGCGTGGTCGCAAGAATCAGCGGCAGCCAAAATACCGCGTGCAGCCAGAACGGCGGCTGATACTTGACCTCAACGATCAGCGCGCAGCCGACGACGATGGCGCCGGCAATCATGATGATAAAGATCGCAGGCCCGTCGCCGGTATCGATAAAGGCGAAGTCGAGCCCACAGGCTTCACATCTCGGCCGCAGATTGAGAAAGCCCGCGTAGAGCTTTCCGTTGCCGCAGCGCGGACATCTGCAGGCGAGCCCGCGCAGCGCGCTCTGGGTCACCGTCGGTAGGGTCTGGTCCGGCATGCGATGGCCTTTCGCGTATCGCGAAACAAAAGGGCGGCCTGGCGGCCGCCCCCTTGTAGCACAGTAGCGAGCGCGATCAGCAAAAGTGCAAGCCGGTCTTTCGCCCGATCGCGTTCAAAAAACCGGGAGGATCAGTGCGCGCCGTGGGCCATGGTTTCCGCGCCGTGCCCCCAGACATAGATGCAGATGAAGAGGAACAGCCACACCACGTCGACGAAATGCCAGTACCAGGCGGCGAATTCGAAGCCGAGATGCTGCTTCGGGGTGAAATGCCCGGCATAGGTGCGCGCCAGGCAAACGATCAGGAAGATGGTGCCGACCAGCACGTGAAAGCCGTGGAAGCCCGTCGCCATGAAGAAGGTTGCGCCGTAGATATTGCCGGCGAACGAGAACGCGGCATGGGCGTATTCATAGGCCTGCACGCAGGTGAAGGTCGCGCCGAGCAGGATCGTCAGGATCAGACCGTATTTCAGCCCCTGACGGTCGTTTCCCAGCAGAGCGTGATGCGCCCAGGTCACCGTGGTGCCCGAGGTCAGCAACAACAGCGTATTCAACAGCGGCAGATGCCAGGGGTCGAAGGTCTCGATGCCCTTGGGCGGCCAGACGCCGCCGAACAGTGCCTCGCGCGTGGCGTGAACCGGATCGCCGGGGAACAGCGACGAGTTGAAGAAGGCCCAGAACCAGGCGACGAAGAACATCACTTCGGAGGCGATGAACAGGATCATGCCGTAGCGATGGCTGATCTGCACCACCCGGGTGTGATCGCCCTTGTACTGGGCCTCGCGGATCACGTCCGCCCACCAGCTCGCCATGGTGTAGAGCACGCCGATGGTGCCGATGCCGAAAACGATCGGCGCCGCTGAAAACAAATGATGCATCCAGGCGATCGCGCCGACCGCCATGATGAAGGCCGAAATGGAGCCGACGATCGGCCACGGGCTCGGATCGACGAGGTGATAGTCGTGGTGCTTGACTTGCGCCGTAGCCATTTGCGGTCTCTCCGTTAGCAGTGCCTGTTCAGCACTTTTTCGTCTCAAAAATCAAATACCCGGATCGCGGTGATCAGAGGCTTCCCTTTAAAGGCTTCCCTTCAAAGACTCCCTTTGGGTTTGTCCGGCTCGCTTGCCGCCAGCGGCCTGGGGGCCGGATCGCGCACCGGATAGAAAGTATAGGACAGGGTGATGGTGTTCAGCCCGTCATTGTCGCTGTCGCTGACAATCGACGGGTCGACGTAGAACACCACCGGCATTTCACGTTTTTCACCGGGCGCAATAGTCTGTTCGGTGAAGCAGAAACAGTTGATCTTCTGGAAATACGCCCCGACCGTCAGCGGCGCCACATTGTAGGCGGCCTGCGCGGTCGTGGTCCGCGCCGACTGGTTGGTCACGGTGTAGAACACGGTGACCACTTCACCGATCTTGACCTCGATCTCGGTCTGCTCGGGCTCGAACTTCCACGGCAGCCCGGGCGCAACGTTGGAGTCGAAACGCACCGCGATCTTGCGCGCCAGCGGCGCGTTTGATGGCGCGGAGGTCGCGACCTGCGTCGTGCCGTTAAAGCCGGTGGCCCGGCAGAACCAGTTGTAGAACGGCACCGCCGCATAGGAGGCGCCAACCATCAGCACCACCACGAAGCCGCAGATCGCAGCGACCAGCGCATCGCGCGTCAGGCCGCGGCGCGAAGCCATTTTCTGGCTTGCGGCAGGCGGTTCGCGTTTGGTCGGTTGGTTCGCCATGTCCACTACATCGGCCGCACTAGGACGGCCGGCCCCTTGACGATGGTGACCGCGAAAAACAGAACGACGAGAACGCCAAGCGCCAGCGCAATGGCGATCGACCGCTCGCGGCGGCTTTTCTTCTGCGCCTCGGTGAGAACAATTCCATTTCGCTCCTGCTTGTCGGCCATTGCCTTGCCACGCGTCCCCTACCAGACCAAAGGTGCGATGGCGCGGGCGATAACCTCGATCAGCAAGGTAGCGAACAGCGCAAATAGATAGAGGATGGAGAACGCGAACAGTTTTCGCGTTGCGCGCAATGCTTCGCTGCCCTGGCGATGGCGGTAGACGTTGACCGCAAGTGCCAGCATGCCGCCGCCGAGAACCAGCGAGGCCACGCCATAGACTGCATCGAAATAGCCGAGCGGCCACGGCGCCACGGCGATCGCGACCAGCACGACCGTATAGAGCAGGATCTGCAGCCGCGTCGCATCGGGACCGGCGACGACGGGCAGCATCGGCACGCCGGCGCGGGCATAGTCGTCGCTGCGGAACAGCGCCAGCGCCCAGAAATGCGGCGGGGTCCAGAAGAAGATGATCAAAAACAACAGCAGCGGTTCGACCGACAGCGAACCGGTCGCGGCCGCCCACGCCACCACCGGCGGCAAGGCGCCGGCGGCGCCGCCGATCACGATGTTCTGCGCGGTCCAGCGCTTCAGCGCCATGGTGTAGATCACGACGTAGAAGAAGATCGTGAACGCCAGCAGCGCTCCGGCGAGCCAGTTGACCAGGATGCCGAGCGTCATCACCGAGAAGAAGGCCAGCGTCATGCCGAAGGCCAGCGCTTCGGGCGGTGTGACCCGCCCGCGCGGGATCGGCCGGTTGGCGGTGCGCGACATCAGAGCGTCGATGTCGCGTTCGTACCACATGTTCAGCGCGCCCGACGCGCCGGCCCCGACCGCGATGCAAAGTATAGAGGTGAACGCCAGCACCGGATGGACGTGGCCGGGCGCGATCATCAATCCCACCAGGGCGGTAAAGACCACCAGCGACATCACCCGCGGCTTTAACAGCGCGACGTAGTCCGCAACTTCGGCCTCCGAAATCCGGGGCGACAGCTCGATGGCGTTATGATCGACAACCGACAAGACAGGTCTCTTCCCTTGAATCATGATCCGATCCAATGGATCGGATCATGCTGTTACTGCACGCGCGGCAGCACCTCGAACTGATGGAACGGCGGCGGCGACGACAGGGTCCATTCCAGCGTGGTGGCGCCGGCCCCCCACGGATTGTCGGCGGCCTGTTGCTTGCGCGCGAACGCGTCGATCACGCCCCAGAGGAAGATCAGCACGCCGAACCCCGAAATATAGGAGCCGATCGAGGAGACCAGGTTCCAGCCGGCAAACGCGTCGGGGTAATCCACATAGCGGCGCGGCATGCCGGAAAGGCCGAGGAAATGCTGCGGGAAGAACACCAGGTTGACGCCGATGAAGGTGACCCAGAAGTGCGCCTTGCCGATGGCCTCGCTGTACATGTAGCCCGACATTTTCGGGAACCAGTAGTACCAGCCGGCAAAGATGCCAAACACCGCGCCGAGCGACAGCACATAGTGGAAATGCGCGACCACGTAGTAGGTATCCTGCAGCACGCGGTCGACGCCGGCATTCGCCAGCACCACGCCGGTGACGCCACCCACCGTAAACAGGAAGATGAACCCGATCGCCCACAGCATCGGCGTCTTGAACTCGATCGAGCCACCCCACATCGTGGCGATCCACGAGAATATCTTCACCCCGGTCGGCACCGCGATCACCATGGTCGCGGCAACGAAATAGGCCTGCGTCGCCGACGACATGCCGACCGTGTACATGTGATGCGCCCACACCACGAAGCCGATGCCGCCGATCGCCACCATCGCATAGGCCATGCCGAGATAGCCGAACACCGGCTTCTTCGAGAAGGTCGAAACGATCTGGCTGACCATGCCGAACGCAGGCAGGATCAGGATGTAGACTTCGGGATGACCGAAGAACCAGAACAGATGCTGGAACAGCACCGGGTCGCCGCCGCCTTCGGCGGAGAAGAAAGTGGTGCCGAAGTTGCGGTCGGTCAGCAGCATGGTGATGGCGCCGGCGAGCACCGGCAGCGACAACAGCAGCAGGAACACCGTCACCAGGATCGACCACACGAACAGCGGCATCTTATGCAGGGTCATGCCCGGCGCGCGCATGTTGAAGATCGTGGTGATGAAGTTGATGGCGCCGAGGATCGAGGAGGCGCCGGCCAGATGGATCGACAGAATGGCGAAATCGACCGCCGGCCCCGGATGGCCCGAGGTCGACAGCGGCGCGTAGAGGGTCCAGCCCGCGCCGACACCGTTGGCGCCCGGCTCACCCTCGACGAAAGTCGAGATCAGCAGCAGCGCGAACGACGCCGGCAGCAGCCAGAACGATATGTTGTTCATGCGCGGGAACGCCATGTCTGGCGCGCCGATCATCAGCGGCACGAACCAGTTGCCGAAGCCGCCGATCATCGCCGGCATCACCATGAAGAAGATCATGATCAGGCCGTGCGAGGTCACGAAGACGTTGTAGGTATGGGTCTCGTGGAAGATCTGCACGCCCGGATACATCAGCTCGGCGCGGATCGCGATCGACATCGCCGCGCCGATGATCCCGGCGATGACGGCGAACACCAGGTACATCGTGCCGATGTCCTTGTGGTTGGTCGAATAGACGTAGCGCCGCCATCCGGTCGGATGGTCGTGCGCATGATCGTCATGGGCGTGATCGTCGTGTGTCGCTGCGGAAGTTGCCATTTTCAAATCCTGCCTTGCAGTACTTTTTGGGACCTTGCGGTCCCGTCGCCCTTGTCCCGTCGGATTGCGCCCTAAGCTTTCAGGCTTACTGCGCCGCTGCGCCCGCCGAAGCGAACGAGTTCGCCGGGTTGGCCGCAAATTTCTTCTTCGCCGTCTCGACCCAGGCCGCGAACTCCTGATCGTTCACGACCCGCACCGCGATCGGCATGAAGGCGTGATCCTTGCCGCACAGCTCGGAGCACTGGCCATAGAACATGCCTAGCTTGGTGGCCTTGAACCAGGTTTCGTTGAGTCGGCCGGGAATGGCGTCGATCTTGATGCCGAACGCCGGCACCGCGAAGGAATGGATCACGTCGGCACCGGTGGTCTGGACCCGGATCACCTTGTTGACCGGCACCACCATCTCGTTGTCGACGCCGAGCAGCCGGGGCTGCTTGTCCTGGGCCATCAGCGAATCGAACTCGAACTTGCCGTTATCGGGATAGGCGTAGCTCCAGTACCACTGCTTGCCGGTGGCCTTGATGGTCAGGTCGGCCTTGGGAATGTCGAGTTCCTCGAACAACAGCCGGAACGACGGCACCGCGATGCCGACCAGGATGAGCACGGGAATGAGGGTCCATGCCACTTCGATCAGGGTATTATGGGTGGTCCTGGAGGGAACCGGGTTGGACTTGGCGTTGAATTTCACAACGACGGTAACCAGCAACGCCAGCACGAACAGGGTGATGACGGTGATCAGCACAAACAGGAAATCGTGAAACCAGGTGATGTTGTCCATCACCGGAGAGGCCGATTCCTGTAGCTTGTATTCCCACGGTGCTGGCTGCCCCAACTCGGCTGACGCCGTCCCGCATGCGGCCCACGCAACGCCGGCCACCATCAATCCCAGCAACCGGCGGCCCATTTGGCCCTTCGACATCTTCATGCCGTTCGCGCTCCCTTACATAAAACCCCAAAAGCATTCCACCGGACGGCGAAGCATGCTGCACGATCCGCCCCCTGACAAACGGCCTTGGGCTGTACTTTTAGAAGTACACCTTAGAATTTGTTGGGCCAGATCGCTAGAACGCGTCGAAATCCAGCCTCTCAAACCATAATTCGCGGGCTCTCGCAATGCAGGAGTACGGCGCGGAGGTGGGCATCACCGGCTAATCTGCGGATGTCACATTTTCTCGTGAAATCAGGCAAAAGCGATGGCTTGGCTGCCCGACGTGGCTTGACAGGCGGATTGCCCGATGTACGCACAGACGGAGTGCTCCCGAGGGGCCTGATTCGCGACCGAAAGCCGCGGTCCGTGCTGGCGCGAAATCGCCTTCAAGGCGCCGTCATTGCCGTGTCAGTCCGCTATCGGACTGGCTTTGCCAAGGAAATATCAAGGGATCGACCCCGATGGGGCCTTCGAAACACCCGGCGAGGACCGCCGCCATCCGCCGCCATCCGTTTGCCGGGAGACGGCTGGGTGGCAGTCTGACCATCCTATTCTGGCTCGGCCTGACGGTGGCGGCGGGCGCGCAAGGCGCGGTGCGGTCGGTCCATGGTGACTGGCAAATCCGCTGCGACACCCCGCCGGGCGCGCAAGGCGAGCAATGCGCCCTGATCCAGAGCGTGGTAGCGGAAGACCGCTCCAACGCCGGTCTTACCGTCATCGTGCTCAAGACCGCCGACCAGAAGAGCAAGCTGATGCGGGTGGTGGCGCCGCTCGGCGTGCTGCTGCCCTCGGGGCTGGGCCTGAAACTCGACAATGTCGACGTCGGCCGCGCCGGCTTTGTCAGATGCCTGCCCAATGGCTGCGTGGCGGAGGTGGTGATGGACGACAAGCTGTTGGGTCAGTTGCGTACTGCCAAGACCGCGACCTTTATCATCTTCGAGACCCCCGAAGAGGGGATCGGCTTCCCGCTCAGCTTGAACGGGCTCGCTGAAGGATACGACAAGTTGCCGTGAGGCAATGTGCCTCGCTGCGCGAGGCTTGGCAGACCCTCCCTTTTGTCGCGATTGTGACTATCTGGCATCTTGTCGTCCCCGCGAAAGCGGGGACCCATACCCACAGGTTACCGTGTTGTAAGATGAGCTCCCGGCGAGTCTTTGGTTAGCTCACTAAATCCTGCGGCTGTGGGTCCCCGCTTTCGCGGGGACGACCAGAGAAATTTTGGAGTCTTCATGACGAATCCCCCCAGCACCTCGCTCCTGGACCGCGCCAACCTTGACCGTGATGCCGTACGTCATCAGATCGCGAGGGGACTTGCGGGCGCCGACGACGGCGAGCTGTTCCTGGAATACGGCCAGACCGAAGCGCTGATGTTCGACAATGGCCGGTTGAAGCAGGCAACTTATGACACCTCGCAGGGCTTCGGCTTGCGCGCGGTAAAGGATGACGCGGTCGGCTATGCGCATTCTTCCGACGTCTCGCTGCCGGCGTTGATTCGCGCCGCCGACGCGGTCGCAGCGGTGCGCGGCGGCTACAGCGGAACCCTTGCGGCAGCACCGACCCACACCAATGTGCGGCTCTATGGCGACGACAATCCGCTCGATGCTCCCGGTTTCGAGGCCAAGGTAAAACTGCTGGCCGAAATCGACGCCTATGTCCGCGACAAAGACCCGAGGGTGCGCCAGGTTACGGTCAGCCTGGGCGCCACTTGGCAGGTGGTGGAGATTCTCCGCCCCGACGGCGAGAGCTACCGCGACATCCGCCCGCTGGTGCGGGTCAATATTTCGGTGGTCGCGGGCCAGGGCGACCGCCAGGAGAGCGGCAGCAAGGGCTATGGCGGCCGCGAGGGCTATGCCCGTTTCATCGATAGCAAGGCGTGGCGCGAGGCCGCCGACGGCGCGATCCGCGAGGCGCTGGTCAACCTCGAATCGGTTCCCGCGCCGGCCGGCGAAATGGACGTCGTGCTGGGGGCCGGCTGGCCCGGCGTGATGCTGCATGAGGCCGTCGGTCATGGGCTTGAGGGCGATTTCAACCGCAAGCAGACCTCCGCTTTCGCCGGCCTGATGGGCCAGCAGGTTGCGGCCAAGGGGGTCACGGTCGTCGACGACGGCACCATGGCGTCGCGGCGCGGCTCGCTGTCGATCGACGACGAGGGCACGCCAACCAACCGCACGGTGCTGATCGAGGACGGCATTCTCGTCGGCTACATGCAGGACCGCCAGAATGCCCGGCTGATGAACATGAAGCCGACCGGCAACGGCCGCCGCCAGGGCTATGCGCATGTGCCGATGCCGCGAATGACCAACACCTACATGCTGGCGGGTAGCCGCGATCCCGCGGAAATCCTCGCCTCGGTCAAGAACGGCATCTACGCGGCCAATTTCGGCGGTGGCCAGGTCGACATCACCTCGGGCAAATACGTCTTCCAGTGCACCGAGGCCTACAAAATAGAAAACGGCAAGATCGGAGCGCCCTTGAAGGGCGCGATGCTGATCGGCAACGGCCCGACCGACCTGCATCGCATCACCATGGTTGGCAACGATCTCGCGCTCGATACCGGCATCGGCACCTGCGGCAAGAATGGCCAGGGCGTGCCGGTCGGCGTCGGCCAGCCGACGCTGCGGATGGAACGCATTACGGTCGGAGGAACCGGCTCATGACGATCGAGCGGGAGTCTGTCGCCGCGAGGGCGCGGGGCTGGGGTGCTCAAGCTCTCCAGTTCGCTGCGGCATTGCTGATCGTTTTCCTCGCCAAGGGAGCGCTCGCCGAGCCCTTTTACGTTCCGTCAGGCTCCATGGAGCCGACGCTGATGATCGGCGATGCCTTGCTGGCGTCGAAATACCCCTACGGCTACGGCACCGCCTCGCTGCCGATCCAGATCAGCCTGCCCGAAACCGGGCGGGTGTTCGGCGGGACGCCGAAGCGCGGCGATGTCGTGGTATTCCGCTGGCCGGGCGACCGGTCGCAGGCCTGGGTCAAGCGCGTCGTCGGGCTGCCCGGCGATCGTATCCAGATGCGGCAGGGCCAGCTCTTCATTAACGACCGCGCCGCCACGCTGAAGCCCGATGGCATCGGCGAAGCGGAAGACGACAGTGGCGGATCGGAACCCGCGTATCGTTACATCGAGACTTTGCCGGGCGGCGTCAACCACGCGATTTTCAAGCTTCGCGACAATGGCCGGCTCGACAACACGCCTGAAGTGACGGTGCCGCCGAACCGCCTGTTCGTGATGGGCGACAACCGCGACAATTCCGCCGACAGCCGGGTCTCGGTCCGCGACGGCGGGGTCGGATTGTTGCCGATGGACAATCTGGTCGGCCGCGCCGACGCCGTGGTCGGATCCTGGGATCTCGGCATCCGTAGCCAGCCGGTGTGGACATGGCTGTCCGGCTTTCGGCTGGCGCGGTTCTTCACCGCGGTGCGTTGAAGGCGACGCCGCGCCGAGGCTAGCCGCAGCACTCGCCCTTGCCGTTCTGCTGGATGGGCGGACAAGGCACCGAACCGTAGGAACAGAACACGCAACAATCGCCCGGCAGGGCCTTGAGTTTTTCA
>NZ_SSNA01000131.1 GCF_004799445.1 Bradyrhizobium sp.
ATGGCGAGGCCAGGACGGCCAGAACGAAACAGAGCAAACCGATCATTCGGCCAGCTTAGGTGATTCCATCACGGCATCAACTCGAATAAGGTTTTCGGTACACACACGGGGCGAATGCTGGATATCGCTGAACTTCTCGATCGAAAGCCCAAGCAATTGTCGGGTGGCCAGCGCCAGCGCGTGGCGATGGGGCGCGCTATCGTCCGCAATCCGAAGGTTTTCCTGTTCGACGAGCCGCTGTCCAACCTCGATGCCAAGCTGCGTGTACAGATGCGGATCGAGATCAAGAAAGTGCATCAGAAAGTCCGAACCACGACTGTCTATGTGACGCACGATCAGGTTGAAGCGATGACGCTAGCTGACCGGGTCTTGGTCATGAACCACGGTCGCATCGAACAGATAGGCACACCTAACGAACTTTATCATAAGCCGGCCACGCGTTTTGTGGCAGGGTTCATCGGCTCTCCTGCGATGAACTTCTTGCCCTGCGGGCTCGAAGACATCGCCGGCAGGCTGCATATCCGGCTGACCGACCGAATTGCCTTTCCTCTGCCGCCGGGTCGCGCGGCGCGATATCAAAATGTGGGGCGAAGCGAAAAGTTGCTGCTCGGCTTGCGGCCGGAACATATCACGGAAGCGAAAGCCCATCCAGAACCGGGAATTGAAGCCTTCGATGCTGTACTGGATGTGACCGAACCGATGGGAATGGAGACGCTGATTTACTTTACGCTCGAGGGTACGCAAATCTGCGGGCGGGTTAATCCCAACGCGGGCGCGCTCGATGGTGGCGCGCTCCGAATGGCAGTGGACCTCAACAATATGCACCTGCTAAGTGAGGTCACTGGCGCTGTGATTTGACGGTTGCTCCGCAAGGGGGACATTGGCGATGAAACTATTTTACGCGCCCGGTTCCTTATCTCTTTTACCCCATATCGTGCTCCGCGAGGTGGGGTTGCCGTTTACGGCCATCAAGATAAACGAACACACCAAGGTTATTGAAGGAGGTGGTGACTACAGGAAGGTGAACCCGTTGGGCTACGTGCCAGCGCTGGTGCTCGACGATGGCACGCTGCTCACCGAAGGGGCGGCCATCGTCCAATACATCGCGGATCGGGTGCCGTCCAAAAACCTCGCACCACCGAACGGCACAATAAAGCGGACGAGACTGCAGGCCTGCTTGAATTTTTTCTTGAGTGAAATGCACAAAGGCGGTTTTTCACTATGAGCTGCCAGCAGCGGACGCTTCCAGTGGCATCGGCTTGCAAATTCTAATCCAAACTTCAGCTTGCCTAATCGCTGTAGTTCTGGCCTGCTGGTTGACTCTCGCCGCGCACTGAGACCGGCGGCTCGTGACACGCGTGCATTGCAGTGATAGGAGGACATCATGAGACGACGACGCGTATTACACCTCGGGCTCGGCGGGATCGCTGCGCTCGGCGTCCTTTCCCGGACCGGAGCGCAGAGGGCGATGGCTGCTGATCGCCACGAAACATTCGTCTATGTATCGAACGCCGGCACCAAGGACATCTATGTCCTCGGCATGAACCGCGAAACCGGTGAGCTCACTATGGTCGAGAAGGTGCCGGTGCCTGGCTCGGAGAAGATCTCGCTGGTTAGCCTACCGATAGCGCTGGCTCCAAACAAGCGCTTCCTCTACGCGCAACTGCGCAGTGAGCCGTATCCGGTGTCGACGTTCTCCATCGACCACACCAACGGGAAGCTCACCCATCTCAATGCGGCACCATTGGTCGATCAGATGGCCTACATCAACGTCGATAAGACCGGCAAGCACCTGTTCGGCGCTTCCTATACCGGCGCCAAGGTGGCGGTCTACCCGATCGACGCGCGCCATATCGTCGAAGACAAGGCAACCCAGATTATCGACACCAGGCCGAAGCCCCATTGCGTCTTCATCGACGCCAGTAACAAGCATCTCTATGTGCCGGTGCTCGGGGCCGATTATATCATGCAGTTCAAGTTCGATGCCAGCACCGGCATGCTGACGCCCAACGATCCGCCCACAGTCGCCACCAAGGCCGGCGCCGGCCCGCGCCATTTCACCATCCACCCGAACGGCAAATGGGGTTATCTCATCACGGAGACGACCGCGACGATCGGCACCTATTCGATCGACAAGGATAAGGGAACCCTTACCGAGGCGGCATACGTCGACACCGGCGATTACAACCAAAAAGATTCGGCCTTCGCATCTGATATCCATATCACGCCGAACGGCAAATTCCTTTATGGAGCCGTGCGCACAACCAGCATGCTGCATGGGTACAAGATCGATCACGAGAAGGGCACACTGACTGGGATCGGCAAATGGCCGACCGAGAAGACCCCGCGCGGCTTCAATATTGATCCGCGCGGCAAATTCTTGCTGGCCGTGGGGCTGGATTCAGCGAGTCTAACCGTTCATGCGATCGACCAGGAGAGCGGCGAGCTGAAGAACGTCAGGCAGTATCCGATGGGCCAGCAGCCGAACTGGGTCGAGATCGTCGATAGGATCCACGACTAGCCGAACCTAATATGGTAACGGCCGCGCGTGACCCGGTCAGCCACCGGGTCACGCCGGTTCAAAAGTCCCTAGAACGGCTGCATCGCGTGCGCGGCTACGCTTGGTGCAACTCCTTTTAGGAGGTTGCGCCACAGGCCGTCAGAATTTTGGGTAGGATGCCTTTTCGGTTCACCAGCGCAGTCTGAGCCGTCACTTCACTTACTTGTCGGACGCCAATTCGCGATGGATCGGGTCAGGAACCGACCTTACCGTAATCTGGAGGTCGGCTGCAGTGTTGAACCCTGACTAAAAACTTCTTCGGTTCAGACCAGGGAACCCGATCATCAGACCCGCCCTGCAGTTTCCAGCACCACCTGCAGAATTTCGCGACAATTTTCGCGCATCCTAACGAGACGCAAGCACGCCAGAAAATAAATATTCATTTTCTAACCGCTAGAATTGGCGCGCTACGACGAAGAGCAGTTACACGTTCTGCAAGTCTCGAATTTGACTATCGTTTTTCGCTGCTGCTTTCGGCTTCTTCCTAAAAAAACAGCCGTGTCCTCAGCTTTTCACCCCGAAACGCCCGGCATTAGAGTCCGTCCGGAGACTTCAGGCCGGATTGCAGAGTTTTCTGAGCATGAGGCGGATTGAAGCGAGGCGCAAGAACGAGAGCGCTTTTGCCCCGTTCACGTCACAACCCGAAAATCCCTGGGGTTGTGACGTGAACTGGGTATCCATAGATAGTCGTCCGTGAAGAATTCCAAGGTAGAATCAAGCGGATCGAAAAGTAGCTGATTTCCGGAACGACCAGGACTCGAACCAAGAACGAAACGGAATCTGATCAGGGTTGAAGTCTGGCAACCGAAGCGACCGAGCGTTTTTGTGATCGAAGAAATTGCAAGGAACTGCAGATTACATCCTCCGATCCGGCGGCAAGGAAACATCGCTGCAAAAGGTCTGGCGCTGCTTTCGCAGCGCACATGACGAATCGAGCGACACAAAACCACGGGTACAGTGGATTGCCGGGACGAGCGTAAGTGGCTTATACTTTAGGCAACACAAAACAGCGGTTTTTAGCTGATCAGGGGGAAAACATGACGTCGTCCACGCTGCCGTCCCGGATTGCACCCGGCGCCTGCGGAGCTTTGATTCTTGGCGCAACGATTTTTGGCACAACCGCGCTCGCGCAAACGTCCCCACCATCCGCTCCCGCCGCCGCGTCGCAATTCCCGCCAACCGCAACGATCACCACGCCCGGCTATCCCGGAGTCGGGCCGGCCGATTTCAAGCTCCGCGTCGTGAATTTGCCCAACGGCAAGAAGATGCATCTGCTGCCGGCGACGCTCGACACCACCCAATGGGGTTGGTTCGATAACGCCCAGCCGCCGGTGCTTCGGGTGAACTCCGGCGACATCGTCGTCCTCGAAACCATGATGCACAGCCACAATCAGGTGGTTCCAGGCACGACGATCGAACAGATCAAAAAGACACGCACGGATTTTCCCGGCCGCGGGCCGCATACGCTGACCGGGCCGATCTATATCGAGGAAGCGCAGCCGGGCGATGTACTGAAGGTGACGCTCAACAAGATCGTGCCCCGCGCCTACGCCACGAACTTCAACGTCCCCGGCATGTTCGGCGAATTCCCGACACTCTATCCGGATGGCCAAGTCAAGTACGTCTATCTCGACCTCGACAAGATGACGACCGAGTTCCTTCCCGGCGTCGTGATTCCGCTCAAGCCGTTCCCCGGCACGCTCGCGGTGGCGCGCAAGGAACCCGGACGTTATAGCAGCGTGCCGCCCGGAGAGTTCGCCGGCAACATGGATATCCGCGATTTCGTGGCCGGCTCCTCGCTTTACGTGCCGGTCTATGTGCCGGGCGCTCTATTGTGGACTGGCGATTCCCACGCCGGCCAGGGCAATGGCGAAGTCAATCTCACGGCGCTGGAAACGGCTTACAAGGAATTCAACATCACCGTGGAAGTCATCAAGGGCAAGCCGCTGGACTTCCCGCGCATCGAGACCAAGAAGTCCTGGATCAGCATGGGCTTCGACCAGGATCTGAACAAGGCCTGGGCGCAAGCCAAGGCGCAAACCGTCAAATTGCTGGCCGAATTGCGCGGCGTTTCCGCCGAACAAGCCGAAAAACTGATGCCGACGGTTTCGGATTGCCGGGTCTCTCAGGTCGTCAACGTCAAGAAGGGCATCCACTGCCTCAGTTCGAAAACTCCACGCGAGGCGGAAGACCTGGAGCGTCCGACCAAGGAGACGTCGAAATATCTGGTTTCACACGCCAAGGACGCCGATCTGAACAAGGCAATGGACAACGCCTCGATGGGCATGATCAAGATGCTTGAGACCGAAAGGAAAATCGCCCGTCTGGACGCCTATGGCCTCGCCAGCGCTGCGATGGACTGCCGGATCGGCGCCATCTCCGACGCGGAGAAGAACGTTCACTGCCTGATGCCAAAGAGCCTCTGGGTCAAACAGTAAGGTGAATGCGAAGGGCCACCGTTGGCGGCCCTTCGCCGGTTCATAGCAATGTGGCTGTATCAGCTCTTTGCCGCCCTGTGCCTGGCGGGTTGTGTTTCTCTTGGACAAGCGGCGCCGGCGTGGGCGCAAGACCGTATTCGCGTCGTTGCCACGACGACGGATCTGCGCAGCCTGACCGAGGCGGTGGGCGGCGACCTGGTCGATGCGGTCAGCTTGGTGCCGGCCAATTTCGACGCCGAGGAATATCAGCCGAAGCCGCAGGACGTCCTTCGGTTGAAGGACGCGCGCCTCGTCGTGCGGGTCGGGCTCGATTACGACCTGTGGTTCGACCGCCTGCTCGAGGCAGCGGCTTCGCGCGAAATCAGGCGCGGTGGCCCCGGCTATGTCGATGCTTCCTGGGGAATAGCGCCGCTGGAGGTGCGCGGCGTCACCGTCGGACCCGGCGACGGCCACGCCCACGGCAGCGGCAATCCGCATTATTGGCTTGATCCAGAGAGCGCCGAGTTCATTACCGCCAACATCCTCTGGGGATTGGCGCGCATCGATCCGGCCAACACCAAGACCTTTGAGGCCAACCGGCAGGCATTTCTCGCGCGCCTTTCCGCAAAACTGACCGAATGGAAAGCCAGGCTGGCGCCGCTCAGGAGCATGCCGCTGATCGCCTATCACAACAGCTGGCCTTACTTCGCCCGCCGCTTTCGGTTGGATTTTGCGGATTTCCTCGAGATCAAGCCAGGCGTGCCGTCGACGCCGTCGCATCTCGCCGGCATCATTCAGAGGACGCGGGAGCGCGGGGTGCGCCTTGTGGTACGCGAGCCGCGTGAGCCGGAACGAGACGTTGCCTTTGTAGCGGCAAAGACAGGAGCATCGGTGGTAGTGCTGGCCGCCTCCGTGGGCGCGCTGCCGGGCACGAGTGACTATATGCAGTTGTTCGACACCAACGTCGCAGCGCTCGTCGACGCGGCTGCGTCAAGATGATCGAGGCGCTCGGATTTCTCTGGCCATCCTTCCTGGTCGCGGTGTGTCTTGTCGGCATCCACACTTACTTCGGGATCCAGGTACTCGCCCGCAATGTCATATTCGTCGATCTCGCGCTGGCCCAGATCGCAGCGCTCGGCGCGACCGTTGCGTTCATGCTCGGCCATCCCGCGCAGAGTCTGGCGACCTACGGCTATTCACTGACCTTCACATTTCTGGCGGCCGTGTTGCTGGCATTCACGCGCGCCTGGGCAACGCGCATTCCTCAGGAAGCGCTCATTGGCGTCATCTACGTGGTTGCGGCGGCCGCTTCGATCTTGCTGATCGACCGGGCCCCGCAGGGCGCCGAGCATCTCAAGCAGATATTGACCGGGAATATCCTCACCAGCGGTCTCAACGAAATCGCCGTGATCGTGCCGCTCTATCTGGCCGTGGCGCTGGTTCATTTTCTTTTGCGCCAAGGGCTGGCGCAATCCAGTTCGCTGTTCTGGGAATTCGTGTTTTACGCGACCTTCGGCATAGTCGTGACCAGTTCGGTCGCGCTCGCCGGTGTGCTTCTGGTATTTTCGTTCCTGATCATCCCCGCCGCGATCGGCGTGATGTTCGATTCATCCCTACCAAGGCAACTCGCGATCGGATGGGTCGCGGGCATCTTGACCAGTGCCGCAGGATTTGCCGCATCGTTTGCGTTCGATCTCCCGACCGGCGCCGCCATCGTCTGTGCCTTCGGTGTCGCGCTCGCGCTGGCGGGGCTGGCCTACCCCTTCGTTCGCGGCGATCGCGTCCTTGCGCTTAAAATCACTGTCAGTACGGTGTGCTGGGCTGTTGCTGCGCTGATCGCCGGCTCGGCCATCCAATTGGCTATTGCGCCCCGCGCCGACCTGCCGCTCATCGACATGCTCGAACACGCGGCGCCTTCATTGCGCAATCTGTATTTCACGAAGACCGAGGCAATCGCCTATCAGGACGCCGATGAATACGCCGAACGTCACCGTTTGGCGGCGGAGCAATTGATCGAGCAGGAACGACGAAGCCGCACCCAAGGTGAGGCCCTGGATGAGGCAGCGATGCAGCGGATTTCCTCGTTCCTGAAATCCTACGCCGAAATGCGCAAAGGCGAGCAATTCGTGATGAGCGAAGTCCGCGCTCGCGCGCGGGAGCGCGTGCGCTGGAGCGTGAGCCTGGGCTTGCTGGCCGCAGCCCTGCTGCTTGCGCCGCTTCCCTGGCGTCGCCTTTGGACGCGATTGTCACGCTAACTACGCGCGGCCGGAAGAACATTTCGACATGCGCTGTCGCTTCAGGTCCAAAGTGTCCACGTTGCACAGCGATGTGCATTGGTCAGCACGACTGACCGATGGGATACCCGGTTAGGCAGACTTGATGACCGGAGCAAATCGGCGCAAAGTCAACCCGCAGGGGTGCTAACGGGCCAACGATCTGGCCAACGGTCGCGTATCAATGACTGTTACATCGATAAGCCGAATAGTCGTTCCGTCTCTGGCGCTTGTTGCGGCATGTGGTGCAGCGCTTGTCTTCGGCATCACGCACCTACGGCGCGAGCCGCCGCTTGAAACTAGAGCCGCCGCAACCGCCGCGCCGGCGGTTTCGCCGCCTGCATCGGGCGCTCGAGATGAAGGCTCGGCCGCGCTCGCAACGGCACAAGCTGAAGCAAACGCCGTGGCGGCTGCACCTGCCGTATCGCCCCGCTCGCCGGACACCGATGAGCCCGTGCCCGTCTTCGACATTGCCCGCATTGAGCGAACGGGTGACGCGGTCATTGCCGGCAGGGCTGCGCCAGGCGCGATCGTAGAACTGTTGCGCAACGGCGAGCGCCATGATCAAGCGGTCGCAGATCAATCCGGACAATTCGTCATGGTCCCTCCCCGGCTTCCCCCTGGGGACTACGAGCTGACGTTGAGGTCCAGACAGCCGGACGGCAAGCAGGCAATATCCAAACAGAGCGTGGTGGTCGCGCTAGCCGAGGTGGAGTCCAGCTCCGGCGCGGTGCGATCGCGCGCCGAGGTGCCGTTCAATGTTCCGGAGACGGTGGGGGCAAACCGTTCCGTGCTGGATCAGGCCGTTGGGTCTTCTCAAGCGCACCAGTCCTCCCAGCCTCCTTTGCAAATTGCGAAGCGGCAGGACATTGCCGTTTCACAGCTGCCGCACGCGACTGCCGCCACCCCTCTGTCAGACGGAGGCTCACCGTCCGCCGTGGTCGTGCCCAAGATCGCGACCACGGTCGTATCCCGTGGGGACAGCCTCTGGCGCATCAGCCGTGTCACCTACGGCGCGGGCATGCGATACGCAGTCGTTTACAAAGCGAACCATGACCAAATTCGAAATCCAAATCGAATTTATCCCGGCCAGATCTTTGTCCTTCCTATGAAAGAGCGCTGAAAAGTGGCGGCAATTCCAGCGCCTGCACGAGGGATCGTTGCGCGCCTTTTTTGCTCGCGCTCGACCATGCGCGGCTCGCCATCGCCATGCGAATCTTGCGCAAATCCATATCGGGTGGAACCCGGTCGGATGCCACCTTCGACGGAAAGGAATTGACCGGGTGAGAGACGCTAACGTTGGCCATGGGAGACCCTCCGTTCGCTGGCATACCGAGCCCCGGCCCAGGATGGCGAGCCGGATCGCAATATCTCTTTAGGGGTGAGATCGCCGATGCAGGTTGACGTGGATCAACCGCGGAAGCGCATTAACGCTCCAACCAAGCTGGGATAGACCCTTGGGCCCGGCTTATCCAAGCATCACTGGGCCGTCGCGGCGGTGCACGACGGCTCGGCGAATTGGCTTGGCCGCAGACATGGCCAAGAATGCAGCTCCGAATGTTGTCTCCTGCCCAAGCCATAAATCAACCGGGGCAAGGAGCCGCGCCGCCACGCCGCACGGCGGATAGTGCACGGCTCCGTGTATCGCAACGACACGCAGCCCGCCGCCTCTGCGAGCCTCCGGAGGTCCGCCGCCGTCCGGAACTTCACTGCGCGCCAGACCGGATGCCCCAGCCAGCCGCGCATGCGCCGTTGCGCGGCCCAAAGGCTCCAGCGTCCGAGTTCGCCGACGACAAGCCGTCCTTCGGGCTGGAGCACGCGGGTGAAGTGGATGCACTCTTTTATCTCCGGTATTGCCGCAAAACGCGATGCGACCAACGTACCCGATTTCTCGTCATGCGCAATCTGCTCAAATATTGATTAGTCGCTTTTTGCGAGCCGCCGTCGTGCTCAAAGCTAATCAGCCAATTCGCGAGCCCTACCGACGCTTCTGCTTCTTTATCCAGATCGCGTTCCCGGAATGAAAACCGATCCAGTGTATGAAGTAGCTACGCGACACGCAGTTCGATCAAATTTCCGGAGGCGGGTTCTGTCATTGTCGCCCCGGTTTTGAGGTATTTTCGACCCGGCTCAAATCTTCGGAGGGACGGCACCATACTTCCTCCTCCGACTGAGATTCGTTGCGCTGACTCAACATATAACAGTAAAGACGGCTTAGAGTAGGAGGTGTTGGTGTAATATCACGCTCTAAGGATACTCGCGAAATGGAACGCGTTCGGCTCGATTCTCCGCATGGCCAGAGCGCCACCGAGGTACTCGCTGCGTTGAATGTGTCTTTCGCCTCCGGTCTTTCCGACCATGAGGCGGAGCAACGGCTCTCGGTCTACGGAGCCAACGCGATTGGCTCGCGGCAAAAGGTCGGACTAATTTCCGTCCTGGTTCATCAGTTTCAGAGTCTTGTGGTCGCGCTGCTGGCCGTTGCCGCTGCGGTAGCGTTCTACTTTCGGGAATGGGAGCAAGGCGGCGCAATCGTTGGCGTCCTGATCCTCAATACCGCGATCGGCTTCGTCACCGAAATCAAGGCCGTTCGATCGATCGAGGCCATCAGAGCGCTCGGAAGCCGTTCGGCCAGGGTGCTCCGAGGCGGGCACACACGCCTCATTCCGGCGGAGCGGTTGGTGCCGGGAGATATTGTCCTGCTCGATGCCGGAGATGTTATTTCAGCGGACTTGCGGCTGGTGGAGGCCGCCGACCTTGATGCGGATGAGTCGACGCTGACCGGCGAGTCGGTACGTGTCAGCAAATCGGTCGCTCCGGTCGAGGTTAGCGCGCGCGTTGCCGATCGCACGTCGATGCTCTTCAGGGGGACCAATATAACGCGCGGCAGCGGCACCGGCGTCGTTGTAGC
This sequence comes from Bradyrhizobium sp., assembly GCF_004799445.1. Lineage (GTDB taxonomy): Bacteria > Pseudomonadota > Alphaproteobacteria > Rhizobiales > Xanthobacteraceae > Bradyrhizobium. The sequence continues at coordinate 10,159 of NZ_SSNA01000131.1, forward strand.
GACCGGCATGGACACCGAACTCGGCCATATCTCCAGGCTGGTCGCAGAGGCAGAGCCCGAAGCGTCGCCCCTTGAGCAGAAGCTCGCATTGCTATCAGGACAACTTGTCTGGCTCACGCTCGCCCTGACCGCATTGATCGGCGGGATCGGGCTGCTGCAAGGCAAGGACGCCTTCCTGATGGTCGAAGCCGCCATTGCGCTCGCCGTCGCGGCTATCCCGGAAGGCTTACCCATCGTAGCCACCCTCGCGCTGGCGCGCGGCATGTGGCGGATGGCGCGCAAGAATGCCTTAATCGAACGTCTGTCGGCAGTTGAGACGCTCGGTGCCACGACTGTCATCCTCACCGACAAGACGGGAACTCTGACAGAGAATCGAATGACGGTCCGCAGGATCTGGCTTCTATCGGGCGAATTGCGCCTGGGAAAGATAGGCTTTGAACTCGCTGACGGGAGCGCGCCAGTTCGGCCGGACACTGTTTTTCAGCTTGAGTGCCTGTTCAAGGTTGCGGTGCTTTGCAACAACGCGACGCTGGGGCACGTTCCCGCCGAAGACAGCGGCGATCCCATGGAGCTTGCGCTGTTGCGCGCGGGCCGGCTTGCCGGGTTCGATCGCCGCGGGCTGCTGAGCGAAAGCCCGGAAATCAGGGAGCATGCCTTCGACACCGTCAGGAAAATGATGGCAACGGTGCATCGTCGCGGCGACGGCTATCTCTTTGCGATAAAAGGCGCGCCGGAATCCGTGCTCGCCGGTGCGGTATGCATCGCGGGGGAGGACCGCGAGGTCGCCCTTGATGAGACGACGCGCCTCGAGTGGCTCGCGCGCGTTGCCTCGCTTGGCGCCAATGGGCTCCGCGTGCTTGCCTTTGCCAAGCGGACCCGACCACGCTCTGGTGATCCGGCCTTCGAGGCTTTGACTTTTCTGGGTCTCGTTGGGCTTGAGGATCCGCCGAGAGCCGATGTGCCTGATGCGATAGCTGCGTGCAACGCCGCAGGCATCAGGGTGATCATGATCACGGGCGATCATTCGGTTACCGCACACAGCATTGCCAGACTTGTGGGGCTCGGCGGCGAGTCACCGCGCATCGTCGAAGGTCATAAACTGATCAGCGTCGACGGCAAGATCAGCGAGCAATTCCTGCAGAACGATATATTCGCTCGCGTGAGCCCGACGGAGAAGTTGAATCTCGTACGCTCCTACCAAGCCGCCGGGGAGATTGTTGCGGTGACCGGAGACGGGGTTAACGACGCGCCGGCGTTGCGGCAAGCGGATATCGGCGTCGCCATGGGGCTCAGGGGTACCGACGTGGCGCGCGAAGCGGCTGCGATGATCCTGCTTGACGACGCCTTCCCGACGATTGTCGAGGCGATCCGGAATGGGCGCGTCATCTTTGGCAATATCCGCCGCTTTGCGACCTACCTTTTATCCTGCAATCTCGGTGAGGTTTCGATTGTCGGCATTGCAATGGTCTCCGGACTGCCGTTGCCGCTTCTTCCTCTGCAAATCCTATTCCTGAACCTTGTTACGGACGTCTTTCCGGCCTTTGCCCTGGCCATGGGCGAGGGCGAGAGCGACATTCTGAAGCGTCCGCCGCGCGATCCGAAGGAGCCGATTCTTGGCCGTGCCCAGTGGCTCGCTATTGTGCTGTACGGCTCCACGCTGACCGCCGCAACGTTCGGAGCGCTCGCCCTGGCCCGTCTCGGGCTCGGGCTGGATGAGCGGGCGACGGTGACAGTTACATTCCTGACCCTGGCTTTTGGCCAACTCTGGCACGTTTTCAACATGCACCATCCATCGTCGCGGCTGATCCTCAATGAAATCAGCCGGAATCCGTGGATATGGGCGGCGCTTGCGCTCTGCGCCGGCATTCTACTGACCGCGACTTATGTCCCAAGCCTGTCTTTCATGCTTCATTTGGTGGCACCAGACATCAGGATGTGGGGAATTGTCTTCGCGATGAGCGTCGCTCCCCTGCTCGCAGGGCCAATCGTAAGGCGCCTTGTTCGCCGATATGAACCAGGAATGTGATCAACTCGTTTCGTCTCGAAATCACGGAGCCGGCTGAATTCAGCTCAACAACCTTCAGCGTATTACTCTCCCCCGTCATCGGTGCCACCGCTATGGCAACGTCTTCAGTCAGTGTCATAACAAATGCATTACACTTGAGACGCGTAAGGCTGGATGAAGGTGCATGATGGAGCAAGTTGCCGAATTGAGGCTACGGTCGTGGAGTCCCGGCGTCGGGGCTTCATGCTTATCGGCACGTTAAGCCGTCGATCAACCAATTGCCTTAACCTCCCGCCGATGCCCGGCGTATTTGCGTTGCACCGGGCCCCAGACCTGCTCGCATAGCGGAGTCAGTTCGTGTCTTGGGATCAACGGTTTTCCGATCCGATTATGTGCTGGGCGGGATGACGTAGCGCAAGCATCTCCTTGTAGCTATAGGCGCTTTTCGAACCTCGCGCGATCTTCGTTCTTCAGTCGGTAATTGGTTGATCCGGATCAAAGACCACGATGTCGCCGGGGTGTTTACTAATCAATGCCGTCTAAAGACTAAAGCCGCTGGTGAATCCCAGGGACGGTTGTGAGCCTGAAGGGAAGATGCAGATGATCTCGAAAAGAATTTTTGGCTTTTTCGCTGTTGCTGGACTGCTTATCATCGCGGCACCGAGCGAGCGTGCCATGGCGCTGTCGCTGATCAATCCCGGCGCGGTGGCGGCTCAGGAAGAGTCCGGGAAGCTGACGACAGAGGTGCACTGGCGCCATGGCTGGCACCGCCACCATGGCTGGCATCGGCACTATTGGCATCACCGTCATTGGCGTCACTGGTAAACGCGGTTAGATTTGGGCCGCCCCGCTTAAGGAGCATGTCGGCGCCGCTTCGTTTGCGAAGGTGTTGTTGTCGATCCGCCAAAAAAAGTGCGGGTGGAGAAAAGCGGCGACAGCTTCTCATCCAGCGCATGATAGGCAGCATGCAAACCAGTGTGGGCATGCGCTCTGAATAAAAGGTTGCCAGCAACCGATGTGGTCTGGAAGCCGGCGCGCCCGCCCGCCAATGCGGCGGCGTATTGATCGAGGTGTCGTGGCGGACAGATGGGACCGCTCTCAGCGCCCCCCTACGCAATCGATAGGCTCTGATCTGGTCGCCGCTTCTTATTCTCTGTAGCGGCAATATTCGTCGCCGTTTTCGTACTCCACGCAGATTTTCACGCGTCGCCGGGGCCGGTCTTCATCAAAGTAACCCCTGCCAACCCTATCTCGGTCTGAGCGGTCCCGGTCTCGATCCCCTCGCTCACTGTATCGTCCGCGATCCATGTCGCGATCGCCACCTGCCTCACGGTCGCGATGCATTCTCCAGTGTGGACCCATTTCACGGTAATCGCGGCCCATACGGTCGTCGTCGCCGCGACGCATCATCCCGCCGCGACCCATCTCACGGTCGTCAGCCTTCGGTTGGTCGCGGTCGGTTCGTTGATCCCGCGGCTGCTGGGAGTTCTGGCTGAGCGGGAGCTCCGGCCTGCGGAGCTGCAACCGGAGCTTTTCCATCTTGTTGGGCGAATGAGGGTGAGAGGCTTGACGAGGCGAGTAAGATAGTGGCGAGGACAAAAACACGCATGATATTTTCCTCCGTCAGGGTGTGACCGTAACAACTCAATCAAGCTCACGTTCCCGCATTCGCTTTCTCAAGACTGCTGCAAGCGGAACTCCGCCGCAGCTTTTACCGTCGATCTACGCGCACTCTTGCGGTCCCGCTGCCAATCATACCAAGTTCACGTGCTGCCGCGGTGCTGACATCGATAATGCGCCCCCGACCATACGGGCCGCGATCGTTTATCCGCACGGTTACCGAACGCCCGTTGCTCATGTTCGTCACTAGGACCTTTGTGCCGAATGGCAACGTTCGATGAGCGGCTGTGTAACCATTTGGGCCTGATACCTCGCCACTGGCGGTCCGACCGCCGCGATAATATGCAGCGTGCCCAGTCTCGCCGAGAACGGGCGCGGACGCCGCTATCCCAGCCAGCAACGCGAAAAAATTGGCAACGAAAACTTTTCCGGCCATGCTCAAGCTATTCCGCGAAGTCCTAAAAATAATTGTTGCCGTTCACCTTCTCTGACCTGAACGTTCGCAGTTCAAACCCGCCGTTCTTTGGAACCGTCGATTACTTTGGACCTCTCGATCACTGGGGTTGTCGTTGATGCAGATCAATCTGCGCGGCTTTATTTCGCGCGGTAGGGCGGGAACTTTTGCCCGCTGACCCTATTTGTTGCTCGTCCGATGTCGGGCGCACAAAAATTGGTGAACACCATGACCAAAATTCTCTTAGCGACGGTCGCCATCTTCGCATTCTCTGCACCCTCATTCGCGCAAACGCCCACGACAACCGGCCAGGCGCCCCCATCGTTCTACTTGGCTCAGGACACCGCGAGTATGAAATGTCAGATCGTCGAGACCCAGCCTGTTGCTGGCGGCAGCATGAAGGTCGTCGGTGCTGCTCACTTGACAAAGGCATCAGCAGAGGCGGCTTTGAAAGCTGACAAAACTTGCAAGTAACTAAGTGACGGCGCGGGTACAAGGGCGGGTCTATTGGTTCGCCTAGAACGCCGAAACAACTGACCCGTCGCGCCATAACCGCCTTGAAGAGAGCCCTCAGGTTGAGGTTCGCTGAGATTTTCTGCCAACCACCAGGTGCATCGTATTTACGATAATTGCAATCACCAGAAGGCCAGCGGCACGCAAGAGATTTGCCGCTTGAGGTCTCCAAAAACGATAGGATACGGCCATGAACCAGCAGACAATGAAACGCGCGGCTGCCGTCGCGGTCTTCGGTGCGGTGATGCTCGGCTCGGTGCTCCCTTCGGGGGCTGCTCCGGTCGCGTCGAACATGACTCTTTTGAAACAAGCGGCTTCGTCGTCTGACGTGACTGACGTCCGCTACTATCGCCGCTACTATCGCGGTCGCGCCTATTACGGCAATCCAGGGGCCGCAATTGGCCTTGGCATCTTGGGTGCTGCGGCTGGGGCCGCCGCCTATGGGGCCTATGGGCCGGGCTACTACGGCGGGCCGGGCTACTACGGCGGGCCAGGCTACTACGGCGCCCCCTATCGCCGCGGCTATTACTACCCGTATTGAGGGCACGATTGGCGTTGTTTGGGCGTGGCAATCTCTGTCACAGACCAGTCCCACTCAACGCAATTGCAATAAACTCTAGAGTGCGATCGCTCGGAATCACGATCGCGCTCAACGGTTCAGCCGGCCGCGACGGGCGGTTGGGTGGTTCTAATCCGGTCTGCCGCATCAAAACGACCCGGCAATGAAAACCCGCCGGCGTCGTGTTTAATCTGAAAATATGGAGATACACCATGGACTGGAACCGAGCTGAAGGTAACTGGAAAGAGTTCCGAGGCAAAGTGAAGGAAAAATGGGGCAAGCTTACTGACGACGATCTCACTGCGATCAACGGCAAACGCGACCAGCTAGAAGGTCGGCTTCAACAGCGATATGGGTTTGCGAGAGATCAGGTTCGCAAGGACATTGATAGTTGGTTTTCTACCCTCAAGTAAGTTTTTAACTGAAGTCGGGGTTCTTAATCCCCGGCCATTATCTCATGCATCCCCAGAATGGGCCTGCAGGCTTGAGATCGCGTTGGATTGTTGCCTTATCTCGCCCAGCACAAAATGGACGTCGTAATGCGTCGGATGTCGCGCGTCGTGCTTCGGGAGACTTCCTCCAGCCGACGACTATCCTATCCACTTGACGTAGACCAAAGATACCCGACAAGAATGCGCTAAAAAGCAAACAACGAATTGTGGCCTATGATGCCCCCTCGCAGGTCCACAAGACGTGAGACATGTGTAAAACCAATCGACCTCGGTGTGCCCCACACCGAGGTTCGTTTGTTTTATGGCAGGCAAAAGTCCGCCACCGCGATAAGTTACCAGAGGCCGTAGATCCATTTCGCGCCGAGGACGGTCTCCCAGACCGCCGCAAACTCGACCGCCAGCACGATGACGCTGGCCAGCAGGGCTATCGAGAGTAGGAGTCCGTCCTCCTCGAGATAGGCCAGCGAGATCAGCGCGATCACGAGGGCGGGGACGACGTTGCTCAGAGGGACCGGAGTGAATAGCAGGGTGATGTTCAGCAGCACCACGACGGCGCCGACGAGACGCTTGGTCGCCTCGAGCTGAGTGGGCCAGCGCGGATGGATGAGCTTCTCGAGATACCTCAGCACTGGCACAGCTCGCTGCACCAGAGCGGCGAGGTGTCGCGTTGGCAATGGACGGACGGCGATGCGGCGTGGGAACACCGGCATGTGCTGGCCCGCGATCATCTGGAACGCGGGGATCATGAGCAGCAGGCCGGCTACGATCGAAACACCCGGTGCGATTGCGACCACAGCGAGCAGGAGCATGATGAGGCCGAAGGAGCGCTTGTGCAGGCGGCCCATTAGCCAGCCCAGGGTAAAGTGATCAGTCGGCG
>NZ_SSNA01000132.1 GCF_004799445.1 Bradyrhizobium sp.
CCTCGGCGCCGTCGCCACGGGTGGCCGCGGTGACGAGTTCGCCGCCCTCGTAGCGCAGCGACATCGAGAGCCCGTCGATCTTCGGCTCGGCGGAAAAGTCGATCCGGTCGTCGTCGGCAAGTTTCAGAAAGCGCCTGATGCGGCCGACGAAATCGACGACGTCCTGCTCGGCGAAGGCATTGTCGAGCGACAGCATCGGCACCGCATGGCGGACCTTCTTGAACTTTCCGGATGGCGCCGCACCGATCTTCTGCGACGGCGATTCAATGCTGACGAGTTCCGGAAACCGCTTTTCGATGGCATTGAAGCGCTGGCGCAAGCCATCATACTCGGCATCGGAAATCTTCGGCGCATCCTCCTGATAATACGCCTTGTCGTGACGCTCGATGTCGAGCGCCAGCCGCATGTGCTCGACCTTGGCCTGGGCTCTGGTGAGGGCGGCGACGTCGGGAAGTTTTTTGGGTTTTGCTGCCTTGGCCATGGCTACTTGAATACGACGAAGTTCATTTCAAGAAAAGCGGCCGGCGGCACGACGTTCGGCATCACGCCGTCGCGGCCTTCAGCAACCGTTCCGCTGCGGCCCTTGCCTCCGCGGTGATCTCGGCGCCCGCCAGCATGCGGGCGATTTCCTCGCGGCGGTGATCGGCGGCCAGCGCATTGACGCGGGTGGCGACGCGCTTGCCCTTGTCGAGCACATCCTTGGAGATCAGCAGATGCAGGTCGGCGCGTGCGGCGACCTGCGGCGCATGCGTCACCGCCATCACCTGGACCTTGTCCGCCAGCCGCGCCAGCCGCGCGCCGATCGCGTCCGCCACGGCACCGCCGACACCGGTATCGATCTCGTCGAATACCAGCGTGGGCGCGGACCCGCGGTCGGACAGCACGACCTTGAGCGCCAGCAGGAAGCGCGACAATTCGCCGCCGGAGGCAACCTTCATCAGCGGTCCCGGCCTGGTGCCGGGATTGGTCTGCACCCAGAACTCGACGCGGTCGTAGCCCTGCGGCCCCGGCGACTTCGGATCGGAATCAACCTGCGTCGTGAACTTCGCCCGCTCCAGTTTCAGCGGCGCGAGTTCGGCGTTGACCGCCTTGTTGAGTTTCTCGGCGGATTTTGCCCGCGCGGCGGAAAGCCTGGTGGCGGCGGCAGCGTAGCGCTTGTCGGCCTCGGCGGCGGCGGCCTCGAGTTTTTTCAGCTGATCGGCGCCGGCGTCGATCAGCGCCACATCGGCGGCGTATTTCGCGGCGAGCTGAGCGAGGCCCTCGACCGGCGTCGAGTATTTGCGCGATGCCGCGCGCAAGGCGAACAGCCGCTCCTCGATGCGTTCGAGCTCGGCGGGGTCGAAATCCGCCGCAATCAGCGCGGCACCAAGATGCTGGTCGGCCTCCTCGAGCGCGTTGATGGCGGCATCGATCGCCTTCACGGCGGGCTCGACCAGCGCCGGTGCATTGGCCGCCCGCCGCTCGAGCCGGCGCACCGCCGCCGATAGCGCCGCCACCGGCGAATGATTGCCGCCCACGGCCTCCTGTGCCTCGCGCAGATCGGCGGCGATCTTCTCGCCCTGCATCATCGTGGTGCGGCGTTCGGCGAGCGCGGTCTCCTCGCCATCCCTGGGCGCAAGCTTCTTCAATTCGTCGGAGGCGTGCCGCAGATAGTCCGCCTCGCGCGCGGCGCGCTCCATGCCCGCGCGATGCTCGTCGAGCACCGCGTTGGCGGCGCGCCTTGCCTCCCACAGCCGCTCCAGCGCGGCGACGTCCTTTTCAAGGCCGGCAAACGCGTCGAGCAGGCGGCGGTGGGTCGAGGCGTCGACCAGCGCCCGCTCGTCATGCTGGCCGTGGATTTCGACCAGGGCCGAGCCGACCGCTTTCAAGGTCTGCACGCTGATCGCCTGATCATTGATGAAGGCGCGGGTACGGCCATCGGCCAATTGCACCCGGCGCAGGATCATTTCACCGGAATTTTCCGAGCCCGAATCGTCGAGCCCGTTGTCGCTGAGGATCAGCGACGCCGGATGGCCCTTCGGCACATCAAACACCGCGGTAACCTGGCCCTGCTCCGCGCCATGCCGGACCAGGCCGGCGTCGCCGCGGCCGCCGAGCGCCAGCGCGAAGGCGTCGAGCAGGATGGACTTGCCCGCGCCGGTCTCGCCGGTCAGCACCGCAAGCCCGCGGGAAAACTCGATATCGAGCCGTTCGATCAGGACGATGTCGCGGATCGAAAGACGCGCCAGCATGCGAAATCAATTCCTAGTGGTCAGATTCGAACACGAAGCTGCGGCAAACACCGAGCGAATGTCAAATCCGCTCCGCTAGCCGAGACCCAGTTTCTTGAAGGCCTTGGAGATATAGGAGCCCTGGTTCTCGCTTGGCTCGACCCCGCCGGACCTTACAAGATTATAGGCGTCCTTGTACCAGGGACTGTCGGGAAAATTGTGCCCGAGCACGGCGGCGGCGGTCTGTGCCTCGCTGACGATTCCGATCGTCATGTAGGCTTCGGTCAGCCGCGCCAGCGCTTCCTCGACATGCCGCGTGGTCTGGTACTGGGTAACCACGGTCTTGAAGCGGTTGATGGCGGCGGTGTAGTTGCGCTTTTGCATGTAATAGCGGCCGACATTCATTTCGCGGCCCGCGAGCTGGTCGCGCGCGGCCTCAAGCTTGGACTTGGCGCTGACGGCATATTCCGACGTCGGATATTTGCGGACCACTTCTTCAAGCGCGGCGATCGCCTTCTCGGTGCGGCCTTGGTCACGGGTAATGTCCGGAATCTGGTCGTAGTGCGAGGCCGCGATCAGATATTGCGCGTAAGCGGCATCCGGGCTTCCTGGATGCAAGGTGACGTAGCGGGTCGCGGCGCCGATGCAGCTGTCGTAGTCGTTGGCATTGTAAAAAGCATAGGCCGACATCAGCAGCGATTTCCGCGCCCAGTCGGAATAAGGATGCTGGCGATCGACTTCCTCGAATTTCTTCGATGCGGCCTTCGGATCGCGCTTCTCGTTCATCAGGAACAAGCCCTCATTGTAGAGCTTTTCCGCGGGCTCCTCGACGAAGGTCTCGTCCTTGTTGAAAACCTTGTCCCACGTCTCGGTCGCGGAGCTGCATCCGCTGAGTGGGATCGCGAGAACGGCGAGGCCCGCGGCCAGCCGCAACGGCCGCGCCAGCCGATGAAAGCCCCAACGAATCGATAGGCCGTTCGGTGCGAGCGTCATGCGTGTCGACATAAATTTAAGACCTGACGCCTGTGGTGCGGTGCCCGCCGCGCGCCCTGAGCGTGGACGCAGTGAATGTGGTGCCCGCGGCGCGCCTCGCGACGCAACCCGGCCCTTTTAGCCAAAAAAAGCCCCTTAACCAACCGAATACGCAGGCATTTCGCCGGGATTAAGGCGGCCCGGAGCGCGCGCGGCCAATCATGGTTACCACGCGAAGCCGAAGACCGGGCCGGATCCCGGTCAGGCAAGGTCGCGGCGGCGCGGGACATTTCGAAGGCGAAAGTCAGGACATTTCGAAGGCGAAAGTCAGGATGTTTCGAAGGCGAACGCCAATAGACGTCCAGAAGGACGCTCAGGACATTTCGGAGACGAAAGTCAGGAAACGTCGGGACCGTAGGCCGGGGCAACCATGCCGCCCACCATGCCACTGCCGACCTCGGCGTGGGTGCGCGAGCGGCGGGCGGTTTCAGCCTCGATCACCCGGAAGGCGCTGCGATCGGCCATCAGAGCCGTCAGCACGGCGTGGTTGAGCTTGTGGCCGCCGCGTAAAGAGCGATAGGCGCCGAGCAACGGCAAGCCGGCGAGCGCGAGATCGCCGATCACGTCGAGCACCTTGTGGCGCACGCATTCGTCGCTGAAGCGCAAACCTTCGCTGTTCAGCAGGCGCGTCTCATCGAACACCACGGAATTCTCGAACGAGGCGCCGAGCGCGAAGCCCGCGCTCCACAGCCGCGCCACGTCATTCATGCATCCGAAGGTCCGGGCGCGGCAAATCTCGCGACGGAACCTTTCGGGGGAAAGATCCAGCGCATAGGTCTGGCGGCCAATCACCGGGTTGGTGAAATCAATCTCGACCTCGGCGCGGAAACCGGCCGCATAGGGCCGCAACTCGCCGAACGAGTCGCCCATCGCGACCTGCACCGGCTTCAAGACCTGGATGAAACGGCGCGAGGCCGACTGTGTAACGATACCGGCCTGATCGATCGCGGCGACGAAAGCCGCGGCGCTGCCGTCCATGATCGGAACTTCCGGGCCGTCGATTTCGATGGTGGCGTTGTCGACGCCCATACCGCGCAAGGCAGCCAGCACATGCTCGGCGGTGGAGACCAGCGGACCCTCGCGGTCGCCCAGCACGGTGGCAAATTCGGTGGCGATCACCGATCCGGCGGTGGCCTGAACCTCGCGGTCGCAACCGTCGAGACCGGTGCGGACAAAAATAAAACCTGCATCAACGGATGCAGGCCCGACAGTAAGACTTACCGGTAAACCAGAATGAACGCCGACGCCCATCACGGTTGCTTGCGACCGAAGCGTTGTCTGCCGGCTAAACTTCATTCAAATTGCCCACACTGACTTACCAGGAGCTCAGACCGACCCAATTCTGGGTCGATTCGTCTCGAAGTATCCCCAAGTCACGGCAGACAATAGCATTGCCCCAAAGCGCGCCAACTCACGCTTTTTTACCGATTGTTACCCTATCTCTGCCGTATTCGCGCCAAAGCTTAACCAAATTCCGCCGCGGACAGGGGCGTTTTTGGTCGTCCCATTGCACCATGAAATGCATAATTAATCACTTAATATCAGTTACTTGAGAAAATTTCAGGCCCCGGCGCCGACCGAAATGGAGAAGGCCCCGGCGGGCAAAGCCGGGGCCTTCTCGGTCGTCGGAATTGTAACAAACTTCAGTTGACCTGCCGGCGCAGGAAGGCCGGAATATCAAGATGGTCGTCGCCCTGTGGCGCTGGGGCAACAGGAGCCGGGCGGCCGTGGGCATCCAACCCCTGAGGAGCAGGCCTGCGCGCATACTCCGATACCGGATCGGTGGCTGCGATTTGCTGCGCGACCGAGCGTTGAGGCTTCCGATCGGGCAGCGGCGGCATCGGGGCCATGGCCGGACCCGAGGCGCGGGCCGCGATCGGAGGCTCGGTCTCTTCGTCACGGCGGCCGAGACCGACATTGGCCAGTCGCTGCAACAGCGACATCCTGGTCTTTTGCGGATGCTCCTCGTCGACTTCCCCGCGGGCCTGCCGGATTTCGTTCTGCGCGGGCATCGGCAGATCCTCGAATTTCGGCATCCTCGGCGCACGAACCGGTGGGCGTTCCGCCGCTTGCGGGATGAACGTCTCGGGCGTCGCCGGCTCCGGGGCCGGAACAGCCGCGACATCATGGTCGGGGAACAGGGTCGGCTTCTGCGCGATCGGACGCACCGTGACGTCGCCATAGGATGCAGGCTGCAGCGACGCCGCCGGCTGCGAAACCTCCGGCGCAACCGCCGCGGCGATGGCCGCAAGCGCCGCACGTTCGACGTTGTTTGAGGCACGTTGCGGCGCGGCCGGAGCCGGCTGGGCCGCGTTCGGGGCCTCCTGTTTCTGGGCGCGCTCGGCAAACCGTGCGTTGTCGGCCCGCAGCCGCGCGGTCAACTCGGCAAGGCGGCTGTCCGGCGCCGAAGCAGGGGCCACGGCGTTGCTGACGGTTGCCGCCGGCGCTGCGGCGTTGCGCGAAATCAGCGCCTGTTCGATGCCGGTGGCGACGACCGAAACCCTGATGATGCCGTCGAGGGTTTCGTCGAAGGTGGCGCCGACGATGATATTGGCGTCCTGATCGACTTCCTCACGAATCCGGGTCGCGGCTTCGTCGACCTCGAACAAGGTCAGATCCCTGCCGCCGGTGATCGAGATCAGCAGGCCGCGGGCGCCCTTCATCGAGGAATCGTCGATCAGCGGATTGGCGATCGCGGCCTCCGCCGCGGTCAGGGCGCGCTTCTCGCCGGAAGCCTCGCCGGTGCCCATCATCGCCTTGCCCATTTCGCGCATCACGGCGCGAACGTCGGCGAAGTCGAGATTGATCAGGCCTTCCTTGACCATCAGGTCGGTGATGCAGGCGACGCCCGAATAGAGCACCTGGTCCGCCATCGCGAAGGCGTCGGCGAAGGTGGTCTTTTCGTTGGCGACCCGGAACAGGTTCTGGTTCGGAATGATCAGAAGGGTATCGACCACCTTGTGGAGCTCGGCGATGCCGGCTTCCGCGGTGCGCATGCGGCGCTGGCCCTCGAAGTGGAACGGCTTGGTGACGACGCCGACGGTGAGGATGCCCATGTCGCGCGCGGTCTTGGCGATGACGGGCGCAGCACCGGTGCCGGTGCCGCCGCCCATACCGGCGGTGACAAACACCATATTGGCGCCGGAAAGATGATCGCGGATCTCATCGATCACTTCCTGGGCCGCGGCCGCGCCGACGTCGGGCTGCGAACCGGCCCCCAAGCCCTGGGTGACCTGGGTGCCCATCTGGATGATGCGCTGCGCCTTCGACATGGTGAGCGCCTGCGCGTCGGTGTTGGCGACGACGAAATCGACCCCCTGCAATCCGGCGGTGATCATGTTGTTGACGGCATTGCCGCCGGCGCCGCCGACGCCGAATACGGTAATCCGGGGCTTCAACTCACTGATATCAGGGGGTGTTAGATGGAGTGCCATGGTTGCCTCTCGATTACGCGCGCGTCGGTTCGCCCCGGCCGACGGCCGCGGGAGTTGGTGAAAGTCGAAAGTTGCGGAAAAGATTCATCAGAAGCCCTCACGAAGCCATCGTCCGACTTTTCCGAAATAGCCATCTGTCCCTGTCCTGAGCTGCCGCGTATGCCGCGGTTCGACGTGTTCAAGATGAGCGTATTGGGGATAGACCAGCAGGCCCGAGGGAACCGCGAACGACGCGCTCTTCGCCTCATTGGGGAGCCGGCCAAAGCCGAGTGGACGGCCGATCCGCACCGGCCGGCCGAGAATCTGGGTTGCAAGTTCGAGGGTACCGGTGAGCTGCGAAGCCCCGCCGCTCAATACAACGCGCGCCTTCGGCTCTGCCGCAAAGGGCGAATCCGCGAGCCGATCCCTGACCATCTCAAAAATCTCCTCGGCACGGTGCCGGACAATGTTCGCGATCGTGGCGCGGGACACGACCTGTGGAACATCCTGCTCGTTGTCGCCGGCGGACGGCACCGACATCAACTCACGGGTGTCGGACCCGCCGGTCAGCACGGTGCCATATAACGTCTTGATTCGCTCGGCATCCGCAATGCATGCGCTCAGGCCGCGTGCAAGGTCCATGGTGATGTGTTGCCCGCCGAGGGCAAATCCGCTCGCATGCACGAAGCGCCCCCCGGAATAGGTCGCGATCGTGGTGGTGCCCGCGCCCATTTCCACCACCGCGGCGCCGATATCGGCTTCATCGTCGGTCAATACCGACAGGCCCGCCACATAGGGGCTCGCCGCCATGGCTTCGACATTGAGATGGCAGCGCTCCACCACCAGCATCAAATTCCTGGCAGCGGTCGCGTCCGCCGTGACTACGTTCATGTCGACGCCGAATTGCCGTGCCAACATGCCCTTGGGATCGCGAATGCCCTTGACGCCGTCCAGCGCATAGCCGACCGGCAGCGCATGCAGCACGGTGCGGCCCTCGCCGGTGGCATGGTGCATGCCGGCGGAGGTGATGCGCGTGACGTCGGCAGCCGTGACGGCGCCGCCCCGAATGTCGGCCGCCGCCTCGATCAATTGACCCTGCAACCGGCCGGCCGAGATCGACAGCAAGACCGATTCAACCCGGACCTTGGCCATGCGCTCGGCGAGCGCAACCGCCTGGCGCACCGCCTGCTCGCATTCGGCGAGATCGACCACCGCGCCGGCCTTGACGCCGCGCGACTGAATCTGGCTGTACCCGATCAGCTCGACCGCATGGCTGCGCCCGCGCAAGGCGTCGTTCGGCGGGCACGGCCTCAAGCGCGCGATCATGCAGGCGATCTTGCTGGTGCCGATATCGAGGGAGGCCACGAGCGCGGTGCGCTTCTGCGGCATCGGACGCGTTTTCGGCGTCTGGTTGCGATCTAGGCCGGTCATGCGTCGCCGACCTTCTTCTTCGGCTTTTTGTCCTTGAACAATTCTTCGCGGGCCTTGGCCGCATCTTCGGACAATTGCACGGTCAGCCGGTCCGGCAGCCGCATGTCGACGGCGACGATATCGCGGGAGAACAGCCGGTCTTCCTTGTCGAGCGTGCTCAACACGGCCAGCGCATTGCCAACCTCGTTTTCCGGCAGGCGGATATCGAGACCGTCCTTGAGCCTCAGATTCCAGCGCCGTTCGCCGACGAAGACCGCCGCCTTGGTCACCGAATTGACCCGCGGATAGCGCGCGAGCAGCGCCAGGAAATCCCTGGCGCGGGTTTCTGCGCCCTTGCCCACCACCAGCGGCAGCGACAGGAAGCGGCGCGACACATAGGGCTCCAGCACCGCGCCGTCATCCGCGATCACCGACAGGCGGCCGTCCCGCTGCCATAGCGCGAATGCCGAGCGTTCGACGATGTCGATCCGGAGCTGGCCCGGATAAAGCTTCTGCACCGTCGCTTCCGATATCCAGGGATTGGCTTTCAGCTTGTCGCGCACCACGGCGGCGTCGAGGAACAACAGCGAGGAGCGGCCATTGACGCCGCCAGCCCCGAGCACCTCGTCCTGGGACAGCTGCCGGCGGCCGTTGATCGCAACCGTGGTGATCCGAAACCCGGCCGAATTGGCCAGCGCGTTGCGGGCGTCGCTCAGGCCTGCGGTAAATTCAGCAAGATGGCCGCCCCTCACGACGCCGAAACCGGCGCTGCCCAGGAGCAGCAGCACGGTGGCGGCGGTGCCGGCGCGGCGCGGCAAATGACGTTCCAGAAGCGCGATCAGGCGGGGCGGCTCTTCAGCGCGGTCAAGACGCGCTTTCGCAGGCGAACGCTTCGCGCCCAGCCACTCGCGCAGCAGCACGACCGCGCCTAGCGCGGCGGCTTTCAGGTCAGTTTGGGGCCTCGGCGATCTCTTCGACCGAGCGAGGCGTCCTCCACCATCCATTGCACGAGCTCGTCACATGTTGTGCCCGCAAACATTGCGAGTCCGACGCAGGTGACGTCTCGGTCGTGCCGGGATGGATGGTGACCCCAAGGCCACCTGTTCCCTCGATACGGTCGCGGAAAGCGGAAATCCGCAACAGCTCACGCCCCGGCAGCCAAGCGCTCCACGCGCCGCCAGCGTTAACCTTCGGACTTCCTGGTAAACAAAGGGTAAATTCGGTCGGGACACAGTGCGATTTGATGTGCCCGCTGAAGGCTTTGCCCGGTAACGTTAGCAATTTGGTAATGAATTGATTCGGCCGTCGGCTAAGGTAAGGCTTTAGCGGCGCTATTTACGCGCACGCCGCTCGGCCAGCACGATCTGATCCCGCAGGAAATCGCCAAAATCGATCCCTTGAGCCTTGAGCGCCTTCGGATAGAGCGAGGCCTTGGTCAGACCGGGCAAGGTGTTGGTTTCGAGATAGATCGGCCCCTGCTCCGCGACGATGAAATCGGTGCGGGAGTAGCCGGCGCATGACAGCGCCCGGTGCGCCCGCAGCGCCAGGTCCATGATCTGCCCGCTGATCTCGGGCGAAAAGCGGCCCGGACAGATCTCCTGGGTCGACTTGAGCAGATATTTGGCGGTGTAGTCGAACCCGCCTCCCGCCGGAACGATCTCGATCGGCGGCAGCGAAAAAACCGAGCCATCCGACTGCTCCAGCACGCCGCAGGTCGCTTCCACGCCCGATATGAACGGTTCGATCACATATTCTTCCGTCTTGGCGGCGCGGCGGACGGCGACAAGGTCCTGAATCGCATTGACGAAGATCAGGCCGTAGCTCGAACCATCCCGCGCTGGCTTGGCGATCAGCTTGCCGTATTTGGCCAGCGCCGCCTCGGCGTCTTGCAGCGCCACGCCAGCGGGTGCCGTCACCCCCGCTATCGCCGCAAAGCGCTTGGCCGCGACCTTGTCGAAGGCCAGATGCGACGATGCCGAGCCGGAGCCGGTGAAGGCAATTCCGCGCGTCTCGCACATCGCCTGAAGTTCGCCATTCTCCGCCGTGCCGCCGTGCAGGCCGAGCACCAGCAGACGGTCCGCCGCTCTCGCCTTGTCAAGCGCCGCTTCGATTGTCCCGATGCTGGGGATGCCGGGCTTGAAAGGATCCTCGAACGGCCGCGCATGCTTCAGAAGCGCCGCCGATGACGTTTCATGCACGGTGTCGTCAGCATCCCAGAACCACAAATCGGCCTCGGGGAGAGCCGAATGCAGCGCCTGCGCCGATGCCACCGACACCAGGCGCTCCTTGTTCGTGCCGCCGAAAAGAATGGTGATCCGCATCAACTTCGCTCGATTCCGATCCGCTTGATTTCCCAGTGTAGCTCAATTCCCGAATTTTCCTTTACCCGGGCGCGAACGGTTTCGCCGAGGGTTTCGATATCGTGGCCGGTCGCCTCGCCGGTGTTGATCAGAAAATTGCAATGCATTTCCGATACCTGCGCGCCGCCAACGCGCAGGCCCCGGCAACCCGCGGCATCGATCAGCTTCCAGGCGCTGTTTCCTTCCGGGTTCTTGAAGGTCGAGCCGCCGGTCTTTTCGCGGATCGGCTGCGCGGTCTCGCGATGGGTTTGCACCTCGTGCATCCGCGCGCGGATCGCCTCGGGTGCCGCGATGGCGCCCCGAAACCGCGCGGAGGTGAAGATGATGGCAGGATCGACGCCGCAGTTGCGGTAGACGAACTTCATGTCGGCATTGCTGAATGTGTGCTTGTTGCCGTCGCGGCTGACGCCGGAAGCCTCGACCAGGACATCCCCCGTCTCGCTGCCATTGGCGCCGGCATTCATGCGCAGCGCGCCGCCGATGGTGCCGGGAATGCCGAAGAAGAATTCCAGCCCGCTGATATTGGCGGAGGCCGCCGTCTCGGCCACGCGCTTGTCGAGCGCGGCTGCGCCGGCAAGGACGATGCCGGCGTCGACGCTGATCTCGCCGAAACCGCGCGGCGACAGGCGGATGACCACGCCGGGCATGCCACCATCGCGCACGATCAGATTGGAGCCGACGCCAACGACATAGACCGGCATCGCGGCGGCAAGATGCCTGAGGAAATAAGCGAGGTCATCCTCGTCCGCCGGCGTGAACAGCACCTGCGCTGGCCCGCCGACCCTAAACCAGGTCAGCTCGGCGAGCGACTGGTTCGCCAGCAGCCGCCCGCGCAGTTGCGGCATCGCGGCTTTGAGCTCGGGCGTGATGTCGGGAAAGGTCATGATTGGTCGTCATGGCAGGGCTTGGCCTCTCCGTTCCCTCCCCCCTTGCGGGGGAGGGTCAGGGAGGGGGGTGAGCCACAGACGCCGGAGTTCGTGGTACCCCCCTCTCCCACTCTCCCCCGACGCAAGTCGGGCCTGCCCGACTTGCGTAAGATTAGAAGGCACAACCGGGGTAGACCCCGGTTGTGCGGGGGAGAGGGCCGAGTGTGCCGTGCTGAGACTTTACTCATGAACATCGCCCTCATCCCAGCGCCTTCAATTCGCCGGGCAGCGCGTAGGCCCATTGGGTGATATTGCCGGCGCCCAGGCAAACCACAAAATCGCCGCGGCCGGCGATGCCGTGAACCACTTTGGCGAGATCGGCCGAATTCTGCAGCGGAATCACTTCGCGATGGCCGTGGGCGCGCAGGCCCAGCACGAAATGGTCGCGGTCGATGCCCGCGATCGGCGCCTCGCCGGCCGGATAAACCTCGGCCACGACGACGGTGTCGGCGTCATTGAAACAGGTGCAGAATTCCTCGAACAGCGACTGCAGGCGGGTGAAGCGATGCGGCTGCACCACGGCGATGATTTTCCCGTTGGTGGAGTCGCGCGCGGCCCTCAGCACCGCCGTGATCTCGACGGGGTGATGACCGTAATCGTCGATCACGGTGATACCGTTCCACTCGCCGGTCCTGGTGAAGCGCCGCTTGACGCCACCGAAGCCCGCGAGCGCCTTACGGATGGTGTCGTCGGAGAGTCCCAGTTCATGCGCGACCGCGATCGCAGCAGTGGCGTTGAGCGCGTTATGCCGTCCCGGCATCGGCAGATGAATCTCCTTGATCTCGTGCAGGGCGTCGGTCTTGCGGTCGCGGAACGCAACCTTGAAGTTTGAGCCGCCGCCCGACGGATTGAGTTCGACGAGCCGCGCGTCGGCTTGCGGATTTTCGCCATAGGTGATGATGCGGCGATCCTCGATCTTGCCGACAAGGCTCTGGACCACCGGATGGTCGATGCACATCACCGCGAAACCATAAAACGGCACGTTCTCGACGAAATCGCGGAAGGCTTCCTGCACGGCCTCGAAGGTCTTGAAATGATCGAGATGCTCGGGATCGACATTGGTGACGATGGCGACATCGGCCGGCAGCTTCAGGAACGTGCCGTCGCTTTCGTCGGCTTCCACCACCATCCATTCGCCGGCCCCCAGCCGAGCATTGGTGCCATAGGCATTGATGATGCCGCCATTGATCACGGTCGGATCGAGATCGCCGGCGTCGAGCAGGGCTGCGACCATCGAGGTCGTGGTGGTCTTGCCATGGGTGCCGGCGATCGCGACGCAGCTTTTCAGCCGCATCAGTTCGGCCAGCATTTCGGCGCGGCGCACCACCGGAATGCGCTGGGCGCGCGCCGCCATCAGTTCGGGGTTGTCGCGCTTGATCGCGGTCGACACCACCAGCACGTCGGCGCCGGCGACATTATCGGCCTTGTGGCCGACGATGATCTTGATGCCCTTGTCGCGCAGGCGATTGACGTTGGCGCTTTCGGAAGCGTCCGAGCCCTGCACGGTATAACCGAGATTGCACAGCACCTCGGCTATGCCGCTCATGCCGATACCGCCGATCCCGACGAAATGAATGGGTCCGATCTCGCGCGGCAGTCTCATAGGATAGGCCCCCGATGGCATCGTCCGCGAAGGCGGACGATCCAGTATACAGCGAAGCTAGAGATTCAGATTAGCTGCGCGGAGTACTGGATGCCCCGCTTTCGAAGGCGCTGACAAGTCCCAAATGGGGTTGCCGGGCGTCAGATTCCCGCCACTTTCATCACCAGATCGGCCAGCCGCTGGGCGGCGTCCAGCCGGCCCACGGTCCGGGCGGCAGCCGCCAGCGCGGCCAGCTTGGCGGGCTCGGCGGCGAGCGCGGAGATTTCCGACGCCAGACGGTCGGAGGTAAATTCGGTTTGCGGGATCCGTAAGCTCCCGCCCGCCTGCGACAGCACGCCGGCATTGGCAAACTGGTCCTGATCGATGGCACCCGGCAACGGCACCAGGATCGACGGCCGGCCGATGGCGCCGAGCTCGGCGACGGTGCCGGCGCCGGAGCGCGAGACCACCAGATGATGGGAGGCGAGCTTCGCCGGCAAATCGGTAAAGAACGGCGCCAGCTCCGCCTTGATCTTGAGCCGGTCATACACCGCGCGCACGCGCGCCATGTCCTCTTCGCGCACCTGCTGGGTCAGGATCAGCCGGCTCCACAATGCAGGTTCGAGCCGTTCGATCGCGCCGGGCACGACATCGGCCATCACCCGCGCGCCCTGGCTGCCGCCGACCACCAGCAACCGAAACGGTCCCGCCGGATCGGGAGCGGCATATTTCACCGCGGCTGCCGCAAGGATGGCCGGGCGCATCGGCGTGCCGACGGTGGTTGTCTTCGCCGCCAGCGCCGGATCGCGATCGAGCACGCCCGGAAGCGAGGTTGCGATCGCGTCGACGCGGCTGGACAGGAAGCGGTTGGCGCGGCCAAGCACCGCATTGGCGTCGTGGATAATGCCGGGAATGCCGAATAGTCTGGCCGCCAACAGCGGCGGCACCGTCGGATAGCCACCGAAGCCGACCACGGCCGCAGGCTTCAGTCTGCGCATCAAATTGAGCGCCACGGCGGTGCCGGCGGCGAGCATGATGCCGGTATAGGCCAGCGACCATGGCGTGCGGCCGCGCAGGGTCTCGCTCGGCACCACATCGATCATGTCCCTGGAGAACAATCCGCCATAGCGCAGCGCGCGGGAGTCGGTGGCCAGACGCACGCGCAAGCCGCGCCGCATCAGTTCGACGCCGAGCGCCTCGGCGGGAAACAGATGGCCGCCGGTGCCGCCCGCGGCCAGCAAAATCAAAGGCGCAGTGGTCATTGGGAAATTCTTTGCAAATTGGCTACCGTCATTGCGAGCGCAAGCGAAGCAATCCATAGGGCAACAGGCAAGCAAGCATGGATTGATTCGTCACTTCGTTCCTCGCAATGACGAGAAGCGCGTCTTTCCCATCATATCAAGCGTAGCTGCGCGCCGCGCTGGCGTTCATCGATTCCTGCTCGGTGCGCGGCCGCTGCCGCGTCAGCGCCAGCATCATGCCGACACCGTAAGCCAGCGAGATCATCGACGAGCCGCCATAGGAGATGAACGGCAGCGTCATGCCCTTGGCAGGTATCAGCTGCAGATTGACCGACATGTTGATCGCGGCCTGCACGCCGAACAAGATCGCCAGCCCCGACGCGGCGAACCGCGCGAACATGTCCTCGGTCGCATAGGCGCGCGACAGCGCGCGGATCACCACGAAGGCGAACAGCGCGAGCAGCACCAGGCACAGGATGATGCCGAATTCCTCCGCCGCGACCGCGAACACGAAATCGGTGTGGCTGTCCGGCAGGCTGCGCTTGGCGATGCCTTCGCCGGGCCCGAGGCCGAACCAGCCGCCGTTGGAGAAAGCCTCCATCGCGGTATCGACCTGAAAGGTGTCGCCCGATCCCGGATTCATGAAGCGCTTGATGCGGCCGGCGACGTGCGGCACCAAGAGATAGGCGCCGAACAGCCCGGCGCCCGCGGCGCCCGCCAGCCCCAGCACCCAGATCATCCGCATGCCGGCGATGAAGAACAGCGCGCCCCACACCATCAGGATCAGCATGGTCTGGCCGAAATCGGGCTCCATCACCAGAAGCGAGACCAGCATCATCAAGAGGACCAGCGCCATCGAGGTCGCGGGCATTTCCGGCCGCCGCGTCGATTCCGCAAACAGCCAGGCTGCCAGCACCACGAAGGCGGGCTTGGCGGATTCGGAAGCCTGGATATTGAGGCCGATCAGGGTGATCCAGCGCCGCGAGCCCTTGACTTCGGGGCCAAGCAGCAGCGTCGCCACGATCAGCGCAATGCTGATGGCGAACACAATGAGCGCGGTGCGCCTGATCTGCCGCGGCGACAGGAACGACACGCCGATCAGCACGATAAAGGAAGGCAGCAGGAACAGGACGTGGCGGTTGAAGAAGTGGAACGGGTCGAGCCCGATGCGCGTCGCCACCGGCGGACTGGCCGCCAGCGACAGAATGATGCCACCCAGGATCAGCGCGAGCACCGCCGCCAGTTGCAGGCGGTCGACCGTCCACCACCAATCGCTGAAGGGGTTTCGCTGTTCGCGGTCGAGCATGGGCATTCCAAAGGCCAGGGGTCAGCCCATTGGTCGCTCATGAGGGTTTCCAAGGGGTTAATGGAGTGTGGAAGTTTTGAGGAGCGGCGCGCTCTCCGCTGGTCATGCCCGGCCTTGTGCCGGGCATCCACGCCTTTGAAATTCGGAAGAAAGCAAGACGTGGATGGCCGGGGCGATGACGGCGATAGCTGTCGGGCTAACGAGGTCGCGGGATCAAACTCGAGTATCTGTAAGTGGAAACGCCGACCGTCGCGCCACCGTGCCAATGGACCAAAGTGAGAATAGCATGGATCAGGATATGGCTTCGAACGTTGAGGTGACAGACGGGAACGATCACATGATCCGGCTTTAGCCAGAAGCGATGAAAAAGCACGCCAATCCTGAACGGGTTTTGCCAGCCGGCTTTGACTCCGCGTAACTGGAGATCCACGCACTTGTCTCCGCCTGAAATGGCAATGTCGGCGCACTGAACAGAAGACCAGGGGACATTTAGTCCCGAGCGATGGTCGTGCAGACCGTCAGCCGTGACCTCCAGAACAATCTTCTTGCTTCGCAAGGCGTCCCTAAAGCACGTCACCGCTGCACCTAGGAGCATTACGCCATAGGGCAGAAGCAGAGGAAAACCCGCAACGCTGATCGCGTCAGCGAGTAACGTCCGAAAATCCCAAGAAAATTTCAGAACCGGCAGCAACCACAAGCAAGCTACCCCCATGGGGGCGAACGTCAATCCCGAAACAAGGGCTATCAAACCGAACAGAATGTTCGGCAGGCGGCGCGGTCGAGCCAAGATCGGAAGCGAAATTGCTATCGGTGGTGGAATCGGGTTGCCCCACCCAAGTTCGCCGGGAATCTTGACCGATTCAAACCTGGCCCCTTGTTCGCTCAATGCCGCCTCACCTAAGGTGAATGAATGCCGCCTAGCCTTTATTCTCAATGTAAGGTTGCTCCGGCGGACCGGCATCCCCCATGAAAGGTTATGGTTAGCGAACGGCTGGCCCGTTCTATCGGATTAGTGAGTTGACCGCTTACACCACCGGCTTGACGCCGGGCAGCGCGGTGACGAGGTCGTGGAACGCCGCGCCGCGGATTTCGAAATTGCGGTACTGGTCGAACGAGGCGCAGGCCGGCGACAGCAGCACCACGGGATCGACAAGTCCGGAAGCCTCCGCATCGCGCGCGGCGTGCGCCACCGCGACGTCGAGCGTCGCCGAGATTTCGTGCGGCACCTGGGTCCCGAGCGTGGCGGCAAATTCCTGCGCCGCCTCCCCGATCAGGTAGGCCTTGCGGATGCGCGGGAAATATTCGGCGAGACCGGTAATGCCGCCGAGCTTGGGCTTGCCGCCGGCGATCCAGAAGATGTCGGCGAAGGACGACAGTGCATGCGCGGCCGCGTCCGCATTGGTGCCCTTGGAGTCGTTGACGAACAGCACGTGGCCGCACCTGCCGACCTGTTCCATGCGATGCGCGAGGCCGGGAAAGCTGCGCAAGGCTTTTTGCAAGGTTTCGCCGGAAACCCCGAGCGCCAGCGCGCAGGCCGACGCGCACGCCGCATTCTGCGCATTGTGCAAGCCGCGCAGCGAACCGATGCCGCCGATCCCTGCGATCTCGCCGCGCGCGCCACCGGCGGCGCGCCAGATGGTTTCGTGATCGACATAGACGCCGTCCGGCAGCGGATTCTTCACCGAAACGCGAACGACACGCCGGCCGGCCTGCTCGATCCGGTCGGCGATGTTCCGGCTCCAGCCGTCGTCGACGCCGACGATCGCGGTGCCCTGTGGCTGGACGCCGGCGACCAGGCGCTCCTTCACAGCGGCATAATGTTCGAGCGTGCCGTGACGATCGATGTGGTCTTCGCTGACGTTGAGCAGGATGCCGACGGTCGGATCGAGGCTCGGGGTCAGATCGATCTGATAGGACGACATCTCGATGACGTGGACACGTCCCATCCGCGGCGGCTCCAGCGACAGGATCGCG
>NZ_SSNA01000133.1 GCF_004799445.1 Bradyrhizobium sp.
GACTACAAGGGAATGCCCGCGCTCGACGCCGGCCTTCTCGCTGCGGCGCAGGCCGTCGAGCACTACGAGATGTCTCGCTACGGCACGCTGCGCACGTGGGCCGGAGAACTTGGCATGCCGGACGCCGTTGCACTTCTGGAAGCAACACTGAAGGAAGAAAAGGCCACCGATGCCGCCCTGACAACTTTGGCGAAATCGGTTGTCAATGTTGAGGCCGAGCAGGCTCTCTGACGATCATGCTGAACGCCGGTACGCGAAATCGTCCCCGGCGCCTCTCTGGCGAATTCCTTACGAATGTTTCAAACCCGGCTGGGATAATTTATAGGCGATGTACTTGCCAGCAAGGGCGAGCGCGATCACACCATATTGCTGTGCAGCATAAGCCCGGAGTTCATCGCTGACATTTGGAGTGACGAAAAACGAGTTGCAACGCGAGAACGTCGGTTTCGGCTGCTTGGCTTATGCCGACTCGCATCGTGTATTTGAACTTAGGACTGAGCGAAATTGCTCACACCCCCGCAATGCAAGTTGGGGGTTGCACGTTTATCGGGAACAATACTTAGAAGACACCGTTGAATGCTTGCTACGTGTCAAATAATGCCATCGCGGAGAATTCCTATGGAAATGATCCTGATTATCGTTTTGGTAGTGCTCTTGTTCGGTGGCGGCGGATACTGGGGTCGCAGTCGAGGCCATTGGTGATGAACTGTATACTTCCAACCGCCGAAGCCACCGGTAACTCGGACTGGAACAATATCGTTCGCTCGCCTTTGATTTAGACAATCAGAGGATGACCATGCCGAGCAGCCAACTCAAGCGGGCCGAGCGAGCGATACAAACGATCCGGGATCAAGCCGAGCTACCGCCTGAAACGGCGGACGCGCTACAGGAGATCGTCGACGTCATCAGGACCATCGAGGGCCGTTTGTCGACGCTGGAAGGCAAAGGACACCCGCGCTCTTCCGCGGAGATGGAACTGCCAAATCCGAGATGACGATAGACCACATTGTGTTGCCGCTTGCTGCGTCGATCTGGACGTGACTGCACTCGCCCTTGCGAGCATCTACTTGATGCTAATTGCCGGTTTGGAATAAACCGGCACCCTGAAGATTTCCTCCCTTGAGACATTTAGAACAGCAATGTGCCGCTCCGGATCGACTGCGGGCTTGTCGAGAGAAACTCCGATAGCGATCACCTCTGCCTTCGCAAGGGCGTCATCATCGTTTTTGAAGTTCAAACCTGACGGGTCCACCAGCCTGTGGCCGTCTTTGATATCGAAATAATAATGTGGCATCGGCCACCTCCAACTGAGTCAATGTTGGATACGCATAAGCGTTCCTCGGCGAATGAGTCCGCCTTAGTTCGTGGAAGCTCTAAATCTTCGAGAGTGAGCTATATTGAGCAGCGAGTCGTGAACCGAAACGTCATGCTGGGGTTATCACCGCCCCGTCTCGGCATCTATCGGTGACTGAGAGTATTGCGCTCCCGCCCAACCAGGGAAGCGTTATGCTCAATCGTTCCGTTCCCTCGTTTTTCTATGGCAAAGCTACTAGCGGGCTCCCGTTTTGCGCGGACTGCGACGCTCCGATGATCCTCTCACTCCTTGAGCAGGATAAGCCCGGCTTCGAGTTGCGTACTTTCGCTTGCCCGATGTGCGCCGCGACCGAAAGCATCGTCGTCCGCGTTTGGCCGGCATCACGGTGACCTGAGCTGGCGTTTTCGCCTCGGCGTAGACGCGCTGACATCCCGCGCCAGATCGCCATTAACCGCCCCAAAGAAGCGACCCCAGCGCGGCGACGGAGCCAAAGCCGCAAGAGTTTTGATGAACCTTTCGTCCGACCGTGCGTTCTGAGTAGATCATAAGGGAGTATAGACTCATGACCTCTGCATCTCAGATTAAGGAACATATGGACGTGATCGCCTCGGATGGACAAAAGATCGGCAATGTCGATCATCTCGATGGCAAGGACAAGATCAAGCTGACAAAGAGCGATGCTCCCGACGGGAAA
>NZ_SSNA01000134.1 GCF_004799445.1 Bradyrhizobium sp.
GCCTTGTCGCCGTCCTGCAGGCGCCGGGTGCGCTCGGGCCGGGGATCCTCCCGGCGGCCGTTCCGAAGGTCCTTGGCGAGCTTGTCCGCCTGCACGATCGCGTCGCGCACGGTGAGCGTCCCGCCGCCCTGGTTGGCGTCCCAGCGTCCCAGCGTCTCGAGGTAGCCCTTCCCGTCGACGCGGTGGAACCAGACAAAGGATTTGGTCCCGGCCGCGGTGACGCGCACCGCAAAGCCGCTCGGGGCCTTTTTGCCCTGCAGGGTGGCGCCGCTGAAATAGTGCAGCTTGTTGCCGACGGCGGGCGTCGGCAGGTTCCCCACAATTTTTTCGCTGATCTGTTCGGCCATCTGATGCCCCGTGTCTGCAATATGTCTGCACGTTGAATCATATCCGGCATGAAACGGGATACAACGAAAATCATGTGACCGAAGCGAAATTCCCTGAAAAATCTGGGGATTTTCGTACAGACACGGAAAACTGAATCTGCGTCAATGGGTTAGGATGGACGGAAAGATTCGACTGTTAATCGAATGGTCGCTGGTTCGAATCCAGCCCGGGGAGCCACTTGGCGCTTTTCAGCGAACTTTCCCAGACATCGTCGACTCGGAACATCTGAATTAGCCCGATAGATCAGGCACTTCGGTGTGCATTTCTTTCGAAACTGTCGGCGGTGGCGCGCATACCCCGGCTCTGGAAGATGGCCTGCCCTTTGGCGGCACGCAAAAAAGCTGTCGTTCGGTGCCAACCTGCCGGATGGCAAGGGCGCGACGCGGTCGCCGCGGCGCTGTTCATGCCGCACGATGATCGCTCTCGTTCTCGGAGCGGAACATAAAGCCGCCCGATGCCCCAACCCCCAAAACGTACATCCAACCTTCGCTAAAATCGAACAGGTGGGAGTTCAGCAACGAACTGAGAATGTTCTGAGCCACAACGGTAAAACCGATCCAGGCCACGAGGCCGGGGGCGAGGAAAAGCCGACAATGAAAATACCAAATCGCATAGAGGAGGATGCAGCCGAGCAAGCCCCATTGGATAGCGACATAGAGGGTCTGATTGTGAGGGTTGCTGATCCTGTCGGCCCATGCGCCCTCTTTGCCGATCGCCGCGGCTTCAAAAAGCTGTTTCGCCGAACCGGTCCCGTGACCAATCACTGGCGCTTCGCTGATCCATCCCACCGATTCCTTCCAGTATGTCAGGCGCTGCCCGGTCGAGGTCGGGCGATTGGTCTCCCGGTATTCCCTGTATTCGACCGCAATGTTCTCAACGCGTCCACGCAAATAGGGTGAGCTGATCCACATCATTACGATGCCAGCTGTCAGTCCGGCCATCGTCACCAGAGCCATCCTCCGATCGAAATGCCAAAAAACAAAGATGATAGTGAGGGGGACGATGTAGACGAGTGATGTCCGGGCCAGCGCGACAAATATGATATTGCAGAGGAACGTTGCCGCTAAAAGTGCAATGACGACCGCGGCGACTTGCTGTCGACGCCGAAAGGTGCTCACCGCCAGCGACGCCAATGCAAACGCGCACAGCGCGAATTCTTGATTCTGGTCGATGGTGTTCCTCACGGGCACGCCCGTGGTGTCAAATCCGTGCGCCATCGTAAGCCGCCACTCCGGCACGATTACGATCAGCCACGAGTAGAATAGCAACAGCGTGCACGAAACAAGAAACGCTATAAACACCTGATAGCTTCTGGCCGAGTATTGATATTGATAGAGCAGAAGCGGCAAGATCAGTAGTTTTGCCGCCGGCGCCAGTCCGTGAAATGCAGCCGACCATGACCCCTCAGCCCAAAGCATCCCGATGACGGTCAGCGTGACGAAAATAACAGGCAAGAGAGCAGCTGGTCGCCTCAACGTCCGCAAAAAGCTTGGCGGGTCGATCGTCGGGACCAGAGTAACGAGCCAGAGTATGAGGAAGACGGTGACGGCGGTTGTTGACCAGGGAAGTGCGGCCGCCATCATGGCAGGATAAAGCTCGCGGCAAAACTGCCAGAATCGCGATCGCGTGGCCACCCGGAAGAACCGATCGGTTCCTGCCAAAAAGCTTTTAGCTGGAGCTATGTTGTTCATTTTCACGAAAGCCCAAGAGAAACTACGAACGGCCTGTCAGTCCCGCCGCAGGGCGCAACGCTTTAGATTCGTACGTCCGCCCCGTCCCTCTCAGCCCTGCCGCATAGCCCAGGAACATGAAAAGAAGGGCATCGTGGCTGATCCGACCATGCCCCATCGAAAGCAGCGCAATGAAAATGAGCCCGCACAGTGCGAACCGCGCTTCTGAGTTACGGGCGGCCAGTGGCCAGAGCGAAAAAACCGCGAAAATCATCAACGCAGCCAAAGCAGCTCCGGCAATCCAACCGAGTTCGACGGTTGTCTGCAGAATCGTATTGTGGATCTCGGTGTTCTTGATGCACGACACGTCCATAAATCGATCCATACCGATGCCAAACAGACCGGCCTTGGGAACGATGGCAAAGGCGTCCAGGTATAGCTGCTTCCGGATCGCGATGGAGCTGCTAAGGGGTCCAACAGGACACGATGCGTGCGCAGATGCGATTTCGGCAGGTTGCGGCGAATTGGTCGCCTTTTGTTCGGCACTGGCCTGCGGTAGCGGCGCGGGCTCAGTCTGCGGCAGCGGCGCTGGCTCAGCTTGAATCAACGACGATGGAGTCGCCGGGAAGTTCGCGTATTTTGAAAATGTTGGAGCGATCTCCAACCGGGCAAGATTGCCGAGAACAAAACCGCCAACAAGGACGCATATCATGATGCCCGCGTGTGTCCTTTCACGTCCCTTGCTCGTTAGCGCAGCGATCAAAAGAGCTACGCCGATGGCTAGAAATGCTGACCTCACGAAGGAAGCTGCAAACACGGCGGTTGGTACGATCACTGCCGCAGACGCAAGAGCAGCTCGTGATGTGGTCAACCGCATGCAGACAAGCGCGATCATCAGAAAAGCAAGAGAGTTGGTGAAGTTAGCTGTTGCGGCTCCAAATTCGCCGAACACCAGCGGATGCGGCTTGCCATAGCTCTCGCTCCACTGGTCGATAAGGGGGGCAATCGTTTCTGCAACGCCGACCACAACGATCACTGCCGTGAAAAGCACGAAGCTTGGCGCGACCGCTTTGGTTCCGCTGAACAACCGGGCTGCCGGATAACCCGCCAACGAAAGCAGCAGGAGCGCCATCTCTTTTCGATCCGCGTCCATCCCGTTGACAGCAAAAGAGATGGCGATGCTGCAGACCAGGATTCCAAACAGAAGATCGCAGGGATCGGGCCTAAAGTCGGCCCACCGGCTCAACAAGAAAAGGACCAAGGTTGAACCGGCGATGAAAGCGGCTGTGAACGGAGATCCGGTACCGGCAAAGCCGTGAGCCAGGACCAATATGGAACTGGTCGAAATGTACAGCGCCAGCGCAAGCCAGCGATTGAAGACAAAGGCCATCATCTTCCCCAAACAGCTTCGACATCTATCAATGGTTGGCGACCACGCGCAACCGCTGAGGTCTGCCGCCGCAGGCAGGAGATGATCGCCTTGGCGTGGGGATTCTCGCCGCCGCACAGTCGGGAGACGTCGGGTGTGCAAGCCCTCTTCCGCTCCGGCGGCGCGATATTTCCCCAAATGTGATTTTTCTCACACGGGATCGCGGCCAAGACCATCTACACAGGCGCACGAATTAACGCCCCCTTAACCACACCCGGCACGATTTCCCGATCGATACGATTTTAGCCATCCGTTCAACCCGGGAACAAAGGAGTTTTGCGACGCTACGCGCTCGAATCTAGGAGAGCGCGATGAGCGAAGTTGAATTCGATCGATTGCTGGATGCCGTCAGAGTGGCGATTGCGCCCGCGCCCCAGGAGGACTTCTTGAGCTGTCTGCCGATGTTCGATCAGCCGCCGAAACCCGCCAACGACAATGGGATGGCCTGGCCGCTGCTTCCGTTTCCCGAAAGTTGGTACGCCGCCTGCTGATCGCGGGATGCGTCCCGACGATCCGTGGCTGGGAGCTTTGGCCACCGGCGCATGAGCGAAGAAATGACCGCCGCAGCCCTGTGATTGCGACGGTCAACTTTTGGAGGAACCGTCTCCGGCGAAGGAGCCGGGAACGATCCCGCGCCGCTAACCGGCTAGGCCTCTGAAAACCCTTTCCGGGGGCAGCCTCCGCGTTCAAAACGCGCCGCGGCACACCTGAAGCATTTTCCCAGCAAAACCTGCATAACATCCTGATTATATTGATGGAGGCCACGACCAGAATTGAACTGGTGTACACGGTTTTGCAGACCGTTGCGTAACCACTCCGCCACGTGGCCTCATCGGGCGAACTCATATACGCCCTGCCTGGCATAGGCAACCAGGAGCCAAACCCGCCATCCAATTGGCTTGAAAACGTTCTCGTCAGCCGCGCTTGCGGCGGCGATAGTCCCGCTTCGGCAGCGGTTTCGGCGCAGGCAGAGAGTTCTGGGCCTCCCGGTATTTCGCCAGCATCCGCTCGAAACTGTTGTGCAGCGTCGCGGCGATATCGGGTCGTTTTTCGAGGCTGGAAAGCAGCATCGCCGCCGCTTCGATGGTCGACAGGCCGTCCCGACGCGGCTCGCGGCGCAACTTCCCGTAACGTGACGGATTAGCCGGACCCAGGATCACCCGCTGGCATTTCAGCATCCAGGCATTGCGCCACCATAGTGCCTTGGCCTGGCTCCAGGTGCCGTCGAGCAGCACGATGCCGTCAATGTCTTTCAGGATGGCACGTTGATTGTCCTCAATCTCGCCCTTCCGGTTGATGGCGACAATTTCGCGGTCGGTCTCCAGATCGGCGACTTTGGCCGACCCAAGATAGAGCACCGCCCAGCGTGAGGGATCGGCGACCGGCCGCCCCAGCGCCTTGGACAGGCTTGGCCACGACAATCCGATTTTCACGACCGCGTTTGCAAAGTGCAGCGCGGTCAGCCGCGCCGTGCCAAGCTCCCGGTCCTGCTCCTGTGGATGCTGAAGGATCAACAGCGAAACGCGGTTTTGGATCGGCACAATTCCGTCGCAGACGCACAGAGGCATCGGCTTGTGGCAGCGCGGGCAGTCCGGCAGCGCCTCGGTCGCGGCCGTACCGTTTTCAGCCTCAGTTTGTCCTGACATGCGACCGCTATACGCCGCACGGCTCCACCCTTCAACCACTTAGGGCCGGTACCGGCCTAAACCCCCTGACCCCGCTGAAACTTCGCTGGCAAAGCGCCGTATCTGGTGCAGGAACGGACGGGGGACCGAATGCGCGTGGCGGTTATCGGAACGGGAATTGCCGGCAATGCCGCCGCCTGGACCCTGTGCAAACGTTATCCGGTAACGGTCTATGATCGCGAGATCAGGCCCGGTGGTCACAGCCATACCGTCACCATCGACTATGAGGGAACGCCGCTTGCCGTCGATATCGGCTTTATCGTCTACAACGAACTCAACTACCCGGACCTGACGGCGCTGTTCGCCCATCTCGGCGTGGAGACCGTGGAAAGCTGCATGAGCTTCGCGGTCACGGCGGCTGACGGCCGCTTCGAGTGGAAGGGCGGTGGCAGCAATTGGCGTCAAACCGCCAGAGGCTTGTTTGCGCAGCCCCGAAACCTGCTTTCACCGTCGTATCTGGGGATGCTGCGGGACATTCTGACCTTCAACGCCCGAAGCGTCGAAGACTATGCCGCGGGCCGATTGGCTCGGCTCAGCCTCGGCGAATATTTCAGCCACCGCAAATTCGCGCCACGCCTGTTGACCGATTACCTCGCCCCCATGGGCGCCGCGATCTGGTCCGCGCCGGCCAATGAGATGCTCGACTTTCCCGCCGAAAACTTCGTGGCGTTCTTCAATAATCACCGTTTGCTCCAATACGATCGTCCGGTCTGGCGAACCGTGAAAGGCGGCAGCCGAAGCTACGTGGAAAAACTGACCTCGGCATTTCGGGATCGGATTCGGCTGGGCTGCGCCGTGACCTCGGTCGAACGAACAGCACATGGTGTCGTCGTCAACGACAGTCACGGGAGAAGCGACAGCTACGATCACGTCGTGATTGCCTCGCACAGCGATCAGGCGCTGGCGATGTTGTCCGACGCCGACGATTCCGAGCGCGCGGTTCTTGGCGCCATCGGTTATGCTCGCAACACCGTCTACCTGCATCGCGACGCCAGATTGATGCCGAAACGCAGGCGGGTCTGGGCGTCGTGGAACTTTCTGCGCTGGCGGCGCGAGGCAACCGCCGAAAATGACGTCGCCGTGACCTACTGGATGAACGAGTTGCAGGGAATCGACAACAGCAAGCCACTGTTCGTCAGCCTCAACCCTCCCTTCGAGCCAGATCCGGCCCTCACATTCGGCAAGTATGTGTGTGAGCATCCGCAATTTAATGCCGCCGCCTTCGCCGCCCAAAAGCGGCTGGACGAGATTCAGGGGCGGCGCCACACTTGGTTCTGCGGTGCCTGGACCGGCTACGGATTCCATGAGGACGGATTGCGGTCCGGACTGACCGTCGCAGAAGCGCTGGGCGCGACTGTGCCGTGGCGCGAACCATCGCTCCAACTGGCGGAAGCCGCGGAGTAGCCATGCCCGACCAAACCGCCCAACCCACCGCGCGTGACATCAGGATTGACGCGGCGGCGCTTTACCTTGGCGAAGTCATGCATGCCCGCCTGAAGCCGGTCGGACATC
>NZ_SSNA01000135.1 GCF_004799445.1 Bradyrhizobium sp.
ACAAGGACGGCCGTCCGCTCGGCTTTCCCGCGGCTGGCTATCCGGCGCCGCAGGGCCCGTATTATACCGGCGTCGGCTACAAGAATGTCGGCGACGTCGCGCGCAAGATGGTGGAAGA
The DNA here is from genome assembly GCF_004799445.1 of Bradyrhizobium sp. GTDB lineage: Bacteria > Pseudomonadota > Alphaproteobacteria > Rhizobiales > Xanthobacteraceae > Bradyrhizobium. The sequence continues at coordinate 119 of NZ_SSNA01000135.1, forward strand.
GCATCTCGACCTCTGCCTCGCCGCCGGTATCAACCACGAAGGCATCAACGCTGAAGTCGCGAAGGGCCAGTGGGAATTCCAGATCTTCGGAAAAGGCTCCAGGCGCGCCGCCGACGAAATGTGGATGGCCCGCTATCTGATGCTGCGCCTGACCGAAAAGTACGGCGTCGATATCGAGTTCCACTGCAAACCGCTCGGTGACACCGACTGGAACGGCTCCGGCATGCACGCCAACTTCTCTACCAAATACATGCGCGAAGTAGGCGGCAAGGACTATTTCGAGAAGCTGATGGAAGCCTTCAAGAACAACCGCGCCGATCACATTGCGGTCTACGGCCCGGACAACCACATGCGCCTGACCGGCAAGCACGAGACCGCGTCGATCGATACCTTCAGCTACGGTATCGCGGACCGTGGCGCCTCGATCCGGGTGCCCCACAGCTTCGCCAATAACGGCTACAAGGGTTATCTCGAAGACCGCCGCCCGAACTCGCAAGGCGACCCCTACCAGATCGCTTCGCAGATCCTGAAGACGATCGCTTCCGTTCCGACCGCCGCCAAGGCGGCCGCCGCGTAAGCCGGGCGACATACCTCCCGCACCCTTTGTGGTGCGTGCGACGTCCCTGCCACTACCTGATCCGCCAAGGCGCAAGCTTTGGCGGATCATTGCGTTTAAGGCCTGATATTACCGTGCTAGAAGCAACCGCATTGCGACGGAGCGCAGGGATCAGGGGATGGGGAATACGGTACGTCTGCTTTCGACGCTTGCCCTGATGGGTGCGGTTCGCAGCCTTGCGGGGAAATATGAGGCGGCCGACGGGGCGCGCATCGAAGCCGATTTCGCGCCAACGATTGCGCTGCTGGATCGCTTGGGTGGCGGCGAGGCCGCCGACGTCGTCATTCTGACACGCGAGGGGCTTGCTGGACTTGCTGCGAAAGGTGGCGTGGTCGCGTCAAGCTGTGTTGACCTCGCCCGCTCCTTTGTCGGCCTCGCGGTGAAGGCCGGTGCCGATCATCCTGATATCGCGACCGAGGCTGCCCTCCGTGCCACGCTGCTTGGGGCGCGATCGATCGCCTATTCGCGCCTCGGCGCCAGCGGCATTTTCTTCGCGCAACTGATTGCGCAGCTCGGAATCGGCGCCGAGATTAATGCCCGCGCCACCATCGTTCCGCAGGGCTTTACTGCCGAGCGCCTGGTGTCGGGCGAGGCGGACCTCGCGGTGCAGCAGATCAGCGAGCTGAAGCAGGTCGCGGGTGTCGAAATTGTCGGCCCGATCCCGCTTCAGCTGCAGAGCCCCGCGGTGTTTTCCGCCGGGCGCCTGGCAGCGTCCGAGAAGGTTGATCAGTGCGACCGGCTGTTGAAATATCTCGCCTCGGCGGAGGCCGCGCCGGCGCTGCGCGAGTCCGGGCTGGAGCCCTGCCTGTAAAATCGGGCATAGGACGAAGCGCCTGCTTCCTTGATCAAACGCAAGGTGGTTTCCGGCAGGAGAGGCTAGTTTTCCAACAAACGCGCGCGGCCCATTGTCAGCGCGATTGAGCTTGGAAGCATGGAGTGTGACATGAAATGGCGTGGATTGATGGTGCTGATGGTTTGCGCTGCTCCGCTGGTGGCCACGGCCCAGACCGGGGTCAACGTGCCGCCGTCCGGGTCGTATGTGCCGCGACTCGGCGATATCATGAACACCGTGCAGACGCGGCACATGAAACTGTGGTTCGCTGGCAAGTCCGCAAACTGGGACTTGGCGGCCTACGAGCTTCGCCAGCTCAAGGCAGGCCTGGTGGAGGCCGCCTTGCTCTATGAGGGGATTCCCGTGAACAATGTCACGACCATGGCACAACCGGTTCAGTCGGTGGCAGATGCGATCGAGGCGAAGGACGGCAAAAAATTCGCCAAGGTCTATGCCGATTTGACCAGCGGATGCAACGCCTGCCATCAATCGATCGGGCGCGGTTATATCGTCATGCGCGTGCCGGATACGTCACCCTTCAGCGACCAGCAATTCGCGCCGCAGGGCAAGTGAAGGCCTGGAAACAGCAAAGGAAAATCGATGTTGGCACGGATTTTAGCGAGGTTTATGAATACAGCCAGCCCTTCGGTCATCGAGCACGAGGAATTGCTGCACGGACATCAAAGCGAAAAGTACACGGTCGTGGATGTGCGTGAGTCGAACGAATACGCGGGCGGGCATATCCCAGGCGCAATCAACCTTCCCTTGTCGAAATTCGATCCCGCCCGGGTACCCAGGGGACGGCAGGTCGTGCTGATCTGTCAGGCGGGCGGGCGGTCTGCTGCCGCCTTGAAAAAAATGAAGGCCGCCGGCGTCGAGGATGCGCGACATTATGCGGCCGGCATGTCGGGGTGGCGGTCGCGCAAAGGGCCGGTAGTCGTATGAGCGAGCAGGATACCTGGGAGAGCCGCTACAGCGTTCCCGAATTCATTTTTGGCAGGGAGCCAAACTATTTCCTGCAATCCTGCAGAGAGCTTCTGCCGGCGTCGGGCAAGGCGCTTGCGATTGCCGACGGTGAGGGTCGCAACGGCGTCTGGCTGGCAGAGCAGGGGTTGAGCGTCGTTTGCCTTGATTTTTCCGAGTCGGCCCAACGCAAGGCAACCTCGCTCGCAAAAGAGCGGGGTGTAAAGATCGACCTGGTCAGGGCGGACATCCATTCCTGGAGCTATCCCCCCGAGGCGTTCGATGTCGTCATCGATATTTTCACGCAGTTCAGCTCGCCGACCGAACGACTCAAAAAGTGGCAAGGCGTTCACAACACCTTGAAGCCGGGCGGGCTTTTCATCTTGCAGGGCTACACGCCACGGCAATTGCAATTCAATACCGGCGGACCGAAGAAGATCGAAAATCTCTATACGCGCCAGATGCTGGAAGAGGCTTTCCGCGATTTTCATGACGTGAGGATCGTCGAAGAGGAGCGCGAGATGCGGGAAGGCCCCGCCCACAGCGGGATGTCCGCGGTGATAGGCCTGACCGCCCGCAGATAGTTCGCTCAAACGCCGTATTTCGGAGCATGGCGCCGGCGGAACCCGGGACGGGCGATCGCGATTATTGCTGGAGGTTTTGCCAAGCGAGCCAATTTCCGATGATCCGCAAATTGAGATCAGGCGAGTACCGGCTCTATTCCCGGAAGCTCAATCCGAAGACCGGCAAGCGCCGCAATCTCGGCACCTTCAAGTCGCGCGCGGCCGCTGAGAAGCACGAGCGCGCGGTGCAGTATTTCAAACGGCATTAGCGGCAGGCTCCGCCAGGCTATTTGGTGCCGTACATGCGGTCGCCGGCGTCGCCAAGGCCCGGCAGGATATAGCCGTGGTCGTTCAGCCGGTCGTCGACCGCCGCGGTCCAGACCGGGACGTCCGGATGCTCACTCTGGAAATGCGCGATGCCTTCGGGCGCCGCCAGCAGGCAGACAAAGCGGATGTCGCGGGCGCCGCGCGTCTTCAGCAGCGAAGCCGCGGCGCAGGCCGAATTGCCGGTGGCCAGCATCGGATCCATCAGGATCACGGTGCGGTCCGACAGATCACTTGGCGCCTTGAAGTAGTATTCGACCGCCTGCAAGCTTTGGGGATCGCGGTAGAGGCCGATATGCGCGACGCGGGCGGAGGGAACCAGCGCGAGCATGCCGTCGAGAAAGCCGACGCCGGCGCGCAGGATCGGCGCGAAGGTCAGTTTCTTGCCGGCGATCTTCGGCGCCTTCATCGGCAGCAGCGGCGTCTCGATGTTGACCATCTCGAGCGGCAAATCGCGGGTGACTTCATAGCACAACAGCATGCCGATCTCGTTCAAAAGCTCCCGAAACCCCTTGGTGGAGCGGTCGCGGTCGCGCATCAGCGTGAGCTTGTGCTGGACGAGGGGGTGGCTGACGAGATTAACGGCACTGGCTGAAATCATGCATTCTCCTGGCGAGGTGACGCGGGCTAAAGCGGCGTTCCGCGGTGTGGCCCGCGCCGCCTTGCATATGCGCTTTTAGCACCTTGTCGATAAGGGTTTCTGCCCGCGCCGGCAGGCTATCCACTGCCGCGAGCGGGGTCTAGCTCGGCATCAGAAAGGGCAGGTTCTGACGCATCCAGATAAAGGGGTCGCCGATCAGCCCGAACGCATTCAGCAGCACGGCGACGGCAAAGCAGACAAACGCGGCCTTGATGCAGATGAGAAGATAAAACCCGCCGGGGTTTTCCCGCACATCGATGGTGCTCCGGTTGCTGGTCGCAATGCCCGTCCTGAGTTCGTTCGTGAGCGCCCAGAGCGAGTACAGTCCGATCAGGAGAAAAAAGCCGGGGATCAGGATGGGCGGCATCGGAAACATCTTTCGCAAGCTTTTGACGGGCGGGCACGCGACTGAAGGGATAGAAAATCCCTGGTTAGTCACGTGCGCAGGCGAGGGGGTTCAATCCGGGTTCGGCTGGTCGGTCACCGGAAATGGCGCGCCGGGCAGATAGAGCAAAACCGGGCGGATTTCGTAGATGGCGCCGGGATTGACGTCACGCAGCTCACGCGCGGCGGCGATGGCGCCGTTCCGGTCGGCGCAGTCGATGACGTAGAAGCCGAGCAGCTGCTCCTTGGACTCGGTGAAGGGCCCGTCGGTCACGACGCCCTTGCCCCGGCCGCGCAGCACGCAGGCGCCTTGGGTCGCCCCCAGCCGCGCCGCCGGTCCGAGGCGTCCTTCCTGCGTCAGGCGGTCGTGTATCTTGTTCAGATCGCGCATCAGTGCAGCATCTTCCTGGCTGGTCCAGGAGGCGACTTCTTCTTCGTCGTGATAGGCCAAAATAGCATAGAGCATGGGTGGCTGCTTTCGGGTTGGGGTGGCGGACAATCCAGAGGACGTTTGTGGGCGACCGGTCCCGACATTTTTTCCTAAACCGGTGGTCTGGAGCCAACCTAGCGCCCCTACGGGTCGTGACGATCTTCCGGACAGCCGCTCTGATCGGGCGCATGCTGCGAAAAATGGGCCTTCGCGAACGTCACGGCCTGCTCGCCGAGGACCATCCCCAATAGTCCGACCAGCGCGATGATCGGCGGAGCCGGCGAGCGCACGCCGGTCAATCCGTAGACAATGCCGACGATACCGCCCATCGCCAGCGAAACAACGAATGCATTCATGGAAAAACTCCGTGCCGTTGCGCCTGCTGCGCGAGCCAGTGGTGGATGGATAGCCGATTTGTCGGTCGCGCGCATTGGCGTGACCCGTTGGCTCGCTTGGGCTCCCTTGCGCAAACGCTCGGCGTTTGTCGCAGGCAATGACGTCAGATCACGCCGCCGCGCGGCCCATGATCAACTCCGCATGTCAGGCCGGCGCCAGTCATTTTGGCCTTTTGTGCGCTTGAAGGGATTTGAGATAGTTGACCGCAGCCTCGGCATCGGTCCGGCTAAATCGGAAAGCCGGCATGTCCGGATGAATGGTGGTCAGGCCGTCCTGCAGGCGTTGTCCGAAATCATTGTCGTAGAGCTTATCGTCTCCAAAGGTGCGAAATGGCGGGGCATCGACGTGTGGGCTGCGGCCTGTCGCGCTCACGGCGTGACACCGTCCGCACAGGGTTTCGAGCAGGGCTTTGCCCCGTTGCTGCTCGGAATCGAGGGCATGACCGGCCTTGCTCGAGCTGCACATCATCAAGAGGATAAGACAAAAAATCTTCATGGCTGCTCTCGATGATGCCGGCCTGCTGCCGCACGCGTTTGTGCCCGGCCAGTGCGGCAGGACGTCTTGGCTGAAAGATACGGACCGTTACGAGAGCGACTTGATCTTGCCCTCAAGCAGCCGTCCATCGTGATCGCGGTGAAGTTGGCTCAGCGATGCTTCGTCGAACTTGTGGAGGACATCGCTCAGCTTGTCTTCGTCGGAGCATCCGGGTGCGAAACCGGCGCCGTAAAGTTTTCGCAATGTCCGCACCAGGGTATTGCCGTGTTTGCGGCTGATTTCACCATTCTTGTCCCGGTGGCGATGATCCAGTCCCGGCTCTTTCATGGCTTTTCTTCCTCCTGAGCGATGTCGGACAAGCTGTTGCGCTTGCAGACCAATCGAATCTCGCAAGTAAAGGCAAAAGCCGGCCAGTCGCATTGACCTCTATCAAGGAGCACATGGCTGGAGGACGCGTTCGGGAGGCCCCTCCGCGCGACGCCGAAATATTTTCCGGCGACCCCGGCGGCGTCGACGAAGGCGGGTTCGACGCGACCGCCGTCTGTTCACATTTCAGCGCGAGTCTTCATCGGGATGATGCGCCGCGGACTTGCCGCGCGTTGGCGCCGGCGCCGGGGGGCTGGCCTCCTGGCACGGGAGCGGTGTCCACGACCCATCGGGCGCCTGCTGGTAGGCGTGGCAGCCATGGGCAACGGGCGCGTCCTCGATCTTCTGGGCATTGGCATTGGCAGGGGAATTGGAATTCTTCGCCGGCGCGGGCGCCGTCAGCCCGGCGAGAGCGGCGATCGAACCAGCGAAGATCAAGCATACGACCCGCATGGGAGGTTCTCCATCTCTAAGACGAATGCTTTTTCATAAAAATGATTGTGACAATTTTTGGTCGCGATGTTTTCCGTGTAAGCGTTTGCTTAATAACTGGAAAATGCGGGAGCGGTGGTGACGAGAACTTGCCGGTTTTGCGGCCGATCGACTTCCGGGCAACAGCCTGTTGCCGGGTGCGGTTTCATGAACTTTGGGTCTGCGCTACCATCCAGGGAAGGAAGCAACCATGGTGACAGCCGTCGAAAACCGCATTCCACCGCCGATCGTGATGGTGGTTACCGGGCTTGCGATGTGGGCCTGTTCCTGGGTCACGCCCACAATCCCCATTTCCGCCGGTATCCGCTACGGCCTTGTCGGCGTGCTGCTCGTCGTCGGCGTCGGCGTCGACGGTCTGGCCTTCTTCTCGTTCCGCCGGGCGGCTACCACGATCAATCCGGTCGCAATCGACAACGCCTCGTCGCTGGTGACGACGGGCATTTACGCGTTCACCCGCAATCCCATGTATGTCGGATTAACGATGCTGCTTGCCGCCTTCGCGGTGCTGCTTTCGAACGCCTGGCTTCTGCTCGGCCCGTTGTTTTTTGTGCTCTATATCACGCGCTTCCAGATCATTCCGGAAGAGCGGGTAATGCAGGCCAAGTTCGGTTCCGCGTACGAGGCTTACAAGGCTCGCGTCCGACGTTGGCTATGAGAGCCCGCTTCACGCCACTCAAATCCGCACAATGCCGTCGCCGAGAAATCTGAGTTCCCGGGCCTCACGGCTTCGCACCTTAAAGCGCACCGCTATCGGTGCGGCGCTGATGCTTGGCGTGCCATTTCGGGCCGGGTCCGCGCATGTAATGAAGCTCGGGCCGGTAGGGATTGCAGGCAGTTTGGAACAGCCTGTGCCACTGCGCCATGGTCGTATTCAGGCGCTGCAAAAGCGGCATCAACAACGTGACAAACATGCTGCGCTCTCAATGCGGTTTGCCAAGCAGGGAGGCGAAGGGCAGGCAGAAGATTTCTTCGCCGATATCGTCGCTGACATGCAGGACCCAGTCGCGCCAGTCTTCGGCGCTGGGCGCCATCAGGAGCGAGCGCACCACGAGGGCGGCGTGGTCCCGCGCCTCGGCCAGATTGCCGATGGCGGCGCCGCGCCGATCAATCCACACGCCTTCGGTGTTGGTGCAGTGGAAATAGACCTGTGTCATGTCACGCCACCTCTCGGAAAACGAATCGACGCCGTGAGGATAGCAGCCGCAATCCCAGCGCAAAATCCGGGTCATTCCGATAGGGGAAACTACGGAGGTCGGCGGAACCCGGGCCGCGCGTGCGAGTTGCGCCGCCGGGGCGAATAATCGCATGCTATGCTGACCATTCCCGTGAGCTGCCGACGTCAAGCTCACGCTGAATTTTATCGCTGGGAGTTTCGACCCGCATGAGCCTGCTGAACACGCCATTCGATCCGGCACACGAGGCGGCGCTGGTCACCGGTGCGGGCAACGGCATTGGACGGGCCATCGCGCAAGCTCTCGTTGGCGAAGGCGTGCGGACCGTGTTCGCCGACGTGAACCGGGAGACGGTCACGGCAGCGGTCCAAGCCTCGCCCCGGCCGGAACTGGCGGTGCCCTGGGTCTGCGACCTCGCTGATCCCGGCGCATGCGATGCGCTGCTGGCGGAGGCGCAATCCGCCGTCGGGCAGGTGACCCACTTCGTGCACAGCGCGTCGCCTCCGCGGCGCGAGGCCGATCATGCATTGGCGGTCAGCCGCGAGACCTGGGAGCAGATGCGGGCGGTCAATGTTGATGCCGGCTTCCACCTCGCACGCGAGCTCGCGCGAAAACTCATCGCAGCGCAGCAGCCGGGCTCGTTCCTGTTCCTGACCTCGCTCCATGCCGGCACGCCGCGCAACCTGCCGCACTATTCAACGTCGAAGGCCGCGCTCGCGATGCTGGTCAAGGAATTGGCCAGGACCTTCGGCCGCTTTGGAATCAGGGTCAATGCGCTGGTGCCCGGCGCCATTGCGGCCGGCGGCTTTGTCGCCGATCCCGCGTTGGCGCGACACATCCCGCTCGGTCGCCTCGGCCGCAGCGAAGACCTCGCGCCCATGGCGCTCGCGGTGCTGTCGAACCGGGTGTCGGCCTACGTCACCGGCGCTGCAATCGTGGTCGACGGCGGTCTGTCACTGACGAACTGGTTCGATCCTCCGGCGCTTGATGATCTCTAGGGAGGCCAGGGTTGCTGCGAAGTGCGGCCCCCGAGGCTAATCATCCTTTCCAGCATCGAGTCCACGGCAACGGAATAGCTGCGCCGCAACAGCTTTTTTCTTCGCAAGCGATCTTTCTGCGTTTGGTCACAGCACCCAAGTTGCGCTATGCTGGAGTCGATCGGGGATGAATGAGAAGTCGGGAGCTGGCGCGAGAAGGTTGGCGAAGCAGGGCAGCATCGATGATGACTTTACCGGAGTTGGCGGCGGACGCGCTGGAGGATTTTCTTCGCTCCTACATGCGCCGGCGGTTTGATTCATCGCAGACGCCGCTGGTGGAGATGGTGCCTGCTGCCGCTCGCGTCGCGCTCGAATGCATTGGAAATAGCGACGCTCTCTACCACAATGTCGAGCACACGCTGCTCGTAACACTTGCGGCACATGATATTCTCCGCGGCCGTGCGTTGCATGCCCGTATGCCCGCGGACGATTACGCGCACGTCATCGTCGCTTGCCTTGCTCACGACATAGGCTATGTGCGCGGCCTGTTCCGGGACGACGACGCGGACGGATTCGTGATCGATTCCAAAGGCAATAAGATAACCCTGCCGCGCGGTTCATCGGACGCCGGGCTGATGCTCCACCATGTCGACCGATCGAAGCTTTACGTGATGCAGAGACTCGACGGCACGCCGCTCGACAAGCAGCGCATTGCCGATGCGATCGAGGGCACCAGATTTCCTCCCCGCGAGGGTCAGCAATATGACGAGGAAGCCTCGATCGTTCGGGCGGCGGATTTCATCGGACAACTCGGCGACCCCAACTACATCAGGAAAGCCAACGCGCTCTACCACGAGTTTGAGGAAGTAGGCATGAACCGCCAGCTTGGCTATGAATCGCCCGCCGACATCGTCAACCGCTATCCGCAATTTTACTGGAATATCGTGGCGCCCCATATTCAGACTGAAATACGCTATCTCAATATGACATCGAGCGGACGTCAGTGGATTGCGAGCCTTTATGCCAATGTCTTCCGTGCCGAACGCGAGATCTCGCTTTCCGGCCCGCAAAATTAGCGCGGAGGGTGTAATAGGCGACGGGTGGCGCGAGCGCCCGATACGGGCTGCTCACCTTGCCAGCGCCATCCACCGCTCGGTCGCGTCGATGGCCGCGCCCCATAAACCGTCCGCGGGCTGTCCGCGGTGCAATGCTTTCCCGACTTCGCAAATCGCCAAAAAAGCGCTGGATCGGGCTTCTTCAACTTCCAGCCGCTGTTCCTGGTCGCCTTTGACGAGCCCGACAAGCCCGTTCAGGATCGGCAGCGCTTTTGGCGCCGGCTCGTGTTCCGCCAGCTTCAACGCTGCCATGACTTCTCTTGCTTTGTCGGATTCACTCATTTTCGAACTCCGGGCTACACCCGCTGGAAAGTATCAAGTCATTCAGCTCTGATGAATTCACTTCTGACAAATTGCAACCATCGCGCCTGCCGCGACGCCCGCAGTCGTTTTCCTTCTTCGTCCAGTTCAGTGACATGCCTGGCGGCATTGGTCATCGCCTGGGCCGCGACATTGTAACGGTCCACGGTGCGCTGCAACGGGAATATGAACTGGCCGCCAACGACCTTATAGCTGCCAAATTCCCCGACCAGAACCCCGACATAATTTTGGTAGGCGCGATAAAAGTCGGCGCGCGCCGACGATAGGCTGGAAGTGAAGGCCGCCATTTCCGCGTGCCGCTTGTCGATGTGCTCCAGCAAGCTGCGACTGTAATCTTTTTCCAGATGGAGCGAGAGGGCGTATCTTTCGATAGTGTCGCGTTCGGCTTTCAGCACCGCGGTGGCGCGCGGCGCGAGCGTCGTCGCATTGGTTTCCGCCGTTTTCAGATCGCGGCGCAATGCCTCGAGATCGCTCCGGCTCACCGCCCCCAGATTGCTGGTTTTTGAAATCTCCGCTGGCTCGATTGCGCTGGACAAATTTTCGATGGCTGCGTTGGCTTCATCCGCGGCCCGGGTCGCCATCGCCATTATCCGCAGGAATTTATTGGTGGGATGCTGGCTGAGCGCCGCATCGATCTGGCTTAAGTCGGTGATGCCTTGCAATGCCGCCTGGCTTTCACGCGCGGCAATATTGTCCTGCAGTTTACCGAGATCGGCAACGACATAAGCCCCGACCGAAGCCACAGCCGCGAAGGCGAACAACGACAGCAGGGCTATCCGTACGCGCCATTTGGTGTTCGGATCTGAAGACATTTTCCGCCGGCCTCCCACCGCGATACGACCCAGCGGGGGGACGACGAGAATTATAGATTGGTTTTGGCGAGCGGGAACGGAATTCTTCCGGAGTCAGCGGGCGCGCTTTCGAGCCTGGCTCGGGGCCCGACGAAGATCAGGCGCCTTCTCCGCGATGGCCGTCCGAGCCCCGGCGGAAAATTCCATAGTGGCTCGATTTCTGACCGTCGCCATTGGTCGGTCGAACGGTCAGGCCAAGTCTCAAGAGCTCCCGTACCGCCGCAGCGCGCGTCGGCATCCTGTGTTTGAAACGAAAGTCGTCGACGACGGCCAATTCGCTGGGAGAGAGCATGATTTGCAAGCGCTCACGGCGGATATCAGTCATTGCCGCACCCAAGGTTAGACAATTGAGTAAGCACCTAACTCCGCCACCGGCACTCAGGTTCCGCCAACAGCAAAGATCACCTCAATTGAGTAAAATGCGCGTGTAAAATCAATAAGTTGTTCATTTGAGCTTCACCTTGACCGGTGTAACCTTCAAGACAAAGGAGAGCGCCGATGGACAAGGAAAACAAGCCTCCACAAAATCCCCAAGCGCAAAAACCATCCAGGCGTCCGAGCCATGAACAGGCCTTCGAAAACATGGAGAAGTGGGCGACCAGCCCAGGTCTCCAGCCACCGAAGTAGGTTTTGAGACGAGGCCCTCTGGGCGAATGGCGGATTGAGCGGAGTTTTTCAGCCCCTTGCTCAAAACAGATGGCTGGGATCAAATTCGATCGTTGCAACCACGCAAGGGAGAGAACCATGCTCAGGAAAATCATGTTGGCCGCGTTGGTCACGGTGTTTGCCGGCGGCGCCGCGCTCGCGCAGGAGACGTGCGATAGCAAGGCGGTCGGCAAGGACGGCAAGCCGCTCGCGGGCGCGGCAAAGACCTCATTCATGAAAAAATGCATGGCCGACAGCTGCGCGACCAAGGCGGTGAGTTCGGATGGCAAGCCGCTTTCGGGTGCCGCGAAGAACAGCTTCATGAAGAAGTGCGAAAAGGGCGCCTGAGCGCCGCTACCGCGCTGATCAGATATGGCGGGTTAGCCGACGGCGTAACCCGTCTTTCTAATTTTGGCGAAGGGCGGATTGCGCGGCGTTTATCCCCGGGCCGCGCGAAGCGCGGACCCGTGGGTCAATCCACTCTCCGAAGCCTATCAATTTGTCTTCGCGGCGGCGCGCACGAAGGCCGCCAGTTCGGTGTTGAAGCGCGGAGCGTCCTCGTAGAACGGGGAATGGCCGATCCCTTCATACACCGAGAGCTTGGCCCCCGGGATGACGGAGGCGGTATATTGGCCAGCGCCGAGCCTGGCGTTGCGGTCTTCCGCGCCATGGGTCACCAGCACCGGCAGCTTCAGTTTGGACATGATCTCGCTGGCGTCGAGCGGACGGCCGGAAAGACCGGCCCGCACCTTGGGCAACACCATCATGTTGAATGCGAGCATCGTCTCATAGTCGTCGGCGCTGGGCTGCCTGGAGAAGCAGCCATGCAGGAAGGTGCGCGTTGCCGCGATGTTGGTGAGGAGATCCTCTGACGCCATCAGCGGCAGGTTCTTCAAATTGTCGCCGATCAGCGCGGGATCGGCCTTGATCGGCGCATCGACGAAGTTGATGCCGGCAAGCTGGCCTGCGCCGTGGGTGGCGAGATAATCCGATATCACCCGGCCGGCATAGGACCAGCCGACCACGACCGGGCGCTTGAGCCCGGCGGCGTCGATCACCGCCTGCACCTCGTCGCCCCAGGCCTTGGAATCCCGATAGCGCGCGGCATCCAGCGGCTTGTCGGAATTGCCATGGCCGCGCAGATCGTAGGTGATGATGCGAAATTCCCGGGCGAGGTCGCTGCCGACCTGCCGCATCCATGACAGATGACTCTGCGAGAAACCGTGGATGAACAGGATTTCCGCACCCGCCGGGTTGCCCCATTCCTGCGCGGAGATGGTCAGACCATCCGGCGTCTTCACCACGATCGGCTTGTACTTCAAGCCTTCTGCAGAACCCGGCTGCGCCATCGCAACCAACAACGCGGCCGCGATCGTCACCTTGACGAGGCGGCTATTGCGCACGGTCATCGGCATCGAAATCCCCCCTTTTTCATCTTGTCGGCGGAATCCAGCCTAGCACGTGCAGGGAAGGGGCGTAAGCAGCGGGTTTCCAGCAAGTGTCGGCGTTCACGGGCAGGGCGAATTGAAACGTGAACAGGCCGCAGCGTTGGCGACGATACCGGCGAGCGGCCAGCTTACTGATGGGCGATGGAAGCCGTCAGTTCGCCCAGCGCCGAGGATGGCCTATGACAGCGAAGCCGGAGGCCTTTAAGGAGAGATCGTTCAACGGCAGCATGATCGGATCAATTAGAAAGACCTGCGCGGCGCAGCTCGATAAGTCTCCAGGCGATTGACCCGACCGGGGATCGCATCAGGTGCGGCTACTGACAGCAATGTCACGACTGCCCGCTGTACAGGCCGTTGCTATTCCCGGGACATTGAAAAATGTCCCGGGATCGTTGCGGCCGGCGGGACATGTGGAACACGTTCTCAGGTATGTCCCCATGTCCCGCAGTTTGAGTTAGCTTCCAGAGGGCCGGAGCGAGGGGTCTTCGCCGCCCACTCGCGACGGGTCTCTTCCACTGAAGCCGAAGTTCTCGATGTTCCGTTCGCCCTGCGTTTGTGGCGCGGCATAGAACGGCTCGGTCATCTGATTGTACGCTCCGCGATAATTGGCTCGGCCATGATGGGCCGGCTGAGCGATCACCGGCGTGGCGACGGCGGCGGAAAGAATTATCGCAGCGCTGAGTGTCTTAAGCTTGGTCATTTGGTTGTCTCCAGTCTGTCGTGCGCCAATGCGCATGATGCCGATGTAGGACCGCGATCCGCTGCCACCATTAAATAGAAGTTCATTCGGCTAAATAGAAATTCAGTCGGCGCGGCCGTCTTGGCCAAGCGCGCTGCAGAACCCAAATACACGTTGTGTTGAACACAGGAACGTTCTTGCCAAAGGCTAGTTTTCAATCGTTACGTTGATCTCGCGTTCGAGGGAATCTCGGCATGAAGAGATTTGTTGCTCTCTGCGTCGCCGTTGGCGTTGGCCTTTCGACCGCCGCCGCGTTTGCCCGGCGCGGCGGCATGGGATCACACATGTCCGCCACCGGCGGCGCCTTCGGCACCAGTGCCGTTGCGCCTGGCACCAACTCGTTGGGCACCGCGCTTTCGTCATCCGGCGTAGCAACGGCCCGATGAAAGGGCCGCTGCTTGGCACCGATCCCGCCATCGACCGTGAAGAAGCGAAGGTCGACAAGATGATAGGGTCGATTTGCCGGGGCTGTTGATCGCAGTTCAAGCGGGCTACCGCCGCCAGCGTGTCGAACATGGTGCGCCTCAGGTGGAATTTCGATTAGACTAGCTTTCGTCGTCCGGGCGGCAGGGTTCCGTCCTCGGTACGTCACGGGATTGACGGGGGGTTGCAATGACCGGGAGCAGGGAGCTTGCGACGGCAGCCGCTATAGTCGCGGCCTTGGCCGTACTCTTGTGTCTGGGCACGAATGCCGACGCCGCCCAGTGCGGCAGCGGACCGGCCGGCTTCGAGGCCTGGAAGCGTGAGTTCGCCGAGGAAGCAAGGGCAAAGGGCATCGGCGCCTCGACCATCGCAGCCTTGACCCAGGCGAATTATGCATCGGCGACGATAGCCGCCGATCGCGGCCAACGAAGCTTTGGCCTGTCGCTCGATCAGTTTCTCGCCAAGCGCGGCGCATCAACCATCGTCGCGCGCGGACGTTCGCTGAAGCAATCCCAGGCGGCGCTGTTCGCATCGATCCAGCAACGCTACGGCGTCCCGCCGGGACCGCTGATCGCGATCTGGGGTATGGAGACCGGCTTCGGCAGCCAGCGCGGCAATCAGAACATGCTGTCATCGATCGCGACGCTGGCCTATGACTGCCGGCGGCCGGAGTTCTTTACCGAGCAGCTCTACGCGACGCTGCACCTGATCGACCGCGGCGCGCTTTCGCCGGGGACGCGCGGCTCGATGCACGGCGAGGTCGGCCAGACCCAGTTCATGCCCAAGAACATCCTGGCCTATGGCACCGGCAATCTCGATGTCGCCGCCAACGCGCTGAGTTCGACCGCGAACTTCCTCAAGGCGCATGGCTGGCGGGCCGGCGCGGGCTATCAGCCGGGAGAGCCGAATTTCGCGGCCATCGAGGCGTGGAACGCGGCTTCGGTCTATCAGCGCGCCATTGCGCTGATGGGCCGGCAGATCGACGGCGGCGAGTAGCGCGTCCGCGGCTCGCTGACGCGAACGCTCCCGGCATCGCGGGGTTTTTTGAGCGCGCCTTCGCGCGCACGATCAGCCGCTGCTGTCGTGAATGTTCCGCTTGCGGAACCACCCAAGCGCGATGCGCCCGGTCATCGATAAATCCCGGTGTATAGCTGTTCGCGAATCTTGAAGTGCCAGCTCATCACAATACGATCGTGATTGATTCCAACGTGGTGCACCGCGTGGTGGGTGACCGCAACGCCGGTCGAATTTGGGGGACAGCGATGCGGGTTGATCGGCTCAGAATCCGAAATTTCATGCTCATGACCGGCCTGACACTTGGCCTGACGATGTTGCCGGCGGCGAGCCGTGCCTTCACGCAGGAGGATCAGCGGCGATTCTGCACCGGCGACGTTTTCCGGCTCTGCTCATCGGAGATTCCCAGCGTGGAACGGATCACGGCCTGCATGATGAGACAGCACGCCAGCTTGAGCGAGGGCTGCCGCAGGGTTTTCGGCAGGCCAACCGAGCGATCTGCTTCGGCGAGGTGAGGCGGCCCGCATGAGCGAACGGGTTCGGCGTATCGCGCCACCCGATGAGGGGCTCCGCGACAAGCGGGGGGTTGTGCGCTAGAGTTCGGCCCGCAGGATGAGTGCGGTGGCTGTCATGATCAGGATATCGATTTTGGCCGCGTTGATCTGTTGCACCGCGACCCTGGCGGCCGCGGCCGACGATCTCTATCGGGCGCAGACCGTCGTCACCGGCCGGGGCGAGGCCAACCGTACGGTCGGCTTCGCCGCTTGCCTGGCGGATGTTCTCGTCAAGGTGTCCGGCGCGGTGAAACTCGCTGATGATCCCAGGCTCGCCGCCTACCAGTCGCGCGCGGGAGATTTCGTCAAGGCGTACAGCTATCACGACCAGATGTCGGGCACGCCGATTCGCGACGAGCAGGGCACCCGCGACCGGCCCTACGATCTGATCGTCGACTTTGACGAAAGGAAAATCGACGATGTTCTCAAGGCGCTGGGCGTCGCGCCGTGGCTTTCGCACCGTCCGTTGCTTGCGGTCTTGGTCGAGATGGGCCTCGGCGCGACACACTACATCGTCACCGCGGATGCCGGGCTATCGGCGGTAGCGCCGCGACAATCGCTGCTGGCATCAAGCGCCCGGCGCGGGATGCCGATCGTGTTGCCCGATGCTGCGGCATTGGCGAAGTCGGGCATCGATGGCGCCGGGTTTGCGAAGCTGCCGCCTGCTGCATTGGCCGCTCGCGCCACCGAATTGGGCGGGGAAGTCGCCCTGGTCGGGCGGCTCAAATGGGACGATTCCGATCTCGCATGGGCCGCCGAATGGCAGATGCAGTGGCAGGGCCGGCCGCATCGATGGCAGCTGCGCGGCGTCACCTTCGATGAAGTCTTCCGCCGCGCCATCGGCGATGCCGCCCAAATCATCTCCGATAACGGCGATCCGGCGTAGCACGAGTGGCAGGCTGGGATACTTCGTTCATTCAGGCGACGACCACAACAAGCATACGCACGATCTCGCCCGCAACATCTGGCTGGGGCTACTGGATTTCTGGACGTTCGGCTTTTTTAAATTGGCCTGGCCATGGCGGTCACGCAGCCCGCATCAGCCAACGGGTCGGCACATGGCGCCGCCCGATGGCTCATCCGCGCCAGGCTTGCCTTGCGTCAGTTGGCGGGCCGGGCGATGTGCCAGAGATTGGCGGGATCGAAGCCGTTGGTGTCGCCGGGGGCCTTGTCTTCGTGCCAGGTGTAGAGCGGGCGATAGCGGTAGGCCCACATCCTGCTGTGGTCGCTGCGGATGATCACGGTGAAATCGCCCGTCGCCTTGGCGGTGTCGGAGGCGGCGAGCGGAATCCATTTCTCGGCGCATTTGCCGTCGCATGTCGATTTTTTGCCGGAGTCGTCGCGATCGTAATAATACAGCGTCATGCCCCTGGAATCGGCCAGCACCGTGCCGCGCTTGGTCTGGGAGATTTTGATCGGTACGGCCGGCGTGTCCTGCTTGGGCGGCGGTGGTGGCTCTGCGGATCCGTGCCCATTCGCGAGCGCCCCGCTCGCCGAAAGCAGCACCGCGGCCACCATCATCATCCCTAATCTGAACATCGGTATCCCCAAACAAAAAGGTCACAAGCGTGAAGTTAATCGCGCGTTAAGCGCCGAATGGGAGCGAGGATAGCGCCAGAAGGTTAGTTCCGCGTTTCGAAGCGGACTTGCTGATGGCGCAAAGTCGCGCGACACCGCCCGCAAGGATCCTCAAGCATTAATGATGTGCGAAACCCGCATTGTTGCAATGCAGCAATGTGCTATCGCAGTGCAGCAAATGGGTATAGGCTGCGCTTTGGAATCCTGTCAGGAGAATAATCGTGAACAAGACTTACCTTTCAATCGCCGCCGCCGCCGCCGTGATCTCGATGGCGGGTGCCACCGCCGGCTTCGCTACGGAATTGCCGGCCTATGAAGCGGCGGGTTTGCCGATCTCGGCGGTGCAGGCTCAGCTGCTGGGAGCCGCGAATGTTGGGGAAGTGTCGCCGATGCCGACCTCCGCGGTCTCGCCGCATCAGCTCAGCGTGCTGACCCCGCGGACCAAACTCAAGACCGCGACCGTCGCACCGGCGCGGATCGAAACCGCTCGCTCCATTCGCTGACCGGCATCATCGCCGTTTGAGCGCGTAGGCTGTTAGCCGAGCAGGTCCGCGCAAGGCGCGACTCGATGACAGCTCCGGCGTAACCCGCCCTTGATCCCGGCTGATTACGCTCTCGCTCATCCGCGCTCCGACATGCGCTCGACCAGCTCGCTGGCTACGACCGAAACAGCGCGAAATAGATCACGTAAAGCCAGCCCAGAATGCCGTGGATGATCGCCCAGAGGATCGAGTGGTTGGTGGTGTAGGAAATCGCGATGGCGAGGGCGGAGCCAAAGCCCACGCCGTATTTGGCTCCCTCCACCCTCACTCCATAGAAGCGATTGCCGTTCATGTGATCACCTTTAGTCCCCCGGCATTTCGTTCCGGGTGCGGGGTCTATGAAAGAGGGCCACCGGCGGCAACGAACTCGCCCAACCCTCGCAACAGCCGCAGGGAGTGGTCGACAAACGCACGAAACAGCGAGCGCGCTTTGAGCGGCCTGTGAACTCCGAGTATTTCGCCAGGCGCGATGTGCGGGTGCTGTAGCGGGAGGGCAGGTTGCAACATGTGGGATTTCCTCCGCGGCCTGTCGCGCTGATGCGATGCGCGTTTGACGCGCATCATGTTGGTTCCGGATCAATGTTTCAAGGCGGCGGTGGGCTGACGGCGAATGCCGGGCAGCGCGAGGATCTTTTGCAGGGCAATAGGTGCGGCGCAGCAGAGGTAGCCGGCATGAGCGCGACCGAGCTTGGCAAGCACCTCGGGACATGAAAGCGGCCCTCGGCGAACAAGCCGTCGGGGGCCGCGGATAGCCAGAATATGATCCGGCAAAGTGGGAGCCGGTTTTCCCTCGCGACAAACGCGAAAGCGTTGGCGCGGAGATCGTATTCAAACAAAGAGATGAGATCATGATCCGATTCAACCTGATCGGATCATGATCCAGACACGGATAGGAAGATCAGTCGCGCTCGCACCGGCCGAATTGATCGTCGCTATCGCCGCGGACGGAAATGTCCGAGTTGGCGCAGCCGAAGAACCCTTGCAGTCCGGGCTGGGCGGCGTAGCCGAGATGATCGAGACCGAAGATGTCCTCGATCGTCTTCAGCATCGAATAGTGGTTGTAGGGGACGTTGGACACGGTGCCCGGCTTCAGGAACGGCGACAGCAGCACGGCGCCGGTGCGATCGCCACCGTAGCCCTTGGTGTTGAGGAAGAAGTTCGGAGCAAGCACCGCACCCGTGGTCGGGTCCAGGTTCTCAAACCCGGTGCTCAGCGGCTGACCTCCGGCCACCAGCGGCGCCAGATTGGGCCCGGGCTGCTGGCCGCAGCAGCTGATGCCATCCGCGGTAATTGCATTTCCGGCCTTTGTGTCGAAGGGGATGTCGGCTTCATCGAAGGTGATGATAATCAGCCCGTCTTCCTTGTAGGCGGGCGAGTTCATGATCATCGGCACCACCGACTTCAGGAAGGCGTCGGCCGAGACCAGGCCGCCGGGCTCGACAGTGTTCTTGCACTTGGTCGTCGTGCCGTTTCCGTCGTGCCCGTCGTGGCAGAGATTGGGCGTGATGAAGGAGAAATTCGCCGTCGTCGATTCGTGCAGCAGGTCCTGCGCCAACTGGTTGAAATTGACCACGTGCCGGGCGCACTCCCCGCTGTCGATCAGCGAATGGAAGTAGACGAAGGGGTTGTGACGCGCGGCGTATTGATCGCCGCCCGGGAAGGCCTCGGCCGATTGCGTGCGGTCGACCTTGTTGAGGGCGACCTGGGTCACGCCGTTGACGGTGATCAGCGGCTGGCCGCAGCTGGTCTGCTCGCGAGCCGGATTTTTGCCCATATCTTCCATGTAGCCGCGCCAGGTCTTGCCGCGCGCCTTGAGTTGGTCGGCGACCGTCTTGATCTGGGCGGGATAGACGCAGCCGCTGCCGGCCGCCTGACCGTCCGGCGTGATCCCGGTGAGTGTCAGATCCTGATAGATGGTGCAATCGACGCGGGTCTGCAGCGTCGCTGATTGGCCGCTGACCATGGCGATGTAGTTGTCGAGGCTGACATGCCCGGTGCCGTAATACTGGTTGAGCATCACGCCCTGGCTCGGCAGGGTCTGCGACAGGAAGGGCGCCAGCGAATTGGGCCCGAAGGTGGTGTTGAAGCCTTCGTTCTCGAGCACGATGACGAAGACATGGCCGATCTTGCCGTCGCGATCGAAGTTGTTGGCCATCACCGACGGCGCTGCCGCGAGCGTACCCAGGAGCATGGCCGCAGCGAGCGGCCGTTTAATGATGTCAAACATGGATGATCCCCAGAGGCTGGTGAAATTTATCAGGCGCGGTCCCGTTGGGCGACCGCGCCGGGGTATCCTGCTAGCGAGCGACTGTTACACATGCGCGACAGCAGCATGATCCTGGGCCGGACGGCGGCGGGCTTTTTTTTGCTTCAGGCGGGAATAAAAAATCATCCGGCGATACGTCCCCCCGACATGCGGCGCAACAACAGGTAGCCCGCATGAGCTCCGCGACATGCGGGAATCACGGCAAATACAAAGACCCGGATATCACGGAGCCTGTCATCGGGCGCGCATTCGCGCGACCCGTTGGCTCATCCGGGCTACGCCTGCTCCGCCTGAACCGGCCAAAAGCGAGCGCATGGCGGCTACAAAATTGCCTTCGCTCAGCCATCGTTTCGGTCGAAGCCCCGGCAACCATTCGCGCTCGCGTAGTATTGCGGAGTAGTGCCATGCTGAGTGATCTCAAGGCGAAACTGGAAAAATACGAGCGCAAGGCCGCGCAGTATGAGAAAGCGGCCGAGCAGGCGACCGATGGGCCGCGGCGCGCGTTTTATCAGGAGCTGGCGCGTTACTGCGACGAGCTTGCGACGAAAGTCCGGCAGGTCATCGCCAGGCGGACCGACGCGTCTCTGGCCGCCGAATGACAGCGTTTTGTCGGCGAACTACGCGCTTCAGGCCTCGTTCTTGGGAACGTACTTGCCCATCACGCATTTGTACCGCTGCAGCGTCCACTCGTGGTACGGGCCGTTGGCGAGCCAGTCGGCAATGCCGATTTGCCCGTTGACCTGACAGGCCGTCATGGTGATGCCCGACTGCTCGCTGGTGGTGACGACCTTCTCCATACATAGCTGGCCGTTGCAGAGAACGGCGACGAGAGTAACAAGCATAGCTGCCCTTCATTGGTCATGAGAACCCGGCGAGGGTTACCATGCAGGGTTCATGCCAACGCAGGTCATGAGGGGGAACCCAAGCGGGGTCCGCGCGGGGCGCGGCCCGATGCTGATTCGCGCTTGCGATTCGGTGTTCGGATTCGAATTTCAGACAGCTGGGATTAAAACCGTCATTGCGAGCGACAGCGAAGAAATCCATCGCGCCGCAAGCAAAGTGAGAGTGGATTGCTTCGTCGTTTCACTCCCTTGCGCAAACGCTTCGCGTTTGTCGCAGGCAATGACGGAGGACATGCCTTCGCGATCTCGCGGCGCGATTTGCCCGAGGCTTGCGTTTATCTCTCGCCCTTGAAAAAAGAGGGCGCAGGGAAAGCCGGGTGCGCGCTGCACCCGCGGTCTCGTGTGCAAGATGCACATAAGAATGCGCACACGAGCATACAGGTCCAGCGGAGGCATCCCGGCTTTCCCTGCGCGATGGCTTTACGGCTTATTTCGCGCTCTCCCCGGTGAACGGGCTTTCTTGCCACCGTCGCCGGCGGGATACCTCCCGCCAGCTTGACGCCAGCGTCGCGGCGTCAGGACCACACGACTTCGCCGTCCGCGTCAGCCACGCTCGTCAGTCGCAGCTTTCGCGTCCACCGCATCCCGCACCCAACGTTCGTGACGACCGCGAAGCGCCCCTCTTATCGAGACGGGATGGCGTGAATCTGAACTGTGTCGGGGGTGTGCCGCAAGGACGCCGCCCTGCGGCCGAATAACACGACGGGCAATTCGCGCATGGCGGCGATGCGCGATTTGCCCGTCGTGCAGCAACAAGTAGCCCGCATGAGCGCAGCGATATGCGGGAGCCACCGTCGAAGACCCCGGATATCGCGGAGCCTGTCATCGGGCGCGCATTCGCGCGACCCGTTGGCTCATCCGGGCTACGCTTGCTGTAAGGCAGGCCTACGCTGCGGTTATGGCCAGGGAATGGTTGATAGGGCGGGGCTTAGGTTGACGCAGATCAATCGAGCACCCCTGCTGGATGGATAATCTAAATCCAAAGAGTAATCGAGAAGGTCAGTCATTCGAACAGTGGAGTGATTTTTATGAGAACCGTTTCATTCGCCATTGGCATGTTGGCTGCCGTCGTCTCAACCGCGGCATCGGCGCAATCCGTCAACCTCAGCGGCAAATACATATGTACCCAAATGTGCCGAGGGGGCCTCGTTGGCAATCCTGCCTATATCACCCAGAACGGCCCCGAGTTGAATCTGTTGAATGAAGCTGGCGAGCCGTCCCGCGCCTGGCCTGATTGGTTCGCACCGGCCACCCGGATATGGATTGAACGCTATGACTTTGGCGCCGTCTATTCGCCGGATGGCATGCACATTCAGTTCGACAACGGTACAATCTGGGAACGCGATCTCGGACTGCCGCCGCCGCTCCGGCGCCGCGGATAGGCGACATCATGGCCCGCTGAATCGCTAAATTGTTGAGTTCGCAGGGCGCAATAGCGAAGCGTATGCGCCGCAGCGCATGCGGGAAAAATCCAAGTACCCGGATATCGTGGAGCCTGTCATCGGGCGCGCATTCGCGCGACCCGTTGGCCCATCCGGGCTACGCTCGCTAACGCTCTCCTATCCGGGCTATTCGCTCAAGCTTATGTTCCGGTTTGACGGCGTACACCGTTCCAAACAGCGGCTTTCCGGGGGCAGCGCGTGTGGTCGACGGCGAAAGCGGAATATTTTTCGCAGCAAGGCTGGACAGGATTTGGCTGATTTGCCCGTCGGGTTGCTTTGTCGCAGGCGGCGTCGCCGGATTTGACTTGCACGTGATGCGAAGCAGCGGGTAGCGGCGAGCAGCCGGCTCATCGCATCCGCAGGCGCATAGCGAAACGAGGAAGCTTGGAGACATCGATTACTTCTTGTTTGTCCGACCTCTCGATTGCTGGATTTATCTTTGATGCAGATCAATCTGCTCAGCTACCTTTCGCGCGATAGAGCGAAACCTGTACAGCGCTGCAATCTTGGGGAGGTTAGTCATGGGTGTCACTGCTCACAGGATCAAAGACATCGGGCCGCAGCCGCAAGCGTTCGACATTGAACGTGCGACGAAGGAAAATACAAATTACCGTTCGGTCGCCTGGAGCGGGCGCTATCTGCAAGTGACGCTGATGTCGATCCCCGTCGGCGGCGACATTGGCCTTGAAGCGCATCCGGAGACCGATCAGTTCCTGCGCCTCGACGCGGGCAGCGGCCGAGTACAAATGGGAGCCGTGAAGGACAAACTGACTTTTGACAAGGAAGTTTCAAACGGTTGGTGCGTCCTCGTTCCGGCGGGGACCTGGCACAACATCACCAATATCGGAACGACGCCTATGCAGGTCTATGCGATCTACGCGCCCGCCCACCACACACCCGGCAAGGTGCAGGCGACGGCGGCGGTGGCCGAAGCCGACAAGGCCGACAAGCCGGCGGCATGGTCAGTGCAGCCAAAACATGCGCCCGATAAACACGGGTGACCCGATTGATCTGCAGGAAACGGGACCATGCAGCGCAAATGGCGGGAGTGGCTCAGTAGCAAGTACCCGGATGAGCTAACGGATCGCGCGAATGCGCGCCGGATGACAGGCTCCGCGACATGCGGGAGCCATGAAGACCCCGGATATCGCTTCGCTCATCCGGGCTACGCTAGCTTGACGCCAGCGTCGCGGCGTCAGGACCACACGACTTCGCCGTCCGCGTCAGCCGCGCTCGTCCGTCGCAGCTTTGGCGTCCACCGCATCCCGCACCCAACGTTCGTGACGACCGCGAAGCGCCCATCTTATCGAGCGCGGGACGGCGTGAATCTGAACTGTGTCGGGGCCTGCCGCAAGGACGCGACCCTGCGGCCGAATAACACGACGGGCAATTCGCATGGCCGCCGTTCGGCTGTGGCCCAATGACAACACCGGCTGGAAATGCGCTGACGAGGCGGTGCCTGATGCTCACCCGGCCACGGTTCTGCCCCGATCGGATCATGCCATGATGCTTGGCGGATTCTGTTTTGGCTGGGGGCACAGATTGGGGATGCACAATGTCATCCATCTCGTGTGCCAGGACTTCAGACGTTGCCGTTGAAGTAAGTCACGGTGCGGACGCGCCGGCGGTCTTGTCGGCGGTCCTGGCCGCGCGTGCTGGGAATATCGTTCGGCTGTTTGCCGTCGCGTTCGGGGCGGCGTCGCTCGCTGCCTGCGCGCAATCCTCTGTCGTCACCAAAAATTCCGGATTTTTCGGCGGCAAACAGCAGGCGTCGCAAGATCGCCACCAAACAGCATCTTCCATGACGAACAGCCGCGTCGCGTCCGCAAAGAAGCATACTCCGTTCGCGCGGCACGACAATGCAGCCGCGACACAGACGGCCTCGCAGGGCGTTGCCAGCTTCTATACCGAGGGCACCCAGACCGCGAGCGGCGAAAAATTCAACACCCACGAATTGACCGCCGCCCATCCGACGCTTCCGTTCGGCACGAGGCTGCGGGTGACAAACGTCGCGAGCGGGCGATCGGTGACGGTTCGGGTCAACGACCGCGGCCCCTACGTTCCGGGACGGGTTGTCGATGTCTCGTATTCGGCCGCCAATGCGCTCGGAATGGTCGGCAAGGGCATCGCAAAGGTAAAGCTGGATGTGGTCGAGTAGCTCGCAGAGCACCAAATTCAACGACGGCATGTGCCTGCTCGCGCAGCCCTCGCCACAAGGCGTCCATTCATTATAATTTTATCCAATCTCCTGAGCCTGCGGTAATCGCTCGCGTTTAGGGTGCGCCCGTTCAGGGGGTGCACGCATGTATGTTGTCAACAATTCTCCGCGCGCACTGTTGGTCGCGCTGATCCCGCTCGCGGTGGTCCATGCCGTATTGACCGCGATGGCATTGCTTGGGGCCCAGGCCGCGCAGCCGACCGACGTTCCGGCACCCGATCAGGTGCTTGTGTTCTACGTGGCACGCTTGGCGACCGATGGCGCGCTGCTGTTCGCGGGCCATTGGATGCTGCGCCAGCGCGCCATCTCCAGCCGCTTTGCCTATGCGCTGATGGGCGGCGCCATGGCAGCGGCGGGCTATGCGATCGCGATCCGCAACAGCATTCAACTGTCCTCGCCCGCCGGCGGCACCCTGCTGACCATGGGGCTGCTGCCGACCATTGCGGGAATGATTGCCGGCTTTCTCTACGGACAGTTCGCGGGCCTTGCTCCGGCCGCGCGCTTTCCAAAATTGTCGTACGAGGGGCTTGCCACATCGCTTGCATTCGACGGTCCGACACGGGTCCGCACGTCAGTGGCGGGGATCGTGATCGCCGCCACGATGCCGGCGGTGTTGACGACGATTCTGTCCATCACCCTGGCCGCATTGATGCCAGGCTTCACGACTTACATGAGCTCCGGTACAAATCCCGTCATCGCCGTGGCGTTGCCTGCGCAGCTGTTCCTGACTTTCCTGGTTGTGACCATCGTGCCATCGGCCATCCTGGTCCTGTGCCTCCATCACCTTGCAAGGGCACTGCGTCGTCATCGCGCGTGGGAGTACGCTGCGATGGGAGGGCTGATGGCCGCGACGTGCGCCTATCTGCTGTCGCCCATGGTGCCATTGCTGTCGGGCTCGCCCCTGACATTTGCCGCGGTTACCTACGGCGCGATCATGGGGGCGCTCTACCGCGCCTTCGCCGGTCTGGAGCCGGTGCCGTTGCCCGAAGCCGTGATCGCAACTGACCCGAATGCGCTGGTTGCCGCCGATGATCCGGCGCGACGCCAGCACAGGGTGATCCTCAGCAACTAGCGCAGGCCTGGGTTCCCCGGAGATCACCATGAAAGGACTAGCCGCGATCGGCGCTGCCATCTTCATCGCCATGGCGGGTGTGCTTTGGTTCATGACCAGGCCCGAACTGGTCGTGACGGAAGCCAGACCGCTGCAGGCGAGCCCGGATATGCCGACATTCAAGCGGGTGCGGTAGGAGGCTCGATTGCGCTCTACGTAGGCGGTAGGGTGGGTTAGCCCAACGGGTCCGCGCGAGGCGCGGCCCGATGACAGGCTCCGGCGTGACCCACCTTCCTGCCATTCCATGAATGGCGGATTACGCTTCGCTAATCCCCTTGCGAGTTCTCAACCCATCCTGCGCGTTAATTCCCGCCATCGGCCGCAAGGCGCAGGAACTGCCGCTTCATCGCATTGACCCTGGCGACATAGGCCGCAACGAGGTGATCGCCGCAGCGCTCGCCGCCGATCATCTGAAACTTGTGGCGTGCGAAAGCGGTGGCGGGACCGGCGCCGCAGAGATGGATAAAGGCAGCAAGATCCTGCTTCTGCTGCGGGTTCGGCTTCACATCGCCCGCGATGGTGAGAACCGCCGCCACATGGCGGTCGAGATACACCGATGCCAGTTCGATGGCATGGCTCGGGAACGCGCGGAAATAGAGGCTGGTGAACCCGCAGCCGGTATCCGTGACCGCATTGTCCCGGACACAGAACCTCGCGGCCTCGGCGTAGGCGGGATCGGTCGTCTGGAAGAGGCCGACGGCGCTGGAGGCGGGCCGGTAGATCGCGAACGGATTGAGGCTCCATCGCCAGCGCCAGTAGGTGCGATCGACCGGATTGCCCGAGCTCTCGACCTGCGCCAGCGCGGCCAATAGCTCGGGCGTGATCGAATGGGTCGAATAGGTGCGGAACAGCGCACCGTATTGCCGCCACGTCTCGGGCGGCTCCTTATCGAGCCGATGGCCGACGAAGACAAACAGCTCGGTCGGCTTGCGGATCACCTGGTAGACGAGGTTCGTCAGCGCGACGACCGCAAGCAGCATCGCCACGACGCCAACGATCCGAATCATCGGGTGTGCTCGCGCGAATGTCCGTCGCGCCCACCGCGCGCCGCGCCGCCAGCGGCGAAGGCGAGGGAGGAAGCGATTACCTTTTGCTGACATGTGCCTTGCGGGGAGCTGAACGTATTGCGCCAACGAACTCTGGTGGCGGATTACGCTGACGCTAATCCGCCCGACGAGCTGCGCTTGCTACTTGGCCGGAAGCGCGCCAGCGAGAGACCGCCTGCGCGGCAAATAGAGGATCAGTACGAGCGTGGCGCTCGCCGCCACCAGATAGGCGTTGAAGGCGTAGGCGGAGAACGTCGCCTCCCGGACCGAGAGGATGCCGACGACCATCCCGACGAACGCGATCAGATACGCCGAGCGGTTCTCGGTCGCAGGCTGCAGCCACGCCTTCCGGATAGTCGGAAGGGCAGCGGCCGCATCAGCAAGAATCGAAAGCACGATGGCTGTGACTGGATCGCCGGTGATGGCCCAGAGCGCGAGCGCCGCGAGCGAGCACGCGCCGCAGACATAGTCGAATGGCCCGAGCCGCCACGAACCCATTCCGCCGACGAAAGAGGCAAGCACGACGCAGGCCGGGCCGGCTCCCACCGACAGCACCACCAGCGTCGAAATCCCGACGCCGGCGCGCCACTGTGCGGCGCCGGCGATCAGCGGCACGATCGCCCAGAGGAACCACGTGACGCGGTTCGGCGTCGCCTCGCTCCGCAAGATGGCACGGACGTAACTGAGGCAGGCCACGAAATTGATGGCCAAGCCGACGATGGCGAAAGCGATATGCATGGCCCGCAAAGTGCCACCGATCGCGACTGACGACAACAGACAGCCCGAAGGGCGCAACAGAGCAGCATATCGCGCCGAGACCATGGATCGGCGGATTACGATTCGCTAATCCACCCTACGAGCTACGGGCTATGCTTGTTAATCGGCAAGCGGTGCTTTGCTTGGAGGCAGCGGGGCCAGGCATCCCATCTACGGCTGCGGTCAATAATCTTTTGCATTACACGCCAAGACATATTTGCTATCAATGGTTGTGTTAATTTAAGGAGGTTGAAATGACTAATTTGAAGGAAGTCAGCGACGTCCAATATTCCATAATCGCAGCAAGACGCTTACAGTACGACAATCTACTTTGGCAGACTCCGGTGATGAGCTTAATCGGGATGTCATTCTTGTTTACGATTGCCTTCGGCAACCCAAATCCGACCAATCGGATCTTCGCCAGCGTTCTCGCACTTGCTGCAGCGCTGGCATCAGCGCATTTGCTTTCGAAGCACCGATACTTCGAACTGCATTACGCGAAGCTTCTTCAAGAAATCGAGAGCGCGCGAGGACATCAGACGGTGAGCGAACGGCCTCCACGTGCTAAAAGACCAACCGGATGGTCTGCATACCTCATATGGTTGGGACTCTTCTTTGGCTTTGCGACGGTTGCACTAATAACAGGAATAAGGGGTTGGGTTTGGCCGTAGCTCACAAAAAGGGTTGGCTGCC
The DNA here is from genome assembly GCF_004799445.1 of Bradyrhizobium sp. Classification (GTDB taxonomy): domain Bacteria; phylum Pseudomonadota; class Alphaproteobacteria; order Rhizobiales; family Xanthobacteraceae; genus Bradyrhizobium. The sequence continues at coordinate 28,433 of NZ_SSNA01000135.1, forward strand.
GGACAAAGACTGGACGGCCATTCAGCGACTTGTTCCGATTCCATGTGTTGATTTGCTCCTTACAAGGCGGCTGCCAGGCGGGGGCTTGGATGTCGGCTTAATTTTGCGCGAGGCACCCCTCGAAGGCCAACGCTGGTGTTTGGTCGGTGGCCGTGTTCTTCTTAATGAATCCTCGCGAGAGGCAATCAAGCGCCAAATATTTGAGACCTTAGGACGTGGGGTTCGCTGTATTCTGCCGCGAAAGCCTGAGCCTCTGCTTGTCGCGGAATATTTTTCTGTGAAGCGACCGCGAAGCTTGTTCGATCCGCGGCAGCATGCGATCGCACTAACATTTTCAGTTGAGGTCAAGGGAACGATGAAGGCCCAAGGAGAAGCGTTAGACTTTCGTTGGTTCGATTCTCAAAGTCTTTTACCTTCAGCCTCCTTTGGCTTTGGGCAGAAGAAAGTTGTCCAAGAATGTATTCGTCGGCTTTTGGATTTGAACTAGCCACTTCATATCTTCGGAAATCCCCTTACGGGCGGCCGTTTTTGAGGGATCGTAGGTCGTAGGCCCGTAGGATGGGTTGAACTCTTCGCGAAGCCCATCAATTCCGCTGCAATCGATGGGTATCGCTTCGCTCAACCCATCCTACGGGCTGGATTCGAGGACAGGCTACGGTGGGTGAGGAAGCACAGGCCAAAAAGGTCTTCCGAGGACGTGGCACTACGGCAAGTGAGAGGTTGCTGGCTGACTTAGGCGACACCGCCTTCCTCGACCTTTGGTCATATCCCAACCTGTTCTACGAAAAAAAGCAGGGCGGTAAGGGGGACGGCAAAGAGCTATGCGACATGCTCGTGGTCTGCGGTGACGACGTCATCATATTCAGCGACAAGGCCATCAAATGGCAGGCTGACGGGCCCTTAGAAATCGCGTGGTCGCGCTTTTATCGCAATGCGGTAGAGGAAGCCGTTAAGCAGATAAACGGCGCCAACAACTGGATCACGCGCTTCCCCGAAAAGGTATTCACCGACCCAGCGTGTGCCCACAAGGTACCCATTGATTTCCCTCCGCTGGAGACACGTCGCGTCCACGGGGTTGTCGTTGCAACCGGCGCCACGGTAGCCATTAAAACACACTACAACGACAATAGCGGCTCCTTCCCCATTATGCCCCGACTGAAGGGCAAGATGCATGTCAACTTCGAAGAGCCGGGTTTTTTGCCATTCTCAATTGGCGACGTAAACCCGGATGGGCTTTTCATTCACGTCTTCGATGAAGTCTCCATAAGGCGGCTGCTTGAGCACTTAGATACCATCTCCGACTTTACTGCCTACTTGAACGAGCGCGCGAAATACCTTCGCACGGACAGGCTCCTGTTGGCCCATGGCGAAGAGGAGCTTCTTGCAATGTAGCTTCAGACCGGAATGCGAAACGGTGGTGTGCCAGGCTTTGAGTTGCCCAGACCAAAAAAATTTAAAGAATATGCGCGAATCACCGCTTACGGCGAATGGGCGGCCTATATCATGTCAGTTTCCTACTTCGGCAAGACCATGGCCGACGAGATATCTTACCTTTGGGACGAGCTGATCAAGTTATTCACCGAGAATATTCTCGGAGGCACCAGTGTTAGAGTCCTGGACACAGACCCCGACATTGCTCTCGCCGAGCGCGGTGTAAGATATATGGCGCTTGAATCGAGGTTCTTTCGTAGAGTGCTGAGCCAAGCACTGGCCGGCTTGTTGAGAACGGCCGAAGAGGTGAAGCAAGATCGCTATGCCCGTGTGATGCTGCCGACAAGTGGCAACGCAACGCCTGGGCAGGCGTACGTTTTCATGATCCTCGCATACCCTGAAGAATTGGAGAAAGACGGCGGCCTTCCAGGCGGGTATGAACAGTATCGCAATGCGCGGGTTGCAATGCTGCAGGCTTACTGCCTTGTTCTTCTATCGGAGCATCGCGAGTTGAATGTTGCGGTCGGCATCGCCCTTGATGCACGCTGGACACCTAAGGGCTCGGAGGGAGGGTCTGAGGACTTAATTGTCCTGCAGGTCGATAGCTGGACAGATCAGATGGTTGCTGACGCCGCCAAGGCCAAGGAAGAGTTTGACATCCTCCGGTCGGATCGCCTCACACTCTCGGACTTTCACGCGACGAATTATCCAGACGGAGACCACAAGATGTCTCAACTGAAAAAACGGCGGAAGCATCGGAGTAGAATGAATCCTATGAAACCTAGAAAACGTTAGGGATGCCCGTGACGGGACAGACCACTATACCCCATCCAGCAACTTCTGATAGCTTTCCGCTTCTGCCGCAATTATGGATGTAGAGGGCTGTATCCTACGTGCTTGAAAAAAAGCCCGTTAGAGCGGGCAAGAATGGAGCAATTATCTCGATGTGATCGGCAGCCATGGAAATGAATCGTTGGTAGGCCGCCGCATAGCTTTTTGGCTCTTTTTGGCTATTTCGCATTTCTTCGATGGAAGCAAGATAACGAGCGAGTTTTTCGCTGTCCTTGACATCTTTGCGAAGTGCCGCAGTGAGGTTGCCGAAAACGTCGCCCCCGACAACAACGTTTGTTGATCGATCAGTCGAACCGATATTTACTCGCGAATTGCTACCGGTAACATGGACATTATAATTTCCGCCCTTATGGCGCGGAAATGTCCCTGTTTTGTGTACCTTGACCTCATAGTGCGCATCGATGATGTGAAATTTTTCGTGGAATGCCGGGTCCTCAACCACGAAAACTTCTTCGCTGCCATTTGGTAGAGCCCGTCGTATTTCATCACCAACCTCGATCACCAACGAAACGTCTTCGATCAGGATACTGTTTCTACTCACTACGCCAACC
>NZ_SSNA01000136.1 GCF_004799445.1 Bradyrhizobium sp.
GCCTTGCGTACGCGGCGCCACATTGCGCCTCAAACGCCACGATTCTGTTAGCCGCATTATCGCCGAAATTGGCAATAATTCCAGCGCTTAGATGCTTGTCCCGCGACGCGGCACCGCGGCTGTGTCTTTTTTGCCGCAATTTCTTCGGCGCCCGTTGGTTCTCGGGCCGTTTATTGGCGCGGCCGCCGAATCCCCGCCACCCTCCTGCCATCGGGCTGCCGCAAATTCCGGGGGCCGCGTCGGCTGACGGTCATGAAAGGCTTGCCAGAATCGAGCTAAGTCCTGTTGGTTAATTTGCCCGCCTGTCCGGAGTACCCCCATGTTCTCGGTATTCGTCCCCTCCGAAACCTCCCTGAAAAAGGCCGCCATCACCGATCTGGCGGCGCTTCCGGACAATGCGGTCTGGATCGACCTCGTGAAACCGACCGCCGCCGAGGACAAGGCGGTGGAGCGGCTGGCCGGGATCGCGGTACCGACCCGGGAGGACATGCAGGAAATCGAGATTTCCAGCCGGCTCTATATCGAGAACGGCGCCCGTTATATGACGGCCACCCTGATGTGCGCGGCGGACACAGAGAATCCGCGCACCACGGCGGTGACCTTCATCCTGGCCAGCCACCGCTTGGTGACCGTGCGCTATGACGAGCCGAAGCCGTTCCTGCTGGTGGAAAACAAGCTGGCGCGCTCATGTGCGCCCGGTATCACCGGTGAAATGGTGCTGATGGAACTGCTGGACGCGGTGATCGACCGCAACGCCGACATTCTGGAGCGCGCCGGCGGTGACATGGACGCGATCAGCCACGATATTTTTGAGCCCGAGGGCGCGGCGCGCACCGGGCATGCCAAACGCTATTCCGACATCCTGATCGCGATCGGGCGCAAGGGCGACCTGACCTCGAAAGTCCGCGAGAGTCTGGTCTCGATCGGGCGGGTGGTGACCTTCGTTGCGGCGGCGGTCGATGGCGTCAAATGGTCCAAGGACATGCGCGAGCAGCTCAAGACCATGCAGCGCGACGTGACTTCGCTGACCGACCACGCCTCCTATCTCTCCAACAAGATCACCTTCGTGCTGGATGCGATGCTCGGCGTCGTCAATCTCGAGCAAAACAACATCATCAAGCTGTTTTCGGTGATGGCGGTGGTGCTGATGCCGCCGACCCTGATTGCCTCGATCTACGGCATGAATTTCAAGGTCATGCCGGAACTTGAATGGCAGCACGGCTATCCGCTGGCGGTGCTGATGATGCTGGCCGCGGCAGCGGGCCCCTACCTGTATTTCAAATGGAAGAAGTGGCTGTAGCCAAGGCGTTTTTGGGCGAAAGCCCGCCCTGCATTTGATGCGGGGGGACACCCGGTTCCCATGAAGAAAACACGTCAGGACATAGTCGAGGCGAAATTCCGGCGTCTTTTGGGCTCGCTGCCAGGGTTAAGAAAGTGGCGGAGCGTCGACAGATTCCCGCCTCAACCTCTCCGCTAAAATTTGAGCGTTGCGCTGAACGTTTGTGCGACGCCTTTCTGCGATAACCCTCGCACAGATCGCGAGGACAGCAATGGTTGAGAAAGTCATAATGCAGGCGCGCAACGTCGTCGACTTCGCCAGCTACCAGCAGGGCCGCAACGTGGCCGGCAGGGCGCAGGCGATCTCGGCGCGGACCTGCCGGCATTGCGGCGCGGTGCTGTCAGACGGCGAGCGGGAAGATGAGTGCTCCAGCATCTCCAACGCTGACGCAACGCTACGCTGGCAGGCGGCGCAAATCCTGCGCGGATTGATTTGACGTAACGTCAATCCGGCGCGTCCGACGGATCCGCGCAAAGCGCGCCGGTCGAAGGACGATTGCGGTCAGACATGCTGGCCGCCGTTGATGTGGATCTCCGCGCCGTTGACGTAGGAACTGGTCTCCGTGCACAGCACGTAGATGATCTTGGCGACTTCGTCTGGGGTGCCCAGCCGGCGCAACGGGATCTGTTGCTCAACGATCTTCTCGGTGCCCGGCGAAAGGATCGAGGTGTCGATCTCGCCCGGCGCGATCGAGTTGACGCGCACGCCGATGCGGCCGAAATCCGAGGCCATCTCGCGGGTCAGGGAGGCCAGCGCCGCCTTCGAGGTCGCGTAGGCCGCGCCCGCAAAAGGATGCACGCGGGAGCCCGCGATCGAGGTGACGTTGACCACCGAGCCCTTGGCCGCCTTCAATTCCTCGATCAGCCCGCGCGCCATCATGATCGGCGCGAAGAAATTGACCCTGAACACATGGCTCCAGGTGTCGATGTCGGTGTCGATCGAGCCGAGCCGGGTGCCGCCTTCTGCCTTTGGCGAAATCGCGGCGTTGTTGACCAGCGCGTGCAGCATGCCGCCTTCCAGGCGCTGGCGAATTTCCGCAATGGCGCGCGAGGTATCGTCATGGTCGGCGAGGTCGACCTGGATGTGATCCTCAGGTCCGGCGTCCCACGGGCAATCTTCCGGGAAGGGATGGCGCGAACAGGTGATGACGCGCCAGCCGGCTGAGGAAAAGCGGATTACGGTCGCATGGCCGATGCCCCGGCTGGCGCCGGTCAGGAGCAGCGTGCGGCGCGGTCCGTTGTTGGATGAAGTGGACATAGGCTCCTACAAATTCCTGATCAGGGGTAAAGCCGCGTCCTGGACCAGGCTTGGTCCGGAACGTCGCGGCTGAATTCGACGCGGTCGTGCAGGCGGAACGGGCGGTCGTGCCAGAATTCGAACCGCAGCGGGGCGACGCGCCAGCCGCTCCAGCCAGCCGGGCGCGGCACCTCGCCGACGAGGTGTTTGGCCGCGAACTTTGCGAGGGCATGTTCAAAGGCGAGCCGGCTTTCCAGCGGCTGCGACTGCTTGCTGGCCCAGGCGCCGATCTGGGCCTGTTTCGGCCGGGTGGCGAAATAGGCGTCGGCCTCGGCTTCGGTCACCGGCGACACCGGCCCACGGATCCGGACCTGCCGGCGCAGCGATTTCCAGTGAAATAGTAAAGCCGCCTTAGGATTTGCGGCGAGTTCGCGGCCCTTTTGGCTGGCGATGTGGCTGTAGAACACGAACCCCGCAGCGTCATAGTCCTTCATCAGCACCATCCGCACGTCGGGCAGGCCGTCGGGGTCGACGGTGGCCAACGCCATGGCATTGGGATCGTTGGGTTCGGCCTTCACCGCTTCCGCAAACCACTCTCCGAACAGCGCAAACGGCTCCCCGGCAGCGGTGAAATCACCGGATGTTAAGGGTGTCGGGTGTTGGATGGAGGTCGTGTCCGTCATCTCAGGAGTTCCGAGTTGCGCCCGCCCGCGGCCAGAAGCGCGTTGCAGCCCCATTCTAGGCTTGTCCTATATAGGGCATGGGGACGCTTTGGCCTATCGGCGATCGGCCCGGCCGGCTTGGTGACGACCCTGATTCTGATCGGCATCGGCTCCGCCGGCTGCAGCCTGTCCCGCACCGACGGTGCTTTCGCCAAAATGGGCGACGACGTCACCAACTCCATCGGCCCCGCGCAGCCAAGCCTGGCGGCGCCGAGCGAGAGCGATCTTGCCTTTGCCCGCAATGCGGCGTCCGACGTGCTGACCCGTGGCGACAAGGATGCCAGCCAGCCCTGGGAAAATCCCGAGACCGGCGCGCGGGGCTCGGTGACGCCGCTGGCCCAGGCCTATTCCTCGGAGGGGCGGACCTGCCGGGATTTTCTGGCAAGCTACGTCAATGGCCGCTCGGAAAGCTGGCTGCAGGGCGCCGCCTGCAAGACCGGCCATGGGCAGTGGGAAATTCATACGCTGAAACCGTGGAGGCAGAGCTGAACGGCTCTTCTTCCCGTTGCAAAAATGCCACGAAGACCCCAAATGAAGTTTCGGCGGGCGGATCGCCCGAACTAACATCTGATTTCCTTAAGAGGAGACCTGACGGATGCGCGACCCCTATGAGGTCTTGGGGGTGCAGCGGGGCGCCAGCGCTGCGGCGATCAAGAGCGCCTATCGCAAGCTTGCCAAGAAGCATCACCCCGATGCCAACAAGAACGATCCGAAGTCCGCGGCGCGCTTTTCCGAGCTGAATTCGGCCAACGAGATCCTTGGCGACGAGGCGAAGCGCAAGCAGTTCGACCGCGGCGAGATCGATGCCGAGGGCAAGCCGCGCTTCCAGGGCTTTGCTGGCGGCGGCGATCCGCGCGCGCGCGGGGCCCAGGGTGGCGGTTTCGAGACCCACACCTTCCGTACCGGTGGTGCTGGCGCGAACTTTGGCGGCGGCGGTTTTGAGGACATCCTCAACAGCATGTTCGGCCAGGCTACGGCGCGCGGCGCGCGGCCGGGCGCCGGCGGCACCTTCGAATTCGACCCCGGCACCATCGCGCTCGATCTCGATCTTTCCGTCGCCATGACGGTGTCGCTGGAGGAGTCGGTCAAGGGCGTGGAGAAGCGTGTCCGGCTGCCAACCGGCAAGGAGCTCAATGTCAAGATTCCCGCCGGCGTTGCCCCCGGCCAGCAGATCCGGCTCAAGGGGCAGGGCGAGACCGCGGCGGGCCACCCGCCGGGCGATCTCCTGATCACCGTGAGCGTCGCGCCGCATCCGTTCTTCAAGGTCGAGGGCAGCGACCTGCGCCTCGATCTGCCGATCACGTTGTACGAAGCGGTGCTCGGCGGCAAGGTTCGCGTGCCGACGCTCGGCAGCGCGGTCGAGTTGTCGATCCCGAAAAATACCTCGAGCGGCAGGATCTTTCGCCTGAAAGGCAAGGGCCTGCCGAAACCGGGCGGTACCGGCGACTTGTTCGCCACCACCCGGATCATGCTGCCGGATGGGAACGATGCGGAGCTGGAGGAGTTGATGCAAAAGTGGCGGGACGCCCACCCCTATCATCCGCGCAGCGATCACGGCTGATCGCCACGCGCCGGCAGAAGAAGGTGCGGCCTCGACCTGGGGGACCAGCGCGGTACAAAACCCCGGTCGAGGCCGCTTGCGTCGATCGGCGGATCGAACGCACCACAACTTTTCGTGAGCACCTGGTGCGATAATGAGACGCGTCCATGTTCCAAATTCAGATTCTTGATGTCCGAATTTGGACACCCCGCCGGAATTTGGTCATCGATCGAGACGCCCTTCACCCACCGCTTTTTTCGGTCTGGTCGTAGACCTGCCGCGCGACCTGGTTGAGCCGGTCCTTGTCGGAAGGGCCGCTCAGCACGTAGCCGACATCATCTTCGGACCAGTACATCGCGCCCGAGTTCTCGGCTGCGGTATAGCGCATCTGCGCGGTGCCGGTTTTGCCGCGTGAGGCGTAAAGCGTGAAGCGCTCGCCCGAGGCGCTCTCATACATCAGGAATGATGCGGGCCCCGAGGCGCCGGGCAACAGCCGTCCTCCGACCAGCTTCAGGCCCGTCGCATCCAGTTCGGGTGCGCGGACGTCCCAACCGCAACGCCTGGTCAGCCATACCTGAAGGTGCTCGCGCTCGCTGCCCGGCACCTCGACCGGATGGCGAACCTCGACGACATAGAGCCGATGCGCATCCAGCGCGTCCAAGGTCAGGCTCTGGAACGCCGACGGCGACGCCGTCACGCCATGCGCCAGCCAGCCGACGCCACCGCCGCCGACAAATGCCAGGAGCGTCGCGGCGATCGCGCCGTACATCCATCGGCGCGGCCGCCGCACCAGGCGCTCGATCTCAAGCCGCTTCGGCACCGCCTCGTCGGCGACCGAGTCGT
>NZ_SSNA01000137.1 GCF_004799445.1 Bradyrhizobium sp.
CGTTGATCACGTCCGGCTTAACCTCAGTCGCAGCTGCTGGAAGCTGTAGAAGGGCCGTGAATCCGAGTGCTATGATCCACTGTCTCATTGATGCCTCTGGCCGGCTCTCTATAAGTCACACTCCTGACAAGGCATTTCGGTTTCCCGAGTTCCACCACCACGGAAAGATATGCTGAATCTAGCGGCACAATGAGATCAGTATCGGGCGACCATTATGATTGCGACGACAATGAATGCTGCGACCAGCGAAAGAGCGCGATCAAGTATTTTCGACCTGGGCTTTGCGGCGTCGGGCGGAGGCATAGCCTAACGTAGGCGGCTGTGGTTCGCCAGCAAACCAGCAAACAACCCCGGATTTGACTGGATCTGACGCTATGACGATTTTTTCGAAGTGATCGCACTTCGAGCAGTCCGAACCTGCGAAGTTCAAACCCTGTGGGTCCTTGCGAGATGCGCGCGAGCATCATGCGCGCTCGGCAATTCGGGCAGCGGAGTCGCTGAATTGCGAGCAGCGGGATTGCGGCAGGGTAATCGGTCATTGCATTCCACCCTAGGTCAGGCGGAAGAGCAAAACTCTCAGTCACCGATAGGCGCCAAAGAGAGGCGGTGATGGAACCAACATGATCTACTGTGTTCCAGAGCTGCGGGTCAATATTGCTCACATCCAGAAATATAATGATTGGCAAATTTGGCCGGCCATGTCCGTTCAGGGTTAGTCCCGTCAGTTTGGCCAAATGCCGGCCACTTCAGGTCTTCCCCGAACTACGGACATTCGCAGTATTCGTCGGCATGTCGCAAACGTGCGAGTAGGCGATAAGCGGACGAAACATCAGGACACATACTGTCAAAAAGATTTAAGGATGGAATCGCGCGCAGCCTGCTAGTCTAACGATACTCGCGCCCCCATCTTACGCAGCCCCTGGCTGTTCGCGGGTAACGGTCCCAGTCCCGGGGCCGTTTTGTCGTGGAAACTCGCGGCTGGAATGAGAGGTCAGACAAATGCGCTATCTCGTGATCTTGGCGGTCATGGCCACGGACAGTTGCTCAATGACGAACCCGGGCATCAACCTTGCCAGAAACGATTTTAAGGGGCAGCCGCTTAGCGCCGTCCAGGTCAGGCTTGGTCCTCCGGAACAGCAGCAGACGATAGAGGGACGAAAAATCTATACATGGTTCAAGGGTCAGACACTCAACCCATGCATAATTCACGTCACCATGGCCGGCGATGTCGTCGACTCCTATGAGACAACGGGCGACCCCAATATTTGCTCCCCGTGGGACTACCGCCCCGGATAAGCAATATACCAAGCCCGCAACGCAAGGGGTCTGTCGCAGACAGTAGCCACCGTCGGACTCCGGTCTGATGCGGTTTTTGCGCATGTAGCCTCGGCGCTGGCGGGGCGGCAGAGAAAATGACGCCCGCCCAGATCGCCGAGGCGCAGAAGTTGGTGCGTGACTGGAAGCCGAAGCCGGAACGCCAGCTTCTCCCGCGACGGAAGCCGGTCTTGCGCGCGCCGCGTCGGGCATGTCCTATCATGAGATTCTCCGTCTCGTGCGTTCAGTCAATCGCGCGATTGAGAACGACGTCGAAGGCATCGTTTTGCGTGCTTGACCGCTGCAATATCCTTCCGCCGATAACGTGAAGAACAAGGAATGCGATCAATACGATCGCAACCAGAATCTTCCCGACAGATGCGCGCAATTGCACCGGCCTGTCACGCCGTAGCCATCCCTCACTCACCGTCATGTTGTTTGGCTCCAAATCATTTGTTCTGCTCGCAGGGAATATTGCTCTCGGCTTTGTGGACCAGGTGACGGTACTGACGGATAGTGCGCTCCGCCTGTAGCCGGCGCGAGTGATGCAACGCTTCGACAACTATTCTGAAAATGCTCTTTCGCGCCTTCGACTGCTCGCGTTCGGTTTCGAAGGAAGCAAACCTTGTCGCAATGAATGGAGCGTGTCTCATCGTTGAAACTCCGCAATGACATTGGGGACGACAGTGACGCAAGTTGCAAAAGGCGCTTGTGATCAAAATCACATTTCAAGAAATGTTTACCGTGGACGCATCCTTGAGCTTCCGCTCAATCTCACGGACAGGAACTGGACGGACGAAGCAGCTCCAGCCGCTGTTCAAATCATAAGGCGCGGCTCAGAGATCGAGATCATCAGAACAACCGGATGCATTAAAAATCGTAAGTGCGAATCCAATTGTACTGCAGCGGCAAATATTGTTTGCGCTGAAATGATATCCATTTGTCTCGAAATTTGAGCACGGCACGGTCTAAGCAATAGGCAAACGTCCGGTGCACTTTGCTTGCGCGCGAAACGCCAAATTTCGCCGCCCACGATCAAGGTGGTGTTTATTGCGTCCGCTTGGAGCAATCAGCGGCATGTCCGGATTGGGTCAATGCGCCTTTTGGCGACCGGTCGGCCACTTTCGGTCTTCCCCGCTTAACGGAGATCTGTTGCGTCCGCCGACATGTCTCGAAGGTGCCCCGAAACAGACATCGACCGCCTTGTCCGATCATGCCGTGGGCCACGCGGGCACACGCCTTGGTTCGATGAGTGTGATAGTATTTGAAGCCAATTGTCGCTAACATTTTCAAACAGGTGCCGGCTCAAACCGGTAGGGTTAGACGCTTCACGCCTCGGCGGGAGAATCCCTTGGCCCCAGAACACCTAGTGCGACGGCTTACAGCCATATTCGCAGCCGATGTCGCCGGCTATAGCCGTTTGACAGGCATGGACGAGGAAGGCACGCACGTCCGGCTGAAGGAGCATTTGCGGGTTTTAATTGATCCAAAGATTGCTGCCCATCGCGGACACATCGTCAAGAATACCGGCGATGGGCTCCTAGCCGAATTCAATAGCGTTGTGGACGCGATGCGCTGTGCAGTCGAGGTTCAGGGCGGCATGGCGGAACGCAATTCAGACGTACCGCCGAACAATCGAATTGAGTTCCGTATCGGTATCAACCTCGGCGACGTTATCCAGGATAACGGGGACATATTCGGCGACGGTGTCAACATAGCAGCACGTCTCGAAGCGATTGCGGAGCCGGGCGGCATTTGTGTCTCGGATGATGCCCACCGACAACTCCGCGATAAACTCGATATCGTGTTTGATGATGCTGGCGAGCAGAACCTCAAGAACATTGGACGCCCGGTCCGCGTTTTCAGAGTGAGGGATCGCGGTGCGACCGCAAGCCAAAGACCCATCTTGGCGCTCCCGGACAAACCCTCGATTGCCGTACTACCTTTCCAGAACCTAAGTACCGACCAGGAGCAGGAGTATTTCGCAGACGGCGTCGTGGAGGATATCACGATGGCGCTGTCGCTCTTTCGTTGGCTGTTTGTGATCGCGCGCAATTCGAGCTTTACTTACAAAGGCCGGCCCGTGGACGTGAAGCAGGTCGGCCGCGAGCTTGGAGTGCGCTACGTACTCGAAGGCAGCGTGCGCAAGGCGGGAAACCGCATTCGTATCGCCGGTCAGCTCATCGATGCCGAAACCGGAGCACATCTCTGGGCAGACCGTTTTGAGGGTGCGCTCGAAGATATGTTCGATCTACAGGACCATGTGACCGCCAGCGTCATTAGTGCAATCGCCCCGAAGCTGCAGGTTGAGGAGGTCAAGCGGGCCAAGCGCAAACCAACCGAAAATCTGACGGCGTACGATTATTACCTGAGGGGACTGGCGAAAGTTCGTCGATGGACAATGGAAGCGAACCGCGAGGCACTCGAGCTCTTTTGCAAAGCGATTGAGCTCGACCGTGGTCTGGCGAGCGCCTATGGCATGGCCGCGTGGTGCTACGTACAACGCAAGGCGCGTGGCTGGATGATCGAGCCTGTGCACGAGAGTGCGGAAGCTACGCGGCTGGCCCGGAGAGCAGTACAGCTCGGTGGAGATGACCCCATCGCGCTGTCTATGGGTGGATATGCACTCGCCTTTGTTGCCCAGGAATTCGACGATGCGGCGGCGTTTATGGATCGCGGACTGGCGGTCAGTCCCAACTTTGCCCAAGCTTGGACGCTTAGTGGCTGGTTGAGAGTTTGGAGAGGTGAGCCGGACCTGGCACTTGAACACGTTGCGCGTGCCATGCGCCTGAGCCCGCTCGACCCGTCCATGTACGGCATGCACGGAGCCATGGCGTATGCCCATTTTCTCGCGAACCGATGCGACGTGGCGTCGTCATGCGCCGAAAGGGCAATGCGCGACAATCCGACTTTCCTGCTGGCAATCTGCATTTCCGCGGCCAGCAACGCGCTCGCTGGGCGACTTGAGCCAGCACGTAAAGCCATCGCACGGGCGCTCGAATTTAACCCCGACTTGCGGCCCTCCAATCTCAAATATTTGGCACCATTTCGCCGAGCTGAGGACCTCGCCACGTTCGCCGAGGGTCTCCGCAAAGCAGGGCTTCCGGAGTGACGTTGCGTGTCTCGGCTGCGGGTTGAACGAAACGACCGCGCCTGGGCTCACGTCCAAAACGGGTCAGACTCGGAAGTAGCGGCGCTTCCGCGCTATTTCTGCTTTGACCCGATGAACGGACATCGCGAGACGCCGCCACCGAGTGTGTTTCGTGCCAGCAACTGAAGTGAGCTCTTTACTCGAAGTCCTGATTTTAATTTCAGCCACTCGGCAGGTCACCGCACGCGTTCGCCGTCGACCCACCATGTCTTTCCGCGATGCGTCACGACGGCGTAGCCGTCGTCGTCGTCCTTGATGACATCGACTTTCGTGCCTACTGGCAACCGAATAGGGCAGTACCTGCTGAACTGCCCGCCTTTTGGCGTCAGTGACTGCATCGTGTATTCGTGCGCGGCTCCCCAACTGGTGCATACATAGGTTTCGACCTTGATCACCCCGGGCCGGGCGTCGGCCTACCTGCAACTGCGGACACGGCGCTGCACCAGGATAACCGGGGCTACGCGCCAAGAGGCGACATCGCGAACGAATGAAGGAGGCGGCTTGCTGCGGCAGCCTTACTTGCCCTGTTCCGTGACCGGGCTTGACAGAGGCTTGCCCTTCTCGACAACGAGCATCGCTATAAGCTTGACTGGCGCGTCGCTGGAATTGATGACGAGATGAGCTTTGCCAGGTTCAACATAGAAGGCTTCACCCGCCTTGTAGCTGGCCGTAGGGCGCCCCTCCTGTTCGAAGACGAGCGTGCCTTCCAAGACGTATCCGCTCAATGGGCCCGGATGGGCATGCTTGAGCTCGCGCGCACCGGGGGCAAACTCCAGGGCGTTCACGACGGTCTGGAACCCTGGTGGCCCATCCTCGGTCAGCAGGATCTTGCGCTGAACCCCGGCTTCCTGGGCGCAGACACTAGCTCCAGCAGCCAGCAGCATCGCTCCAATTAATAGCATTCGGACCATGACCAGGCTCGTTTGTTCAACCTTGCGGCGAAAATATCATACGGTGCATTCGCTCGCAAGTTTCACGATGTCCGTTCCGGATCTACGCGTCAGTCACGGACGTGCCTCCTTTACTCGAAGTCCTGATTTGAATTTCAGCCATTCGGCCGCTCACCGCACTCTTTCGCCGTCGACCCACCATGTCTTTCCGCGATGCGTCACGACGGCGTAGCCGTCGTCGTCGTCCTTGATGACATCGACTTTGGTGCCTACTGGCAGCCGAATGGGGCAGTTCCTGCTGATCTGCCCGCCTTTCGGTGTCAGCGACTGCATCGTATATTCGTGTGCGGCTCCCCAACCCGTACAGGCATAGGTTTCGACTTTGATCACCCCGGGCCGTGCGTCAGCGGCCGTTAACGTGCAAATGGCGAGAGCGACCGCGAGTACGCCGGTCCTCAACACTATCATGATCGCCCCCGGTTTTTCCGCTCTTTGCCGACGCCAATATATCAGTCCGCGCGCTAGCCAGCGATCGAGCCGACCGCCGCCTCCGGCGCGCTCCTGCCGCGGATCAGATCCGACGCCTTGTCGGCGATCATCATGGTGGAGGCGTTGAGGTTGGCCGAGATCATCCGCGGCATGATCGAGGCATCGACCACACGCAGGCCCTGCAAGCCATGCACGCGCAACTGGTCGTCGACCACGGCCCACGGCGCATCGGCCGGACCCATCCGGCAGGTGCAGCCGGGATGGAAGGTCGTGGTGCCGCGCTGGGTGGCGGCTTCGAGGAATTCGTCGTCGGTCTGCACGTTGGGCCCGGGGAAATCCTCATGCGCGTAATAGGGCGCGAGCGGATCTGACTTGAGCAATCGCCGCGCCAGCTTCATGCCGGCAACGACGACGCGGCGATCGAGATCGGCGACCAGATAATTGGTCTGGATGATCGGCTGTTGGAACGGATCGGCCGAACGGACGCGGACATAGCCGCGGCTTTCCGGCCGCTGTTGCCAGGACGCCACCGTCATGCCGGGCTCATCCTCGAGCTGCCCCTGCACGCCCTCCTTGTAGCTCGCCGGTGTGAATGTCAGTTGCAGATCGGAGCTCTCGGTGGTCTCGCCGGAGTGCCAGAAACAATAGACCATGGTCGGCGACAGCGACAGCAGGCCGCGCCGGGTGGTGGCCCATTTGATCGCCTCGCCCACCAGGCTAAGGCCGCGCCGGCGTTCGTTGATGGTCTTGATGTTCTTGACGCGGGCGACCGAGCGCGGCGCGTAGTGGTCCTGCAACCCTTCGCCGACGCCGGCCAGCGCGTGGCGCACCTCGATGCCAAGCGGGCGCAGCAAATCCGGCGAACCGACGCCGGACAATTGCAGCAGCTGCGGTGAATTGTAGGTGCCGCCGGCGAGAATCACTTCCTTCCTGGCGCGCACCTCGTGCGACGTGCCGCCCTTGCCGCCCCTGACGTAGCGCACGCCGACCGCGCGCTTACCCTCGAAGATGATCTGCGTCGCATGCGCGTGCGTGCGCACATCGACATTGCCGCGCTTCCGCGCCGGGTGCAGGAAGGCGGTCGCGGCGCTGACGCGCAGGCCATTCTTGATAGTGCGCTGGGCGTAGGAGACGCCCTCCTGTATCGCGCCGTTGTAGTCGGGGTTGCGCGGAATGCCGAGGCTGATCGCGCCCGCCATGAACGCCTCGCACAGCGGATCCTGCCACTCCATGGTGGTGACGGTGAGATTGCCCTCGCGCCCGCGATAGGCGTCCTCGCCCTCGCCGATGCGCCGCTCCAGCCGCTTGAAATAGGGCAGCACATCCGGATAGCCCCAGCCGCGGTTGCCGAGCTGCGCCCAGGTGTCGAAGTCCTGGCGCTGGCCGCGATTGTAGATGTGACCATTGATCGAGGAGGAGCCGCCGAGCGTCTTGCCGCGCGGCGCGTAGATGCTGCGGCCGCCGGTCCAGGGACCCGGCTCCTGCTGGTAGGCCCAGTTGATGCTGCGCATGTGAAAGGTCTTGATGAAGCCGGCCGGCAGGTGGATGTACGGGTGCCAATCCTTCGGGCCGGCCTCAAGCACGCAGATCCTGGTGGCAGCATCCTCGCTCAGCCGGTTCGCCAGCACGCAGCCCGCGGAGCCCGCGCCCACGATCACATAGTCGAATGTATCCATCGTCCAGCCTTCAGCGTCTTCATCTTTTGACGCGTTTTCTTCACGCGAACCGGTACCCACTTCGCTCGAAAACGCTACGCACGCGCCCTCTCGTTCAATTGATAATTCAGATGCGCCTTCACCGTCGGCCATTCGGCGGCGATAATGCTGTAGACCACGGTGTCGCGCAGCGTGCCATTTGCCGCGATCTGATGGCTGCGCAGGATGCCGTCGAGCTTAGCGCCGAGCCGCTCGATGCCGCGCCGGCTCTGATGATTGAAGAAATGCGTACGGAATTCGACCGCGATGCAGTCGAGCTGTTCGAAGGCATGCGTCAGCAGCAGCCATTTGCACTGGGTATTGAGCGCGCTGCGCTGCACGCGCTTGGCATACCAGGTCGAGCCGATCTCGACGCGCCGGTTCGCGGCATCGACGTTCATGTAGGTCGACATGCCCGCGATTTCACCCTCGGCATCGAACACGGTGAACGGCAGCATCGAGCCCGCCGCCTGCAGCGCGAGCCTGCGGTCAATCTCCTTGCGCATGTCTTCGGGCCTTGGCACCGAGGTGTACCAGAGCTTCCACAACTCACCGTCCTTCACGGCCTCGGTCAGCCCGTCGATATGATCATGCGAAAGCGGTTTGAGCTGCGCATGCGGGCCGCTCAGCGTCACCGGTTCAAGCCAGGGCATTGTTCCTCCTTCAGCCTCAGTCATTCCGGGGCGATGCGAAGCATCGAACCCGGAATCTCGAGATTCCGGGTCTGGTGCTGGCGCACCATCCCGGAATGACGACGTTGGATGCGATGGCGAAAGGGGCTACCTCTTTTTCCATCACTTGTTCAAGAAATTCAGCGCCAGGCCGGGCCGCGCCCAGTCCATCGCGACCAGTTCGCCCTTGCCGGACAGCGTGATGTAGGCCGTTTTCAGCTCCGGCCCGCCGAAGGCGATGTTGGTGGTGACGCGGTCGCCGGTCGGCACCTGCTCGACGAGTCTGCCGTCCGGCGCGATCACCGAGATGCAGCCCGAGATCAGGGTGGCGACGCAGACATTGCCGCCGGCCTCCACCGCGAGCGAATCGAACATCTGGTAGCCGCCGAGCCCCGCGATCGGCTTGCCGCGCTCGCCGCGATAGATCACGTCGCGCGGCCTGACCTCGCCGGGCGAAGCGAGATCGAAGGCCCACAGCCGCGCCGTCGGCGTCTCCGCGACATAGACGGTGTTTTCATCCGGCGACAGGCCGATGCCGTTAGCCGGCAGCATGCCGAAGGAGCCTTCGACGATCTCCGTCATGCCGGGCTTGATGTAGTAGAACGCGCCGACATCCATGTCGCGGGCGCGGCGCTTGCCCAGATCGGTGAACCAGAGTCCGCCATGCCGGTCGAACACCAGATCGTTCGGCCCTTTCAGCGGGTGCTCGCCGCATCTGTCGAACAGGGTTTCCACCTTGCCGGTTGTGAGATCGACGCGCTGGATCGAGCCGCCGATATATTCGTGGGGGCCCGGCGCGCCCGGCATCATGGTGCCGCGCGAGGCGATCCAGCTGAAGCCGCCATTGTTGCAAATGTAGCATTTGCCGTCGGGACCGATCGCCGCGCCATTGGGGCCGCCTGGAATTTGCGCGACCACCTCCTTGGCACCGTCCGGCCATATCCGTGTCAACCGCTGCCCGCGGATTTCGACCAGCACCACCGATCCGTCCGGCATCACCACCGGGCCTTCCGGGAATTCCAGGCCGCTGGCGAGAACGCGAACATCAGGCATCAAATCCCCCCGCCTTTCTTGAGCGTTTTCTTGAGCGCAGGCGGATTTCGCACGCGCTACAATTTCGTTGCGCGACGTTATGGCAAAGTCGCCATCGCTTGCAAGCAATCACCACGCCTATCAGCGCGCAGGGCTGCCCCGCTGCAAAACAGGCGTCTAGTCCTTGACCGGCACCCAGATTTCGAGCCCGCCATCGCCGGTCAATGGATCGAAGCTTTCGTCGTAGCGCTCGAAGTTGGGCGCGTCGGCGGCCTTCAGTCCCGACGCCGGCAGCCAGTGGTTCCAGATCGTATTGACCGTGCGGCGGATGGTCGAGATGTGGTCCCTGTGGGTGAACACCGCGTAGTGCGCTTCCGGAATCCAGACACGCGCGAATTCGCGCGGCAGATCGGAGAAGTCGGACACTTCGACGCCGGCGATGTAGTCGAAATTTCCGGCATCGTCGCCATTGCAGCAGACCCCGAAGGCCAGCTTCCCGATTCGGTTGGGAATGTCCGCGACGCACTGGTGAAAACGCTGCCACTGGCCGGGAATGCCGGCGCCGTTTTCGCTGGAGTAACGCCCGCCGAGACCAGCGACGAGCAGCGGCTTGCTGGTTTCAAAACGCGGGACCTGAAGATTGTCTGACGCGGTTGAGTCCATCTGGATCGGCTCCTGAAGCCCGATGTGGTCGATGCGCGCGAGGCTGCGGACCGTTTCGGGCGTAACGCCAAAATGGTCGCGGAACGCGCGGGTGAATGCTTCGTGAGAGCCGTAATCCGCGTCCAGCGCCAGGGTCAGGATATCGGGCGCGCCGGCGGCAAGCGCCCGCGCCGCCTCGCTGAGGCGGCGGGCACGCACATACCGCATCACCGACATCCCCGTCGCGGCGGCGAACGCCCGGACCATGTGAAAGCGCGAGATTCCGGCGACGCCCGCGATCTCGTCGAGGGTCAGTTCGCAGGCCAGGTGGCTTTCGACAAACCAGAGCGCCCTCTGGGCAGGATTCATGGACGACAAGCCTTCATTCGAAGCGCGCCGATTGTGATGGCTTCGCGGGCGCGGCGTTTGACAGTCCTTGCGCTTTCGGGCGCTGGAACTGAATTCAGGAAGAGACCGTCATTCCGGGCGATGCGAAGCATCGAGCTACGATGTGCTATTGCACATCGGAGAATCTCGAGATTCCGGGTCTGGTGCTGACGCACCATCCCGGAATGACGGGATGCCAATACCGAATTACTTCCCGCCCTCCTTCGCCGCCGCCCCATCCTTGGCCGGCGGCGCGTCGGCTTTCTTCTTCAAGGCCTCCGCCGTTTTCCTCTCGGCCGCCTGCAGATCTTCAACGACCTTCTGCAGCGAGATGACGGTGGCCTTCAAACCGTCGATCTGGCGGTTTGCGGCATCGAGCTTCTGCGCATGGTCGGCGGCGAGCTTTGCGATCGTCTTCTGCAGGAAATCGACATTGCTCTGCAGGCAACTGGTGCGCCGCTCCATGGTCTTTTCCACGGTGCAGATTTCGATGCCGGGAACGTCCTGCGCACGGCCTGCGGATATCAACACCCACGGCGCCAGGAATCCTGCCAAGATTCCTGCCAGGAACCCTGCCATCACCCGCAGCGCGAGAAAGATCCGGCCGATCATCGAGAGCCTCATTATATTCGCGTTTGTCAGGTCAAATTGTTGCGAGCCAGGTGCAAGCCATCGACGATAACACACGGAAACCTCATTCGCGGGTAGGGTTTTATCGGGCGCATCCGGATTCGGGCCGGCCGGGTGTGAATGGCAAGCGAGGCGCCTGGCGCCACTGATGGAGAAGGACGAAAATGGCGACGCGCGAAAAACGACTGGCTGAATTCAACGGCGCGGGAGAACCGCCGCCGGATCAGCCGGTCCAGGTACTATGCGAGGACCATAGCGGCACCTATCAGCTGCCGTTCGCCTGCCGCTATGTCGACGGCGCCTGGCGCAACCATGAATCGGGCAGCGCCGTCGAGGCAACGGTGGTCGGCTGGCGGCTGCGCCGCCCCTGATTTGAGCGCGTTTTCAGGCGAAGCGGGGACCGGTTGGCGCAAAGGAAACGCGTCAAAAGCAAAGATCAGCTCCGAAAGCCGCTCGCGCTGTGTCAAAACGTGACGCAAGCCGTCCTACTCTTAAGGTTCGGAACGCGCGCGGAACGAATCGCGCCCGAATCAGCCGATGCCCGGTGTACGCCGATGTTCACGGCTAGATATCGGCCGCGAGGGCGGGCGGCGCACCACATCCAGACCGGCCCGATCCGGGCACGTCACCGCGACCGCCTAAAACGTTAATTCTTCCGGCGGTCGCGCGGAAGCGCTACTTCCAGGGTGTCACCGCCGGCACCTTGTCGGTGGCTGGCGGCATATCGACGGTCTTGAAATCCGCCGGGCTGACGATTTCGAGATACTCCATGTCCGGCGAGTAATCGAACAGGTAGTGCACGATCCCCGGCCGCTGATGGACGACGTCGCCGGCCTGCACCAGCGTCGGCTGGTCCTCATACATGAACCGCGCCCAGCCCTTCATCATGATCACGATCTGGAAATCGCAGTCGTGGCGATGCCAGCCGGTGCCGTCTTCCGGCGGCATCTCCGCATTGGCCTTGACCAGATGGCAGATCACCTGGCCGCCGGTCGCCGCCGCAATGCCGAGATCGCGATACAGGAAGAAGTCGCGCAGGCCCCCGCCCTTGAATTCAGTGTCGCCGGGCTTGACGTGGGAAAATTTGCTGACGACCGCGTGCTGATTCATCTGAACCTCCACCGTTCCTTCGCGTTGGTCGCGACAATCGCCGGCGTCCAATTTTTTGGCAGCGCGGATCGGCGCGTTCGAAGCTTGATTGCGTCATGCGAAAATCACGCCAGCCGCGCTGCACCGCGGCAATTTCGAAAACCGCGGCGTTGAAGACGTCGAAGCTGTTGGACGCGGACCGGAATTTCAGTCGTTGGATTTTTCGCGCGGCATCGCCGGCATGTCGCTGCGGGTCGCGAAACCGCCCTGGCTGGCAGGAAGTTGAGCACGGCATGCCCGATGCTTGAGCCCTTCAAACAGGCAGCTCATGGCCCGCGCTGCCTAATATTCCACCTCGAGCTCCTCGATGTCAGCGGGCTCGGCCCTGGCGGCCTCGATCCATTGCTGCATTTCCGGAAGCGCCATGATCAGGCTGGCATACTCGTTCAGCCGCGGCTCCAGCTTGACGTCATAGGTCATGAAGCGGGTCACGACGGGCGCATACATGGCGTCCGCCATAGTGCGCTCGCCGAACAGGAACGGGCCGCCCGATCTCGCCAGGCACTCGCGCCAGATCGCGCACACCCGGTCGATATCGGCCTGCGCGCGCGACCAGATCTTGAAGCCGGGGAAATGACCCTTCAGGTTGACCGGCAGCGACGCGCGCAGCGTCGTGAACCCGGAATGGATCTCGCCGCAGATCGACCGGCAATGCGCGCGCAAGACGCGGTCCTTCGGCAACAGGCCGGCATCGGGCATGACCTCGTTGAGGTATTCCGCGATCGCCAGCGTATCCCATACCGTGGCGCCGTCATGCCGCAGGCAAGGCACCAGGATCGTCGGTGACAGCAGCAGGATTTCGGCGCGCGCCGACGCATCATCCGGCGCGGTGACGATCTCCTCGAATTCGAGTCCGGAAAATCGGGTCAGCAGCCAGCCACGCAGCGACCACGAGGAGTAATTCTTGCTGCTGATGGTCAGTGTCGCTTTTGCCATGTGGCTTTTCCCTTAACGCGTGAACGCCGGCCGAGGCCCGTCTTGGCCGGCGATCCGCTGCAAAGTGCCCAATATCCAGGCTTCGCAGCTTGGCCCGAATCTTTAATCCGAAGCTTTTCAACAGCAAGCGACGTGCCAGTTTCTTAGGCTATTTGACTCCGCTTTGGCTTCGATATTGCATGGCAGCATGGGCAGGGGCGGATCCGGATGATGTCGATGATGTATCAGGCCTATCAGAACCACATGGACCTGACGGGGCCATGGCGGATCGGGGCCGCGAACGCGCTGAAATATCTCAATTTGGTCCCGCAGGGCGTGTCCGACAGATTGTTCGGACGGCTCGCCGCCGCCCTCGAGCTGATCTCGCGCACTTCCCTCACCTACACCCGCCCGGCCTACGGCATCGACAAGGTGCTGGTGGGCAATCAGGAGCTGGAGGTGACCGAGGAAGTCACCTACGCGACACCGTTCGGCTCGCTGCTGCATTTCAAGAAGGAAAATTCCCCGGAACAGCCACGGCTGTTGCTGGTGGCGCCGATGTCCGGCCACTTCGCGACACTGTTGCGCGGCACCGTGAAGACCCTGCTTCAGGATCACGACGTCTACATCACCGACTGGCACAACCCGCGCGACATTCCGCGCGATCAGGGCAAATTCGGCCTCGACGAATATACCGAGCACCTCATCACCTTCCTCGACCAGTTGGGCCCGCGCGCGCATATGGTGGCGATCTGCCAGCCGTCGGTGTCGGCGCTCGCCGCCGCCGCGATCATGTCGGAGGACGATCACCCCGCGCGGCCGGCGACGCTGACCCTGATGGCCGGCCCGATCGACACCCGCATCCTGCCGACCAAGGTCAACGAATTCGCCAAGAGCAAGCCGCTGAAATGGTTCGAGGACAATCTGATCAATTACGTGCCGATTCAATGCAAGGGCGCGTTCCGGCAGGTCTATCCCGGTTTCGTACAGCTCACCGCCTTCGTGTCGATGAACCTCGAGCGCCATATCAAGCAGCACATCGATCTTGCCGGCCATCTGGCGAAAGGCGAGAAGGAGAAGGCCGAAACCATCAAGACCTTCTACGACGAGTATTTCGCGGTCATGGACTTGCCGGCGGAGTTCTACATCGAAACCATCCGCGACGTGTTTCAGGAGCATCTGTTGCCGCAGGGCAAGCTGACCTATCGCGGTCGCCCGGTGAATCCCGCCTCGATCAAGAAGATGGGGCTGATGACGGTCGAGGGCGAGAAGGACGACATCTGCTCGATCGGCCAGACCCTCGCCGCACAGGACCTCTGCACCGGGGTGCGCGCCTATCGCAAGGTGCATCACATGCAAGCCGGCGTCGGGCACTATGGCGTGTTCTCGGGCCGGCGCTGGAACACCGAAATCTATCCGCTGTTGCGGGATTTCGTGCACGTCAATTCGTGAGCTGGCGCGGAGCCCTCACCTCTCCCGTTAAGGCGCCGTCCGACCGCCTGTCAATTAAGAGCTTCTCCGGAACGGAAGTAGACATCGGCCTTCATTCCGACCGTGAGATCTCCCGATCCCGCCAATCCGATCATGACCCGAACCACATCCACCTCGGTCGGGCTGCGCGATCCGGGCGGTTCGAGGCGGCCAGGCTCTACCAGCGGAGCGATCAAGGACACAGTTCCCATGAACTCGCGACCGGGAAATGCGACTGTACGCACAGTTGCCGCCTGCCCAACCTTGATTGACGCGAGGTCGCGTTCGTCGAGTTCTGCGCGCACGCACAGCGCGGAGAGGTCGGCGAGCTGCAACGGCGGCTGCGGCGAAGCGGGGGACACCAACTCGCCCGGGTGCACATCGACCTGGAGCACGGTGCCGTCGATCGGGGCGCGCACCGTCATTTTATCGAGGGCGGATCGCGCGATGGCGTATTCCGACCGGGCAACACTGAGCTGGCCCTCGAGCGCGGTCGGCAAAGGAGCGTCGTCGTCGATGATTGCACGAAGCTGCTCCTTTCGCGTTAACAGTTCATTCTGAGCGCGTGTCAAAGCCAGGCGGGCAGCGGTCAGATCGCCGTCCGGTCCGCCGCTGACCCGCAACTTCGTGGCAGCCCGATCAACGGCAGATCGCGCGTCGTAGAGCGCCCGTTCGGCATCGGCCACGGCATCTCCGGCTTTGCGCCGCGACTTCGCGCTGCCCGTCGCCGATCTTTCATCCCGCGCGCGCTCGTGCATGGCGACTTGCGTCTCCGCCGCCGCCTGCCGTGCCCGGAGTTCATCGTCAGCGAGATGGATCAGCGGTTCGCCGGCAAACACCTTGTCATTAGTCTTCACCAGCACCTTGTCGACGACCCCGATCACCGCGGTTGCGACCCTTATCTGCCCGGAGCAGGCTTCGATGCGCCCGGGCGCAATTGCTTGCCAGTGCCTCTCTCTCGGCTCGTCGACCGAGATACCCCAGAATGCCGACTTGATGGGGGTGATCAGCGGAATCGCGGTGAAGATTCCGCCGACTGCAATCAGACCCAGGACGACGATCCAGGCTGTCCGGCGCTTCGACATGGCTAGCCGCCCTCCCGCGTTTTTGATTTCATTGCAGTCTCGGCAGTTTTGCGCCGCCGGGTTCTTCGCCGGTGATCCGTCCGTCCTCGATGTGAACGACCCGATCCGCAAATGGCAAGAGACGCGGATCGTGCGTCACGATCAGCACGGCGTGCCCCTGTTCCCCGGCGATTTCAGCAAGTATCTTCATGATCGCCCGGCCGTTCTCGCCGTCCAGAGCGGCCGTCGGCTCGTCCGCAAGGATGATGGACGGGTTTCCGACAATGGCGCGAGCGATCGCGACGCGTTGCTGTTCCCCGCCGCTGAGTTCGCGTGGATAGGCCTTTGTCTTATGGGCCAGGCCGACCTTCGCCAACGCCTCGCGTGACATTACTCTTGCCGCCCTGGAGGGCTGCCCGCGCACATCGAGCGCGAGGCGGACATTGTCGGTGGCAGACAATGTCGGAAACAGATGAAACGACTGGAAGACAAAACCCACATGCTCTCGCCTGAGAAGCGCGAGGTCCTCGGGTCCAGCGCCGGCGGTGGGGTGTCCGCAGATGCGAACGGTACCTTCTGTCGGCCTCAACATGCATCCAAGAATGGACAAGAGCGTGGTCTTGCCGCTCCCGGAAGGCCCCATCAGCAGAGTCAGTTCGCCGCCCTTGAGCGAAAGGGTTACGCCCTTGAGCGCGGCTACCTTGGCCGCGCCGCTGCCGAGGTCCTTCGCCACATCCACCGCCTCGAGCAATGGTTCGGTCATCGCGCGAACACCGTGGCAGGATCGATGCGGGTGACCTGAACGATCGCCGCAATGGACGACCCGACGCACATGACGACGGTAAGCAGAAACAGGCCGACAAGAAGTGCGGGGGTGATGACGATCGGCAAGGCTGTCGCCGCGGTCAATCGCACGATGGCGTTGCCGATGAGGGCCGCGATGGAGAAGCCGATTGCCGCGCTGAGCAGCGCCTGCCACACGATTACCTTGTAGATATACCGTTTGGACGAACCGATGGCGCGAAGGGTGGCGAACTCGGTCAGGTGCTCTTTCGTGCTTGAATAAAGCGTCTGGGCGACGACGACGGTCCCGACGATCACGCCGAGCAGTGCGCCGGCGAAGAGCGCGGCGCCGGCGCCGGTGCCGAATAGCCAGAATTTGCGGCTGCGCTCGCGAAACTCGGCAGGCGTCAGGACCTCCACGTCTGCGATGTTCGACACGATCTCCTGGCGAACGCGACCGCGATCGGCGTCCTGGCTCAGACGTACAAGGAGATAGCTGGCCTTCCCGGAGGGAACTCCTGTGTAAGTCCGCGCCCGATTGACATCCAGGAAAACGAACGGCGTCGTGGTGAAGGAACGGATCCCGTTGGTGACGGCAGCCACGCGTACGGGTTGCTCCCGGATTTCGGCGGTTGACCCGATCCCCGAGACGCCAAGACGATCGAAATAGGTCCGGTCGACCGCGACTGCTTTCGGTCTCGACAGCGCCTCGATCCGGCCTTCCACCAGGTTCCACGGCTCCAGGCCGCCGTACCGCAGATCCGAACCAATGACGAAAACGGGGGTCATTTCTCCGCTCGACATTCGCCAATCCGCAAATCCGATCACGACGGGAATGACCTCCGTCACTCCGCTGATTAAAAGCGCGCGATAGCGCTCACGCGTGTTCAACAGGGACGGATCCTCGAAGCACTTGGTTCCTCTCGGCATGATCCAGAGATCGGCGGACGCATGATCGATCATCGTCGTCACCATGCGTCCAAAGCCCAGATACAGGCCCATCTGGACGGTCACCAGAACGATGGAAAACACGATCCCTATCACCGTCGCAATCAAACGCAGCCGGTCATGAAACAGATTTCGGAATGCGAGGGTGAAGACCAATGGCATGTTGGCTCGATTACTTTCCGTCCGGTGTCAATTCGGTCATCACGCGCGGCGGAGTCCGCGTATGGTCGCATTCAGTTGCGAGAATGGCAGCAAACCGCCCATGGCGGCAGCGATGGCCCAGCTCAGGATAAGGGTGGCACTGAACACGATCGTCGCCTTGACGATCGCAAACAATGCCGTGCCCAGCACCGCATATTGCAGCCAGACCACAAACGTGTAGTGGATCAGATACATGCGGTAGGCATTTGCCGACAGGCTATTGAACTCCCGCCGGCGCCAATGCGCAAAGCGCAGACAGACCGCGAGCGAACACAGGCAGCCCGCCGCGCAAGCGACTACAAAGCCCAGGCCGGCTGCGAGTTTTTCGATCAGGGGAGCATTGTTCCAATCGGCCATCGTCACCGAGGTCGGGGCGGCCCAGAGCAGGAAGCCGGCAAAGGCTGCGGCGAGCCAAGCCGGCCAGCGCCGCGCCAGAGCCCCATCGCAGTCGAGCAATCCATGATCGAGGCCATAGGTCCCGACCACCACGCCGGCAAGGAAATAGACGAGGTAGTGCAAAGGTCGGCTGGGCTGAAACGCGATCGGGCCGATATTCACCCATTCGAAGGGTGAATAGGCGAGCACCAGGGGAATGTAGGCCAGCGCGGAGAGCGTCACCAGAACGGCAAGGAACCGCACCGGATTGCCGAAGGCCGAGGCCATCAGCTGGACAAGACGCTGGTCCCATCCTGGAACGAATTGATGCATCGCCGCCACCAGAATATTGAACACCAACAGCTCGCCCAGGAACCACTGCGGTCCGCATGGCCAGAACGGCAGCGCCAGCAAATGTTGCAGATAGGCATCGAGGCCGGGGTCGACGGCAGTGCTGCGATAGGCGGCATAATAGGCGAGCGGCGCAAGAAAAATGACGGCCAGCGCCAACGGCAGGCCAATCCGCAGCAGACGGTCCGACAAAAACTTACGGCTTCCCTTGCGCGCAAGGCTTGACGGCACGAACAGCCCCGAGAGGAAAAACATCAGGGTCATCAGACCCACATCCTGCCAGGCGCAGAACAGGTCGAAGCCGAACCATCGCTGGCCGTCAACGATGGGAAAAGCCAGCCACAGATAAGGCGCGCTGTCGAACGGATAGGGTGCTGGCGGCAGGGAAGCGAGGTAAGGGTGGACCGAATGGAACGCCAGCACGATCAGGATGACAACCGCCCGAAGATTGACAAGGGCAATGCTTGATCTGCTCATCGTTGTGCGGCCTCGCGCCCCACTCGCAATATATGCACGAGACCGCGCCCCCGTCCCCACGATATGGCACTCCTGCCAAATATTTGGTGCGCAATTCGCCTTTAAAGTGACGATTCGGTGGCGCGCCCCTTCGTGGAGCCCGGGGCCACCCCCCTTTGCACGATGCGTTCGCTCCCGTAATAGTGCCGGCCAATCAAGAGCCGTCCCCGGGAGGAATAATCATGAGATCGACATCCACCAATTTCCGCCGCCTTGCGCTCGCCATCGCCGGCGTCCTGTGGTTCACGGGCACAGCCGGCGCGGCCGAGATCCGGGTGATGATCTCCGGCGGACTGACGGCGGCCTATAACGCGCTGGTGCCGGAATTCGAGCGCGCGACCGGCCACAAGGTGATCACGGCCTATGGGCCCTCGATGGGCACCACGGTCAATGCGATCCCGGTCCGGCTGGAGCGCGGCGAGCCCGCCGACGTGCTGATCCTGGTGGGCTATGCGCTGGGCGACCTGATCAAGCAGGGCAAGGTCGTCGCCGACAGCCGCGTCGATCTCGTGAAATCGCCGATCGGGGTTGCGGTGAAGGCGGGTGCGCCGAAACCGGATATTTCATCGCCAGACGCGCTCAAACAGGCGCTGCTGGCGGCGAAATCGGTCGCCTATTCCGACAGCGCCAGCGGCGTCTATGTCTCGACCGAGATGTTCGCAAAGCTCGGCATCGCCGAGCAGATGAAAGACAAGGCCCGCAAGATTCCCGCCACGCCGGTGGGCGAAATCGTGGCGCATGGCGACGCCGAGATCGGCCTGCAACAGATCAGCGAATTGAAACCCGTCACCGGCATCGACATCATCGGGCCGCTGCCAAGCGAGTTGCAGAAGATCACGGTGTTTTCCGCAGGGATCGCCAGCGTGTCGAAAGAGCCCGAGGCCGGCAGAGCGCTGATCAAGTTCCTCGCCTCTCCGGCGGCGACAGATACGATCATCAAGAGCGGCCTGGAGCCGATCGCGGCGGGCGGGACGAATTAGCCGACTTTCGCGAGCGCTGGCCTCATCCTTCGAGACGCGGCCAAGTAGCCGCTCCTCAGGATGAGGGGCTTAGGCCCTCATGGTGAGGAGCGCGGCAAAGCCGCGCGTCTCGAACCATGAGGCTGAGCACGCGCAGGCGCTCCTTTCTACTGCCCCCGCAGCGGTGTGTCCTTCAATCCGTTATTGTCAAAAGCCTTGCGCAACACGCCGTTGGATCTGACCTCGGCCATGAACTTGGTCGCATAGGCCAGCGCCAGCGGGTGGTTTAGCGGCACCGCGACCGCGGTCACGGTCTGCTTGAAGGTTTCATCCAGCACGCGCGTACCCGGAATCTTCTTGGCCATGGCCTCGAGCTGGCCGCGCGACAGCGCGAATGCATCGATCTCGCCGTTCTTCAGCAGGTTGAAGATTTCGTCATAGGTCTGGTAGCCCGCAACTTTGGCGTTCTTCAGATGCGCCTGCGCGCCGCGCATGGTGGTGGTGTTGTTGACCGCCGCGACCTTGATGCCGGGCTGATCGAGCGTCGCGAAATTCGTGATCGCCGACCCCGGCTTGACGATGTAGGTGGCGTCCGTGACCTCATAGATCGGCCCGAACAGCATCTTGGTCTCACGCTCGGGGTCCTTCGGCAGGAAGCTGACGTCCCAGGCGCCTGT
This sequence comes from Bradyrhizobium sp., assembly GCF_004799445.1. GTDB lineage: Bacteria > Pseudomonadota > Alphaproteobacteria > Rhizobiales > Xanthobacteraceae > Bradyrhizobium. The sequence goes on from NZ_SSNA01000137.1 coordinate 20,309, forward strand.
CAACGCGGCGTCGGTGATCTGTCCGGAATTCGGGTAGGCGACATATTCGACGGGCAGGCCGAGCTGGTCCGCCATGGCCTTGCCGAGATCAACCGGCACCCCCGCATACCCTCCGGTTTCCGTCCTGGTGGACCAGTAGGCGCCGCCGGCCGGACTGATCCCGATCGCCACCCGCAGCTTGCCGGTCGGCGCGATTTCGTCCTTCAAGGCATCGGCGCGGGCAGAACCGGTCATCAAGATCGAGACACCCAGAATGAGGCCGGCGATACGCGGCAACGTGTGATCACGCATAGACTCTTGCTCCCATCAGCCCGTTGTTGAGCAGGCGGGCTTTCGCCGGCCATTATGGTCGATCGGCGCAGGCCAAGACACCCAAATCTCGATGAAAAATTGGTGAGCATACCTCCCTCTCCCCGCTCGCGGGGTCGAGACGAGCGAAGCTCGCTCTTAGAGGGTCGGGGTGAGGGGGACTCTCCACGGATCACGCTCGCGGAGAGTCCCCCTCACCCGGCGCTACGCGCCGACCTCTCCCCGCAAGCGGGGAGAGGTCAACCCAACGCCCTCGCATATTCAGTTCAAAATCATCATCCCTTATTCCCGGTCAGGACCGGCGCAAAGGCCTCACGGTTGGCGCGCCAGGCCCGCTGATATTCCATGATGCGCGCGGTTTCATCGGCGACGTGCGGGCCGAGCATGCTGGCCAGAAGATGAAGCGTGGTGTCGATGCAGAGCGTCACCCCGCCGCCGGTCACCACCGCGCCGGTATCCACCAGCATCGCCTCGCGCACGTCGATCCGCGGATAGCTCGCGCGCATCACCTCGAGCGGCGAGGTTTCCGGGGGCACCACCTCGCGCTTGGTGGTGGCGGGTCCATCATCCAGCACGCCGCTCGCGGCCAGGATCATGCCGCCCGTACAGACCGAGGCAATGCGGCGCGAGGCGTGGACACGTCTGATATAGTCAAGCGTCGCCGGCGCCTTCGCCTGCGCGGTCCAGCCGGGGCCGCCGGTGATGATGACGAGATCGCAAGCCGGCGCATCGTCGATGCCGAAATCGGCCGTGACCTTCAGCCCATTGGCGAGCGCGACCGGCCCTGCGCGGGGTGCGATGGTGTGAATCTCGATCTCGGGCGCGATCCGGCGCGCCATCGACAGCACGCCGAAAGTTGCAAGATCGATCGGTTCGACGCCGTCATAGATGAAAATGCCAAACTGCACGGCGCCCGATCCGTTCTGTCCATTTGTAGGAGCATGATCTCCGCGCAAACGCTACGCGTTTGTCGCGAGGGAAAACCGGTTCCCACTTTGCGCTAACGCGGCCCTTCGGGTCCGGATCATGCTCTATTCCGCCAAAGGACCGCCTTTGGTCTCGCGCGCGGCGAGGGCTGCGGCGAGCGTAATCAGCGCCAGCACGATCATCATGATCGACACGCCGGTGGTGCCGCCGAGATATCCGACCATCGCGGTGGCGATGATCGGCGCAAAGCCGCCGCCGATCGCCGCCGATACCTGGAAGCCGAAGGAAGCGCCACTGTAGCGGACGCGAGAGCCGAACAGTTCGGGGAAATAGGCCGATTCAGGCCCGAACATCATGCCGTGACCGAAGTTCATCGCGATCATGACCGCGGCGAAGATCAGCACCGTGCTTTTGCTCTCCACCATCCAGAACAGCGGGAATGCGAAGGCGATCGTGAACAGCGCGCCGAAAATGTAGAGCGGCCGCCGGCCGATCCTGTCGGACAGCCAGCCGAACAGCGGCAGGCTGATCAGTTCCAGCAGCGCGGCATACATCACGGCGTCGAGCATCATCGGCTTCGGCAGGCCGAGCTTGGTGGTTGCGTAGCCGACGACGAAAACGGTGAGCATGTAGACCCAGGATACCTCGGAGAGTTTCAGGCCGACGGCGATCAGAAATGTCCTGGTGTTCTTGCCGACCGCCTCGACAACCGGATTGCTGGAAAGGCCGCCGCGCATCTTGAGTCCTTCGAACACCGGCGTCTCCGGCACCCGCGATCGAACGAAGGTCCCGACCCCGAGCAGCACGATGCTGATCAGGAACGGGATGCGCCAGCCGTAGGCCGCAAAATCGGCGTCAGGCATTTTGGTGACAAGCGCGAATACCAGCGTCGCCAGCACCAGCCCGATCGGGAATCCGATCTGCACGAAGCTCGCGTAAAAGCCGCGCCTGTCGGCCGGCGCGTGCTCGAGCACCATCAGCGACGCGCCGCCCCACTCGCCGCCAAGGCCGATGCCCTGAATGATGCGCAAAAGGATCAGGAGGATCGGCGCGAGTACCCCGATCGAGGCGTAGGTCGGCAACAGCCCGATGCAGAAGGTGCTCAGCCCCATGATGAACAGCGTCAGCACCAGCATGGATTTGCGGCCCAGCCGGTCGCCGAAATGGCCGAACAGCGCGCCGCCCAGCGGCCGCGCCAGAAAGCCGACGGCATAGCTGCCGAGCGCGGCCAGGGTGCCGGCGAGCGGATCGAAGGTCGGAAAGAACGCCTTGTTGAAGATCAGCGCCGCCGCGGTGGCGTAGATCAGAAAATCATACCATTCGATGATGGTGCCAAAACAGCTGGCGAACACGATCGAATTCATCTTCGAGCGCTCAATGCCGACGATCGGCGTCGCGGCGGTAATCGTCATTTGGCCTCCGGCTCATGCGCGAATCCCCAAAAGATGGGGAGAATGACTAAAATCGATGCAAGCAGCATGCCGGGTTAGCCTCCCCTCGTCTATCCCGGTCCGGACCGGTGCGCCCTGATACCCCCCCGGCTTGGACGAAAACGGTCCGGCGTTACTGTCCTGGCCACGAGAGCGAGCGCGGCAATGCCGATTTCAGATCTCAATCATATTCGGAAACGGGAAAGCTCCGTCTTGCCGCCAGCGTGGCAATCGACGGAGCTTCTCTGTTCGACGGTCGCGGCAAGCCGATCCGCAGGCGAGCCATTTTGCAGCGTGGCTATCTTCGACCACCATACCCGCCACCGCCCATGCCGCCGCGCATGCCGCCGCCATAGCCGCCTCCAAAGCCGCCGATACCGATCCCGATGCTTTCGACGATGATGCCCGGCGGAACGTAACCCGGCGGCGGGCCGGGCGGACCGCGTTCGACGACGACATCGTCGTCACCGCCACGCGGCTTCCTGCGCTTCGGCGGGGTCGTATCAACCCGCTTGGCCGGCGGCGTCGGCTCGACCTTCTTGATGAGCGGCTGTACCGGCGGCGTGGTGCATGGGCAGGTCGGCCCCAAGGCAACATTGGTCGGAGCAAGCGAAGCGCTGGCCCCGAGCGAGCGGTTGAGGACGCGGATCTGCAACCTTCGCGCGGTAGCGGCCAGATCGCTGCTCGCATGGCTCGCCAGGAATGCCTCGAACGATGCGGACGTGTTGGTTGCGACCGCGACTTCCCACGCCTGCATCTCGCGACGGCGCTCAAGCAGCGAGCGCACACGCGGCGCATACGACGATTGGGCGAACAGCGCGGCAAAAGCCTCATAGGCCGCGGCCGAGTCGTCCGCGATCACCAGCTCATAGGCGATCTTCGGGTCCTTGCCGCCGATATCCCGTCGCCAGTCATCCGCGTTGCGCAGCACCGGTGCCTGCGGTTTCGTCGCCTCCGCGCCTGCGGCAGAACCCTTGTCTCCTGGAAAGAACCTGAAGTCGCTCGTCAGCGACGAACTTTCCCACGGGATCTGCCGGCCTTCGGTCGCCTGGTTCACCGAGACACGGACACGCTTGAACGCTTCCTCGATCGAGAGATTTGGCTCCTTTGCGACCGAGAGCACCGCCGTCGTGTAAGGGCTGTCGGCGCCGTTGCCATCCTCCGCCTCCGCACCCGGCGAGGTCGAAAACGAAATGAAGGAGCCCGGTGCGCCGGCCTTGGTGTTGACGATCGCAAGCCCGTGGCCCGCGGTCTGGTTCAGCGCCGGGAACGGGTTGTTGCGGCAGGCATCGAGCATGAAGATACGCATCCGCGTCGGCAATGCCCCCAACGTGTTCATGAGATCGTTGAGCCGGACCGCCTGCAGGGGAATGTCGGCGTCGCGTTTGGGATCGACATCGACCGGCACCAGATAGTTCTCGCCGTCGATCTGCAGGCCATGGCCGGCATAAAACACCAGCGCGACCGTATCGGGTCCACTCGCCGCCACCTTGGCGGCGAAGTCACTGATGGTCTGGCGCATGTCATTCTGCGCCAGATCGGGAGCGGCGGTGACGTCGAAGCCCGCGCTGCCGAGCAACTCCACCATTCGCTTGCCGTCGTTCGCCGCGTTAGGCAGCCCCGGCACCGCGCGATAGCTCGACTGGCCGATCACCAGCGCCACGCGGCTTTCCGCCGAGGCGACACGGCCGGTCGAAATCTGGAAAAACAGCAAGAGCGCAGACAAAAGCAACAAATCGCGAAAAACCGGACGGCGCATGATGACACCTCTTCGCAGAAAGTTTCGGCACATGATGCCAGCCTTCCTACATCCGCAACAATGCGACATATGTGAGCTACCTCACAGGGGAGATGGAAACCTGATTAAAGCGACAGCAGGGCTGTCGCGGCTGCGCGCGTTCACCCAGCGCGCAACGGGCCGTCGCTCAGTTCGCGCCGGCGGCCGGCACCTCAATTTCAGCCGGCAGGATGATCGCGGCCGCGATCACCAGCATGCACAAGGCGGCGAACGCGTGCAGCATGGTGACGAAACCGCCCTGCTGATACAGCCACGCCACCAGGCCTACCGACACGCCCGCGGCGGTGAAGCCGACGAAATAGCGAACCGCATAAGCGCGCGAGCGCCATTCTTCGCTGGTGTATTTGCCGACCATGGCATCGTTGATCGTGACCTGGCCGAACGCGCCCATGACAATGCCGATGGCGGCGATGATCAGCGGCAGGTTCGACAACTCCGCCGCCACATACAAGAACGGTGCGAGCACAAAAGACAGCGGCAGCGAGACCGCCTTCAGCGAATAGCGGTCGATCAGCTTGCCGATGGTGTACTGCGTCATCGCGCCGAACACATAGACGAAGGCGGCGATCACACCCAAGAGCGCCGGGCTCCTGGTAAGATCGCTCAAACGCTCCGCGAACAATTTGGGCAGCGCCACCGTCACCGCGTTGAAGGTGGTGGAAATCGCGATCACCACGATCAACAGCGCCACAATCACCCGCCACATGTCCCCCCTCGCGACCCGGGCCTGCGCCGCGGCCTGCCTGACGGTTGAGCGGTCCTCGTGAACCACCGTCCACATGAAGGCTGCACCAAGCAGGATCGTGACGGCGCCCGGAATGATGAAGGCCCAGCGCCAGCCGAGATACTGGCCGACGATGCCGGTGACCAGCGCCGACGACGCCACGCCGAGATTGCCCCAGACGCCATTAAGGCCCATCTCGCGGCCGAGCCGGTCGGCATAGGACACGATCATCGCGGTGCCGACGGGATGATAGATCGACGCGAACAGGCCGATCGACAACAGCGCCGCGCCGAGTTCGAGCTTGGTCTGCACGAGGCCGACCGCGATCATCGAGGCGCCGATGCCGGTAAAGAAGATCACCATCATGTGGCGGCGGCTCCAGCGGTCGCCGAGCCAGCCGGTCAAGAGCGAGCCGGCGCCGAAGGCGACGAAGCCCGGTGTGGCGTAAGGCAACAGCTCCGAATAGGCCATGCCGAGCGCGGGCCCCATCACGATCACGGCCGCGGCGAAGATCAGCATCGAATAATGGTCGATGAAATGGGCGGCGTTGACGAAGCCGATCACCCGGGCCGGGCTGTTCATGGCTCTACTCCCCTCGCGTTTTGAAGTAGGTTATACGGTCTTGTGCTGACGGGATGCGGCCAATGGGTATCGTCGAAACGCCAATCGTTGCCATCAGGGGAAGCCACCGCACGACCAACGACGGTGTCCACCTCGTCGCGCGTCATTACAAAAAGGGCGTTCGGCTCGACGCCCACATGCACCGCGAAGCGCAGCTGGTTTATGCGGCCCGCGGCACTATGCAGGTCACGACCCCGAAGGGGCGCTGGCTGGTGCCGCCGGATCGCGCGGTATGGGTGCCGGCCCGGCTCGAACACGCCATCGACGTGCTGGCCGACATCGACATGCGGACGCTGTATTTCGATCTGGCGTGGCTGAAACGCGAAAAGCCCCGCGCACGCCTCGGCGCGGAATTCGTGGTGCGGGTGTCACGGTTGCTGCACGAGTCGATCCTGGCCTTGTTCGACGAACGCCATAACCCCGACCGCACCGCGCTCCTGATCAGGCTGGCCGTGCTCGAACTGCATCACGCCGACGATTCCGCAACCTTCGTTCCGCTGCCGCATGAGCCGCGTTGCCGGCGCGCGGCGAACATTGTGCTCGCCGATCCCACCGCTGCGCATGAGATCGAGGCGCTGGCGCGCATGGTCGGAACCTCGGTGCGGACGTTATCACGGTTGTTTTCGTCGGAAACGCAACTGAGCTTCAAGAGCTGGTGCCAGCGCGCGCGCATCGCCGCCGCGATCGAACGGCTGTCGACCGAGGCCGACGTCTCGGTCAAGCAACTCGCCGCGGGGCTCGGCTACGCCAGCGTGCCGGCCTTTTCACACGCATTCCGGCAGGTGACGGGCAAGACCCCCACCGCTTTTTTGGCCATGAAATAAGGCCGATTTGGCGCTTGATTGAAGAGGGGCAAGACGCTTCAAATATCATGGCTGTCATACGCGGGCTTGACCCGCGTATCCATCCATCTTGATAAAACCCATTTTTCGAAGGAGATGGATGGCCGGGCATAGGCGAGCGAAAGCGACGCCGTCCTTCGGACGGCTATGCCCGGCCATGACGGTTGTTGTTAGATAGGCGTGACGGTATTTTGTGCTGCTTCGCGTCGCGCGCTTGATTGTGATCGGCTTTATCTTAAATCCATGTCACAATTGCACTCCATCTGGATTCGACATGCCCGCCAGGAATAACGCCTTCTTCTCCGATCTTCTCGCCTCGATTTCCGAGCGCGGCCGCACCCTGCTCCGCCGTGCCGGATCGTCCGACGACAAGCAAGACGCGTCCGACCTGATCGAGTTGTGCGAGGCGTTGTTATCGGGCCGGGGCGAGGCTTCCGGCACCGCGATGGCGCGCGAGGTGCTCGATCGCTACCATCACCTCGACGAGACCGGCCGGCTTTCGTTCTTCGGAAATCTGGCCCGCCATTACGGTCCGGACCGGGAGAAACTGGCGCACGCGATCGAGAGCTGGCGTTCGCAGCCGAATGATGCCGACGCCAGCGATCTGCATTTTGCTTCCGAGCCGCGGCGCCAGGAACTGATCCGCCGGCTCAACCGCGCGCCGGGCGGCACCAGCGAACTGGTGTCGATGCGCGCCGACTTGCTCGATCTCATGAATGGCGACAAGGATCTTGCCGCGCTCGACCGCGACGTCGTGCACTTATTGGCCTCATGGTTCAACAGGGGGTTTCTCGTGCTGCGCAGGATAGACTGGTCGACGCCAGCGAACATTCTGGAAAAGATCATTCGCTATGAGGCGGTGCATGAGATCCGGGACTGGGACGATCTGCGCCGGCGCATCGATCCCGCCGACCGGCGTTGCTATGCGTTCTTTCATCCCGCGCTTGTCGATGAGCCCCTGATCTTCGTCGAGGTGGCGCTGACGGAATCTATTCCCGGCGCCATTGCGCCGCTGCTCGCCGAAGACCGCCAACCGGTGCCGATCGAGCGCGCCCGCACCGCGGTGTTCTATTCGATCTCCAACACCCAGCGCGGCCTGGGCGGAATATCCTTCGGCAATTTCCTGATCAAGCAGGTGGTCGAGGAATTGCGCCGCGAATTGCCCAAGCTGGAGAATTTCGTGACGCTGTCGCCGGTGCCGGGCTTCATGTCATGGCTGAAGAAGGCCAGCGACGTTCCCGTGAGCGACGAGGAGCGGGTGCTGCTCGAAAATCTGGAGCGGCCGGACTGGTTCGAGAATGCGGAAATCGCGACGCAACTGCGTTCGGTCGTTGAGCCGCTCGCGGCCTATTATTTCCTGAAAGCGCGCACGCCGAAGGGCCGGCTGATCGATTCGGTGGCCCGATTCCATCTCGGCAACGGCGCGCGGCTGGAGCGGATCGACTGGCTCGGCGATCTCTCGCCGAAGGGCCTGCGCGAATCCGCCGGCATCATGGTCAACTACCTCTATCGCCTCGAGGACATCGAGAAGAACCACGAGGCCTATGCCAACCAGGGCACGGTCGCGGCTTCCAGCGCGGTGAAGAAATTGCTCAAGAACGAGGGCCGGCGGCTATTGGACATGCGGCTGTCGTAGCCTCGAGGCCGACCGGCGCGCGGCAGGAGATGATTTCCTGCCTGCTGCCGGCGATCAATTCCAAGTCCTTCAATTCTGAGGTCCTTCAATTCTAGAGTTTAGCCCTGGCCACCAACCGGAAGGTGCGGCCCTGACCGGGAGAAATGTTGTTGTCGCCGTCGGCGCTCGCCCAATAACCCTGGTTGAAGACATTTTCGATATTGAGCTGCCCGCTCCAGGTCTGGTTGATCTTCAGGTAAAGCGCGGCGTCGACGCGCACAAACCCCGGCAGCTTCACGAAGTCGTCCGACGACGCGAATGAATCCGAGAAGTAGATGACGCCGAGCCCGGCGCCCCACATTGAATCGATCTGATACTTGTTCCAGAGCGAGACCTGGTTGAACGGCACGAGCTGAACGCGATTGCCCGCCAGGATCGTCGGTGGGGCCGGATTGGCCGCTGTCGAGGAATTGGTATTGCTGCCGATTCGCGCATCCGTGTAGGCGTAGCCGAGTGTCGCCTGCCAATCCTTGGTGACATAGCCGGTCAAGGCCGTCTCGAAGCCCTTGATGACGTTCAGGCCGCTGATCGCAAACAGGCCGCCGCCGATTGCCAGCGGCACGTTGGTACGGTTCAACTGATAAATCGCCGCGGTATACTGCAGGCGCGGAAAGATATTCCACTTGACGCCGACTTCGGTGTTTTCGAACTTCTGCGGCGGGATCAGCGCCGACCCGGTATTCAACGCGCTGAACTGATCGCCGGCTGACGGCAGATACGAAATACTGTAGGCGCCATAGACCGACAGATTGTCGACCGGCTTCACGATGACAGCGGCGCGCGGCGACACCAGATCGTCGGTGCGGGTACGAAAGATCGCGGTGTTTTCATCGGTCGCGCTGAGTTCGAAGCGGTCGAAACGCGCACCGGCGATCAATTGAAGCCAGCGCGTGATATCGATCTGGTCCTGCGCATAGGCGGATTCGATATTGAGGCGGTACTTGCTGTCGGAATCGGCCGCGGTAACGCCGGGCGAAAACGCGCCTGGAAGCTGGTGAATGAAGCTGACCGGGCCGAAATAGGTCGGAGCGAGCGCATTGCCCGGCGCCGCGTTGGTTCCGGTGCTGGCAAAGATGCCGGTATTGCGAAGATCGAGGCCGGTCTGCCGATCGAACTCCGTTCCGAACGCGATGGTGTGACGGACCGGACCGGTCATCGTCTTGTAGATGAAGTCGGTCTGGTTGAACGCGTTTTCGCGGTTGGTGACGTGGTTATAGGCGTTATAGCTGAAGCTGCCATTGGCGGCGACCGAACTGCCGGGATAGACGTTCTGGTAGGATCGGTTGAAATCGGCGTACAGCGACGAATTCTTGACGGTCAATCCGTTGCCGAAATCGTGCTCAATCACCGCCATTCCGGTCTGCACGTCCGCCCTGGTATTGTTGTATTGCGGGCTGCCGTAGAACGCCGAAAGATTGCCGTTCGGTGCGAACGGCGCCGTCGGATTAAACAGCGTCCCGGTCCCGAACGACGGATTGCCGCGATCGGCGACTTCCCTGTCGTGATAGAATTCGTAGCTCAGCTTGATCTTGGTATCGTCATCCGGCTTCAGTGTGACGGTCGGGTTGAATCCGAAGCGCTCCAGGTTTCCGTAGTCACGGAATGTATCGCTTCCTTCGTAGAACGTATTGAGGCGCACGGCGACGTTCTCGTTGATGGCCTGGCCGGCATCGAGCGTGACCCGGCGATCGCCGTAAGAGCCCGTCTGCACGCTCGCATCATAAACCCTGGTGCCGTCGGCTTCCTTGAGCGTGCGATTGACCACACCGCCACCCGCACCGCGTCCGAACACCAGCGCGGCGGGACCCTTCAGCACTTCGAGGCTCTGGGTATTGTAGATATCGCGATAATATTGAACGTCGTCACGGAAACCGTTGACGAAGAAATTCGCGCTGGAATCGACGCCGCGAATGACGAGTTCGTCGCGGTTGCCCTCGCCCTGATGCACCGCGACGCCCGGAACGTAGCGCGTCAGTTCGGTGATGCCGTGGGTGCTCTGGTCCTGAATGAAATCCTTGGTCAGGACGCTGACCGATTGCGGGATGTTCAGCAGCGGCGTGTTGGTCTTGGTGCCGACCGATGTGCTGTCGGAATAATAGCCGGTCGTGCCGGTGCGGGCGTCCTGCGACACCGCAAACGGCTTCGGCGCCGGGCTCGTCTCCGGCCGGTGCGCCGTTTGCGACCGGCGCTGGGCGCTGCCGCGCGTGGCGCGCAATTGAGCCGGAGCAAGATCGGCGCGGCGCTTGCCTTCGGGAGCGGTAATCGTCACCGGCGGGAGCGACGTTCCGGATGCCTGCTGCGCCGCTGCCGTCTGGGCCCGGGTGTCCTGCGCACCGACCAATACGCCGAGCACGACATAGCTCGCCGAGCGAAGCCGCACCGCGGATGCAAGACGGATTTTAGACTTCAACGAACTCTTCACGGCAGCTGCCCCCAATGTCGCGCCGCGTCTGTTGCGGCGTGTGAAGGCTCATGGCGAAATGGGAGCAATGTGTCGAGACAGGCGAGTTAGAATCACTCTCGCCGGAATTATTTCTTAGAAAATTTCTAATTCACTGAATCGAGGAAATCGCTGCGGCACAATGGTTTGTGGAGCGAGCAATTTCTCCAGCGCAAAAAAACGAGCTGTATTGTTCGATACATTCTAAAACGACGAGATCAGTTGCTGCCCGATCGACCTCTCGCCGGCCGCGATGGTGTTGTCGTTTGGATCGTTTCTAAATCTCGGGTTGACTGGCCGAGACCGGGCTGCGCCACGAACGGGCAGCGGGCGGCAGTACCACCTCACAACATTCTCACGACGCCAGCGACTTCATCTCCGTATAGAGATCCGATTTCCCCTCAAAGCCGATGCCCGGCAAATCCGGCATGGTGATGTGACCGCTCTCGACGCGAACGCCGTCCGGAAAACCGCCATAGGGCTGGAACAGGTCGGGATAGCTCTCGTTGCCACCAAGGCCGAGGCCGGCGGCGATATTCAGCGACATCTGATGGCCACCATGCGGGATGCACCGGCTCGGCGACCAGCCGTGGGTCTTGAGAACCCCAAGCGTGCGCTGATATTCGCAAAGCCCGTAGGACAGCGCGCAGTCGAATTGCAGCCAGTCGCGGTCGGGCCGCATCCCGCCATAGCGGATCAGATTGCGCGCATCCTGATGGCTGAACAGATTCTCGCCGGTGGCCATGGCGGCCGGATAGAATTCCGCCAGCGCCGCCTGCAGCTGGAAGTCGAGGGGATCGCCGGCCTCCTCGTACCAGAACAGGGGATAGTCGCGCAGCATCCTGGCGTAGGCGATTGCGGTCTCCAGATCGAACCGGCCGTTGGCGTCGACGGCGAGTTGCGCGTCCTTGCCGATCTCCTCGAGCACGGCCTCGATCCGCAGGCGGTCTTCCGCGATCGGCGCGCCGCCGATCTTCATCTTGACGACGTTGTAGCCGCGGTCGAGATAGCTGCGCATCTCGCCGCGCAGCATCGACAGGCCCTTGCCGGGGTAATAATAGCCGCCGGCGGCATAGACGAACACCCGCGGATTGGCGTTGCGGCCGTGACGCTCGGCGAGCAACCGAAACAGCGGCTTGCCGGCGATCTTGGCCACCGCATCCCATACCGCCATGTCGATGGTGCCGACCGCCACCGAGCGCTCGCCATGGCCGCCGGGTTTTTCGTTCGACATCAGGGCCGACCAGACCTTGTCCGGATCGAGATTATCGCCGGCCTCGTTGAGCAGGGTCTTCGGATCGGCCTCCTTGAGCCGCGGCGCGAACCGCTCGCGGATCAATCCGCCCTGCCCGTAGCGACCGTTGGAATTGAAGCCGTAGCCGACCACGCGCCTGCCGTCGCGCACGACGTCGGTAACGACGGCGACCAGGCTCGTCGTCATCTTGGTGAAGTCGATATAGGCGTTGCGGATCGGCGAGGAGATCGGTTTTGTCACTTCGCGGATGTCGACGATGCGGACGGACATTGGCTTTGGCTTTCGGGAGATGGCGGGAACTGTCTACACCGTCATTGCGAGCCACCGGGTCGCGCGAATGCGCGCCCGATGATAAACTCCGCGAAGCAATCCATTGCTGCACCAGCGGAAAGAATGGATTGCTTCGTCGCTTCGCTCCTCGCAATGACGGAAGAAGAAACTCAGGACGTTCCCTTGTCGCGAAAATACGGCTCTACCGGGCCATGGACCTTGATGGTCAGCGGATTGCCGTAGCGATCCTTGGCGTTGCCGGCGGTCACGCGCACCCAACCCTCGCTGACGCAGTATTCCTCGACATTGGTCTTCTCGATGCCCTTGAAGCGAATGCCGACGTCGCGCGCCAGCACCGCTTCGTCGTAGTAGGGGCTTTTCGGATCGCTCGAAAGCCGGTCCGGCAATTGATCGGTCGTCATGGTCTGGTTCTTCTCGTTCACAATAGCGCCTCGATTTCCTTTGTAAGGGCTTCCGGGGTTGTGGTCGGCGCGTGGCGCGCCACCACCTTGCCCGAACGGTCGACCAGGAATTTGGTGAAATTCCATTTGATCGACGAGCCGAGCAGCCCGGATTTCTCGCTCCTCAAATATTGATACAGCGGATGCGCGTTGCCGCCATTGACGTCGATCTTGTCAAACAGCGGAAAGCTGACGGCATAGTTGGTGGCGCAGAATTGCTGAATCTGCGCGGCGTCGCCCGGTTCCTGGCGCCCGAACTGGTTGCACGGAAATCCGAGCACCGAAAAGCCGCGCGAAGCGAAAGTCTTTTGCAGCGCCTCGAGGCCCTTGTATTGCGGGGTAAATCCACAGGCGCTCGCGGTGTTGACGATCAAGAGAACCTGACCTTCGAACCGCTTCAGCGGAACATCCTCGCCGGCGAGCGATTTTGCCGTGAAATCGTAAATGCTGGCCATGGTATTTCTTTAAGCCCCTTTAATTGCTGACGGGATCGACCGGCGCCGACGGCGTTCCACCGGCTTCGATCGCCTCACCCGCCAGCAGGCACAAATCCTCCCGGTAGCGACCGGAAACCACCTGAACGCCGACGGGAATCCGCCCCACCAAACCCGTGGACACCGTTAGCCCAGGCAACCCCATGAAGGGAATCGCAATCTGCGTCAGCTGCGCCCGCCAAACCCGCGCGAAGGAGGCGTCGTCGCGCAGATCCAGCCCATCGGGGAACGGCAGTTCGGCGGATACCGGCATCAACAGCACCGAATAGGTCTCGAAGAACTGCAGCCATTCGCGCGCCAGCGTCGCCCGCCGCGTCAGCGCCCCGGACAACGCGGCAGCATCGAATGGAAAAACCTTGGCCCGGTTGCCGCGCAGGCACGCCAGCGCGCCGGGATCGCCCTCACGCTCGGCGGCAGCAAGCTGGGCCTCATAGCCGTCGCCAAGCCAGAGTTTGGTCTGAAGCTCGGCCGCCTCGCGCAACGGCGGCGTGGCCGCGATCTCCTCGACGCTCCATCCGGCGCGCTCCAGGCGTTTGCCCGCATCCGCCACCGCCGCCTTCACCTCGGCCACGGTCTCCAGCCCGTCCGGCTGAAGACACAACGCGGCCCGCTTCGGCATGGCAGGCCCTTGCTGCGGCGCCGGCACCCACCAGGGATCGCGCGCGTCGTAAGCGGACATCGCCGCCAATGCGATCCTGAGATCGCCGATGGTGCGCGCCAGCGGACCGGATACCGCCGAGATCTGCGGCCCAATGGCGCGTTCGGGCAGCGACGCATTGAAGGCCGCGATGCGGCCTACCGTCGGTCGCAGGCCGTGCACGCCACAGGCATAGGCGGGATAGCGGATCGATCCCGCGATGTCGGTGCCGTGCGCGATATGGCCGATGCCGGAAGCCACCGCCGCCCCCGCACCGCCGGACGAGCCCCCCGGCGTGATCGCCGGATCGCGCGGATTTCTGGTGTCGCCATGGATCAGGTTGGTAGTGAACCAGCGATAGGAAAACGCCGGGCAGTTGGTGCGCCCGAGAATCACCGCACCCGCCTTGCGCAGATTGTCGACCACGGGACTGTTGGTGCGCGCGATGACGTCGCGCTGCAGCTTGAGGCCGTTGGTAGTGGCGAACCCTGCCTGATCGATATTGGCCTTGATGGTGACAGGCACCCCCGCCAGCGGGCCGGCGTCTTCGCCGCGCGCGATCGCCGCATCGATCAGGGCGGCCTGCGCCAGCACCTCTTCCGGCCGGTGGTCGACAACCGCATTGATCTTTGGATTGACGGCGTCCAACCGGGCGAGCGCGGCGGACGCGGCCTCTTTCGCCGAAACCTTCTTCGACCTTACCAGGCCGGCAAGTTCAGTAGCCGGCAGGCGCCAGAGATCTTCCATGGCCAACTCCATCTCGCCGAAACTTGTAGCGCCGCTCAGATCGCAGCGCCATACCGCAGCCCTGGCGGCCTAGAGCAGGTCGGTTCTGATTGAATCAGAGTCGACCTGCTCTAATTTTCTGTTTTGACGCGTTTTCTTCACGCGAACCGGTATCGACTTCGCTCGAAAGCGCTCTAGCGGACGCGGGCGATGTAATACGCAAGTTCGGCGATCTGCTCTTTGCTGACCGACCCCATCACGTCCGCCATGGTGCCGTCATAGCCGTGGCGGCTGTTGTCCTTGTATTCACTGAGCGTCTTGGCGAGATAATCCTCGCGCTGGTTGGCGATGCGGGGCACGTTTTCCTTGCCGGAAAAATCGGCATTATGACAGCTGTTGCATCTATTCTGCTGCGCCAGCGCCAACCCACGCTGCATTCGCGCCGGCTCGCCGGCATCGGCCGGCGGCGCCGGCTTCGGCAGCTTGGCAAGAAAATCGGAAAACTTCTGAAGATCGTCGTCGGTGAACGACTTCGCCATCTCGTTCATCGGCTCGAACGTCCGCAGCTTTTCGCGAAACATGAAAAGCTGGATCAGCGCGTACGGCGCCTGCTGGGCGCCGAGCGAGGGCGTATTTTCGGTCTCGGATTGGCCGTGCTCGCCATGACAGGCAAAACAGGTAACGGCCCGCTGTTCGATCGTCTCGGCGCTCGCCGAAAAAGCCAGCGATGCAAACGCCAGCGCCATCATTACCCTTCGCATCGATCCATCCTGAGCAACACCGTCCAAAAAACGAAAATCGGGGGCAGCTCACGCTGCCCCCGATTGTTGTCCGCGATTTACTGCGTGGCAACCTTCTGCTTGCCGTAGCTGATGCGATAGACGGCGCCGTTCCAGTCGTCGGAGACCAGGAGCGAACCGTCCTTCATCTGCATCACGTCGACCGGCCGGCCGACATACTTATTGTCTTCCAGGAAGCCCGTGATCAACGGCTCGATGTTCTTGACCGTGCCGTCCTTGTTGAGATGCACAACCACAACGTCACCGCCGAACTTGTTGGTCCGGTTCCAGGAACCATGCCGGGCCACGATGATGGCGTTCTTGTAGCTCTTCGGGAACATGTTGCCGGTATAGAACCGCATGCCAAGCGCAGCCGCGTGCGGCCCCATCAGGCCGACGGGTGGCGTGAACTCGCTGCAGGAATGTCCCCAGCCAAATTCAGGGTCCGGGATGTTGCCCTGATAGCAGTAAGGCGCACCGAAGTCCTCGCCGACCTTGGTAACGCGATTGAGCTCGTCATTCGGAACGTCTTCCGACAGCCAGTCGCGGCCGTTGTCCGTGAAGTAGAGCTGCTTGTTTTCCGGATTCCAGTCGAACCCGACGCTGTTGCGAACGCCAAGCACGACGACTTCGGCGCCGGTGCCGTCGAGGTTGATCCGCCGGATCTGGCCGTGGTCGGCGTCATGCAGAACGTTGTTGCCGGGCTGTCCGACCGGAATATACAGCTTGTTGTCAGGTCCGATGGCGATGAACTTCCAGCCGTGGGCTTCGTCCTTGGGCAGGTTGTCGTAGACCACCGTCGGCTTCGGCGGATTGTCGAGATTGTCTTCGACCTTCTCGATCTTGGAAATCTTGGAGAGTTCGGCGATGTACAGCGTGCCGTCCTTGAACGCGACGCCGTTGGGCCGGTAAAGACCGGAGGCTACGATCTTGACCGATCGCTTGCCGTCCTTGTTGACGATGGCATAGACCTTGTCGAGCAGGCGGCTGCCGACAAAAACCGTGCCCTTGTCGCCCAGCGCCAGCGAACGCGCGTTGGCCATGCCGGCCGCATAGACCTCGATGTTGAAGCCGGCCGGGACTTTCAGCTTGGCCAGCGGCAGCTTGTCGGGCGCGGCGGCGAGCGGAGGTGCTGCGACCGGCGCAAGCTTCGCCGCCGCTGCGTTGTCCGGCCGTCCGAGCAGGGGCGAGCCTGGCGGCAGCGCCGGCGCGGCGGCGGGTGCCGCAGCGGGCGGACTGGCCGGCTGCTGCGCTGCAGCGCCGTATGTCAAAATTCCTAAAAAGGCACCAGCCAGCAGCAGGCTGCGCGGCGCCGATGAGCAGATCCTCATAGTGTTCTCCCCTTTGTGGAAGCCTTTGAACCTTTGCATGGGCAAGAACCTGCCCGTGCCGGTGGCCTTCATGCGCACACTCTTGAATATTTTTCCACCGGCGCGCAATCGGAAACATCCCGGAAATAGCCGGTCGCGCGGAGCCGCATGGCTGGAATAGAGGCAAGGCAGCGGTGTGGCGCCTCCAACCGCGCTGACTTGATATCAGTGCTTTGTGACGGGAACGTCGGAAACGTCGAACAGCGCCTCCGTAAACGGAAACTCCAGCACCGTGTCACCTTCATCGTCCGTCACTTCAAGGACCGCCCCCAGCAGGCCGCCCTCCGCGCCCTCGGTTTTCAGCAGTTCCTGGATCATCGCGCGGGCGACTTCCCACGCGCGATCGGGGTCGCGCAGTTCTTCGCCTTCGGGGTCGGCGATCAATTCTTCGCCGATACGCGTATTGAAGAAGTATCGCGGCATGGGTCAGACCTATTGCGGTTGAGGGCTCCGGAGGGGCGTCATCGACCTCTCACAAGTGCCTTATTTCTTTATCTGGAATCGCCGCCGCGGGTCGGACCGCCGTCGGCATCTATTGGCCGCGATATGAACCCATTGATCCATCATTGGTTTGACGTGCGCTCGCACAAGCCCGTGACTTGCTGTTGCAGCGCAGCATAAAACGGGCGGAACTTTGGGATAAAAAGATTTTGCTGGCGAACTTTTCGATCCGTATTACCTTATTGGCAGGGCGGAGTTCGTCCGGTTTGACAAGGAGAGCCAAAATGGCCTGGAAGACCCCGAAGATCGTCGAAGTGCCGGTCGGCATGGAAATCAATATGTATGCCTGCGCTGCCCGCAAGTAAGCGGCGGCGTCTGCTTCATCCTTGACTAAGGTGGACCGCGGGTTGACACGTTCCTGACGTGGAACGTTGTTTGTGCCCGCGTCCACCTTTGAAGTTTTTCGAATATCCAAGCTTGTTCAAATACCCAAGCCTGGAAAATTTCGCGTTGAGAGAATTCCAGGAGACGGATCATGCTTCGCGTCGTCGTCTTGGGCGCCGCGGCGGGTGGCGGCATTCCACAGTGGAATTGTGGCTGCCCGGTTTGTCTGGCGGCGCGGACCAGACATCCCGAGCTGCAGAGCACCCAGGCCTCGATCGCGATCAGCGCCGATGGCGATCACTGGTTTTTGATCAATGCGTCGCCGGATCTGCGCCAGCAACTGATCGCGACACCGCAGCTTCACCCCGCCCCCGGCAAGCTTCGTCACAGCCCGATAGCGGGCGTTATCCTGACCAACGGCGAAATCGACGCGGTCGCGGGTCTGTTGTCGATGCGCGAAGGCTGGCCGTTTGCGATCTATGCGCACCGCAAGGTGCTGGCGATCCTGAACTCCAACAGCATCTTCAACGTGCTCAACGAGAAGAACGTGCGACGCCAGCCGATCGAGGTGGAACAGACGTTCGAGCCGGTGCTGCCCGGTGGTTCACCCTCAGGCATCGAGATCTTGCCGTTCGCCGTTGCCGGCAAAAGTGCGTGGTATCTGGAGGGCAAGGTCCACCCGGCAGGAGCGGATGGCGCGGGCGACACGCTCGGTCTTCGGATCCGGGACAAGGCGACGGGCAAGTTCTTCTATTTCCTTGCCGCTTGCGCCGACGTCACCGACGACCTTAAATCGCGGCTTGCCGGCGCACCGCTGGTGTTCTTCGACGGCACCGTGTGGCGCGACGACGAACTGATCCTGGCAGGCCTCGGCAACAAGACCGGGCAAGGCATGGGACATATCGCGATGTCAGGGGATACCGGGGCGATCGCAGCGCTTTCCGGCCTTGGCATCGACAGGAAAATATTTTTGCATATCAACAATTCCAATCCGGCGCTGCTGCACGATTCCGCGGAACGCAAGATCGCCGAGCAGGCCGGCTGGCAAATTCCCGCTGATGGAACGGAGATCACGCTTTGAACGCCATGACCCTGGAAGGGATGACCGCGTTTTCACTCGGTGGCAGAACCTCGCTGAACAGCGCCGATGAGCTGGAAGCGGCGCTGCGCCAGATCGGCGCCGCGCGCTATCACAACCTGCATCCCTTTCACCGGCTACTGCACGGCGGCAAGCTGAACGAGGGACAGGTGCAGGCCTGGGCGCTGAACCGCTACTATTACCAGAGCACGATACCGATCAAGGACGCCGTGGTGATCTCGCGTTTTCGCGACATCGGCACCCGTCGCGAATGGCGGCACAGGATAGAAGACCACGACGGCGACGTCGGCAGCGAAGGCGGCATCGAGCGCTGGCTGAAGCTCACGGAAGGATTGGGATTGGACAGCACCTATGTCGAATCCACCGAGGGCATCCTGCCCGCGACGCGCTTCGCGGTGGAAGCTTACGTCCATTTCGTCCGTGACAAGAGCCCGCTGGAGGCCATCGCCTCCTCGCTGACGGAACTGTTCGCGCCGAACCTGCACGAAGAACGCATCTCGGGCATGCTGGCGCATTACGATTTCGTCAATCCCGATATCATGAGCTATTTCAAACGGCGCCTGACGCAGGCGCCGCGCGATGCCAACTTCGCGCTCGACTATGTCAGGACCCATGCCAAGACCCAGGCCGAGCGCGAAGCGGTCTGCAATGCGCTGATCTTCAAGACCAATGTGCTATGGGTTCAGCTCGACGCGCTGTATCATGCCTATGTCGACGGCCACATTCCGCCCGGCGCGTTTGTGCCCAAAACCAGTTAGAGAGACCAGCTCAAGGCCAGCTAGGAAACAAGCCATGGCAAGCCCACGCCACATCAGCGTCAGCGAAGCGAGCCGCCCGGTCCTGCCGCGGCACGCGAAGCTGAGGTTTGATGAGACGCGGCAGGTCTGGGTCATCCTGGCGCCGGAGCGCGTGCTGGCGCCGGACGAGATCGCGGTCGAGGTGCTGCAGCTTTGCGACGGCCTTCGCAGCGTCGCCGATATGGTCGACCAGCTCGCCGCCAAATACGCCGCTGAACGCAGCGCGATCGCCACCGACGTCGTCGCCATGCTGCAGGATCTGGCCGACAAGGGTTTCCTCACCGAAGCGCGCGAGAGGACATCATGAGTCCGACGCTTACAGACGCCAACGTTGTGGCCAGCGATCCCGCCGACGGGCTCGCGGCACTGCAGCGACGTGGATCGACCGCGGAGACCTTCGGTATTCCATTGGCGGTGCTCGCCGAACTGACGCATCGCTGCCCCCTGCAATGCCCCTATTGTTCCAATCCGGTCGAGCTCGATCGCGGCGGCAGCGAGCTCACGACGGAAGAATGGAAGAAGGTCCTCTCCGAACTGGCCGAGATCGGCGTGCTGCAGATTCATTTCTCCGGGGGCGAACCGACCGCGCGCAAGGATCTGGTCGAACTCGTCCAGCATGCCAGCGATGTCGGGCTGTACTCCAATCTCATCACCTCGGCGGTGCTCTTGAGCCGCGAAAGACTTGCCGCGCTGGCCAACGCCGGGCTGAGCCATGTGCAGATCAGCTTTCAGGGCAACGAGCCCGTGGTTGCCGACCGGGTTGCCGGTTTCAAAGGCGCGCACGCCAGGAAAATCGAAGTGGCGAAATGGACGCGCGAGCTGGATTTGCCGCTGACGGTAAACGCCGTCATGCACCGCCAGAACCTGTTCCAGCTGCCTGATATTATCCAGATGGCGGTCGATCTCGACGCCGACCGGCTCGAAGTCGCCAATGTGCAATATTACGGCTGGGCGCTAAAGAACCGCGCCGCGCTGATGCCGACGCTGGAACAGATCGAACAGACCAGCCGCCTCGTCGAGGAAGCGCAAGCGCGGCTGAAAGGCACGCTCGCGATCGACTATGTGGTGCCGGATTATTACGCGCTGCGGCCGAAGAAATGCATGGGCGGCTGGGGCCGGCAGTTCTTCAACATTTCGCCGGCAGGGAAGATACTGCCCTGCCATGCCGCCGAGAGCATTACCGGGATGGAATTCGAATCGGTGCGGTCAAATCATTCGATCGCCTGGATCTGGCAGAATTCCGAGGCCTTCAACCGCTATCGCGGCACCGGCTGGATGCCGGAACCCTGCAAGAGCTGCGAATTCAGGGAAGTCGATTTCGGCGGTTGCCGCTGCCAGGCCTTTGCGCTGACCGGCGACGCCGGCAATACCGACCCGGCCTGCACGCTGTCGCCCTTGCATGAGCAGATCTTCAAACTGGCGGAGCAGGAAGCGGCCGCCGACCACAACCGCTTCATCTATCGCAATTTTGCAGGCGGCACGCCGGAGGCGGAAGACGACCATGGCGCCTGACGCCGACGCGGCCAGGTCCGCCGGCAAGCGCGCCGACCCATTCGCGCCGCTGACGTCGGAGCAACTGGCCGTAGGCGACGGCCACGAGATCTATGTCGAAACCGTCGGCCGCGCCGACGGCTTGCCAGCGGTCTATCTGCATGGCGGACCCGGCAGCGGCTGCCAGCCCGATCACCGCAGGCTGTTCGATCCCGAGCGTTTCCATGCGGTCCTGTTCGACCAGCGCGGCGCCGGCCGAAGCCGCCCCAAGGGCCGCCGCGAGCACAATACGCTGCCGCATCTGATCGCCGACATGGAAATGATCCGCGAGAGACTAGGCTTTCCGCGCTGGATGATCGTCGGCGGCTCCTGGGGCGCGACACTGGCGCTGGCCTATGCGCAGGCCCACCCCGACCGGGTTTCGGGTATCGTCTTGCGCGCGACCTTCCTCGGCACCCATAGCGAGCTCGAAGGCGGGTTTCTCGACGCGCTGCCGCGCTTCCATCCCGGCCTCAGCGACGATTTTGTCGGCCTCTTACCCGAGGCGGAACGCGGGACGCCGCTTGAAGCGTACTGGCGGCGGATTCTCGACGTCGATCCCGCCATCCACGGCTCGTTCGCCCGCGCCTGGCATGACGCCGAGCGAATTCTATCCGAGCACATGCCCTCGCGCACGCGGCTCGATCCTTCGTCGCTGAAATCGAATGGCGCCCTGCCCGCGACGCCGTTCATGGAAGCGCATTATTTTGCCAATGGCTGTTTCATGAAACCGGACCAGCTTCTCGAACAAGCCGGCAAGCTCGATGGGCTTCCAGGCGTCATCGTGCAAGGCCGCTACGATCTGCTTTGCCCGCCTTCGACGTCGCACGCGCTCGCCGCGCGCTGGCCGCAATCCGAAATTCGCATCATCGAAGGCGCCGGCCACACGCTGTACGATCCCGGCGTCAGGGACGCGGTGATGAAGGCGATCGCGGACATCGCCTCCAAAATCACGCGCTAGGGGATTTTCGAACAATGCCGATGGCCGGAAAAGGCATGCTGCTGACGTCGATGGACATCGACGCATCGGATGAAGCGGACTTCAATCGCTGGTACGACCGCGAGCACCTTCAGGAGCGCGTCGCCATTGAAGGCTTCCTCGAAGCCCGACGCTATATCGCGCACGACGCTTCGCCGAAATATCTCTGCCTCTACTCGACCAGCACGATAGAGGTGCTGGATAGCCCAGCCTACAAAAGCCGGCTCGCCAACCCGACCGAATGGTCGAAAAAGACCATGGCACGTTTCCAGAACATGGTCCGCGCGGTGGCCCGCATCACCATCAGCCGTGGACAGGGCCGCGGTGCCGCGCTCGGCATCGTCCGCATTCGCCCGATCGCGGGGAGCGAGGGCAAGTTACGCGCATCACTCCAGCACGCGCTCGATCCGCTCGACCTCGACGGGGTCATCTCGATGCATCTGATCGAAAGCGATCCTGCATTGTCCGGGCCGACCACGGAAATTGCTTCGGCGGCGAGCGCAGGTGCCGGCGACTGGTTCGTGCTGATCGACGCAACAGATGTGCATTCGGCATTTGCGGCCACCGCGGCGCGTTTAGGAGATGACGCTCCTTTCAGATCCGCCGTGATTTCCACCGGCATTTACAGCCTGATGTGGGACCTCGCTGGAAGCGACATTGGGTTGTTCTAGATCAATGCATCAAACTTAGGCGCCGCGTATGCTGCACTGCGAAATAAATGTATTTTTATCCTTCCGTTAGCGACACGACGCATGAAACCTGGAGATCGCGCAAAATTGCCTTTGTGGAACATCTTGAATGGCTTTAATACGATAAGCTGATGATGCAATTCAAAAACCACAAAAACGCCAGCTGAGCGTTCGCAGGCAAAGATAAGGCCGCGCCATTCTCGAGTTTTTTTGCGCGGACAAGGTAGGAATGAAACCGACTGATATCTCGGCGCCAGACTATTTTCACAAAGTCGTGGATTGCCAGTGGGCCTGCCCCGCGCACACGCCCGTCCCAGAATACATCCGCTTGATCGCCGAAGGCCGCTACAGCGACGCCTACATGATCAATTGGCGATCGAACGTGTTTCCCGGAATTCTCGGCCGTACCTGCGATCGCCCGTGTGAGCCCGCGTGCCGCCGCGGTCGCGTCGAGGAAACCCCGGTCGCGATCTGCCGGCTGAAGCGCGTCGCCGCCGACTTCAAGGACGACGTCAAGCACCGCATGCCGCGGCCGTCAGCGAAGAAAAACGGCAAGCGCATCGCGATCGTCGGCGGCGGTCCCGCCTCGCTCACGGTGGCCCGCGACCTCGCGCCGCTCGGTTACCACTGCACGGTGTTCGATGCCGATCCGAAGGCCGGCGGCATGATGCGAACCCAGATCCCGAAATTCCGGCTGCCGGATTCCGTGATCGACGAGGAAACCGATTACATTCTCGATCTCGGCATCGAATTCAAAGGCGGCCAGCGGATCGACAGCCTGAAGCAGCTGCTGGCTGAGAATTACGACGCGGTCTTTGTCGGCTCCGGCGCGCCGCGCGGCCGCGAGCTCACCATCCCCGGCCGCAAGGAAGCGGCAAGCCATATCCACATCGGCATCGACTGGCTCTCCAGCGTGTCGTTTGGTCATGTCGAGAAGATCGGCAAACGCGTGATCGTGCTCGGCGGCGGCAATACCGCGATGGATTGCTGCCGCACCGCGCGCCGTCTCGGCGGCGAAGACGTCAAGGTGATCGTGCGTTCCGGCTTCGACGAGATGAAGGCGAGCCCCTGGGAAAAGGAGGACGCCATCCATGAAGACATTCCGATCCTCAATTTCATGGTGCCGAAGGCGTTCGTTCACGACAATGGCAAGCTCACCGGCGTCACCTTCCAGAAGGTGAAGGCCGAATACGACGCCAAGGGCCGGCGCAATCTGGTGCCCTCGGGCGAACCGGACGAGACGATTAATTGCGATGACGTGCTGGTGGCGGTCGGCCAGGAGAACGCCTTCCCCTGGATCGAGCGCGACTGCGGCGTCGAATTCGACCAATGGAACATGCCCAAGGTCGATGCCAAGACCATGGGGTCGACCAATCCGAAGGTGTTCTTCGGCGGCGACGCCGCGTTCGGCCCGAAGAACATCATCTGGGCGGTGGCGCACGGTCACGACGCGGCGCTCTCGATCCACAAGCTGATCTCGGGCGAGGACATTACCGAGCGGCCGCTTCCGGAAGTGCAGATCTCGTCGCAGAAGATGGGCATCCACGAATGGAGCTATGACAACGACCCCACCGAGGACAAGCGCTTCAAGGTGCCGCACCGCGACAAGGTCGTGGCGCTGAAGGATATCCGCGCGGAGGTCGAACTCGGCTACGACCTCAAGCTCGCGCTCGGCGAGGCGCGGCGCTGCCTGAACTGCGATATCCAGACGGTGTTTACTGCGCCGCTGTGCATCGAGTGCGACGCCTGCGTCGATATCTGCCCGATGGATTGCATTACCTTTACGCAGAATGGCGAGGAAGCCGATCTGCGCCAGCGGCTGAAGGCGCCGTCGCCGCATCCGGACCAGGACCTCTATGTCGCCGACGGCCTCAAGACCGGGCGGGTGATGGTCAAGGACGAAGACGTCTGCCTGCATTGCGGGCTGTGCGCCGAACGCTGTCCCACCGGCGCTTGGGACATGCAGAAATACCTCATCGACATGACCCACGCAGGTACATCATGCCCGTCCAAAGCCCGATCAGCAGCGTAAACGACTTCGTCGTTCGCTTCGCCAACGTCAATGGATCGGGTTCGGCGAGCGCCAACGAGCTGTTCGCCCGTTCGATCCTGCGCCATGGCGTACCGGTTAGCCCGCGCAACATCTTCCCGTCCAACATTCAGGGGCTGCCCACCTGGTATGAGGTGCGGGTGACCGAAGCCGGCCATCTCGGAGCGCGCGGCGGCGTCGACATGATGGTGGCGATGAATCCGCAGACCTGGGACAAGGATCTCGCCTCGATCGAGCCCGGCGGCTACCTGTTCTACGACTCGACCAAGCCGATGCCGTCGTCGAAGTTCCGCACCGACATCACCGTGATCGGCGTGCCGCTGACCGCGATCACCAATTCCACCTATACTGACCCACGTCAGCGCCAGCTTTTCAAGAACATCATCTATCTCGGCGCGCTGTGCGCGCTGCTCGACATGGACCCGAAGCTGATCGAGCAGCTGATCGCCGAACAATACAAGGGCAAGGAAAAGCTGCTGTCGCCGAATATCCACGCGCTGCATCTCGGCCGC
Source organism: Bradyrhizobium sp. (assembly GCF_004799445.1). GTDB lineage: Bacteria > Pseudomonadota > Alphaproteobacteria > Rhizobiales > Xanthobacteraceae > Bradyrhizobium. The sequence continues at coordinate 45,548 of NZ_SSNA01000137.1, forward strand.
GACTGGGCGCTGCAGAACCTCAAATGCCCGATCGGCCTGCGCGTCAAGAAGGCCGACAAGGTCGGCGACCGCATCTTCATCGAGGGCAACAACGCGGCGGCGTTGGGAGCGGTCTATGGCGGCGCCACGGTGTGCGCGTGGTATCCCATTACGCCGTCATCTTCGCTCGCCGACGCCTTCGGCAGCCATTGCAAGAAGCTGCGCCACGATCCCGAAACCGGCAACGCCAAATACGCCATCGTGCAGGGCGAGGACGAACTGGCCTCGATCGGCATCGTGATCGGCGCGTCATGGAACGGTGCGCGCGCCTTCACCGCCACCTCCGGCCCCGGCATCTCGCTGATGCAGGAATTCATCGGGCTTTCCTACTTCGCCGAGATCCCGGCCGTGATCATGAACGTGCAGCGCGCCGGCCCCTCGACCGGCATGCCGACCCGCACCCAGCAATGCGACATCCTCGCCTGCGCCTATGCCTCCCATGGCGACACCAAGCATGTGCTGCTGTTTCCGGAGGATCCGGCGGAAGCGTTCGAATTCGCCGCCCAGGCCTTCGACCTTGCCGAACGGCTGCAGACCACGATTTTCGTCATGCTCGATCTCGATATCGGCATGAACCACCGGCTCTGCCGCCCGTTGAAATGGGACGACGCCCGGCAATACGACCGCGGCAAGGTGATGACGGCGGAGATGCTGGAGGACGGCCGCGACTTCGGCCGCTATCTCGATGTCGACGGCGATGGCATCCCCTACCGCACCTATCCCGGCACCCATCCGACCAAGGGTTCGTTTTTCACCCGCGGTACCTCGCGCGACCGTTACGCGCGCTACTCCGAGGAAGGTTCGGTCTATGCCGACAACATGCAGCGGCTGGTGCGCAAATTCGAGACCGCCCAGGACATGGTGCCGCGGCCGCTGCAGGCCAACGCCGCCAAGCCCACCAAATACGGCGTGATCTATTTCGGTTCGACTGCTCCGGCGATGGATGAAGCGATCCAGCTTTTGGAGGCGCGCGGACATCAGCTCGACCGGCTGCGGATTCGCGCCTTCCCGTTCCATTCCAGCGTCGCCAGCTTCATCGCCGACCACGATTTCGTCTACGTGGTCGAGCAGAACCGCGATGCGCAGCTTCGCTCGCTGATTGTCAACGAGAACGGCATCGATCCGGTACGGCTGGTTCCGATCCGCCACTATGACGGCACGCCGATCACCGCGCGCTTCATCGCCGGCGCCATCGGCGACCACCAGGACCAGCTCCAGGTCACCCCGCTGCGCAAGGTAAAGTCATGACCTATATCGCCAAGCCGAAATTCCATCATCCGGGACTGCCCAAGAACGGCCTCGGCTACACGCACCGGGATTACGAGGGCAAGATTTCGACGCTGTGCGCCGGCTGCGGCCATGACTCGATCACCGCGTCGATCATCGAGGCCTGTTACGAACTCTCGATCGAGCCGCACCGCGTCGCCAAGATTTCCGGCATCGGCTGCTCCTCGAAAACCCCGGACTACTTCCTCGGCAATTCGCACGGCTTCAATTCGGTGCATGGCCGCATGCCGTCGGTCTTGACCGGCGCCAATCTCGCCAACCGCGACCTGATCTATCTCGGCGTCTCCGGCGACGGCGACTCCGCGTCGATCGGCTTCGGCCAGTTCGCGCATTCGATCCGGCGCGGCGTCAACATGACCTACATCGTCGAGAACAACGGCGTTTACGGCCTGACCAAGGGCCAGTTCTCGGCCACCGCCGACCGCGGATCGAAGTCGAAGAAGGGCGTGATGAACACCGACAACGCCGTCGACCTGGTGGCGATCGCGCTTCAGCTCGGCGCGAGCTTCGTGGCGCGCAGCTTCTCCGGCGACAAGACCCAGCTGGTGCCGCTGATCGCGGCCGCGATCGAGCACAAGGGCGCGGCGTTCATCGACGTCATCAGCCCCTGCGTCGCCTTCAACAACCATGCCGGTTCGACCAAGAGCTTCGACTATGTGCGCGAGCACAACGATGCGGTGAACCGCCTCGACGTCATCACCGGGCGTGAGCCGATCTCGGTGGATTACGCGCCGGGTACGGTGCAGGTCGTCGAGCAGCATGACGGCAGCAAGATCGCGCTGCGCAAGATCGATGCGGATTACGACGCGCATGACCGGGTCGGCGCGATGTCATTCCTGACAAAGCATGCCGCCAAGGGCCAGATCGTCACCGGCCTGCTCTACGTCGATCCGGACGCGGACGACCTCCACACCCATCTCAACACCGTGGAAACGCCGCTCAATACGCTCGAGGCCAAGGACCTCTGCCCCGGCACCCCGGCGCTGGACAAGATCAACGCCAGTCTGCGCTAGCCCAGCTGTCTTCCGGCCGTTTGCCGCGATCAGGAACGCGCCGCATCCGCGTTTTCTGCATGGGAGCCGGCCCGCTGGGGCAGAAACACAACACAGGCAAGGATGACCGCGGCGAGAATGGCGGTTGCATAAAACCTGCTGATGGCAAGACCGCCATCCTCGAGCGGCTTGTCGAGAAGGTCGCCGAGCGTGGCGCCCAGCGGCCGCGTCAGGATGAAAGCGCCCCAGAACAGCAGCGTTCTTGAGATGCCGGTCCAGAAGTAGGCCGCCGCGATCACCGCGAGCCCCGCCGTGAAAACCAGCGCGCCGCCTTCGTAGCCGAGCCCGTTGGTGTCCGCCATCCAGTCGCCGAGCGCGGTGCCGAGCGTCTGCGAAAACAGGATCGCCACCCAATAGAACGTTTCGATCTTGGGCGAGACGATGGTGCTGACCGAAATCGACCCGGCCGACCAGTACCACACCGCCAGGGACGCCATCAGAAGCACGAAGAGAGCCGAGGCGCCTCCGGGATAACCGATGCCGAGCGAGCGGTCCGCGAAGTCGGCTATCGTCGTGCCCGCGGTCGTGGTGGCGATGACAACGAGCCAGTACAGCAGCGGATGAAAGGCTTTGGTGGAAATCTGCGCGACGACGGCGACCACAAAAATGCCGATAAAGATCAAGCTAGAGAGCGCATAGCCGAGGTCCATCGACATCGACACCGCATCGCCACCGGTCTCCCCGAGGGTCGTCGCAAGTATCTTGATGCACCAGAACACCAGCGTGACTTCCGGAACCTTGCTTCGCTGCAAGTCCTGATTCATTTAGGGATTCCTTGCCTTAAGCGTCGGCGGCGATCGGTGTGGCACGCCACCGAAATCGATCGCCAGCCAATCTAGCTGCGGCGGACGGTTGCCGGACATTGGTGCCGGCACGATGAACGGCGCGAACGCAATCCGGTTCCAGTTCGTCCAGAACGCCTTGGCTAGCTCGCGCGGCGCACGAAGCTCGCATTGAGCTCCTTCACCGAGCGCGCGCCGCATTGCTGCATGGCCGCCCGCGTCTCGGTACGGACGATTTCGAGCACCCGCTCCACGCCCTCCTGGCCGAAAGCCCCCAGCCCCCACAGATAGGGCCGGCCGACACCGACCGCCTGCGCGCCCATCGCCAGCGCCTTGACGGCGTCGGTGCCGCGGCGGAATCCGCTGTCGACGATGACGGGCATGCGCCCCTTCACCGCCGCGATGATCTCCGGCAGCGCGTCGATGGTGGAGCGGCCATTGTCCTCGCCGCGGCCGCCATGATTGGAAACGAGAATGCCGTCGATCCCGTTCTGCGCGGCCAGTTCGGCGTCCTCGGCCGTGATGATGCCCTTGAGCATGATCTTCATGCGGGTAACGTCGCGCATGCGCTTGACGGTATCCCAGTTAAGATTGGAGGACTCACCGCCGCCCTTGATACCGGTGAGGTCGATGCCGTCATAATTGTGCCGGCGGGCCGCCCGCGCGGCAAAACTGCTTCGGTCGTGACATGAGGAACATTCGCGTGTGTCGGTCCGCATCAGACGGAACAGGGTTTCCTGGTTGCGGCCCGCGATACGATCGACCGTCACCATCAGGACCGGACAGCCGGCGCCGTCGGCGCGCTTGACCAGCGCCTGCGCGACCTCCCAACTCGGCGATGCATAGAGCTGGAACCAGACCGGCGCGCCGCGCGCCTTGGTGACGTCCTCCACGGAAAAATTCGAGGATGTCGACAGCATTTGCAGATGATTGCCGGTGCGCGCGGCTCTGGCCACGGCAAGCTCGCCGTCGGGGTGAAAGAACTGGTTGGCGCCGGTCGGACATACGAAGATCGGCGAATCATATTTCGTGCCGAAAAGCTCGATGCTGGTGTCGACCTTGGAGACGTCATTGAGACGATGGGGCATCAGCTGGAATTTGAGAAAATCCTCGCGATTGGCGCGCAGCGTGACCTCGTCGTCGATGCCGGACGCCATGTAGCCGAAATGCGCCGGCGGCACGTTCTTGCGGGCCACCGGTTCGAAGTCGAACACGTTGATGGCGTCCTTTGGACGACCGATCAAATCGTCGCTACCCGGCGGCGCCCATATCATCGGATCGGGCAATTTGGACGGGGCTTCCATGCCGTAGGCTGCCAGCGCGCCGGATGCCAGCAGCGGGCTTCCGGCGAGATATTGCAGAAAACGGCGGCGGCTGGTGGCGCGAACGATTCCCGACGTCATTGAAGTATCCTCCCCTGCGACTATTCTTTTTTATGGTTGGACGATAGCAGCTGGACGGGCCGCTCGGAAGGCGTTCGCCATGCCAGGCAGGCCAGGCATGCACATTCTCGATCCCCGCATGAGGAGGCGGGACCTCAAGCCCTGCCCTTCACATCGCCGGGGGCCCACTGGACTGGCGTATTCCGAGGGGATCGATATGTCGGCAGTGGCGTTATCCTGTTCGGATACGCATATTCCCGCCATCAGAACCGTCTATTTGTTGACAATCCGGCGTCCCGGCAGAGAAGGTTGCGGTCAAGCCGACAACAGACCCGCTCGAACAGAAACAGGGCATCATGAATCCCGTCAAAGCACTAGAAAACCACGGCCAGGCGGTCTGGCTGGATTTCCTGGCCCGCGGCTTTGTCGCCAAGGGCGACCTGAAGAAGCTGATCGATACCGACGGCGTCAAGGGCGTGACCTCGAATCCGTCGATCTTCGAGAAGGCGATCGGCAGTTCGGACGAATATGACGGCGCGATCGGCCATGCCTTAAAAAACGGCGATCGTCCGGTAGCCGAGCTTTTCGAACATTTGGCGGTCGAAGACATCCAGCACGCCGCCGACGTGCTGCGCCCGGTTTACGATCATTTGAAGGGCGAAGACGGATTCGTCAGTCTCGAAGTATCGCCGTATCTGGCGATGGACACCAAAGGCACCATCGCCGAGGCCGAACGGCTCTGGAAGGCCGTTCATCGCGACAACCTGATGGTCAAGGTACCCGCGACGCCGGAAGGCCTGCCCGCGATCGAACACCTGATCGGCGAAGGCATCAGCATCAACATCACGTTGTTGTTCTCGCAGAAGGTCTACGTCGAAGTAGCCGACGCCTATCTCTCCGGCCTGGAGAACTATGTCGCCGGCGGCGGCGATCCCTCCCATGTCGCCAGCGTCGCCAGCTTCTTCGTCAGCCGCATCGACAGCGCGGTCGACAAGCAGCTCGATGAAAGGATCGCGCGCGCCAACGACCCCAGCGAGAAGGAACGGCTGGCCGCGCTGAAGGGCAAGGTCGCGGTCGCGAATGCAAAACTCGCCTATCAGGAATACAAGCGCCTGTTTTCCGGCCCGAGGTGGGACCGGCTCGCGGCCAAAGGCGCAAAACCGCAGCGGTTGCTGTGGGCTTCGACCGGCACCAAGAACAAGGACTATAGCGATGTGCTCTATGTCGAGGAGCTGATCGGTCCCAACACGGTCAACACCGTGCCGCCGACGACGCTCGACGCCTTCCGCGATCACGGCACGCCGCGCGACAGCCTTGAGGAAAATGTCGAGGACGCCAAACACGTCCTCGCCGAGCTCGAAAAGTCCGGCATCTCGCTTGATGCGATCACTGCCGAGCTGGTCAAGGACGGCGTCAAGCTGTTCGCGGATGCCGCCGACAAGCTATACGGGGCGGTAGCCAACAAGCGCGCGGCGGTGCTCGGCGGCGGGATCGACCGGCAACAGCTGGCGTTGGGCGCAAGCCTCGGGAAAGCCGTCGAAAAGAGCACCGAGAAATGGCGCGCGTCGGCAAATATCCGGCGGCTCTGGCAGAAGGACAATTCGGTGTGGACCGGCGAGGACGAGCACAAATGGCTGGGCTGGCTGAACAGTCCGGCTGCTGCCGATGTCGCCGACTACGAGGATTACGCGCATCGCGTGAAGGGGCAGAACTTCAGCGATGCGGTGGTGCTCGGCATGGGCGGGTCGAGCCTCGGGCCTGAAGTGCTGGCCGAAACCTATGCCAGGCAACCGGGCTTTCCCAAACTGCATGTGCTGGACTCGACCGATCCGGCGCAGGTCCGCAGCCTTCAGGCGAAGATCAATCTCGCCAATACCGTCTTCATCGTCTCCAGCAAATCCGGCGGCACCACCGAGCCGAACGTGATGAAGGATTACTTCTTCGCCCGTGTCTCCGAAACGATCGGCGCCGACAAGGCCGGCCATCGTTTCATCGCGGTGACCGACCCGGGCTCCTCGCTGGAGAAGGTTGCGACCAAGCAAGGCTTCGCGCGCATCTTCCACGGCGATCCCTCGATCGGTGGCCGCTATTCGGTGCTGTCGCCGTTTGGGCTGGTGCCGGCCGCGACCGCCGGCATCGATGTGCGCACGTTGATCAAAAACACGCTTTCGATGATGCGCTCCTGCGGACCGGATGTGCCGCCGCACGAAAATCCCGGCGTACAGCTCGGCCTCGCCATGGGGCTGGCCGGCCTCGAAGGGCGCGACAAGGTGACGATCCTGTCGTCCAGCAAAATAGCCGATTTCGGCGCCTGGGCCGAACAGCTGATCGCCGAATCCACCGGCAAGGACGGCAAAGGGTTGATCCCGATCGAAGGCGAACCATTGGGCGATGCGGCGCTCTACGGCAACGACCGGTTCTTCATCGATCTGCGCACCGAAGATAAAGGCGACGCCCCGCACGATGACAAGCTCGCCGCGCTGGAAAAGGCCGGGCATCCGGTAGTGCGCATTGTCATGAAATCAATCGCGCATATCGGCCAGGAATTCTTCCGCTTCGAGATGGCGACCGCGGTTGCCGGTGCGATCCTCGGCATCAACCCGTTCAACCAGCCGGACGTCGAGGCCGCCAAGATCAAGACCCGCGAGTTGACCGCGGCGTTCGAGAAATCCGGCGCGCTGCCCACCGAAAAGCCGGTGATGTCGTCAGCGGAGGCCGATCTCTATACCGACGAAAAAAATGCCGCCGACTTGCGAAGGGCCGGTGCCGACGGCGACCTCGGCTCGTGGCTGAAAGCCCACATGGCGCGCGCAGGTAGCGACGATTATGTGGCACTGCTTGCCTATATCGAGCGCGATGCCGCCCATATCGCCGCGCTGCAGGCCATGCGGCTTGCGGTACGCGACAAGCGCCATGTCGCGACCTGCGCGGAATTCGGTCCGCGTTTCCTGCATTCCACGGGGCAGGCCTATAAGGGCGGCCCCGACAGCGGCGTCTTCCTGCAGATCACGTCCGATGACGCCGCGGATTTAGCCGTGCCCGGCCAAAAGGCCAGCTTCGGCGTGATCAAGGCGGCGCAGGCGCGCGGCGATTTCGACGTGCTAACCGAGCGCGGCCGGCGCGCGCTGCGGGTGCATCTCAAGGGTGATCTCGAAACCGGCCTGAAGGCGCTCGATAGCGCGATCAGGCATGCATTAAACTAGAATTGAATTGATGACGATGGACGCAGGGTGTTGGGGTTCGGTGACCTCTCCCGTGGGGAGAGGTCAGACTGCCTTTGGCGATCCGGGTGAGGGGTTACGGTCCCTCGCTGGAGCGTACCCCTCATCCCAACCCTCTCCCCATGGGAGAGCGAGTTCACCGCCGCTGCCGTGATGTCGACGCAAAATCCCCAGGTCAATTGAACCAATCCAAGGATTTACAAAAATGCAGCTCGGCATGATCGGTTTGGGGCGGATGGGCGGCAATATCGTCCGCCGGCTAATGAAGCACGGACACACGACCGTCGTTTACGACAAGGATCCCAAGGCGGTCGCTGCGATCGCGGCTGATGGCGCGGTTAGTTCGGGCGCACTGGAAGATTTCGTCAAGAAGCTCGAGAAACCTCGCACCGCCTGGGTGATGCTCCCCGCCGGCAAGATCACCGAGGCGACGATCGATGCACTGGCAAAACTGATGGAGAGTGGCGATGTCATCATCGATGGCGGCAACACGTTCTGGCAGGACGACGTGCGCCGCGGCAAAGCCCTGAAGGATCGCGGCATCCATTATATCGACGTCGGCACGTCGGGCGGCGTCTGGGGCATCGACCGCGGCTATTGCATGATGATCGGCGGCGACAAGGCGGTGGTCGATCGCCTGGATCCGATCTTCGCGGCGCTCGCGCCGGGGATCGGCGATATTCCGCGTACCGCCGGACGTGATGGACGCGATCCGCGCATCGAGCAGGGTTATATCCATGCCGGTCCGGTCGGCGCCGGACACTTCGTCAAGATGGTTCACAACGGCATCGAATATGGCCTGATGCAAGCCTATGCCGAGGGTTTTGACATTTTGAAGAATGCCAATATCGAGGCGTTGCCGGCGGAGCACCGCTTCGATCTCGACATCGCCGATATCGCCGAGGTGTGGCGGCGCGGCAGCGTGATCCCATCCTGGTTGCTCGACCTCACGGCGTCCGCGCTGGCGGATAATCACACGCTGGATAATTATTCGGGATTTGTGGAAGATTCCGGCGAAGGCCGCTGGACCGTCAACGCCGCGATCGACGAAGCGGTGCCTGCCGAGGTGCTGACCGCGGCGCTGTTTGCGCGGTTTCGCTCACGCAAGGAGCATACCTTCGCGGAAAAAATCCTCTCCGCGATGCGCGCCGGTTTCGGCGGCCACCGGGAGCCGAAAAAACCCGGTCCGAAGGCCTGAGACAGATGACGGTTACCCAAGCCAAACAAAAAAAGCCCGACTCCTGCAGCATCGTGATCTTCGGCGTCACCGGTGATCTCGCACACCGGCTGGTGATCCCCGCACTCTACAACCTCGCCGCAAACGACTTGCTGCCGGACGATTTCTGTATCGTCGGCATCGCCCGCAAGGGCATGTCGAGCGAGGAATTGACCGCAAGCCTGAAGCAGGGCCTGCACCAATTCGCCACCCGCAAGGTTGATGAGGCCATCGCCGAACGCCTGCTCGGATGCATCACCTGCATCGAGGCTGATCCGAAAGACCCCGCGTCGTTCGATAAGATGCGTGAACAGCTCGACAAACTGGAGGCCGCACGAAAGACCGGCGGCAACCGGCTGTTCTATCTGGCGACACCACCCAACGCCTTCCTCCCGATCAGCCAGGAACTCGGCCGCACCGGCATGCTGAGCGAGAACGGCGCGTGGCGGCGGCTGGTGGTGGAAAAGCCATTCGGGACCGATCTCGCGTCGGCCAAAGCGCTGAACAGCGAATTGTTGAAGCTCGTCGAAGAGCACCAGATTTACCGGATCGATCATTACCTCGGCAAGGAAACCGTCCAGAATATCCTGGTGCTGCGCTTCGCCAACGGCATGTTCGAGCCGATCTGGAATCGCAATCACATCGACCATATCCAGATTACCGTCGACGAGAAGCTCGGCGTCGGCCACCGCGGCAGCTTCTACGACGCCACCGGCGCGCTGCGCGACATGGTGCCGAATCATTTGTTTCAGCTGCTGTCGCTGGTCGCGATGGAGCCGCCGGCGAAATTCGATGCCCATTCGGTGCGGTCGGAGAAAGCCGAGGTGCTGTCGGCGATCCAGACCCAGAGCGAGGAAGAGGCCCTGCGCAATTCGGTGCGCGGGCAATATCGCGCCGGCAAGGTCGGCGACACCGAGATCGAGGACTATCGCAAGACCGAGGATGTCAACCCCGGCAGCACCACGGAGACCTACGCCGCGCTGAAGCTGACGATCGACAACTGGCGCTGGGCCGGGGTCCCGTTTTATCTCCGTACCGGCAAGGCGCTCGGCGTGAAACGAACGGAGATCGCGATCAAGTTCAAGCAGGCGCCGTTTGCCATGTTCCGCGACACGCCCGTGGACCGGTTGTCGCAGAATTTTCTCATTATCAGCACCGAGCCGACCGAAGGCATTGCGCTGCAGTTCAATACCAAAGTGCCCGGACCCGCCATCGAGATCGACGGCGTCGAGATGAAATTTCGCTACAAGGATTATTTCCGGGCCGAGCCCTCAACCGGTTACGAGACGCTGATCTACGACTGCATGATCGGCGACAACATCCTGTTTCAGCGCGCCGACAGCGTGGAGGCCGGGTGGCAGGCGGTGCAGCCGTTCCTGGATGCCTGGAAGAAGGCCGGCTCCAAGGGGCTGAAGATCTATGATCCCGGCAGCGAAGGGCCCGAAGAGGCCAACGATCTGGTCGAGCGTGATGGCCGAAACTGGCGGAATTTGACCTGACGATGGCCGATGACAATCAACGCAAGGTTATCAGGGTTGCCGATCCGGCTGCGCTTGCGGCCGCCGCCGCGGAGCGACTGCTGGCAAGGATCGGCGCGAACCGTGGCCGGGCGGCGATTTGCCTGACCGGCGGATCGAGCCCGAAACAGCTCTACCGGTTGCTCGCGACCGACAGCTATCGCAGCCGGATCCCCTGGGACCGTGTCCATTGGTTCATCGGCGACGAGCGCTTTGTTGCCCCGAACGATCCCCTCAACAACATGGGCGTGGCGCGGGATATCTTTCTCGATTCCCATGCGCCGGCTGCCAACATCCACCCGATCCCGACCGACACCGCTGGCCCCGAGGAATCCGCGCACCGCTATGAGCACGAGCTGCAAGCCTTCTACGGCGCGCGCGAGCTTGAGCCCGCCCGGCCGTTGTTCGATGTGGTGCTGATGGGCGTCGGGCCCGATGGCCATACCGCATCGCTATTTCCGGATTATCCGGCCGTCGAAGAGACCACACGCTGGGTGGTCGGCGTGCCCAAGGCCCATGTCGAGCCGTTCGTGCCCCGGGTCACGCTGACCTTGCCGGCGCTCGGCTCCTGCCGCGAAATGCTGTTCGAAGTCGCAGGCTCCGAGAAGCGCACGATCTTGACGCGTCTGTTCGCGGACGAGAACCTGCCGGCGAAGCGGGCGCGCTCCACGGGCGAGACGGTCTTGCTGGTGGATCGTGCCGCGCTTGGCGGAGAACCGTCGTGAACGACGAAGCTTGCGGGCCACCATGCGCATTGATCGTGATGGGGGTATCCGGGTCAGGCAAGAGCACCATCGCGGCCAGGCTCGCCGAACGGCTGAACTGGGCGTATGAGGACGGCGACCGGTTTCACCCGCCGCGCAACGTCGCCAAGATGAGCGCCGGCCAACCCCTCACCGACGAGGACCGCTGGCCCTGGCTGCAGGCGATCGCCGATGAGATCGACAGGGTCTGCCGGAGCGGCGGACATGCCGTGATCGCCTGCTCCGCGCTCAAGCGCGCCTATCGCGACGTGTTGGTGCATGGCCGAAGCGACGTCCGCATTGTCTTCCTCTGCGGAACGCCGGCCCTGATCGCGGACCGGCTGGCCGGGCGCAAGGGTCATTTCATGCCGCCGGGGCTGTTGGACAGCCAGTTCAAGACGCTGGAACCGCCGGCTGGCGACGAAAACCCTGTCATCGTGTCGATCGATGCTTCGGTCGAGAGCATCGTCGAAGACGTCGTTCGCCAACTGAAAACCAGCCGCGCCGATCGCGGTGGACCCGCCAGGAACCGCATATGACCCGCATTGCCCTTGTTGTCTCCGACGTCGACGGCACGCTCCTGACAAAGGACAAGACGCTGACCGACGGGGCCAAGGCTGCGGTACGGCGGCTGCACGAGGCCGGCATCGGCTTCACCATCACCTCGAGCCGGCCGACGATCGGCATGCGGTTTCTGATCGAGCCGTTGCAAATCACGCTGCCGGTCGGGGCTTTCAACGGCAGTTGCATCGTCGATCCGCAGCTAAAGCCGATCGAGCAGCACCTGATTCCGGCGCCCGCAACGCAGCGCGCGCTGGACGTGCTCAACGAATACGGCGTCGATATCTGGCTGTTCACCAGCGATCTCTGGCTCACCCGCGACGGCAACGGCGAATACGTTCCAAATGAAAAGCGCGCGATCCGCGCCGATCCGACCATCGTCGCGGATTTTGCACCCTATCTGGCATCGGCCTGCAAGATCGTCGGTGCCAGCGCCGATGCGGCACTGCTGCAACGCTGCGAAGCCGCCATGCAGCAAGCCCTGGGCGCGCAGGCGACCGCGGTGCGGTCGCAGAGTTACTATCTCGACGTCACCCCGCCGGGCTGCAACAAGGGCACCTTTGTGCAGACGATGGCCGGACGCCTGGGCATCCCGCTGGATGCGGTCGCCACCATCGGTGACATGCAGAACGACCTGGCGATGTTCCGCACCAGTGGCGTCTCCTTCGCCATGGGCAACGCCACCGACGACGTCAAGAAGCTGGCAACCCATGTCACGGCCTCGAACGAGGATGACGGTTTTGCACGAGCGATTGAGATGATCCTGAACAACGAGGCGGGGTAAACGATCGTCTTCTTACCAACTCATTGGTTACCCGCGTAACAGTTTCGTGTTCCGCGCGAAGGATCGTGATTGATCCATGTCAACGATCGACCGCGCCAACGATGGTTGAAATTAATCGCGGCTGAACCACTCAGCCATCTCATCGGGCTGCCTTCCCCGACGACCAGCGATTCGAGACACGCAGATATCAGCGTCCTCTCCCTGCACGACATGGGCAGGTCGCCGCAAGCTTCCAGCAGCACAAGTGCCCCGACGGTGGGATCCAACCCATAATGCCGTTCGAAAGGAACATGCCATGACCATCGGAGACAGAAAGGCATACCTCGTGGGAGGTGGCATCGGCTCCCTGGCGGCGGCTGCTTTCATGATCCGGGATGGCGGCCTGCCGGGCGGCAACATCACGATTTACGAAGCCTTGCCGGTGCTGGGCGGAAGCCTCGATGGCGGAGGAAACCCCGAAGATGGCTATACCCTGCGCGGTGGGCGGATGCTGACGACGGACAATTATGAATGCACCTGGGGATTGTTCAAGTCGATCCCGTCCCTGGTCAATCCGGGCAAGACCGTGTTCGACGAGACGGTCGAGTTCAACCAGAAGATGAAGTCGCATTCCCAGGCGCGCCTGGTCGACCGCAACCGCGCCGTTGTCGACGTGACCTCGATGGGTTTCTCGATGGCCGATCGGATGGAGCTCCTCAAGCTCATGATGGCGAGTGAGCCGGAACTGGGTACGGACCCGATCACCGACTGGCTCTCGCCGGAATTCTTCACGACCAGATTCTGGTATATGTGGGCAACGACCTTTGCCTTTCAGCCCTGGCACAGCGCGGTCGAGTTCAAGCGCTATCTGCACAGATTCATCAAGGAATTCTCCCGCATTGAAACGCTCGCGGGAGTGAAACGCACGGTCTTCAATCAATATGACTCGCTGGTTCGGCCGCTTCAGGCATGGCTTGCGGACAAGGGCGTGAATTTCCAGAAAGGCTGCGTTGTTAGCGACTTCGATCTTGCGTCCGAGGCTGGCAAGGTTGTCGTCCGAGCGATCAAGATCAGGCGGGCCGGCAAGAGCGAGACCGAGTCCGTTGCGATCAGCGCCGATGACCTGGTTTTCTTCCAGAACGGCTCCATGACCGACGCATCGAGCTTCGGTTCAATGACGCGGGCTCCCGCGCAGCTGACAAAGCAGGAGAGCGGCGGCTGGACCCTGTGGGAAAAACTGGCCGAAGGCCGTCCGGAGTTTGGCAATCCCGCCGCTTTCAACAGCAGCATTCCCGAATCCTGGTGGGAATCGTTTACCGTGACGCTCAGGGACGCCGCTTTTTTCGGCCGGATGGAGGCATTCTCCGGCAACAAGGCTGGCACCGGCGGCCAGGTTACCTTCAAGGATTCCAGATGGTTGATGTCGGTGGTGCTGGCGCATCAGCCGCATTTCGCCAATCAGCCCGCGGACGTTCAGGTGTTCTGGGGATACGCCCTGCACCCGGACCGGATCGGCGATTTCGTGGCCAAGCCGATGTCGGAATGCACTGGCGCCGAGATTCTCCACGAGCTTTGCGGTCACCTCAATTTCGACCGCAGGATATTCGCCAAGGCGATCTGCATTCCGTGCCGCCTGCCTTACATCACCAGCATGTTCATGCCGCGTGCGCTGACCGACCGGCCGTTGCCGGTTCCGAAATCGTCGAAGAATCTGGCCTTCGTCAGCCAGTTTGTTGAAATTCCCGAGGACGTCGTGTTCACGGTCGAGTATTCGGTTCGGGTCGCGCAGATGGCGGTTTACGAATTGCTCAAGATCGATCGCGAGATTCCGCCGATCCTGCATCACGACAAATCGCTGGAAGTCAATTTCGACGCGGCGATCAAGGCCTTCAAATGAAGCCCGTCGGTCGTCGCTAGCCGCCTCGCGCTCACTCCGACCGCTGCACCGCCGGTTTCGCCAGCGGCTTCGTGGCACCGCAGAGGTTATGCGAGGTATTGATCAGCGCGATGTGGGTCAGCGCCTGCGGGAAGTTGCCGGTCTGACGGCCCGCGCCGGAATCGAATTCCTCCGCCAGCAAACCCAGATCGTTGGCCACGGCGACGACGCGATCGAACAGCGCCTGCGCCTTGTCGATCTCGCCGGCCAGCACGAAGGCGTCGGCGAGCCAGAAGGTGCAGGCGAGAAACGCGCCTTCGATCGGCTGCCGCTCCTCGGAAATTTCGCGCGGGTCGTGCCGCAGCACGAAGCCGTCCCGCATCATGTGCCGCTCGATCGCGGCGAGCGTGCCGGCAACCCGCGGGTCCGACGCCGGGAGGAAGCCCACCGATGGCAGCAGCAGGATGCTGGCATCGAGCAGTTGCGAACCATAGGATTCGACAAAGCTGTTCTGCGCGGCGTCGAAGCCCTTCTCGCAGACCTCACGATGAATGGTATCGCGCAACGAGCGCCATTTTTCCAGCGGCGCCTTGAAGCCGAACCTCTCGGCGCTCTTGATGCCGCGATCGAACGCGACCCAGGTCATCACCTTGGACGAAACGTAATGCCTGGCCGCGCCACGGCGCTCCCAGATGCTGCTGTCCGGCTGGTTCCAGACTTCCGCCAAATGGTCGAGCACGGTGCATTCGAGATCCCAGGTCCCGTCATCGAGTTTCAACTTGGTCATGCGCGACTGGTGGAACGCATCGATCAACTCGCCGTAGACATCGAGCTGCAACTGGGCATGGGCCGCGTTGCCGACCCGAACAGGTCGCGCGCCTTCGTAGCCCGGCAGCCAGCCCACCTCCCACTCCAGCAAGCGGCGCTGGCCCATGATGCCGTACATGATCTGCATGTTCGCCGGCCCGCCCGCCACCGCGCGCAACAGCCAATTGTGCCAGGCCGAGGCTTCCTCGGTATAACCGGAGTTCATCAGCGCCAGCAGCGTGAAGGTCGCGTCCCGCAGCCAGCAGAACCGGTAGTCCCAGTTCCTGGCACCACCGAGCTTTTCCGGCAGCGATGTCGTGGCTGCGGCGACGATGCCGCCGGTCGGCGCATAGGTGAGCGCCTTCAGCGTGATCAGCGAGCGCATGACGAGGTCACGGCTTTCGCCTTCGTAGATGCAACGGCTGCACCAGTCGGTCCAGAAACCCTCGGTATCCTGCAACGCCTGCGCGGGGTTGATCGGCTTCGGCAGCGGCAGATGCGAGGGTCCGTAGGTGAGCACAAAGGGAACGACCTCGCCCTCGCTGACTTCGAACTCGGCTACCGTGGTCATGTCCTGGCCGCGCGTCTCGACCGGTGTTCGCAGCACCGTCATGTCCTGCCCGCAAATCGCCAGCAGCGCGCCATCCTCGGTGCGCTTGACCCAGGGAGTATCCGCGCCATAGCCGAAGCGGATCACGAGCTCCATCCGCAGCTTCACCTTGCCCGCGACACCGCGCACCAAGCGGACGATATCGGAGGCGTCGCCGCGCGGCGGCATGAAATCGATCACGGCGACGGCGCCGTTGGCGGTCTCAAAGCGGGTTTCCAGGATCAGCGTATTGTCCCAGTAGCGGCGCGAAGACTGCGTGACATCTTCCGCGGGCGCGATCAGCCATCGGCCATTCTCGCGCGTGCCGAGCAGGGCCGCGAAACACGCGTCGGAATCGAACGCGGGCCAGCACAGCCAGTCGATCGAACCATCGCGGCCGACCAGTGCCGCGGTTTCGCAATCGCCGATCAGTCCGTAGTCTTCTATTCTGCTGGACAAATTCTTCACCGGCCAAAAAGCCGCGCGTCAGGCCATAGCGCGCGTCCGCTCGCGGGTTGCGACCTTGAGCGCGGCAACGTCGATCACAGCACCAATCCCGTCGATCGCAATCGGCAGCCGCTGCCGCCAGTTCGGGTGCTCGTTCACGGTGCCGGGAATATTGGGCTGGTCGATCACGCCCAACAGATCCTCCAGCGAGATCGCCAGCAGGCGGGACTTGGTTTTCGCCAGAAAGCCCACGACCGCGTACAGATCATGACGGTCGATGGCGTGGTGACGTAGCAAATCGCCCAACATCGCCAGCGCATGCCAGCGGGCGTCATCGCTCTCGCCGGGATCGATCCCGAGCGACCGCTTCAGCTTGAGATCGCTGAACGAGCGCCAGCCCGAATAGGTCGACAGATCGTGGGTGTTGAAGGTGACGAGCGCATTCGGCGTGTAATGGTCGACGCCTCGAAATGCGCCGCGATCGTCGCGCTCGAACATCATCACCTGATAAGACCAGATTCCCCACTCCGCCATTTTCTCGCGAAAGCCTTCCGGCACCGTGCCAAGATCCTCGCCGATGACGACGCATCGATGCGCCACGCTTTGCTGCGCGGTCGCCGCCAGCAGCGCCTCGAACGGCATTTGCACATAAGCGCCGTTGCTGGCGGCAAAGCCGTGCGGCACCAGATAAAGCCGCTTCAGACCCAGCACATGATCGAGCCTGATCGCGCCGGCGTAACGCATCGAAGCCCGCAGCATTTCCCGATAGGGCTCGAACGATTGCAATTCGAGGCCGGCGGCGTTGAAGCCGGCAAGACCCCAGTTCTGGCCAGCCAGATTCAGCGGATCCGGCGGCGCGCCGACGGCGAGATGGCGGGAAATGGCGGCCTGCTCGTTCCAGGCATCGAACCCGTCGGATTGCACGCCGACCGCGACATCGAGATAGAGACCGACCTTCATGCCGAGTTTGCCGGCAAGATCCCGGCAGGACCGCAATTGCCGGTCCGCTGCCCATTGCACGAATTCGATGAATTCAACCTTGGCGGCGTCCGGTCCCCGACGCAATCCGGCACATTGGGCCTCATTGGGCTGCCGCCATTGTTCCGGCCATTTCCACCAGGGCTTGTTGAATTTGTGCCGCAGCACCTCAAAGCAGGCGAAGCGCGACAACAGCGGCGCGCGTTCGGCACGAAACGCGTCGAAATCCCGGCTCCGGTCGGCCGCAGGACGCGCCCTGAATGTCTCGAAGGCAGCACGCAGCGCACGCCATTTCAATTCGGCGACGCCCTTGTAGTCGACCATATCGCCGGTCCTCAGCCGGGCGGCGGCGCTCCCGGCCGATTCGCCGGGCTGAAATCCGGGGATTTTTTCGACATCGATATACAGCGCATTCAGGAACAGCCGGCTGTTCGGCGAATAGGGACTGCAATCGGCGGGTCGGTCATCGAACAAAGCGTGCAGGGGATTGAGCCCGACGCCATCGGCTCCCAGATCGCCCGCCAATTCGATCAGCGCTTCAAGGTCGGTAAAGTCGCCGATTCCCCAGTTGCGCGCCGAGCGGACGCCGTAGAGCTGGACCGCCATCAGCCAGCCCCGCTCGAAATCGCCTCGATAGGCCCCGGGCGGCGCGACGATCAAGGGGGCCTCCTCCGTAAACGAGGAAGCGTCGGTCAGATGCAGCCGGTACGACCCCTCCGGCAGATCGGTTGGCCAGATGATGGTCCGATCGCCAGTCTCTCCCGCTGCGATAACCTTAAGATCTGCAACAATTTTCCAGCGCAGCGGGAACGTGGCAGCCTGATTGAGCTCGGTTCGCGACGGCAGACCCGACCGGATCACCACCGCCTCGCGGAGAAACCGGTAGGGTGTCCGCTGCGGCAGGGCATCGAGGATAATCCTCAACGCCGCGGCGTCCGTCACATGGCGGTGACCCTGACCGTCCACAAATTCGGTCTGGATACCCAGGTCTTTGGCTCGGATGAGAAGGTCCATTCGGCACGCCATTTGCACACAACGGCAGGGAACCGTCGTGAATTCTATAGATACAGGAAGAGGATAGCCGTGCTTAACTCTCAGGCGTCCCCGGCGTTCCCCGGGAACCAATGCCCGGCCAACGGCTTTCTATATATGTCCCCAGCGTCTCCTTTCGCGCAATCGAAATGGGGCGTCATTCCCATGGCAACGGCATCACCGTGAACAAAACAGCTCAAACTGTCGAGAGCGTCGCACCCGGCGCTACCATCCGGCTTGAAGAACGCCATAATCCCGCCCTGCTCTTTCGCTGTCAGACGCGCGCGGCCCCATGATGAATCTGATGTCATCCATCGATACCAAGGAACAGCCGGCGGCCGCGCTGGACGGCGATGAGCTTTGGTACAAGGACGCCATCATCTATCAGCTTCACGTCAAGGCCTTCGCCGACAGCAACAATGACGGCATCGGCGATTTCGCCGGACTGACCGAGAAGCTCGACTATCTGCAAGACCTCGGGGTGACGGTGCTGTGGCTGCTGCCGTTCTATCCCTCGCCCGGCCGGGACGACGGCTACGACATCGCCGACTACGGCGCCATCAATACCGATTTCGGGACCATGAAGGACTTCCGCCGCTTCATCGTCGAAGCCAAGCGGCGGGGTTTGCGGGTCATCACCGAGCTCGTCATCAATCACACCTCCGACCAGCATGACTGGTTCAAGCGCGCCCGCCGTAGCGACCCGAATTCGAGCGCGCGCAACTGGTATGTCTGGAGCGATACCGACCAGAAATATGCGGGCACGCGGATCATCTTCACCGACACCGAGAAATCCAACTGGACCTGGGACCCCGAAGCCGGGCAATTCTACTGGCATCGCTTCTTCTCGCACCAGCCAGATCTGAACTTCGACAATCCGCGCGTGGTCAGTGCGATCGTCCAGGTGATGAAGCGCTGGCTCGATACCGGCGTCGACGGCTTCCGTCTCGACGCTATCCCCTATCTGTGCGAGCGCGACGGCACCAACAACGAAAATCTGCCGGAGACGCACGCCATCATCAAGCGGCTGCGCGCCGAGCTTGACGCCTACGCCAAGGGCAAGGTGCTGCTGGCCGAAGCCAATCAATGGCCGGAGGATGTGCAGGAATATTTCGGCAGCGGCGATGAATGCCAAATGGCCTACCATTTCCCGCTGATGCCGCGGATTTACATGGCAATTGCCCAGGAGGACCGCTTTCCCATCACCGACATCCTGCGCCAGACGCCTGACATCCCGAGCAATTGCCAGTGGGCACTGTTCTTGCGCAACCATGACGAACTGACGCTCGAGATGGTCACGGACGTCGAGCGCGACTATCTGTGGTCGACCTACGCCAACGACCCGCGGGCGCGCATCAATCTCGGCATTCGGCGGCGTCTGGCGCCGCTGATGGACAATGACCGGCGCAAGATCGAACTGATGAACTCGCTGCTCTTGTCGTTCCCGGGCACGCCGATCATCTATTACGGCGACGAAATCGGTATGGGCGACAACATCTATCTCGGCGACCGCAACGGCGTACGCACGCCGATGCAATGGACGCCGGACCGCAATGGCGGGTTCTCCCGCGCCGATCCGGCTCGGCTATATGCCCCCATCATCATGGATTCGGTCTACGGCTATGAGTCGGTCAATGTCGAGGCGCAGTCGCGCAGTCTGTCGTCATTGCTGAGTGCAACCAAGCGGCTGATTTCGGTGCGCAAGTCGACATTGGCGTTCGGCCGCGGCAGCATGACGTTTATCCGCCCGGTCAACCGCGCTGTGCTCGCTTACGTAAGACAGCTTGGCGATGAGGTCATTCTCTGTGTCGCCAACCTGTCTCGATCGGCGCAGGCCACCGAACTCGACCTTTCGGCCTGGAAGGACCGTGTGCCCCTGGAAATGCTCGGCCGGACCCGCTTCCCGGCGATCGGCGAGCTGCCTTATATGATCACGCTGGCGCCCTACGGATTCTACTGGTTTCAGCTCCGCGAACGCGACAAGTCGGAGCATGTCGCGCCGAGCATCGCGCCCGAATTCGAAACTCTGGTCGTACCGCTCGGCGCGACCTGGGTTTCGCTGGCCCGCACCCGAACTGTATTCGAATGCGATGTATTGCCCGGGCATCTGGCTCGCACCCGCTGGTATCCGGAGCGTTCGGCGGCGGCCATTCATCCGACCCTGACCTCCGCCATCCCGTTTTGCGACATCGGTGACAATCGGCCATGGCTTGCATTCTTTGAAGCGGTCCAGCGTGGCGTGACGACACGGTATCTCCTGCCGATGCAGATCGAGTGGGTGCGGTTCGATCGCGAACGCTACAATCCCAACGCGCTTGCGGCGGTGCGTCAGGGCGCGCGGGAAGGAACCTTGCTGGATGTCGCGACCGATCCCATCTTCATCGCGCTTTTGCTACGCAATCTCCGCGAGGCCCTGAACATTGAAGACAACGGCATGCGTCTTGAATTCAGGCCAACCAGCAAATTCTCGGACCGGCAGATCAAACAGCCCGAACAGATCCGACCCATCGAAGCCGACCAGTTCAACAGCGCCGCGCTGGTGGATAATGACTACGTCGTGAAGATTTACCGGAAACTCGAGTCCGGCGCCAATCCGGAGATCGAGACCGGGCGGTTTCTGACCGAGGTTGCAGACTTTGCCAATACCCCCGCAATGCTCGGCAGCGTCGAACTCGTCGATGGCGACACCAGAAGCGCGATCGCAGTCGTTCATGCCCTCGTTCAAAATCAGGGCGATGCCTGGGCCGTGACGTCGGCCTATCTCGATCGCTTTGTCGACGAGCAGCGCGTGCTGGCGGCTAGCGAACATCCGGGCGAGAGCGAGGAGCAGGTTCCTTATCTCCGCTACATGTCGCAAATGGGAAAACGCGCCGCCGAGATGCACCTCGCGCTCGCCTCGAGTTCCGCATTGGAGGATTTTGCGCCTCAACCGATCCGGCCTGCGGATGTGCAGCGCTGGATCGAAGAGGCCGCCGCGCGCGTGGAACGCCTCTTCGATACGCTGAAGCAGCAGCGAGATAAAATAAACGAAGCCGATCGCCCGCTTGTCGATCAGACGCTGGCACAACGCGCGGCGTTGCTTGATCGCCTGAAGGCGCTGCTTCCGCTTGATACAAGTGGCCTGAACATCCGGCATCACGGCGATTTCAATCTCGGCCGCATGCTGATCGTCAAGGACGATATCTTCATCACTGGCTTCGAGGGCGACCCCCGCCGACCGCTTGACGAGCGGCGGCGCAGGGCGCCCGCGGCGCGCGACGTCGCCGGCCTGATCCGGTCGATCGACTATTCGGTGACGGCGGCGCTGGGGCGCGCGCTCAATCTCGCACCCGATGAGCACGGCCGGCTTGCCGCGGCGCTGACGGAATGGGTCGACCGCTCGACTACGGCTTTTCTTGCCGCCTATCGTGAGGTCACGACAAATTCGCCGCTCTGGCCGGCGGATCCCCAGGCCGCCGGCCAGATGCTCGAGTTCTTCATGCTTGAACAAACGCTCAACGAGCTCGAATACGAATTGGCCCAAAGGCCCGAATGGCTGCGGGTCCCGCTGACCGGCGTGCTTCGCATTTTGTCTCATCGTCAAAACGAGGCCGCATGACCAAGCTTTCCGCCGAGGCCTATGCGATCGTGGAGGGCCGCCATTCCGACCCCTTTCAGTACCTCGGCCCTCATGCCGAGGGCGACAGGACCGTGGTGCGCGCATTCCTGCCGGAGGCCTCCCGGGTCGACGCCGTCGACGAACTTGGCGAAGCAGCGGCGCTGACGCGCATTCACGATGATGGGCTGTTCGCCGGCGCGCTTCCCAACGGATCCAGGCGCTACCAGTTTCGCGCCCGCTTCGGCGAGACCGTGGTCGACATCGACGACCCCTATCGTTTTCCGCCGGTGCTGACGGATTTTGACCTGTATCTGCTCGGCGAAGGCACCCATCAGCGGCTCTACGACAAGCTCGGTGCGCATCCGATGACGCTCGAAGGCGTCGGTGGGATTGCATTCGTCGTGCTCGCACCCAACGCGCAGCGGGTCAGCGTTGTCGGTGATTTCAATTTCTGGAATGCACGGCGGCATCCGATGCGCGTGCGCGGCCTTGGTTATTGGGAGCTGTTCGTGCCCCATGCCATCCCGGGCGACCGCTATAAATTCGATATCATCGGCGGGCACGGCCAGCATTTGCCGCTGAAGTCGGATCCGCTGGCCTTTGCCGCTGAAATGCGCCCGAACACCGCCTCCATCGTTTTCGACGAGGCAAAGCTGCCGCGGCCACGGCCGGCCCCTTCCAACGTCAATGCGCTGAGCGCGCCGATGTCGATCTATGAGGTGCACCTCGGCTCCTGGCGGCGCAAGGGCAACAACGAGTGGCTGAGCTATCGCGACCTCGCCGAGCAGCTCCCGCGTTATGTCAGGGATCTCGGCTTCACCCACGTCGAATTTCTGCCGGTCAGTGAACATCCATTCGACGGCTCATGGGGGTACCAGCCGACTGGCCTGTACGCGCCCACCAGCCGGTTCGGCGGCCCGGAGGATTTCTCCGCGCTGGTCGACGCCTGCCATCGTGAAGGTCTGGGCGTGATGCTGGACTGGGTGCCCGGACATTTTCCCGACGACCCGCACGGCCTCGGCAAGTTCGACGGCACCGCGCTCTACGAACACGCCAGCCCGCTGCAGGGCCGGCACCTCGACTGGGGCACGCTGGTCTACAATTACGGCCGCACGGAAGTGGTCAATTTCCTGGTGTCGAACGCGCTGTTCTGGCTGGAGCGTTACGGCATTGACGGATTGCGCGTCGATGCCGTCGCCTCAATGCTCTATCTCGACTATAGCCGTCCCGCCGGCGGCTGGGTCCCGAACAAATATGGTGGCCGGGAAAATCTCGATGCCATCGATTTCCTGCGCCGCTTCAACACCGAGGTTTTCGCCCGCTTTCCGCAGGCCACGACGGCGGCGGAAGAGTCGACCGCGTGGCCGCACGTATCGCGGCCGGTCGAATTTGGCGGGCTGGGCTTTGGTTACAAATGGAATATGGGCTGGATGCACGACACGCTGAATTACATCAGTAAGGATCCGATCCACCGCAAATATCATCACGGCGACATCCTGTTCGGCCTGCACTACGCGTTTTCCGAGAATTTCATCCTGCCGCTGTCGCATGATGAGGTAGTCCACGGCAAGCGCTCGATTCTGGGACGGATGCCAGGCGATGACTGGCAACGCTTTGCAAACTTGCGTGTCTATTACGCCTTCATGTTCGGCCATCCCGGCAAGAAGCTGATGTTCATGGGCTGCGAGTTCGGCCAGGAGCGTGAATGGAATCACGACCACTCGCTCGACTGGCATCTGCTCGAACAGGACAAGCACGCCGGCGTCCAGTCCCTGATCCGCGATCTGAACAAACTTTATCGCGAGCTGCCATCGCTGCACGAGCTCGATTGCGATCCATCCGGTTTCGAATGGGTCGTGACCGACGACGCGAATGGCAACGTTTTCGCCTGGATCCGCAAAGGCAGGGATGCGCGGGCGCACTGTCTCGTCGTCGCCAATTTTTCGCCCAATGTATATTACAACTATCGCGTCCGCGTGCCCTTCGCCGGCGCATGGCGCGAGGTTCTCAACTCGGATTCCGCCCATTACGGCGGCAGCAATGTCGGGAACGTCGGCGAAGTCCGGACGTTGGATGGCCTGGCGCCTGAACTCAACCTCACCATCCCGCCTTTGGCCGCCATCTTTCTCGTACCGGAAGGCTAAGCATGCGACTGTCTGCCGGATCGTCCTCACGCCTCGGTGCAAGCTGGGACGGCCGGGGCACCAATTTCGCGCTGTTCTCCGCCAATGCGCAAAAAGTAGAACTCTGTCTGTTCGACAGCCAAGGCCGCCGCGAACTCGAGCGAATCGAATTACCCGAACGCAGCGAGGACGTCTGGCACGGCTATCTGAACGACGTTTCGCCCGGGCAGTTCTATGGCTATCGCGTTCACGGACCCTACGAACCCGAGCATGGCCACCGCTTCAACGCCAACAAGCTTTTGCTGGATCCCTACGCCCGGCGGCTTGCCGGGCGGCTGGTATGGAGCGATGCCCATTTCGCCTACCGTACCGGCAGCGCGCGCGAGGACCTCTCGTTCGACCGGCGCGACAACGCGCGCGGCATGCCGAAAGCCGTCGTGGTCGACGAGACCTTCAATTGGGGACGCCGCGAAATGCGCCCCAACATTCCCTGGGAAGACACCATCATCTATGAGGCCCATGTCAAGGGCCTGACGCAGAAACGCGAGGACGTGCCGCCGAACCTGCGCGGCACCTATGGCGGCCTGTCCTCGCCGGCGATGATCGAGCATCTCAAGCGCCTTGGCGTCACCACCATCGAATTATTGCCGATCCACGGCCTGGTCGACGACCGCACGCTGGTTGAAAAGAAGCTGTCGAACTACTGGGGTTACAATACGCTATCGTTCTTCGCTCCTGAGCCGCGCTATTCGCAGGACAATCCGCTCGACGCCTTTCGCACCACCGTGGCGCGGCTGCATGATGCCGGCATCGAGGTAATGCTCGATGTCGTCTACAACCACACCGCCGAGGGCAACCATATGGGCCCGACGCTGTCGTTCCGCGGCATCGACAACGCCTCCTATTACTGGCTGAAGCCGGACAATCCGCGCTTCTATGACGATTTCACCGGCTGCGGCAGCTCGGTCAATCTCACCCATCCGCGCGTGCTGCAGATGGCGATGGATTCACTGCGCTACTGGGTCGAGGTCTGCCACGTCGACGGCTTCCGGTTCGATCTGGCAACGACGCTGGCGCGTGGGCCCAACGGCTTTGACCGCAACAGCGCCTTTCTCACCGCCATCCGGCAGGACCCGGTGCTCGCCTCCGTCAAGCTGGTCGCCGAACCCTGGGACCTCGGCATGGGCGGTTATCAGGTCGGCGCCTTTCCCTCGCAATGGTCGGAGTGGAATGACCGCTACCGCAGCGCGATGCGCCGTTACTGGAGTGGCGAAGGCAGCCTGATTGGCGAGGTCTCAAGCCGCATGACCGGCTCGTCCGACCTGTTCAATCGTGACGGCCGCAGCCCTCGCGCCGGCGTCAACCACATCACCGTGCACGACGGCTTCACGCTTGCCGATTTATTCAGCTACAACGTGAAGCACAACGAGGCCAATGGCGAAGACAACCGCGACGGCGCCAACGACAACCACAGCAATAATTGCGGCCATGAAGGCCCGACCGACGACCCGGCGATTGCGGCGCTGCGCCGCCAGCTGCGGAAAAACCAGCTCGCCTGTCTATTGCTCGCGCAGGGCCTGCCGCTGATTCTGGCCGGCGATGAAGTCGGCAACACGCAGAATGGCAACAACAACGCCTATTGCCAGGATAACGAAATCGGCTGGGTCGGCTGGGAGGGCCTCAAGCGCGAGGGCGACAATCTCACCGACTTCGTCGGCCACATGACCGAGATACGCAGGCGCTTTCCGCAAATCCGTGCCCGCCGTTGGCTCGATGGACGGCGTGCCGATGGATCCTACGGCGTGTTATGGCTGACGCCAGCGGCCGAGGAGATGAAGGAGCAGGATTGGAAATTTCCGGAGGGTCGGTTTCTCGCCTACGTGCTGGGGCCGATCGAGCATGGACAGCCCCCGCTGTTCATCGTCCTCAACGCGGCGCCCGAAGAGATCACGTTCACATTGCCGAAGATGCCGGAATACAAGAGCTGGCAGCAACTATTGAACACCGCCGACGTTAGACAAACGGTCGCGGATTTCGCATCGGGAAGCGAGGCCAAAGCGCCTCCCCGTTCGGTGCTTGCCTTTTCGGGTTCGACATGAATGAGCGGCAATTCGGTGCAAGGCTCACGGCAGATGGTGCAGCATTTCGTTTATGGGCGCCGGCGGCCAAGCGTGTCGATCTGCTGCTGGATCGGCCTCATCCGCTGAGACGCGGCGAGGATGGCTGGTTTGCCGCCGACATATCCGGCCTAAAGGCCGGCACCCGCTACAAATTCCGGATCGACGACGAGATCGACGTACCCGACCCGGCTTCGGCATTCCAGCCAGACGACGTCTTCGGTCCGAGCGAGGTGATCGACCATTCGAGCCTCCGGTGGCGGGCCTCGGACTGGCGCGGCCGGCCTTGGCGCGAAACCGTCCTGCTGGAGGCCCATGTCGGCACCTTCACGCCGGAGGGCACTTACCGCGCCATGATCGACAAGCTCGATCATCTGGCAGCGGCCGGCATCACCGCGCTGGAGCTGCTGCCGCTCGCGGATTTCGCCGGCGCACGCAATTGGGGCTATGACGGCGTGCTGTGGTACGCGCCCGACAGCGCCTATGGACGGCCTGAGGATCTCAAAGCCCTGATCGACGAAGCCCATCTGCGCGGGCTGATGGTGTTTCTCGACGTGGTCTACAATCATTTCGGCCCCGAGGGTAACTACCTCGGTCGCTATGCGCCGAACTTCTTCACGGAAGCGCAGACCCCCTGGGGCAGCGCGATCGACTACCGGATCCCGCAGGTGCGCGCCTTCGCCATCGAGAATGCGCTGTACTGGCTGCGCGAATTCCGCTTCGACGGGCTGCGGCTCGATGCCGTGCACAGCATCACCGAACTCGGTGAAATCTCCATGCTGCACGATCTCAGCGTCGCCGCAGGGAACCTTGCCGCGGAGACCGGGCGCCATATCCATCTGGTGCTTGAAAACGACGACAATCGCGTCAGCGTTCTGGATCCTGTTCAAGACCCGCCGCGCGGCCAATACCGCGCGCAGTGGAACGACGATTATCATCACGCCTGGCACGTCGCGCTGACCGGCGAGACGCAAGGCTACTACTGCGATTATCAACGCTCGCCGCTCCGCGACGTCGCCCGCGCATTGTGCTCCGGCTTTATCTATCAGGGCGAGGCCTCCGCGCATCGCGGCGGCCAATCGCGTGGCGAACCGAGCGGCACGCTTGCGCCCACCGCCTTCGTCAACTTTCTGCAGAACCACGACCAGATCGGAAACCGCGCCCTCGGCGACCGGCTTGAGAGCCATGTGAGCCCTGAGGCGATCGAGGCGGCACTGGCGATTACCCTGCTCGCGCCCAATATACCGATGCTGTTCATGGGCGAAGAGTGGGGTTCGAAAGCACCGTTTCCGTTCTTCTGCGATTTCAAGGGCGATCTCGCCGAGGCTGTCCGCAAGGGGAGGCGCAGGGAATACGCCTGGGCCTATGCGGAATTTGGCGATGAGGTTCCTGACCCGCTGGAGCAGTCGACATTTCAATCCGCGGTGCTGGATTGGCAATCACGCAACCACCCGGCGCAACGCCAACGGCTCGCGCTGGTACAGGAACTTCTCGCGGTACGCCGGCAGGAGATCGTTCCCCGGCTTGCGAATGCCGCCTTTGGCGAGGCGGACGCGGCTGATAACGGCATGCTGACGGCGAGCTGGCGCCTGGGCGATGGCGCAAGGCTCGAGCTAACCGCTAACCTGTCGAACCGCGAGACCACCGGCCAGCCCGGTGAAACACGGGGCATCCCGATCTGGGGCGGTACGCCCCGTGAGGTCATGACGCCCTGGTCGGTGTTCTGGCGTGTGGAGACACGCTGATGCGTGCCGTCGTCCCGATTGCCACCTACCGCCTGCAACTCACCGGGGATTTCGATTTCGACGCCGCCGCGGCCGTCGTGACCTATTTGAAGGCACTCGGCATCACGCATCTCTATGCGTCGCCCTTCACGGAGGCGCGCAAGGGCTCGAGCCACGGCTACGACGTCGTCAACCACACCGTCATCAACCCGGAACTCGGCGGCGAC
Organism: Bradyrhizobium sp.; assembly: GCF_004799445.1. GTDB lineage: Bacteria > Pseudomonadota > Alphaproteobacteria > Rhizobiales > Xanthobacteraceae > Bradyrhizobium. The sequence continues at coordinate 73,629 of NZ_SSNA01000137.1, forward strand.
GCCGGTTTCGAGCGGCTGAGCGAAGCCCTGCGGCAGCACGGCCTCGGTCTCATTCTTGACTTCGTCCCCAATCACGTCGGCGTGCATTTCGCCGACAATCCATGGTGGCTCGACGTGCTGGAATGGGGCGAGGCCTCGCCGCATGCGGTGTCCTTTGACATTGACTGGGAGCTGTTGCCCTACCGGGCGCGCGGCGGCGTGCTATTGCCGATACTCGGTTCGTCCTATGGCCAGGCACTTGAAAAGGGCGAGATTGAACTGCGCTATGACGCCAGCGAAGGCAGCTTCTCGGCCTGGTATTTCGAGCACCGCCTGCCGATCGCGCCCGAACGGTACGGCGAGATCCTGCACACGATTGTCAAGGAAGCGGCCGCGGAGAGCAGCACGGCCGGAAAACACATTCTCGACCCCGCCTCGCGCTACAAGGGATTGCGCCATCCCAATCGAAAGGAAGCGCCCGCCTTCAAGGCGGCTTTGAAGGACATCGCCGGAAGCGCCGAATTGATCGCCCGCGGGCTCGCCGCCTATCGGGCCGGGCCGGATCGTCCGGCGCAGACCCTTGTGCTGCATCATCTTCTCGAACGCCAGCATTACAAGCTCGGTCACTGGCGGCTTGCTTCCAGCGACATCAACTATCGTCGGTTTTTCGACGTCAATTCGCTCGCCGGCTTGCGGGTGGAAGACGTTGGCACCTTCAACGCCGCTCACCGCCTGATCAGAAAGCTGATCGCGGAGGGAAAGCTTCAGGGCCTGCGGCTCGACCACATCGACGGCCTGAGCGATCCCGCCCAGTATTTCCAGCGACTGCACCGGCTGGTCCGGGCGGCGCAGGGCAAGACCGCCGGGACGTTCTATGTCGTGGTGGAGAAGATCCTCGGTGAGCACGAAACCTTGCGTCCCTTCGCGGGAGTCCAGGGCACTACGGGTTACGAGGCGCTCAATACCATCACGCGGGTGCTGATCGACGGCGCGGGCCTCGACCCGCTCGACGAGACCTGGCGGCAGATCAGCAACATGGCCCCGGGGCTGGGGCCTGTCCTGAAGGACGCCAAACGCCGGGTTCTCGAGACATTGCTGACCAGCGAGTTCACGGTTCTCGCCCGACTGCTGGCGCGGATCGCCGCGGGCCACTACTCCACGCGCGACTTCTCCGCCGACAGCCTGCGGCAGGCGCTGGAACTTTATGTGCTGCATCTTCCGATCTATCGAACCTATCTCACGCCGGCCGGCGCATCGGACGATGACCGTGCACTGATCTCGGACACAATCGAAAAGGCGCGCGCCGACTGGTTCGCCGCCGACGAAGGCCTGTTCGATTTTCTGCGCGATGCCCTGACGATGGATCTGATCATGCCGGGCCGCGCGCCACACAGCACGCCGCGCGTGCGCCGCTTTGCCCTGAAGGTGCAGCAGTTTACCGGCCCTCTGATGGCAAAATCGCTGGAGGACACGACGTTCTACCGCGTCCACCGCCTGCTTGCGCTCAACGAGGTCGGCGGCGAACCGTCGGCGTCGGCGCTTTCGATCGAAGCCTTTCACCGGATCATGAGGATTCGCGCCCGGGATTGGCCGCATGGCATGACGGCAACCGCGACGCACGATACCAAGCGCGGCGAAGACGCCCGCGCCCGGCTGATGACGCTGACCGAGCTGCCGGGCGAATGGACCAGCACGGTTGCCCGCTGGAAGATCCTCAACGCGCCGCACCTCGTCACCGAGGGCACGATGCGCGCGCCCTCTGCGACATGCGAGTATATGTTGTATCAGGCGCTGCTCGGCGCATGGCCATTGGGCCAGCGCAGGGACGCGCTGGTGGAGCGGATGCAGGCCTATGCGGTGAAGGCCGCGCGCGAGGCCAAGCAGGAAACCAGCTGGCTGAACCCCAACGAGGCTTACGAGGCGGGCGTACAAACTTTCATCGCACGAATCCTGGATCCTTCGGTTGCCGCGGAGTTCCTGGGGTCTCTGGAAAATCTGGCGCAGCGAATCGCGTTGCTGGGTGCGCTGAATTCGCTCAGTCAGATCACCCTGAAGGCCACGATGCCCGGCATACCCGACTTCTATCAGGGCACCGAATTCTGGGAGTTGTCGCTGGTCGATCCCGATAACCGGCGGCCGGTGGATTTTGCCGAACGCGCCTCCGTGCTGGCCTCGACCGAGAGGCCCGACTGGCAAGCCCTCGCCCAACACTGGCCGGACGGCCATATCAAGCTGGCCTGGACCCGGCACCTGCTGAAACTGCGGACCGAGCATGCCGAAACGTTCGCGCTTGGCGACTACGAGCCGCTCGAGGTCAGCGGACCGCACCGCGATCATGTGATCGCCTTTGCGCGCCGCCATGGCCGTCACGCCGTGATATCCGCCGTGGCAAGAAAATTCGGCCCGCTGTCGGAAGGCGGCCGGGTCTGGCCCCGCGCGGAATTTTTCGACGGCACGCTTCATATCAACGGCTATTCCGTGGCAGGCATCGGCGGCACAGCCGGGGCTGCGGAAGTGCCTCTCTCCGCGCTGTTCCAGCAGCTTCCTGTCGCGGTGCTGAAGGCGAGATATGTCGGCGCTGCAAGGCCGGCGCGGCAACGTAAGTAATTCGCCTGATCGCGATCGTTCAGCTTCGTTTGGCCAAGCGGCGCCCGGAAAATGAAAGGCCGCCCGGGATCGACTGCCGAGCGGCCTGGCGGATGTCGTGCCGACTCGATGCCGGTTCCCTTCTTCCGCGCAGACGTCAATGGTCGTCCGATTTCGTTAACGACAAGCTGACGCGGCATTGCGGCTGCTTTTTTCTTTCTTCTTCACAGCCTTTATGCTGCGACGCGGAATATCGCGTCAGCTTCGTTTGCCCAGCAGCAGGTGGCCCCGGTTGCGGATCGCGACCTGCGCCGCTTCCGCAAATCGCTGCAACAGCCAGGGCAACGTCACTTCCAGCCGGACATGGTCGTCCGCCACATCGAGGTGACCCGACGCCGCCTGCCCGAGCGCACGGAGGCGGAAGATCATGCGGCTTTCCTCCCATCTTTCCTCATCGACCTTCAGTACCGGGATGCTGGCGGCCGCGCGGGACAGCCCTGCCTTGAGACGGCGGGTTGCCTCTTCGCGGCCAAGACTGTGCGGAATCGAAACGACGAGAGGTGCGGACATGCTGGGATTCCTGTTTCCACGTCACTGCATCTAGTTCCGCATCTTCAAAAAAACAGGGCGCGGCGTTGGCACCCCGGAACACGGGAACTTTCCGAGTTCCAATTTGTTTCCCCGGCCGAAGGCAGAGCAACAGTGCCGACTGCCGGGCTGGAGGAGAGGTTTATGTCACTCGGAACGATCATTCTCATTATTCTTGTTATCGCATTGCTGGGCGGCTTTAGCGGCATTGGCGGCGGACCGTTTTACGGCACCGGATATTATGGCGGCGGCGGCCTTGGGCTCGTCATCGTCATCTTGCTGATCCTGCTGTTGCTCGGAAGGCTTTGAGCCGCAGTCATCAATTGGCGCAGACCCGGAATCCATAGTCACGATCGTGATTGTGGCTCCGGGTTCGCTTGCTTTTGTCGTGCCCCGGAACGACGACAGAGTGGCGCAAAAATCATAATTTCTCCGCCAGTTTCCTCATCGCTCCCTTTATCGACGACGCCGCGCCATCATAGCCTTGCCACGCCTTGGTCCTGGCGAGCAGCGCCGGCACGGTGCGGACGGTAAAGCGTTTCGGGTCGAGATCGCCGCGCGCCTGCGCCCAGGTCAGCGGCATCGAAACCGTCGCGCCGTCGCGCGCCCGGGGCGACAGCACCGCCACCGCGGTCGCCAAGCGATCGTTGCGGAGATAATCCAGGAAGATCTTTCCCTTGCGCAGCTTCTTCGACATGTTGAGCAGATATTGTTCGGGATTTTCACTGGCCATCCACTGGCAGACGCCTTGCGCAAACGCCTTGGCTTCTTTCCAGCTCACCTTGTCTCTTGCGCCATACGCCAGCGGCACGACGACGTGCAGCCCCTTGCCGCCGGTGGTCTTGCAGAAGCTCTGAAGACCAAGGGCGTCGAGATGCTGCCGCATGTCTTTGGCGGCCTCGATCACCTCGGCAAAGGCGACGTCGGGAGCGGGATCGAGATCGAACACCAGCCGGCCCGGTATATCCGGCGCATCCGGTGCGCAATTCCACGGATGCAGCTCGAGACCGCCCGACTGCGCCACCGCCGCCAGCCCCTCGACCCGGTCGATCTGCAGATAGGGCTTGCGGTCGCCGGAGACCTTGACCAGTTCCAGCAGGTCCGATGTGCCGGGCATGGCGTGGCGCTGGAAGAATGTCTGGCCGCCGATGCCGTCGGGCGCGCGCACGACCGAACAAGGCCGGCCCTTCAGATGACCTATCATCCAGCCGCCGACCGCCTCGAAATAGCGGGCGAGATCGAGTTTGGTCACGCCCTTGCCGTCGCCGCCGTCGGGCCACAGCTCCTTGTCGGGCTTTGAGATGACGACGCCCATCACCTCGGCGGATTTGTTCGCCGAAGACCCGGCGCGCACTTTGCTCAGCTTGGTCCCAGCCTTCGTGGCGGGTTGGGCGATCTTGCGCATGGTCGGCGTCTCTGCCCTCACCTCGTCGGCGGGTTTGTCCTGTCGCAACCCCTTGAACGCAGCCTGCCGTATATTGCCACCGTCGGTGAAGCCCGCAAATTCGATTTCAGCGACGAGTTCCGGCTTCAGCCAGTGCACGTCGCGGGTTTTGCGCGGCGCGTCCTTGCCGCCGAACGGGTTCTGATCCGAGGCCTTGGCCTTCAGCGCCGGCATGATCCGCCTGACCGTATCCTGCCCGAAGCCGGTGCCGACCATCCCGACAAAGGCCAGATGATCGCCGCGATAGACGCCGGCCATCAGCGAGCGGAATTTGCCGTTGGTGGTCTTCCAGCCACCCAGCACCACCTCGTGCCCGGCGCGGCATTTTGCCTTGGTCCAGTTCTCGGAGCGGCCGGAACGGTAGGGCGCATTGAGCTTCTTGGAGACGATGCCCTCCAGCGACAGCTTGCGCGCCGACTCCATCATGGCCTCGCCGTCGACTTCGAAATGCTCGACATAGCGGATCAATCCGGCTTTGCGCCTGGGCCGCCTTTCCAGCAACGCCTTCAATTGCGCCTTGCGCTCGGAAAGCGGCAGCGCGCGAAGATCGATTCCCTCGGCGAACAGCAGGTCGAATGCAAAGAACGCCAGCTTGTCGGTCTTGGCGTCGGATATTGCCGCCTGCAGCGTGGAAAAATCCGGCGCGCCATGATGGTCGAGCGCAACGATCTCGCCGTCGATGAGCACGTCGGGCAGCGCGCTCGCCTGTTTCGCGATTGTCGCGAACTTGTCGGTCCAGTCCAGGCCCTTGCGAGTCTTGAGCATGGCCTCGCCGCCCTCGACCCGCAATTGCACGCGGTAGCCGTCGAATTTGATCTCGTGGCACCAGCCCTCCCCACTCGGCGGATGGTCGACCAAGGTGCAAAGCTGGGGCGCGACGAAATCCGGCATTGCCGCGACTTTCCTGCCCTTTTGCGCGCTCGCGGGCGCGGCGGGCTGTGTGACGACATCGCTGCGGTTGGAATGCCACACCGCATCGGCGCTGGCGCGTTTGGACTTCGCCGTCATGAACGGCTTTGGCGCGTTGCCTTTGCCGGCGGCGATCTGATCCATGGTGCGCCCGGAGGCAACCGACCGATCGGCTTCCAGTATATCGTTGGCGTTGCCTT
>NZ_SSNA01000138.1 GCF_004799445.1 Bradyrhizobium sp.
CTCGCGGACCAGATCAAGGCCGCGCTGGGCGATCTTGGCGAGACCCTGAGCGAACATGAAGACCATGTCGGAAACATCATCTCGGAGCGGCCGATCGCTGCGCTCGCCTCGGCCTTCGCGCTGGGCATCGTCGTCGGCTTCATGTTGAGGGGACACTGAAGTGAACACCGAGAACGTCTTCAAACATCTGCGTGTGCTCTGGCGCACCGATCGGATCATCGCCGATATCAGGATGCGGCATCTGCTTGTCGGCCTCGGCCTGAGGGCATTTGCCGCGCTGATCGCGGCTTTTGGTCTGTTGATGCTGGAGCTATCGGCCTATTTTGCGCTGGTGCAGATCTGGAGTGCGATCTCCGCCGCGGCCATTCTCGGCGCGCTCAACTTCGTGATCGCCGCGCTGCTGTTTGTAATCGCCGCGCGGCCGCCGGCCGGCCGCGAGCTCGAGCTCGCAACCGAAATCCACAGCGCCTCAGTCGATGCCCTGCAGATCGAGGCCCGCGCGCTGCAGTCGCATGTGTCCGGAATGATCCACCATCCGTTAAACGGAGTGCTTCCCTTGCTGATCATCCCCTGATCACGATCATCATCAAAAGCCTGAAGAAGCCGGCCGCCGCCGCAGCACCTGCCAAATCGACCGAGGCAGAGCAAAAATGACTGCGGCCACGACTTGGGCGGAAAGTTCTCGCAACATGGATTGATCGATATGCAAAGCACCCACCCCAAGCCGATCCTGAACACGTCTCTCCCGGCGCAGTTTCGCCAGATTCGCATTGAACTCGCCCGCGAGCCCGGCCATCCCGAGGGCGATGCAGCCTTCGCCTATGTCATCGTCGCGCCGCTCGATAACAATGACCGGATCGACGCGCGGCTGTGGCGCGCACATCGCGAGGCCTGCCGGATCGCGCGGTTACGACCCGATCAGGACGACGCCCTTGGCCAGCTCGTTCACCGCCCGGGCGGCGGCTGGACCTTCCACTACGACGCCGGCATGCCGGACGAGGTCGGAGTTCACTTCGCGGACGAACGTTTCGTATTGGGCGAATATGTTTCGATCAAAGAGGCCGACAAGACGCACACCTACCGTGTCGTGGTGGTATCGCATCTTTAGAGCATGTCATTCCGGGGCGGGAGCGAAGCGAACGAACCTCAGATGTGCAATTGCACATCGGGGAATCTCGGTGGATGAGGAAATAGCAAAACAACTTGGAGATTCCGGGTTCGCGTTGCGCGCGCCCCGGAATGAGGTTCAAAGCACAAGCTTCACATCGCAAATGCCGGGATCGACCGGATCGGTCTTGACCTGGAATCCGAGGCTGCGGCACATTTCCAGCATGACCGTGTTGTCCTGAAGCACGTCGCCCGAGATCATTTTGAGACCTTCGGACCCGGCATATTCAATGATCAGCTGCATCAGTGCCCAGCCGAGCCCCTTGCCCTTGAGATCGGATCGAAGCAGGATCGCGTATTCACCGCTCTCGTAGACCGAGTCCGAGTGGATCCGAACCACGCCGACCATCTCCTTGGTGGCTTCGTCGAAGGCGACAAAGGCCATCGCGCGGGCATAGTCGAGCTGGGTCAGCCGCGCGATGAATTCGTGGGTAAACTCCTTCATTGGCGCAAAGAAGCGGAGCCGCAGATCCTCGCTGGTGACGTGCTGCAACAGTAGATGGATCAAAGGTTCGTCCTCGGGACGAATCGGACGTACGAAGATCCGCCAGCCGTCCTTGACCTCGATATGCCGTTGCCATTGCGACGGATACGGCCGGACCGCGAAATTGGCCGGGCCCGAACCGCCGAACTTCCGCTCGACGCGCCCGACCGCGACCCGCGCATCGACCGCCAGGACGCCGTTCTCGTCGGCCAGCAGCGGATTGATGTCCAACTCGCGGATTTCGGGAATATCGGCCGCCATCTGCGCGATCTCGACCAGCACCATCGCCACGGCGTCCTGCTTGACCGCCGGCACGTCCCGGTAGCCACGCAGCAGCCGCGACACGCGGGTGCGCTCGATCAGGCTGCGCGCCAGTTGCAGATCGAGCGGCGGAAGCGCCAGCGCCCTGTCATTGATGATTTCGACCGCCGTGCCGCCGCGGCCGAACACGACGACGGTGCCAAAGGTCGGATCATCCGCGAGGCCGAGAATCAATTCGCGCGCCTTGGGCCGCACCACCATCGCCTGGACGATGACGCCGGAGATCCGCGCCTCCGGGCGAAGCGCTTTCGCCCGCGCGATGATGTCGGCCGTCGCCGCGCGCACCGCGTCGGGGGTTGTGAGATTGAGCACGACGCCGCCGACATCGGATTTGTGAACGATGTCCCGCGACATGATCTTGAGCACCACGGTCGCGCCTTGCGCGAACAGGGTAGATGCGTAAGCAACCGCTTGCTCGGCATCGGCGGCCGCGAACGTCGGCACCATCGCGATCTTGTAGGCCTCAAGCAGCCGCTTGATCTCGACCGGATCAAGCCACTGGCGGCCATCGGCGAGCGCTGCGGCAACGATTTTCCGGGCCGATTCGATATCGGGTACAAATTCGCTGGGCATGGCCGGCGGGACCTGCGCCAGTATCGTCACGACCTCGCGGTGCTGCACCAGATGCATGAAGCCGCGTACCGCATCGTCCTCGGTGGGGTAGTTCGGAATCCCGGCGTCGCTCAGCATGTCGGCGGTTTTATGGTCGGCGCCGACCCATACCGCGAGCACCGGCTTGGCAGAGCGGCGGTGCTGCTCACGGTACTTCTTGACTATGCCGGTCACGGTCGCGGCAATGGCGTCAGCCGGGGCGATCGCGGTCTGAACATTCATGACCAGGATCGCGTCGTTGCCCGGGTCGGCCAGCAAGACTTCGAGCACCGCCGCATACCGCGCCGCGTCGGCATCGCCAACGATATCGATGGGATTTGATCCGGACCATGTCGGCGGCAGGATCGCGTTGAGCTTTTCGCGGGTAGCCGGCGTGATCGGCGCCGGGATTCCTCCCAACTCGCAAAGCCGGTCGATCGCGAGAACGCCGATGCCGCCGCCGTTGGTCAGGATCGCGAGCCGCTTTCCCGGAGGTGACTCGACGCGCCCCAACGTCTCGGCACAGTCGAACAATTCGCGCAAATCCGACACCCGCAGGATCCCGGCGCGACGGAACGCGGCATCGTAAACCGCATCCGAACCGGCCAACGCGCCGGTGTGGGTCGCCGCCGCCTTTGCCCCCTGCGCCATGCGGCCGGATTTGACGACGACGACCGGCTTGATCCTGGCGGCGGCGCGCGCTGCCGACATGAACTTGCTGGCGTCCTTGATCGCTTCGACATAAAGCAGGATGGCGCGCGTCTTGCCGTCCAGCGCGAAGTAATCCAGCAGATCGGCGATATCGACGTCGAGCTGGTCGCCGATGGAAATGATTCCGGAGAAGCCCACCGCGCGCTGCGCGGCCCAATCGACCATGCCGGTGGCGATCGCACCCGACTGGGAGATCAGCGCCAGATTTCCCGCAACCGGCATATGCGCGGAGAAACTGGCGTTGAGATTTACGCCGGGCATAAGGATGCCGAGACAATTGGGCCCAATCAGCCTCATCCCATATTTGCGCGCGGCGCGTTCGGCAGCCTCCGCCGGCGAGCCCGTCCCATGGCCAAGCCCGGCCGGGATAATCACCGCGCCGGCGCTACCGAGCTTCCCCGCCTCCTCGATGAGGCCGGCGACCGTTGCCGGCGGTGTGGTGATCACCACGAGTTCAGGCACGAACGATAATCGGCTCAGGCTGCCGACCGTGGCAACGCCATCGACTTCGGCATAATGCGTATTCACCAGGCCAAATTCACCCTTGAATTTCGCGTCGCGAATGTTCCGGAGAACAGAGCCCCCGACGGAGCCCTGGCGCGGGCTTGCCCCGACCAGCGCAAGCGAGCGGGGCGCAAGCAGATTTTTCAGGCGATAGGTTGACATCAGTTGTTCTGGCCGGCCGGGTTTTTGAGGGGGTTAACGCGCTTGGCACACGTGCTTGTCGCCAAACCGTTCACACTTTAGCGGATGATTGCCTCAACGCGACATCAAGACCCAGCAAGGTGGCCGCCCGATGACGGTCTTGGTCGCGCCGCCCCACACGATTTCGTTCAGCCGGGAGTGGCGGTACGCCCCCATGATCAGAAGGTCGATTGCATTGGCCTTCACATAGGCCTCGAACACCTTTCCGACCGAGCTGCCATCTATTCTTATCGCTTCAAACGTCGCCTTGATGCCATGCTCTGCGAGATGGTTCACAAGAGCGGCCCCGGATTCCAGTTCCGCCGGCGTCTTGGCGTCGGTTGCCGTCACGATGCGCACTTCGGCGGCGTCCTGAAGCAGGGGTAGCGCATCGGCGACGGCTCGCGCGGCCGGCGCGGTATGATCCCACGCGATCATGACCCGATCGAATGCGACGGCCAACTCCGGTGCACGTTCCTCCGGACACATCAGAATCGGCCGGCCTGATTCAAATATCAGCCGTTCTGCGATCTGCTCCGATTGGCCACCATCCGATTTGACCGGAACCATCGACAAATCCGCGAGCCGCGCAGACTCCGCGAAATTCCCCGGAATATCCGCCGAACCCAGCCGGTTGAGCCGCTGTTCGTTGCGCACGCCAAAACGGTTTGCCGCGGCGTCGAACGCCTTCAGCAGACCGCGGGCGTCCGATACGCTGCGTATCGCGGCGGCCTCCGCCGCATTTTCCAGATCGGACGAGATCGTCACTTTCGGCCGGACCAAAATGTCCTCTTCGACCGCCATCGCGGTGACCCGGGCACCGAAATCGCCGGCCACCGCCATGCATTTATCGATTGCGGCAATCGCCGCCGCATTGGGTTCGCCGACCAGCGGCAAAAGGATATCCTTGATCGCCATGTGCGCTCTCCTTGGATGATAGTTAAGGAGCTGGGACGCGTTGCTTGTTGACCTGCATCAAGACCGCGAGAATTGATAGGTGATCCCGCGGTGTTCCATTTGATCGACGTCAAGAATTAGTCGGCCGGAGATCATATGTGATAAGTTACCGCCTATTTCGGGAGAAGCGTGCATGCGTGCGATGGTGTTACCGGCGCCGGGCGCGCCGCTGCAGATGCAGGAGCGCGCCGACCCCGTTCCCGGCGAAGGGCAAATTCGCGTCAAGGTAAGCGCATGCGGCGTATGCCGGACCGACCTTCATGTCGTCGATGCCGAGCTGCCCGACATCAAATATCCCGTGATCCCCGGCCACGAGATCGTCGGCCGCGTCGACCTGCTGGGCGGTAACGTCACCACCCACCGGGTCGGCGACCGCGTCGGAATCCCCTGGCTCGGATACACCTGCGGCGTCTGCCGCTTCTGCAAGGACGGCATGGAAAACCTTTGCGACCGTCCGCTGTTCACCGGCTATACGCGGGACGGCGGCTTCGCCACGCACACCATCGCCGACAGCCGCTATGCCTTCCCGCTCGGCGAAGACGGCGACGATGTTTCGATCGCGCCGTTGTTGTGCGCGGGCCTGATCGGCTGGCGGTCGCTGGTAATGGCGGGGGACGCCGCGCGGCTCGGTATCTACGGCTTCGGCGCGGCCGGGCATATCGTCGCCCAGATCGCCCGCTGGCAGGGCCGCTCGGTCTACGCCTTCACGCGATCCGGCGACGTCGCGGCGCAGGATTTCGCCCGTCGGTTGGGCGCCGTATGGGCCGGCGCGTCGGATCAACGGCCCGAGGTTCCGCTCGACGCGGCGATCATCTACGCCCCCGCCGGAGAATTGGTGCCGGCGGCGCTGCGCGCGGTGCGCAAGGGCGGGCGGGTGGTATGCGCGGGAATTCACATGAGCGATATTCCGAGCTTTCCGTACAATCTGCTCTGGGAAGAGCGGCAACTGGTATCGGTGGCCAATCTCACGCGCCAGGATGGGCTGGATTTCCTAAAAGTTGCGCCGCGCGCGGGAATCCGCACCCAAACGACGGCGTTCCCGCTGGCTGAAGCCAACGATGTCCTGAAAAAGCTGCGCACCGGACAACTACTCGGTGCAGCGGTCCTCAAACCCTGAGATCGACCGGCGCATGGCAACTTCAATCCCGGCCGAAACCGACACGCAGGAGCGCGTGTTCGCTTTTCTGACCGACCCCGCAAAGCATCCCGATGTCCATCGGATCGATACCCATGGGGCATCGGTTTTTCTCGAGGGGGCACGCGCCCTAAAGATCAAGCGCGCCGTGCGTTTCCCGTTTCTCGATTATTCGACACTCGAGAAGCGAAAGGCCGCCTGCGACGAAGAGATCAGGATCAACCGTCCCTTCGCGCCGCAAATCTATCACCGCGTCGTACCGATCACGCAAAATCACGACGGATCGCTTGAGATCGACGGGCCAGGTGCGCCGGTCGAATTCGCCATTGAAATGGCCCGCTTCGACGAACGTCGAACCCTCGATCATCTGGCCGAAGCCGGTCCGCTCGATCCGGCCCTCGTCGACGCCACTGCGGAAGCGATCGCAGCCTCGCACCGCAGCGCTCCGCTCGCAGCGGCGGAGCCATGGATCCATTCGATCCCTGGCATCATCGAGGGCAACAGCGCCGCGTTCCGGGAAGCGAATTGCTTTATGGCTGGAGCGATCGATGACCTCGAACACGCGTCCCATTCCGCATTTTCCCGCCTGCGCGGATTGCTGGAGCAGCGCGGTCGGCAGGGTTATGTGCGGCGTTGCCATGGCGACCTGCATCTGGCGAATATCGTGCTGATCGGGCAAGAGCCCGTGCTGTTCGATGCGATCGAGTTCGATCCCGTGATCGCGTCGATCGACGTGCTCTACGATCTTGCTTTCGCGATCATGGATTTCCTCCGCTACGACCGGCCGGCCGCCGCCAACGCCCTTCTCAACCGATATCTTGCGATCGCATCGCTCGACAATCTCGATGCGCTCGCGACCCTTCCCCTGTTTCTGTCGCTGCGATCGGCGATCCGCGCCCATGTGATGCTCGCCCGCATCGGTCGGAATTCTCGCGACACCGCAGGTATCATGCCGTCGGCGCGGGCCTATTTCGAGCTTGCCCAACGCACGATCCATCCCTCCGCACCGACGCTCGTCGCGGTCGGCGGGCTGTCCGGAACCGGAAAATCCGTGCTGGCGCGGGCGCTCGCCCCCGTTGTCCTGCCCCAGCCCGGCGCCGTCGTGCTGCGCACGGACGTGCTGCGGAAACAGCACTTCCAGATCGGGGAAACCGACCGGCTGCCGGAAAGTGCTTACCGGCCGCAGGTAACCGAGACGATCTACCAAACCCTCATGCGGCGCGCATCGCGAATTCTCGCCCAGGGCCATTCCGTGATCGTCGACGCGGTTTTTGCCGATGTGGCGGAGCGCAACGCGATCTGCGAACTGGCGCGCAAGCTGAATGTCCGGTTTTCCGGACTCTTCCTGGTGACGGACCTTGCGACCAGACAGCGACGGGTCGGTAGCCGCGACGCCGATGCCTCCGATGCCACGCCAGAGATTGCCGGATTTCAGGAGAAATATGACATCGGCCAAATGGATTGGGCGGTCGTGGACGCATCGGGAACGCCGGGCCAAACCCTGGAGCAATGCCTGCCTCGCTTCACCCGGCCCGTCCCCTCCTCCTGAACAAGCGGGCAGGCTTGCTGCACCGGCGGTTGCCAAGCAGGTTACGACGAGGCACGCTGATCCCATGGTGTTGCCGGTATCATCGAAACCATCAAGTGAGGCCACCGCCCGCGGCCGTCGAACGCAACCGCGGCGGCCTGCTCCGGCGTCGCTCACTGCCGTCATGCGGTGCGACACCGCGTTTCGGAGCGCCGCCGGCCGCTATCTCAGAGACTTGACCGCGCATCAAGAGGCGACATGCGGAGGTGATGCTCGCGCCTTGCATGAAATGCGCATCGCGTTGACGCGGTTGCGGACAATCATCGCCTTCTTCTCGCCCATGGTGGCCGGCCCGCAGCAGGCGCGGCTGGCGGACGAATTAAAGTGGCTGAACGCTCATCTCGGCGCGGTGCGGGATCTCGACGTCGCGATCGAACGGCTGAAAGCGATCAAACCGCGTCCGCAGGCCGCCTACCGATCATGGAGCCTGGAGCGCGCCGGGGCCCAGCGGCATCTGACGCGCGCCCTTCGCTCCGTCAAATATCAGCGGCTGATCAAGAGCATCTCGCTTTGGATCGAGAAAGGCTCCTGGTCGACGAAGACGGGGAGGCAGGCTGCCAACGAGCGCGCCTGCCCGGTCTCCGAATACGGCGCGCGCAAACTGATGCAGTGGTGGGAAAAGCTGATCAAGAAAAGCCGCAGGCTGCGCGAAATCGGCACCAAGAAGCGGCATCGGGTGCGTTTGTTGAACAAAAGGCTCAACTATGCCATCGAAGCCGTCGCGGACCTGGTTTCAGAGAGCGAGATTTCGAGGTTGCAGGCAACGTTGAAGTTGCTGCGCAAGGCGCAGAGGTCTCTCGGGCAATTGAACGACGATGCGCGGTGCCAGTCGCTCGCGGCCACGCTGGGACAAGGCGGCGCCGGGGTGTTCCGAATATTTCTCGGTCCCGGGCACGAAAAACGCCTGATACGTACGGCGGCGGCGACCTATCAAAAGCTCGCCGAGTTGAAGCCGTTCCGGATCTAGTCGCGATCGGCTCTGATCAGGGCATGCTTCGCTTGAAAACGCTTCAGTGATGGACGTAGTCGCCGGGTGCATCGGGCAGACTGTGGCCGTCGCCCGGCCCAACGCCCATCTTCGGCGGTTCGCAGGGCTCGCCGGATTTCGCGGTCAGCCATCGCGTCCATTCCGGCCACCACGAGCCCTCCACAAGCGGCGTCGCTTTTAGCCATTCATCAGGACCGATATAGGGGCCATCCTCTTTCTTGGTGCCCACCTGATAGCTGTGCCCCGCCTCGCCGGGCGGCGCCACCACGCCCGCATTGTGGCCTCCGCTGGTCAGGAGGTAGGTCACGTCGGCGTCGACCTGATAGTTAATCTTGTAGGTGGACTTCCAGGGCGCCACATGGTCGCGGACGGTGCCTACCACGAACATCGGCGCATGGATATCCGATAGCGCAATCGGCTTGCCTTCGACGAGATGGCGGCCCTCGGCGAGATCGTTGTGCAGAAATAGCTTGCGCAAATATTCCGAATGCATCCGGTATGGCAGGCGCGTGGCGTCGGCGTTCCAGGCCATCAGGTCGCTGGGCGGCGCCCGTTCTCCCATCAGATAGTCATGCGCAACCCGGGACCAGATCAGGTCGTTCGAGCGCAGCAACTGGAAGGCCCCCGCCATTTGCGGGGTTTCGAGCATGCCGCGCTCCCACATCATGTCCTCGAGAAATGCGACTTGGCTTTCATTGATAAACAAGGTCAGCTCGCCCGCTTCCGTGAAATCGGTTTGCGCCGCGAGCAAGGTTATCGTCTTAAACGGGCCGTTCCGTCCCATTTTCGCAGCCGCGATCGACAGCAGTGTCCCGCCCAGGCAATAGCCGAGCGCATGGATCTGACGACCGGGCATGATATCCCCGATCGACGCGGCCGCGGCTTCCACGCCAAGCGTGCGATAGTCGTCAAAGCTGATATCGCGGTCAGCGGCGTCTGGATTGCGCCAGGAGATCATGAACACGGTGAAGCCCTGATCGGTCAGGAACTTCACCAGCGAATTATGCGGCGACAAATCGAGAATGTAGTATTTCATGATCCAGGCCGGCACGATCAGGATCGGCTCCGGATGCACCTTGCCGGTCGACGGATAATACTGGATCAGCTCGATGAGCTTGTTGCGGTACACGACCTTGCCGCGCGAAATTGCCACGGTTTTGCCGACCACGAACGCGTTGTCGCCCTGCGGCTTGCCGGTGGAGACCAATTGCAGATCGTTGAGCCAGTTCTGCCAGCCAAGGACAAAATTCTCGCCGCCGCTCTGCAGCGCCTTCTGCAGCACCTGTGGATTGGTGGCGGCAAAGTTGGACGGCGCGAACATGTCGAGCAACTGCCGCACCGAGAACTCGACGATCGCCTCGTTTTGCGGCGCCACGCCACGCACCCCTGTGGTCGCCTTGTGCCACCACTGCTCGCTCAGCAGAAAGGCCTGGGCAAACAGATTGAACGGCGGGGTTTCCCATTCCGGCTTGGCAAAGCGCCGGTCCTGCGGCGCCGGCTTGATCTGCGACCATGGTCCCTGACCGGGCGAAAAAAAGTGTGAGGCGGATTCAAAGAACTGCCGCGTACTGCTCAGCGCATCCTGGGTGATCTCGATTCGCCGCTGCGGGGCCGCAGCCAGATGTGAGGCCCAATCAATATAGGCAAGCGACAAGGCGACCGGCGAAACGCCGCCGGTCAGGTTCGCCAGCATGGCGTGGAACGCGCGGTCGGCCGGATAGGGCTCAGGCTGCTGCGGCTTCGTGTCGGGTTCCGGCCCGGCGCCAGACTCGCCTGGCGCCATGGTGCGGTGGTCTTCACCGTAACCTGCGGCATGGGCGGGACACGGCAACCGCGGCGCTTCAGCCTTTGGCAGGCTCGATATCGATGCCATGGAATCAGCCTCTTTCACATCGGGCGAACAAGTGGACCGCAAATCCATGACAGCCCGAAGACGATCAGGCTTGCGGTTGGTTGGCCAGCAGCTTCGACGTAGTCTCAAGCATCCGCTCGCCATGCTTGAAAAGCCGCTCACTGTCACGGCGGATGAAGTCGATCTGGTGCTGGGCGCATTCCTGGCCCATTGTTTTCAGATCCTTGACAGAATGCGATGCGGCCATTTTCGAGATGAATTCGGACAACAGGTGCGTCTCGGTTCGCGCCCGCTCCAGCATCTCATTGCTGGCGAACATCATTTCCTCGAACATCACCTTTTGCGCGCCCGTCATGAAATCCAGCGTATTCTTGTTCGCTTTGGTAAATCGTGCCGCGGCATCGGCTGCCAAAGGCTCAATAACAGGGCTAATAAGCTCAGAGAGTTCTGGCATGACGACCTCCTCTTTTGCGGTTAAAAACCAGTATACCACTGCATTCCCGGACTGACATTGAGCTGCATCAACCCGGCCGCGTAGTGCCTTTGACCTGTGTCAAATCGCGCCGGAGCAGCTGGCTTAATCTGCAAAGCATCGGTTCAATTCCAAGCCTTCGGAGAGTTCCCATGCGCGCCCATCAGATCATGACCCGGCCGGTCCTATCAGTCACGCCAGACACCACGATCGTTGAGGCCGCCAACACCATGCTGCAGAAGCACGTCAGCGGGCTTCCGGTGGTCGATGCCGCGGGCAAGCTCGTCGGCATTATCTCGGAGGGTGATTTCATTCGGCGCAGTGAAATCGGCACCCAGCGCAAGCGCGGCCAGTTTCTGAAATTCATTCTGGGTCCGGGCAAGGAGGCAACCGATTTCGTTCGCGAGCACGGCCGCAAGGTCGCCGAGATCATGACGACGGAACCTCTCCTCACCATCGACGAAGAGACCACACTTGAAGAGATCGTGGCGCTGATGGAAAAGAACAATGTCAAGCGTCTGCCGGTGATGAGCGGCGACAAGGTCGTCGGCATCGTGACGCGCGCCAACCTGTTGCAGGCCGTAGCCAGCCTCGCCCGCGACTTCCCCGATCCGACCGCCGACGACGATCACATTCGCAACCGCGTGATCGATACCCTCGCGAAGCAGGATTGGTGTCCGTTCGGCCTCAGCGTCGTCGTGCGCGACGGAATTGTCCATCTCAGCGGCGTCATCACCGAGGAACGCTCACGGAAGGCCGCCATCGTCGCCGCGGAGAATGTGACCGGGGTGAAGAAAGTTCACGATCATCTGTGCTGGGTCGACACGATGTCCGGAATGTATCTGAACTCTCCGGAAGACGATGGCTACGCCAAGGCGAGCTGACCGAAACCTCCTGCCCGTGCCGGCGGCGCGTGTCGCTTCAGCGTGGCACGACCGCGGTGGCCTCGATCTCGACCCTTGCGGTCTTTTCAACCAGACGCACGACCTGGACCAGCGCCATGGCGGGATAATGCGTGCCGAAGATTTCGCGGTAGACTTGGCCAAGCATCTTCAGGCTGGCCAGATATTCCTCGATATCGACGACGTACCAGGTCAGGCGAACGAGGTGTTCGGGTCGCGCACCGCCTTCGGCGAGAATGGCTGAAATGTTGCTCAGGGTTTGACGGACCTGCCCGACAAAATCCGCTGGCAAATGGCCCTGATGATCCCAGCCGATTACGCCACCCGTCACCACCAGACGGCCCTCGGCCGTCATGCCATTGGCGTATCCCCTGGGCGCCGGCCAGCCGCTGGGTTGCAGGATCCGCGGGTCTTCGGGCGAAGTCTCGTCCTTCGTCTTCGGCAGGACAGCCAGAGTGGGCCCTTTGGGCATGCTCACCGACAGTTCTCCTTCACACTTCATTCGGCGGCCATGCCCGTCGAAGCAGCACCGGCCTGCGCCATCTGCCGCAACGCAAATCGTTTCAGCTTGCCGGTTTCGGTCTTCGGCAGTTGGGTGACGAACTCGATAGCACGCGGATATTTGTAGGGCGCGATCTCGCGCTTGACGAAGTCCTGCAATTCGCTCGCCAGCGCGGTGTCGGCGCTGATGCCGGAAACCAGAACAACGTAGGCCTTGACGATCATGCCGCGCGCCTCGTCGGGCGCGCCGACCACGCCGCATTCGGCGACAGCGGCATGCGTCAGCAACGCCGCCTCGATCTCGGGACCCGCGATGTTGTAGCCGGAAGAGATGATCATGTCGTCCGATCGCGCCACGAAACAGAAGCGGCCCTTCTCGTCGCGGAGGAACGAATCGCCGGTCAGATTCCAGCCATCGCGCACATAGTTCGACTGCCGCGAATCCGCGAGATAGCGGCACCCGGTCGGGCCGCGAACCGCAAGTTTGCCCACGGCGCCCGGTGGCAATTCGTTCATGTCATCGTCGACGATCTTTGCCTCGTAACCGGAAACCGGGCGCCCCGTCGTTCCGGCGGCGGCATCGCCCACCCGGTTGGTAATGAAGATGTGCAGCATTTCCGTGCTGCCGATCCCGTCGAGGATCGTCTTGCCGGTCTTGCGGGTCCAGCTTTCGAAAACCGGCGCGGGCAAGGTTTCGCCGGCCGAAACCGCAAGACGCAATGATGACAGATCAGCGCCGTTGTCCATGGCAGTCATCATCGCCCGGTACGCGGTCGGCGAGGTAAAGCAAATCGTGGCCTTGTAGGTTTCAATGATCTTGACCATCTCGCTGGGGGAAGCGTTTTCCAGCAGCGTCGCGGTGGCGCCGAAGCGCAACGGAAAGATCGCGAGACCACCGAGCCCAAATGTAAAGGCAAGCGGCGGTGACCCGACGAAGACATCGTCCGGCGTGACGTCGAGGACCTCCCTGGCATAGCCATCGGCGATGATCAGGAGATCGCGGTGAAAATGCATGGTCGCCTTTGGTTCGCCCGTAGTGCCGGAGGTAAATCCCAGCAACGCGACATCGTCCCGGCCGGTCTTGACCGCGTCGAACCGCACCGGCTTGCCCAGCGCCACCCGATCGAGCTCGGCATCATGGTTTGACGTCCCGTCAAAATTCACGACCTGCTTGAGAAACCGGCTGGTCTTCGCGCAGGCGACCAGTTCGTCGGCGATGCGGCTGTCCGTCAGCGCGAGGGCGATTTCGGCCTTGTCGATGATCTTGGCCAGTTCGCCGGCACGCAGCATCGGCATGGTATTGACGACGACGGCACCTGCCTTGGTTGCCGCAAGCCATGCAGCGACCAGGGCCGGATTGTTGCCCGAGCGTATCAGAACGCGATGGCCGGGCTTGACGCCGTAATTCTCCACCAAGGCGTGCGCGAGGCGGTTCGACCAGTCCGCCAGCTCCTTGTAGGTACGCTGGCGGCCGTTGCCGATCAGCGCGACACGATCGCCGAACCCTTTCTCCACGATCCGGTCGGTCAGCTCGACCGCGGCGTTGAGGTATTCGGGATATTGGAACTCCGGCCGGTCGAGAAGCAGGACCGGCCATTGATCGAACGGCGGCAGATTGCGCCGCGTAAAATCGTCAACATGACCCGATGGGCCAAGGGCTGGGCCAAGTATTGGACCACTGGTTTGAACTGTACCTGACATATCCACGCCCCTTGCTTTCGGCATGAAAGGCTTGAGACCAAGTTCGAGGACGCCCGGCAGCGCTTTATTCCTAAACATTTTATACTTAAAGCAATTGGGCGCAAGGGCCCAGATCCGCCCGATCCAACACTTTTTTAATTCCATAGCGTTTTCAAGCGAAGTGGATACCGGTTCGCGCTAGGAAAACGCGTCAAAACAAAAGACTAGAGCGTCGGTTCTGATCTAATCAGAGCCGATCTTGCTCTACCGCCCCGCCAATTGCTTCAGGCGCAACACGACAGGCGAATGCGCCTCGGCGAGCGGGGCGATCGCCGTGAAGTGGTTGGCGCCGGGAACCGTGCCGAACCGGGTCGCGACGCCGGCCTTTGCCCAGAGATCGACGATGGTTCGGCTCTGCCGGAAAAACTCGGCGCTTTCGTTCTCGCCCACCACCGCATCGAGACTGCCGTGCGCCGGCGCCTGCCAGAACAACGGGCTCGCGGCCCTGGCGGCTTCCTGGTCGAGACCCATCGCCTTGTTGATCGAAGTATTAATCAGCGGTCTAAGATCGAACAGCCCGGAAATCGCGTAAGCGGCAATCACAGGGCTTGCCGGCAGCGAGGCATCGAATGCCGGCCAATCGGTCGCCAGCAGGCAGGCCGCCAGATGCCCGCCGGCGGAATGGCCGCTGATGACCAGAGGCTGCCCGAGCCGCGCCAGTTCACGCGACGCCATCCGCATCTCGCCTATGATCTGGTCGATCGTCACATCGGGACAGAGATCATAGCTTGGAATGGCGACGCCGATGCCGTGAGCGTTCAGCCCGCGGGCGAGATGGCTGAAGGAGGAGCCATCCAGCGCCTGCCAGTAACCACCGTGGATGAAGACGACGATCGGGCCCTTGTCGTCGCCGGGAAAATAATCAATGACATGACGGGCGCCCGGACCATAGGAAATCGAGCGCGGGGGGTGTTGCGCGCGATAGGCCGCCGCATCCCTCGCCCAGCCCGCGATCAGCGCGGGGTTTTCCGGAACCCGCGCCCGGTTGTTGTATTCGGCCTCGTAATCGATGCCGGTCACGACGATCCTCAGGTCCTTTTTTGCGCGGATTTCTGCGCGGAGGCCTTGGTCCTGGCCAACAGCCGCATCAATTCGCGGACATCCTTCGGCGAAAGGTCCGAAAACAGATCGGCGATCCAGGTCTCGTGCTCGGCGGCCATCTTGCGAAACTCGGCGCGGCCGGCTTTCGTCAGCCGTATCACCTGGACCCGCCGGTCGGTGTCCGATGTTCGCCGGTCCAGATGGCCGGATTCGACCAGGCGCTCGACGAGGCCCGTGACATTGCCGTTGCTGACCATCATCCGCTTCGAGACATCGGACAGCGTCATGCCGTCAGGAACCTTGTCGAGCTGGGCCATCAGGTCGAAGCGCGGCAGCGTCACATCAAACCGCTCACGCAGCCGGCTGCGGACCTCGCCCTCGATCAGGGTCGTGCAGGTCAAAAGGCGAAGCCACAACCGAAGTTCGTTGCCGTGATCTTCCGGAAGTTCGACGGCCTTGGTCTCGGAATCAAGGATCATGATGCAATCATACCTGCCTGGCGTCCCCGCGACCGCACCTCGACCGGCATCGCGATTTTTGCCCCGGCCGGGCTTTCGACCCGTTATTTTGACCTTCAAATAATTCGGGGCTTGCCGCAAGTCAAAACGCCGCCGGCATGTTTTGATGGGTCCTGCTCGAATTTCTTTAGGGTTCAAACAATTGGCGCGCCGTTTGCATGTTCGGTTTGCATGTTCAATGTCGCCTTGGCTTGATGGGCTGAAGTTCGTGGCCGCCTTGCTTGCCGCGAGCACCGTCATCAGAATAAGCTGCCGTCCCGAAGGGTACGGATCGTGTTGGCGTGGATTTTCGGCCGCAACGCGGCCGATCAGGAGAGAAGTCATGAAAGAGCAGTTGAAGTTGGCTGGCCTTGCGGCCCTGTTCGGCATCCTTGCCAATGCGGCGGTCGCGCAGGAGAAGCTCAAGATCGGCGTGATCGTGACATTGTCGGGTCCGGCGGCGGCGCTCGGCCAGCAGGTCCGCGACGGCTTCACGCTCGCGATCAAGGACCTCGGCGGCAAGATGGCCGGCCGGGATGTGGAAGTCGTGGCGGCCGATGACGAACTCAAACCGGACAGCGCCGTCACAAAAGTCAAAGGCCTGCTCGAGCGCGACAAGGTCGATTTTGTCGTCGGGCCGATCTTCTCCAACATCCTTCAGGCGATCCACAAGCCGGTGACGGACAACAAGACCTTCCTGATCAGCCCGAATGCCGGCCCGTCGAGCTATGCCGGCAAGAACTGCAGCCCGTTTTTCTATGTGACCTCCTACCAGAACGACCAGGTCCACGAGATCCTCGGCAAGGTAGCGCAGGATCGCGGCTACAAGCGCGTCTACGTCATGGTCCCGAACTACCAGGCCGGCAAGGATTCCGCCGCCGGATTCAAGCTCGACTACAAGGGCGAGATCGTCGAGGAGAGCTACGTGCCGCTGGGCACGCTGGACTTCCAGGTCGAACTCTCCAAGATCGCGTCGCAGAAGCCCGACGCCGTGTTCACCTTCATGCCGGGGGGCATGGGTGTCAGCCTCGTGAAGCAATTC
This sequence comes from Bradyrhizobium sp., assembly GCF_004799445.1. Classification (GTDB taxonomy): domain Bacteria; phylum Pseudomonadota; class Alphaproteobacteria; order Rhizobiales; family Xanthobacteraceae; genus Bradyrhizobium. The sequence continues at coordinate 16,674 of NZ_SSNA01000138.1, forward strand.
AGGCAGGCCGGCCTTGCCGATCAGATTCCGGTGCTTTCGGCGTTCACCGTCGATGAATCGACGCTGCCGGCGCAGCAGGATGCGGCGGTTGGCATGTTCGGCGGCGCGGACTGGGCGCCCAATCTCGACAATCCGCAGAGCAAGAAATTCGTCGCCGCCTATGAAGCTGCCTACAACAGCGTGCCCGGTACCTATGCCATGCAGGGCTATGACGCGGCGATGCTGATCGACAGCGCGGTCAAGGCGGTCAAGGGTGACCTCAGCAACAAGGAAGCAGTATCGGCCGCGTTGAAGAAGGCCGACTTCACCTCGCTGCGCGGCGGCTTCAAATTCAACGTCAACGGATATCCGATCCAGGATTTCTATTTGACCAAGGTCGCCAAGCGCGCCGACGGCAAATTCCAGACCGAGATCGTGCAGAAGGTGTTCGAGAATTACGGTGACCGTTACGCCAAGGATTGCGTACCGGGCAACTGAACCACCCAAAGCGTTTTCGAGCGACGCGGATACGCCCTCGCACGAAGAAAACGCGTCCAGACGACGAAAGGGAGAAGACAGCCGATGACAAGCGAGATAACCGGCATCACCCGGGCCAATGAGGGCATGCAGGGGATTTCCTGGAACATCCTCGGCCAGACCTATGTGCCGAAGAACCGCACCGACCATTGCTTTTCGTGGCACGCGACGCTGCCGCCCGGCACCTTCGTGCCGCCGCATATCCATCCCGACCAGGACGAGTATCTCTATATGCTGGAAGGCAAGCTCGACTTCTTCCTCGCAGGCTCTGAGGCCCAGGCGACGCCGGGCGACCTGATCCGGCTGGGCATGGGCGTTCCCCACGGCATCTTCAACAAGTCCGACCAGACCGCGAAAGTCCTGTTCTGGGTATCGCCGACGCAAAAGCTGTACGACCTGTTCTGGGCCCTTCACAACATGAAGGAGCAGAAGCCGGAGGATGTCGTGGCGATAGCCGCGGAATACAACATCCACTTCCTGCCGCCGCCTCCGGGGGCGTGAGGGAGATGGTGGCAAAAGCACCCTCCGGATGCCCGCATGGTGAGGAGGCGCTCTTGCGCCGTCTCGACCACGAAGCCCCGATGCCGCCATCCTTCGAGACGCGCGCAAGGGCGCGCTCCTCAGGATGAGGTCGGTGCAAGCCGCCCGTTACGCCCTTACCGCCGCCAGCCCCGGCACGGCCGCAAAGCCGGCTTTGTGGGCATAGCCGCGCACGATGGCTTCGCGCTGGCTGTAGCTCAGGACCTTGTCGATATCGGCAAAACCGTCGGGGGCGAGCTGCTCGACCGCGTCGATCACGCCTTCCGGGCCGCCGCGCCGGTTGGAGCGCACGATCTCCGCCGTCATCGGCAGCCGCTTCTGCTCATAGGCCATCAGCGCCTGGCGCGGATGCTCGGAGCGCGCCAGCAAATCCGCCAGGCAACGCGCGTCGAGAATGGCCTGCGAGGCGCCGTTCGAACCCACCGGATACATCGGATGGGCGGCGTCGCCGAGCAGCGTGACGCGGCCGCTCGACCAATAGGGCAAGGGATCGCGGTCGCAGGTCGGATATTCGTAGAATTCGGGTGTCGCCGAGATCAGGTTCGGCACGTCGACATGCGGCACCGAGAACCGCGCGACATGGGGCATCAGCTCCTCGCGCCTGCCCGGCCGCGACCAGTCCTCGCGGCGCGGCGGCGGCGAATTGCCGTCACCGATTTTCACCAGCACCGCCCAGTTGGTGAGACGGTTGGCAGGGCTCGAGCCTTCCGCGATCGGATAGACCACGACCTTGGCATTGAGACCGCCGGCCACGATCATCGAGCGGCCGGTCAGAAATACCGGCCAGTCGCGCGCGCCGCGCCAGAGCATCAGCCCGTTCCAGCAGGGCGGTCCTTCGTTCGGAAACAGCGTCTCGCGCACCCGCGAATGAATGCCGTCGGCGCCGATCAGGATATCGCCGCGCACGGTCTTGATGTGGCTGCCGGTGCGATCGAAGAAATAGGCGGTGACCCCGCCTTCGTCCTGGGTAAAAGCCCCGAGCCTGCAGCCGGTGTGGATGGCATCCGGTCCCAACCGCTCCTCGACGGCTTGATGGATCACGCTTTGCAGCCGTCCGCGATGGATCGAGAATTGCGGCACGTCGTGGCCGGCCTCGACGCCGCGGACGTCACGCCAGACTTCCTGGCCGTGGCGGTTGAGATAATAGAGCACATCGGTGCGGATCGCGACGTCGTCGAGCTTTTGCAACAATCCCAGACCAGCCAGTTCGCGGATCGCGTGCGGCAGCGTATTGATGCCGACGCCAAGCTCGCGGATCGTATCGGCCTGCTCGAACAATTCGCAACCGATGCCGCGGGCGCGCAGCATCAGCGCCGTGGTAAGGCCCCCAATACCGCCACCGACGATAATCGCCTTCATCGCTCTACTCCACTCATACCCAGACAGCTTGCGACGACCCGTAACGTCGCATGGCGCCTCACTCGGCCGCAAGCGGCTTTGTGGCCTCCGCCTTGAGCTCGGCCCGGGTCTTCGGCTTAGCCTTAATTTTCAGGTCCCCGAAATCCTGCCGGTCGCGGACGCTGTTGCGGAAAATCTGTTCCTTGCCGGGCAGATATTGCGGCGGGCAGAACACCGCCTCGGCGCCATACCAGGCCGCGGCCTTCAGCGTAAACGCCGGATCAACCAGATGTGGGCGCCCGAGCGCCACCAGATCGGCCCGGCCGGCGGCGAGGATGGTATTGACCTGATCTGACGTCGTGATGTTGCCGACGCACATGGTCGCGACCCGGGCCTCGTTGCGGACCTGGTCGGAGAACGGCGTCTGGAACATGCGGCCGTATATCGGCTGGGCATCGCGCACGGTCTGTCCGGTCGAGACATCCACGAGATCGACGCCGGCCTCGGCGAAGGCCCGCGCTATTTCCACCGCGTCCTCGCCGGTGATGCCGCCATCGGCCCAGTCGGTGGCGGAGATGCGCACCGACATCGGCTTGTGGGCCGGCCACGCCGCCCGCAACGCCGCGAAGATTTCCAGGGGATAGCGCAGCCGGCCCTCAAGCGAGCCGCCATAGGCGTCGGTGCGCTGGTTGGTCAGCGGCGAGATGAAGCTTGCCAGCAGATAGCCATGGGCGCAGTGCAGCTCCAGCATGTCGAAGCCGCAGGCTTCGCCCCGCTCGGCAGCGGCTGCGAACTCGGCCTTGACCGCGTCCATCGCGGTGCGGTCCATCTCGCGCGGCACCTGGCTGTCGGGGAAATAGGGGATCGGCGATGCCGAGATGACGTCCCAGCCGCCCTCTTCCAGCGGTCGGTCCATGCCGTCCCACATCAGGCGGGTGGCGCCCTTGCGGCCGGCATGGCCGAGCTGCAGGCAGATCTTCGCCGCGGAATTGGCATGGACGAAATCGACGATGCGCCGCCAGGCGGCTTCCTGCTCGTCGTTCCAGAGGCCCGCACAGCCGGGCGTGATGCGCGCGTCGCGCCCGACACAGGTCATCTCGGTGAAGATCAGACCGGCGCCGCCGAGCGCGCGCGACCCGTAATGCACCAAATGGAAATCGCCGGGCACGCCCTCCTTCGCCGAATACATGCACATCGGCGACACCACCGCTCGGTTTGCAAGCGTCATCTCGCGCAGCCGCATCGGCTGGAACATCGGCGCCACCGGCCGCTCGACATCGACGTCGAAACCCCTGGCACGAACCTGTCGGGCGAACGCCTTGTCGACCTCACTGACAAAATCCGGCGCGCGCAGCGTGAGATTATCGTAAGTGATCGCCTTGGCCCGGGTCATGACGCCGAAGGCGAACTGCACGGGATCGAAATCCCAGAACCGATCGACGTGCTCGAACCAGACCAGCGACACGTCGGCGGCGTGCTGGGTCTTCTCGACTTCCTCGCGGCGTCCCAGCTCGTATTCCTGCAAGGCGGCTTCGACCGTCGGCGCCCGCTGCATGGCGTCCGCCAACGCGATCGCGTCTTCCATCGCCAGCTTGGTGCCGGAGCCGATCGAGAAATGCGCGGTCGCCTTGGCATCGCCGAGCAGCACCATGTTGTCCTTGACCCAGCGTTTGCTGCGGATCATCGGAAAATTCCGCCACATCGAGCGGTTGGTCAGGAGCGGGTGGCCCTCGAGGAACCAGCCGAAGATCCCGGCCATTCGATCGGCCGACTGCTTTTCGC
>NZ_SSNA01000139.1 GCF_004799445.1 Bradyrhizobium sp.
GCCGCGAGCAGAACCCGGCGTCAGTTCTTCTTGCTGTTGGGGCTTTGGCCGGCCGGCGTCTTGCCCGTGGCGAACGGATTGACCGGCGCCGAGCCGCCCTTCTTGAGGTTCTTGTCGGCCTTCGGTTTCTTCTTTTCCTTGTTGCTGCGCATCTGACCCTTGGCCATCACGATCTCCCTTTGCGCGCCCGGCTGGAAAGACTCGGCGCGAGCAAGCAATAGCAAGTCCGCAAGCCTTTGTATGCAGGCGGCCACAAGCCGCCGACCTCATTTCGTCGCCGCGCCCCGGCAAATCATCGCGGCGACGCTCGCGGACGCTTCACAGCCCTCGCCCATGGCCTTATCGTTGGGTCTTCGAGGAGGGCGGCCGATCAAGGACCCTCCGGTCATGATGGGGAGAAACACAGCGTGAAACGCATTGCACATCTCGTTGCCCTGAGCCTGGGGCTGGCGCTGCCGGCCGCGGCGCATACGCCGCAACAGCCGCCGCACCAGTCCTACAGCGAAGGCGACCTCAAGCTGGAAAGCGGGGAGGTCATCAAGGATTTCTCGATCTCCTATGTTACCCACGGCAAACTGAACGAGAAGAAATCCAACGCCGTCCTGATGGTGACGGCGCTGGGCGGCAATCATCACCGCATCGACTTCATGATCGGCCCCGGCAAGGCGCTCGACCCCGACAAATATTTTATCATTTGCACCGACGCGATCAGCAATGGCCTCACCACCTCGCCAAGCAACTCGAAAGCGCAAGCCCGCATGGCATTCCCGAAATTCGCCATGCGCGACATGGTGGAATCGCAATATCGCCTGTTGAAGGAAAAATTCGGCATCGACCATGTCGTCGCCGTGATCGGCCCGTCGATGGGCGGCATGCAGGCGCTGCAATGGGGCGTCAGCCATCCCGACGCCATGGATGCGCTGGTGGCGATGGTGCCGCTGGCCAAGACGCCGGCCTGGAGCGTCGCCGTGGCCGAAGCCTCGCGCAAGGCGATCATGAACGATCCGGCCTGGAAGGACGGCAACTACGAGGCGCCGCCGGAGAAGGGCATCCGGCTATGGCGCGACATTCTCAATCTGTTGTCGGCGCGCACGCCGGATATGTATTCGGCGCAGTTCAAGAACGGCATGGACGCGCTGCCCTGGATGGAGGCGCAGGAGACCGCGGCCATGAAAGCGTTCGACGCCAACGACTATATCTACCAGACCTGGGCCTATGAGCGGCACGACGTCGGCACCACGCCGGGCTTTGGCGGCGACACCGCGAAAGCGCTGGCCTCGATCAAGGCGAAGACGCTGATCCTCACCGGCACCAAGGATTTGCTCAATCCGGAATTCGAGCCGATCGAAGCCGGCAAGAACATCGCCAACGTCAAGATGATGACGATCAGCCCGGGCAGCGTCACCGGCCACGCCTCGGCCGGCGGATTTTTCCCCGCCGATGTCGAGTTTCTCAACCGCGAGGCGGGGGCGTTTCTCGATGCGGTGACGGAGGGCGGCAAGAAGCTGAACTGAGGCGCGCGTGCCCCGGATGCCGCGCAGCGCGCCGCGCTTGCGGCGTGGTGCGCGCCACAGTGTTTGGCCGTCATCACCCGCGAAGGCGGGTGATCCAGTACGCCGCGGCTTCTCCATTCCATCGCATGCTCCTCGGGGTACTGGATCGCCCGGTCATAGGCGAGCGGAAGCGACGCCGTCCTTCGGACGGCTATGCCGGGCGACGACAGCCGCGGGTGCCCTTGAAAGCCCCGCGCGCAGCCCTAACTGTCAGCGGCGCGATGGAACCGGATCGCCTGAGCGCGATTGATGGAAAGCCAGTTGAAGAGGATTGCCGCCATGAAATCGATTGCCACCTTGCTCGCCGTCGCTGCCTTCGCGCTGGCTGCAAGCCCGGCCAGTGCCAAGGGCTGCCTGAAGGGCGCGTTCGTCGGCGGCGTCGCCGGTCACTATGCCGGACATCACGGCGTGCTCGGTGCAGCCGCCGGCTGCCTCTACGGCCGCCATCACGCCAAGGAGCAGGAGCGGCTGAAGCAGCAGCCGCAGCAGCCCGCCGGGCAGGAGAAGCTGTAGGCGGTTTGCCTCGGTCGTTGCCTTACCCACCGGCCGCCCCACAAGAAAACCGTCATACCCCGCGAAAGCGGGGTATCCAGTACGCGCTGGCTTCTCGATTCAATCACCGACGTCTCTGGAATACTGGATCACCCGCTTTCGCGGGTGATGACGCATGGGTGCATGCTCGCGCACCTGATTTCTCACTGATTCAAATTTCAAACAGCCAATTCGCCTGCACGACCGTCATTGCGAGCGCCAGCGAAGCAATCCATCTTCCGTCATTCCGGGATGGTCCGGGCGGCAAAACACAGCTACGCGATCTCGCCGCTGGTTTCGCGCGAGGTTTGGCCTGCTCGTTCCGCCCTTTTGTTTGAGGGCGTGGGGAATGCCGGGTGCCCAGTGCACCCGCAGCCTCGTGTGCGCATGGTAGTGGTAAATGCACACGAGTATTCACAGCGGTCGCACCGGAAATCACCCGGCATCCCCGCACGCAATGGTTTTAACGGCTTATAGCGCGCTCTCCCCGGGGACCGGGCTTTCTTGCCCCCGTCGCCGGCGGAATCGCTTCCGCCGACTTGACACCAGCGTCGGGGTGTCAGGACCACACGACTTCGCCGTCCGCGCCCGTCTTTCGCACAAGCCCCGCGACGGTCCTGATACCGGTCCGCCGCAGCTTTGAGCGAAGGCGGTTCAGCGTCATTCGTCTTGTGACACTGCCGCGTCCACCGCATCCCGTTCCAACGTCCGTGACGATCGCGATACGCCCCTCAAGCGGGACGGGATGGCAGGGAATATGAATGTGATTTGGGGGGTAGCACAACTTCGCAGCGCTGCGGCACGTTGGCACGACGGGCAAATCACGCGGGCCGCGGGGGAGCGCATGTCAAGGGCCGGTCGTCCCGCTGTTGTCATTCCGGGGCATCGCGCAGCGATGAACCCGGAATCTCGAGATTCTCCGATGTGCAATTGCACATCGTAGTTCGATGCTGCGCATCGCCCCGGAATGACG
>NZ_SSNA01000014.1 GCF_004799445.1 Bradyrhizobium sp.
CTTAATCATCGGGTCCCAGGTTCGAGCCCTGGTGCGCCCACCACCCAGTGGTAGGGATCAAACTTTCGCAAGTCTTCTCGCAGTTATTGCGCGGAAATGGGGGCTTTCTCGCTTCCCACACGTCTCTGAAGCCGTCTTTGCTAGGTGATGAGCCGACTTTTGTCGGCCTGTCTCTGCGTAGGAAATTTTCGTTCCCGGCGCGGGAACGGAGACTGGTTCGATGACTGGCTGGTGGGTCATCAGTTTGAGCGCAACAACCTGTTTCCGAGCTCCCGCGTTTTGGCGACGCGTCTGCCGAGCCGGGCTCTGCATTTTCGGGTTCTTGGGCTGCAGCCGCCCATCAGACCGGTGCCGCGCCGCCCTTGATTTGTGTGCGATGCATGATGCGCCGGGCTGACGAGTCAAATGGGTCGCGCCGATGCATGGTGCAGCGGTTGTCCCACAGCACGAGATCGCCGACCCGCCAGACGTGCTCCCAGGTGAATTCCGGCCGCTCCACGAAACTCCACAACTCGTCCAGAAGCGCCTCGGAGTCTGCAAGTTCGAGCCCCATCAGATAGGCGTTGCGTCTGCGGCCGAGATAGAGCATGCGCCGGCCGGTGTCAGGATGTGTGCAGACCAGCGGGTGCACTGCACCCGGCGACGCCCGCGGGTCGTCGGTTGGTGTGACACCCTGGCGTAGATAGCCTCCGCTGTTGTAGGTGCCGTCGTGCTTGATCTTCAGGTTCGCGATCCGGCCTTTCAATTCGTCCGGCAACGCCTCGTAGATCGAGTACATGCTGCAAAACGAGGTGTTGCCGCCGGCAGGTGGCACCTCGAGAGCGAAAAGCATACTGGCCATTGGCGGAACATCGAGATACGACATGTCAGTGTGCCATACGGCTTCGCCGGCGCCGAGGCTACCGATAGGCTGACCGTTTACGGTCACGTTTGAAACTACGTAGATTTCGGGCAGCCCCTCGACGAAGCGCCGGCCGGTCTCCTGTATCGGTGCCCAGTCGAGGTCACCGAAGCGCCGGCTGAACGCGATAAGGTCCTGGTCGCTAAGCGTCTGGCCACGCACCAAAATGACCTGATGATCGTGCCAGGCGCGTTTGAGCGCCGCGAATTCGAATTCATTGAGTTCTTTGAGATCGACGTCGCGGACCTCAGCACCGAGCGCGGCTTTGGTCGAAATCACATCGATCGGTTTGGCACCGAAGTCGCGAGCAACATCACTTTCGACGCCTAAAGCCATCAGAACCTCTCTAGCTAGCGTTTCGTTGTGGGCGGGCGCTGATCAATCAAGGGTGACCAAAATATTATTGCAGCATTATGTTGCAATTTCGATTGCAAACGGGATTTCGGTTTCATGCGGAATGGTGCGCCGTTCGCGGACAGGCTCGGGCCACGCACCGCGAAGATCACCATCGATGGCGCGGTGATTATTCGGCATTAGACCTATTCCGGATTGAGCCCGAGCGCCTCGAACTGCGGGCTCCATTCCGTCGGCGGATCGCGGTGCCGCTCAATGCCGATGCCGCGGGGCAGGCGACCTTCTACGGTTGCTTTGACAAGGTTGGGTGCGAGGAAGGCGATCGAGATCCCTATGTTGACCTGCCGAAGGCTGCAATTCTCGCGCGTGCAAAGTTAAGTAACGTTGGTTACCCCTTGCGCGTGGCATCAGGCGAGTTCGGCGAGCAAATTCTGATCGCCATATTGCCGCAAAAATTGCAGCAGGTCGGAAAGTCCCTCGCCAAGCAGCGTGACATGGGCGCGCATGACCTGGCCGGCCTGCGCCGCGTCGCCGCGAAAGATCGACACCATAATCTGTTCGTGTTCGGGGATCGATGATTCCATGCGCCCAGGCTGAAAGGTGATGGTTCTGCGATAGGGTGAGATCTTGACAGTCAGCCGGCGCAGTTCCTCCTGCAAGATCCGATTGTGACTGGCTGCCGAAATGGTCTCGTGAAACTCAAGATTGGCTTCGTAGAAGCCATCCGCATCGTGAGCTCGCGCTGCAACAGAGCAGGCCTGATGCGCGGTTTCAAGACGGCGCCGCTGTTCGGGTCGAATGCGCCGGGCCGCGTGCGCCGATGCCAAGGCCTCCATCTCGGCGGCAACGCTGAAGGCATCGAGAAGGTCGGCGATCGAAAGCTGGGCTACCTGAAGCCCCTGGCGTCCGCGTGAGACCACGAGTCCGCTGGCTGCAAGCCGCTGCAGTGCCTCGCGAACAGGTGTGCGCGACACGCCGAACTGCTCGGCCAGCAGGCGCTCGTCAAGGCGGTCGCCGGGCTTTCGCTGGCCTTTCAGGATTTCAAGTTCCAGCCGGTGAACCACATTTGCCGAAAGCGATTCCGGCTCATCGTGCAAAATCGCCGATCCTGCGGCCGGCAATGCTCCAGAATTTGTCTTCATGTGTTGTCCGCCGAGTAAAACCGGTTTGCGATCGCTTCACCGAGTGCCACCAGTCCATAGAGCAACAGGCCGCAAATGCACAGCACCACGATCGCAGCCATCGATATCTCCGTGTCCGCTCGGGCGGTTGCAAAGATGATCAGATAACCGAGCCCGGCCTGAGCGGTGATGAATTCACCAATAATCACCCCGATGATCGCCAGCGTGATGGCGATTTTCATGCCGCTGAAAATAAAGGGGAGCGCTGCCGGAAACCGCACACTGGTGAATATTTGCCATTCGCTTGCTGTGAGCGCGTGGCACAGCCGAAGCATGCCCTTGTCAACGCTCGCGAAGCCGGCGGTCGTCGAAATCACAACCGGGAAGAACGCGATGAAAACGGCGAATGCGATGCGCGACTGCGAACCAATCCCCAGCCAGATGATGAAAAGGGGAGCCAGTGCGATTTTTGGGATCAGCTGGAAAAACACCAGATTGGGATACAGCGCTTCACGCGCGATCTGCGAGTAACTGATGATGATGGCCAGGGCGATTCCAAGCAAGGTTGCGAGAACAAAGCCTGCCGCGGATTCCAGTGTCGTCGGAACCGCATGCATCAGCAGAAGATCATACCGTTCGAAGATGTATTTGGCGATTGAGATGGGTGACGGCAAAATCACCGTCGGAATGTTGCCAAGCATGACCGCGAGCTGCCAGCCGGCGATTACGATGGCCGCCAGTCCCAGCGGCAGGGCAGTGCTTCGCAGATTGGAAAGGCCGGCTTCTTTGGATGCTGTCGGAACGGCGATGATCGCGCCTGTTTCCGTTCCCATGCCTGTAGATGCCATGTCGGGCCTCACTCGAAGGTTAGGGTGCGTGTTTCCACGGCAGGGCTTTGAGCCGGTTGCGGGCTGCCATGCGCTTGTTCGATTGTCAGCCTGAGCTTTCGGCATACTGCGGCGAATTCGGGAGTTTCTTCGATTTCGAAACGTCGCGGACGCCGAAACGGCATCTGCATATCGAGCATGATCGTCGACGGACGGCCGCCCATGACAACCACGCGGTCGGACAGGAATGCCGCCTCGCGAATTGAGTGGGTAACGAAGATCACGGTCTTCTTATAGGTCTCAAGAATTTCGGACAGCGCGACGTTCATCTGGTCGCGCGTGATCGCATCGAGCGCGCTGAATGGCTCGTCCATCAGCAGGATATCCGGATCATGGATCAGCGCCCGGCAGATGGCTACCCGCTGCCGCATTCCGCCCGAGAGCTGCGACGGCTTCTTATGCTCAAAGCCGGAAAGCCCCACCATGTTCAGCAATTCGCCGGCTCGCTGGCGGTAGGCTTCAATCGGCAATTTGAGAATGCGAATTGGAAAGAGCACGTTTTCGAGGGCGCTCTTCCACGGCAAGAGCGTTGCATCCTGAAAAATGACGCCGATATCGCGACGCGGCTGCTTTACCTCGGATCCGCCGAGCAGGATTGATCCGCCGGTCGGCCGTTCAAGCCCGGCGATCATCATCAAGAGGGTGCTTTTGCCGCAGCCGCTCGGGCCGAGCAGCGAGACGAATTCACCGCGTGCAACGTTGACAGAAGCCGATGCGACCGCATGCACCGGCGCCTGCCGCGTGAAATAGGTTTTCTGCACGTTGGTGACGGACACCAGCGGCGGCGGTGCAGCCACGGCGTCCACAGCACTTTCAGCCGCGAGCATCGAATTTTTCCATCGCGCCGGTCCTGACAAATCAGCTGATGTATTTGCGGAAAGCCGCGGTATTCTTTTCGGCTGCCGCCAGTTCGTCTGCGCTCAACGTGACCTTGCCGACGAATTTGTTGGTGAAAAGTGCGTCAACATCGGGACGCGTCGCGCCATCACCGGCTGCATACTTCACAACGAGATCGGCCATCGTCGCGACTTTCTTTGGATCGGCGAAGCCGAAACCGTGCTGCTTTATTTCAGGAACGAGGTTGGTCAAGTTGGTCAATCCAAGTCCAATGCGGGCATAGTCCTTGCCTGTTGAGGACATCGCGACTTCGCTGTTCGCCTTCAGGAAAATGTCGACCGCCTCATCGGAATTCGTCATGGTAAAGCGAATGGCCTCCATCGCCCCCTCGACGAAAGCGGCACACAGGCCGGGATCCTTCTCCAGTCGTTGGGGCTGCGTCGTGAGCGACTGGCCATAAAATTCGATCCCGGCGTCGCGGAACAGCATGAAACGCACTTCGGTACCGAGCGGCGACAGCGAGGGAATGGTGCTGGTGGCAAACGCGGAAACCGCATCGACCTGCTTCTCCATCAGCGAGCGCTCGCGCACCTTGCCGTCGAGTTGCACCATCTGCACCTTGGCAAGATCAAAGCCCGCTTTCTCCGCATATAACGGCAGGAACGGATATTCGCCGGATGTCACGCTGGAGCCGAGCTTCTTTCCCTCCAGGTCCTTCGGTTTTTTGATCGGTGAACCGGACAACAGCCCGATACCCATCAGCGCATCGTAGTTGATCTGGCCGATGCAGGTGATCGGCAGCTTCTTGGCTGCCTGGACAATGACCGTCGGCGTTGCAGCCATGCCGAAATCGAAGGTGCCGGCACTGACCGCCTGAGCCGCAGCTCCGGATCCAGAGCCGCGCGCCACGCTGACGTCGAGACCGGCCTTTTTCCAGAAACCTTTATCGCGCGCGATATAGGCGAACAGATTGGGGCCTTCGGGAATCCACGAGGTGGTGAAGCTGACTTTGGTCGCGCCTTGCGAAATGGCCGGTGCGGCGAGCGGCAGGCCGGCGGCGCCGAGGCCAGCGACGCTCATGCCCTTTAAGACTTTCCGACGTGAAATCAGCATCGACCTTCTCCCTCCGTGATCAGCGATCACCACAATCATATTGATTGCGTTTCGGCGCAAGCCTCATTATGCCAAAAATTCAAGATTGCATATTATATTGCCAATGAGCTAGGGATTGGTCATGATCAGCGGCAAATACGGCGGTTCTGCATATATATGCCGTGAGGATCGATTAATAATCGTCGAAATATACAGATCCTGCATACAGGACTGGATTCAAGATTGGAGCCCTGATGAAGCCGTTTGAGGTTCGGAACGCCCATTTCGATCGCCTGGTCAACACGCCCGACTTGCGCTGGATGGGGCAAAACACCAATCACGCCAAGCCCCATGCTGCGGTCATCGAGGCAATGGAACGTTGTATTCGCGATGAGGAGTTCCACGTTTATGCACCGCCGGCCGGGCTGGAAGAACTGCGGCAAGGCATCGTCAGCGATCTGGATCTCAAAGACCACGCCGCACTTGTCTCGGACGGTGCGGTCTCTTCACTTTATCACGTTTGCCATACGCTGTTGCAGCCAGGCGACGAGTTCATCACCACCGATCCGACATGGAATTGGCCGATGGCCTTTGCCCGCTCGGTGGGCGCGACCGTCAAGCAAATCCCGATTTATGGCGCGGAGTACGGATACCGGCTTGCGCCCGAGCGGCTCGCTGCAGCCATCACGCCAAAAACCAGGATTGTCTACCTTGTGGATCCAAATAATCCATTGGGGACGGCTTGCACGTCCGCGGAGATCGAAAGTATCGCCGCCATCGCCAAGGCGGCAGGGGCTTACCTGATCCACGACTGCACCTACCGGCATTTCGCGCATTCGCACGAACTGGCTGCAAAGCATTATCCTGACCGCACGCTTACGATCTATAGTTTCTCGAAGTGGCTCGGCCTCGCGGGTCTGCGCGTGGGTGCCGTTGTTGCCGATCCCGATCTGATCGAACGGCTGGCGGGTTCGCCGCCGAACAATCTCGGATCCAGCATCCTGTCGCAGCGTGCTGCTCTCGCCGGGCTCAAGATCAAATCGGAATGGTTTCCGGGGGTACTGACGCAGCAGCGCGCAAATCAGAAACTGATCAACGACGCCGTGACGAGAATCCCCGGTCTCGAAATGCCGGTTTATCCGTCAAACGGCAACTTCATCATCATCGAATGTGAAAAAGCCGGCGTGAAACCTGAGGCTCTCGTTGCGGCGTTCCAGGAGCGCAAGATCATGATCCGTCAGGGGGCCTATCACACGCCAACCTTCGGTGACCGCTTCATCAAGGTGAGCACCAGCGTGCCGTCGTTGTGGGTTGAGGAGTTCGTAGCACTGCTGCCGGCAATGGTCGAGCGCGCCCGCGGTCGCAACGAACCGGTGAAGCTGTTCTGAGCGCCCGGAGTCCGAAGCAAACAGGAGACGATTGATATGGATTTGCGGCTTAAAGGGAAATCGGTCCTGGTAACCGGCGCCTCCCAGGGAATTGGCGAGGGCGTGGCGCGGTCCTTCGCCGAGGAAGGATGCAACCTTCACCTGGTCGCCCGTTCCGGTGACCGGCTGTCGGCCATCAAGTCGGAGATCGAGGGTTCCCATGACGTCAAAGTCACGATCCACGCCAAGGACCTGACAGCTGCCGGCGTGATCGATCCGCTGGTCGAAGCCGTCGGTGATATCGACATACTGGTCAACAATGCGGGGGTGATTCCAAGCGGAAGCCTTTGGGATGTCGATGAAGCCAAATGGCGTGCCGGTTGGGAGCTGAAAGTATTCGGTTACATCAATCTGACGCGCGCAATTTATCCGCGCCTCAAAGCGCATGGCGGCGGCGTGATCATCAACAACATCGGCAATGGGGGAGAAGTATTCGACCCAAAATACGTTGCCGGGACGACCGGAAACGCGAGCCTGATGGCGTTTACCCGCGCCATGGGTGGACATTCGCTCGACGACAACATCCGGATTGTCGGAGTCAATCCCGGCCCAGTGGATACCGACCGGATCTACAACATGCTGAAGAAGCGTTCCAAGGATTTGTTTGGCACCGAAGACCGCTACAAGGAATTGCAGGAGCGCTATCCTCTCGGGAGGCCCGCCCACATCCACGAGATCACCGATCTCATTGTATTTCTCGCGTCCTATCGCTCCGGTTACACATCGGGCACGATATTTACCGTCGATGGGGGCATTGCTTCCCGTCGCTCGGTGATCTGAGGAGTTTGTGATGAGCTTTGCCAAGACGAGCGATGGGGTGCGGCTGTTTTACGAAAGCGCTGGATCGGGCACCCCGATCATTTTCGTGCACGAATTCGGCGGTAGCCATTGGAGCTGGGAGCCGCAGCTCAATTTCTTCGCGCGGCGTCACCGTTGCATCACGTTCGCGGCGCGGGGCTATCCGCCCTCGGATATCCCTGAATCCGCAGAGGCCTATTCGCAGGGCCGCGCCGCCGCCGACATTGTTGACGTGTTGAGTGCGGCGGGAATTGACAAGGCGCATGTCGTCGGTCTCTCGATGGGCGGCTTTGCCAGCCTCCACGCCGCGCTTCGTCACCCCGAGCGCGTCCTGTCCGTTGTGGCCGCCGGCACCGGATATGGCGCCGAAAAAGCCCATGAGGACTATTTCAAGGGGGTTTCCGAGCAAGTTGCGAACAATTTCCTGGAGCGGGGTGCCAAAAGCTTCGCTCCGATCTATGCCGAGGGCGCATCTCGGGTGCAGTTTCAGGAAAAGGATCCGCGCGGATGGCGTTTGTTCGCGGATCGGTTGGCGCAGCACGATTCCCGAGGTGCCGCCAATACCATGCGTGGCGTCCAGATGCGTCGGCCCTCACTTTATGATCTGGAAGCTGAGTTTCGCGCGCTTGAAACACCGGTATTGGTGATGGTCGGTGACGAGGACGACCACTGTATTCAGCCGGGCCTGTTTCTCAAACGCACGATTGCGCGGTCCGGACTCGCAGTCTTTCCGAAATCGGGTCATACGCTGAATCTTGAAGAGCCGGAATTGTTCAATCGGTTGCTTTCCGAATTCATTGCGCAAGTGGAAGCCGGAAGGTGGGGACCACGTGATCCGCGCGCCAATCCGGCGCAAGTCATGCGCACCGACTGAGACGCGATCATGCCGGCGACGTCCTTTGCGAACCTCATCGATGGCGATCGCCTCTGGGCGAGGCATATGGCGCTCGCCAAGTTCGGGGCGCGCGAGGATGATGGCGTCGATCGGCCGGCGCTGTCGTCCGTCGAGAGCGAGGCGCGTGCGCAGCTCGTATCATGGGCGCGCGAGATCGGCCTTGTTCCATTTACCGATGGGATCGCGAATCTTTTCCTGCGCTACGAGGGTCGCAATCCGTCTCTCCCGCCGGTGCTTGCCGGCTCGCATATCGACTCGCAGCCGACGGGCGGAAAATTCGACGGCGCTTTCGGTGTATTGGCCGCACTGGAAGCCGTCCAGGCGATTATAGCCCGGGGCGAGCAACCGCTTCGCTCGATCGAGGTCGTGGCCTGGACCAACGAGGAGGGCTCGCGATTTGCTCCGGGTATGTCGGGTTCCGAGGTCTTTACCGGGCGCAAGACGCTGGATGAGGTCCTCGCCATTCGAGACCAGGCCGGGGTTTCGCTGGGGGCCGCTGTCAGTGAGGTTCTTTCCCGCGACGTCGATATCCCGGTTCGCGGCTTTGGATTTCCGGTGGCCGCTTTTGTCGAGCCGCATATCGAGCAAGGTCCCTTGCTCGAGGCGGCCGGAATCCCATTTGGCGTGGTTACGGGTATTCAGGGCACGCGGCGTTACCGCGTTCGTGTCAGCGGGGAGGCGGCTCACGCCGGCACGGCGCTCCGAGCCGAGCGACGCGATGCGCTGATGGCCGCTGTTCGCATGATCGCCGAGATCGATCGCGCGGCGATTAGTCCGGATGATATCAAACTTACGGTGGGCCTGTTTCAGGTTACCCCAAATGCGCCTTCAGTGGTGCCAGCGGAGGTTTTGTTTTCGATCGACCTGCGCCACCCCGACAATTCAATCGTTGACGAGATGGACCGTAAAATACGCCACTTTGTCGAAGCCGAACATGGTCCCTGCACGGTTGAGATCAAGCAGATTGCCCACGCACCGTCTCTGGCTTTCTCAACCGAGATCCGGTCCTTGATTGCTGCAGCCGCATCGGCTGAGAAAATCCCGTCAATGGAAATATATTCAGCCGCCGGACACGACGCGCGCCAGCTCCACTATGTCTGTCCGACCGGGATGATTTTCATACCCTGCCGCGGCGGCATTTCGCATAATCCGGCCGAGTGGGCCGAACCAGAACATATCGTTGCCGGTACCAAGGTGCTCGCACATGTTGTTTGGCAGCTCGCGAGCCGGCCATAGTCCATTCCGCCTAAAGCGTATATCGGAAATTCCGCAACCCCGTTCAGGTGTTCCGAGGTTCACTGCGGGGCGGGCGTCGCTATGCGGTGCCGTGGGGAAATTACGCCGGCGTCAACGGGTACGCCGGCATAGCCGTCTTCAGGAGTTTGGCGCCCCGTAGCCGCCACCGCCCGGGGTTTCGAGCGTGACTTCGTCATCCGGCTTCATCACCATCTTGCGCGCCTCGCTCGCGTTCTTTCCGTTGACGAGGAACCGGCCTGCCGCCCCGGGCATGCCGCCGCCGAGGCCTTCCGGCGCGAGGTTTATGCGGCTGGCCACGGCATTAAGCAGCCAGCTGCTTTTGGTTCGCATGCGCCACTGGATCACCTGTCCATCGCCACCGGATGACGCGCCGGCTCCGCCGGAGCCCTCGCGCAATTCCTTCTTTGTGAATAGGATCGGCATCGATGCTTCCAATACCTCGATCGGTACGGCGGCGACACCGGTCGGGTAGCAGGTCGCCGATGGGCCGCTCTTGGTCATCCGTGCGCCCATGCCGCCGGAATAATTGAACATCGAACTTGTGAAGGGATCACCGGCAGCGTTCTTGCCCTGGATCTGTATCGTCCAGACCGCGCCGGAGCCTTCCGCCAGAACGCGCTCAGGCATGATGTGATAAAGCGCCTTGAGAATCGGCATCGGGACATACATGCCGACGACATGGCGCGCGTTTACCGGCGCGGGATATTTGCAATTGACGATACAGCCCTCCGGTGCAGTCACCTTGATCGGCGCAAGGCTGCCAAAATTGTTAGGCAGTTCGGGATCGAGGCAGGAGCGTATCGCGAAGGTGGAATAGGCGTGGGTGTAATTCATCACCACGTTGATGCCGTAGGGGCTCGGGCCCGAACTGCCGGCGAAATCGATCGTGATGGTGCCGTCCTCGGTGTCGACGGTAACGGCGGTCTTGAGGGTAATCACGTCGCCGCCAGGCACGTCGAACGAGCTTTCGCCGTGATAGGTGCCGGCTTTCAGCTTGCGGATCGAGTCGCGGGTGGCTTTTTCCGACCGCGAGATGATCTCTTCGGATAATTCGTCAATATCATCGTAGCCCTGGCGGTCGAGCAGGGTGGACAGCCGCTTGCAGGCGAGGCGCCCGCTCGACACCTGTGCGGCGAGATCGCCGAACACATGATCGGGCGTTCGCACATTGGCGCGGATCATCGCGTGCAGCACCTTGTTCGGTTCGCCCGCTTCGTAGAGCTTGAGCATGGGTATCCAGAGACCCTCCTCATGCACGTCGCGGGCGCCCGCGCCGACGCCATACCCGCCGATGTCGGTGTGATGGATGGTCGAGCCGAAAAAGCCGATCAGCTTGCCCTTGTGAAACGCGGGCAGCATGACGGTGATGTCGAAAAAGTGGCCGGCCGACAGCCAGGGATCGTTGGTGATGAGTACGTCGCCGGGCTGCAGCGTTTGGGTCGGAAAGGCGTCGACGAAATGTCTGCCGGCCGCGGCCAGTGAATTGATGTGACCTGGCGTACCGGTCACCGCCTGCGCCACCATGCGGCCCTGCCGGTCGAACAGGGCATTGGCGAGGTCGCCGGCCTCGCGGACGATCGGGCTGAAGGCGATGCGCTGCAACGCCTTGGCCTGTTCGCTGACGATGCTGATGAGATTGCTCCAGACGATCTCGAGTTCGATGCCGTCCATGTCGGCTACTCCTTCGATGCCATGATGCAGCCGGTCGCGTCGACTCGCGCGCGCCAGCCCGGCAGGATGATGATCGTAGTTTCGCGTTCTTCGATAATGGCTGGCCCCTCGAGGGTCTGACCCATCGCCAGATCCTTGCGCGCATAGACCGGCGTTTCGATATCGTTGGCGCCGAAGCGCGCGTTGCGTTTGCCGTGCGGCTTGGCGGGAGCCGACTGCAGCGCGACCTTGCTGTCGCGCGACGCCACCGGGCCGGTCGCAACCAGGCGCCAGCTTACGATTTCCACGTCCACCTCGGGTAGCCTCAAGCTGTACAGCTTTTCATAGGCGTCTTCGAAGATGGCGCGCACCGAGGTCGCATCGTGCTTTTTGCGCGGGTCGGTATCGAACCAGGCGGTCACTTCGTTCTGCTGGCCGAAATAGCGCAGATCGGCGCCGAACTGGAACTTGATGTCGGATGACTTGCAGCCGGCGCTGGCCAATCCGCTGGTGGCATCCGCGACCAGCCTGGCGACGATGCGGTCGACATCGTCCCATTTCAGCGCGGAAAGCCGCGACAGTGCGCCCTGGCTGAGATCGAGCCGCGGCGGCGTCACCAGCGTGCCGAACGCCGACAGCACGCTCGCCAGCGGCGGATAGATCACCGTCGGGCTCTCGAGCAAGTCGGCGACGTAACAGGCGTGGACCGGCCCGGCGCCACCGAACGCAAACAGCGGCACGCCGCGATAATCGATGCCGCGATCGACGGCGTGGGCGCGTGCGGCGGCGGTCATGGACTCGCCGACGACGCGGTAAATGCCGGCGGCGACGTCGCGTACCGATGTGCCAAGGCTCTTGCCCAGTTTCGCAAGCTGTTTCTCGGCGCCGGCCAGATCGAGCTTCATGTCGCCGCCGAGGAAGTTGTCGGCGCTGAGATAGCCGAGCACGAGGTCAGCGTCGGTGACCGTGGCGTCCTGGCCGCCCCGGCCATAGGCTACCGGGCCTGGCGTAGAGCCGGCGCTGCGCGGTCCGACCTTCAACAGGCCGAGATTGCTCACCGAGGCGATGCTGCCGCCGCCGGCCCCGATTTCGATCATATCGACCGAGGGAATCAGAATCGGCAGGCCGCTGCCGGTCTTGAAGCGATAGATGCGGTCGACCTCGAAATTGCCGCTGATGAGGGGATGACGGTCCTCGATGATGCAGGCTTTTGCCGTGGTACCGCCCATGTCGAACGACAGCAGGCGGTCGAGACCGAGCACCTCGGCATAATAGGCCGCGGCAAGCGCGCCGGCGGCCGGGCCGGATTCCACCATGCGTACCGGGAACTTCTTGGCGATGTCGATGCCGATGACGCCGCCATTGCTCAGCATGATGAGCGGATCGTTGACGAAACCGCGCTTCTTCAGGCCGTCGCGCAGCGCGTCCAGATAGGGGCCCGTGATCGGGGTGGTGTAGGCGTTCATCACCACCGTGGAGGTGCGCGGATATTCACGGATCTGCGGCGCGACATCCGACGAGATCGACACATACATGCCCGGCGCGCGCGCCTGCACCACCTCGCGCATCGCGCGTTCGTTGGCTGGGTTGAGATAGGAGTTGAGGAATGAGATGGCGACGGAAACGACGCCTTTCGCTTTCAGGCTATCGACGACCGCGGCCGCCTGGGTGGTATCGAGCGGGGTGAGCACTTCGCCGCTCGCCAGCACGCGCTCCTGCACGCCGAAGGTCATCTCGCGGGTGACGAGTTGCTCCGGGAATTCGATCTGCGGATCGAACATCTCGTAGCGATGTTCGTCCTTGATGGTGAGGATGTCGCGGAAGCCCTCGGTGACCAGCAGTGCCGTCAACGGCCCTTTACGCTCGATCACCGCGTTGGTGACGACGGTCGTAGCGTGCACGACCACGTCGGTCACGGCGGCTGCCTCGATCCCGGCTTTCGCCAACGCGGAATCGACGGCGCGGAAGAAGCCGATATCGAGACTTTCGGGGGTGGTAAGCGTCTTGTCGACCCAGGTCTGGCCGGAACCGCTTCTCAGAACGACATCGGTGAAAGTCCCGCCGATATCGACGGCCAAGGCATAGTTCGACATGGAAAGACGCCTTCAGGTTTCCTCAGGTGGAGCGTTTAGTTTCTTATTACGATACTGTGTTCCATTATTAGACTACAGGAATTTCGTTTTTGCTGTCAAATCGTAATTTTGAATTGACAGTTTGGTGAACCAATCTGTAGCTTGTTCCGAAAATCATAACGTTGTCTCTCATATCGAGATAAGGGCTGGGAGCAAGTGATGGGTCGGCCGGCGCGCAAGATCGTGGAAAGCACCCGGCGTGGTGGTCTGACGGACTGGCGCGTCGGGCCGGATTCGCGGGCGCGGCCGGAGGCTCATGCATGAAAGCCGAAGCGCTCGATGGTGCCGAGGACGAAGAGCGCTCGGGCAATTCCGAGCTCATCCAGTCTGTCGTGATCACCGGGCAGATCATCGAGGCGCTGGCCGCGGCCGGGCAGCCAATGCGGCTCACCGCGCTCGCCGGCCAACTCGGCGAGCCGAAGGCGAAGATGCATCGCCATCTATCGACACTGAAGCATCTCGGCTTCGTCGATCAGGACGCCAAGACCGAAACCTACCGGCTCGGCCTCAAACTTGTGTATATCGGCCAGTCCGCGATCGACCAATTCGATTTGCGGCGTCTGGCGGAGCCTTACATGTCGCGGCTGCGCGATCTTACGCGCCAGACAGTCGTGCTGAGCACCCCGGCCAGTGGTGATGCCATCATCAATGCCGTCGTCGAGAGCCCCAATCTGGTGACGATCTCGGTGCGGCTCGGCTATCGCCTGCCGGCACATGCTTCGGCGCAAGGGCGCCTGAACCTGGCTTTCGCGCCGCTGGCGGTGCAACAGCGCATTCTCGCGCGCAAGCTCCAGGCCTTCACTCCGCGCACGATGGTCGATCCGGCGAAGCTGCGGGAGCGGCTGACGCAAATCCGCCAACAGCTGTTCGATGTCTCCATGGATGAGACGCTGTTGGGGATTTCCGCCGTGGCCGCGCCGATCCTCAATTATGACAACGAGCTTGTCGGCGCCATCGCGATCGTCGGGACCACGCAAGATGTGCACGAGCCGGTCGATCCCGAGCAGCTCAAGCTGCTCCGTGCCTGCACCAAGGCCATCTCGCTGAGGCTGAACTCGACCGCCTATGAAGGGCTCGGCATTCCAAACTTGCGGGAGTTCATTTTCGACTGATCGATCTCTGCAAGTCTCGCAACCATAACGACGAAAAAATACGGGGGGAATATGTATCAGTTCCGGTGGATATCCGGGCTCCTGCTGGGAGGCACGGTCGCGCTGTCCGGCATGTCGGATGCACGGGCGCAGGACGCCTACAAGATCGGAATGTCGGCGGGATTGACCGGTTATGCCGCGACCGTCGATCGCGCCTGGCGCGACGGCGTCGAGGTCGCGATCGCGGCGCTGAACGCCGAGGGCGGCATTGATGGCCGCAAGGTCGAACTGGTCGTCGAGGACAATCGCTCGGAGCCGCAGGACGCGGTGACCGCTTATCGCAAGATGATCTCTTCCGACAAGGTCCGGGTTTTTGCCAGCGGCTGCGTATCAGCCGGCAATTTCGCGGCCGCGCCCCTGGTCGCGCGCGCGGAAACGCCGATGGTGCTGTGCTCGATTCTGCCGCAGCAGCCGGATCAGGTGAAATGGGCCTTCACCACGATTCCACCGCCGCGCTTCGAGGTCGAGACGCGCCTCGAATATATCCAGAAGAGAACCCAGATCAGGAAAATCGGCGTGCTGCATGATCCGTCGCCCTACGCCAACGCGCAGAAGGCAGCGGCCGAGAAGGAGGCCAAGGACTATGGACTCGAGATCGTCGGGGTCGAGCAATACAAGACCGACGACGCCGATCTCAGCGTGCAGATCCAGAAGATGTACGCCGCCGGCGCGCGCGCGATCATCAAGATCGGCCTTGGCGGCACCACGCTGACCGCCGCCAAGAACATCAAGCAGCTCGACCTCGACATGATCATGTTGACCAGCCTCGAGGACATCGCCGTGTTCCGCCCGGTGGCGGAAGTACTGGGCGACAAGTTCTTCTTCGTAGCCTCTCCCTCGCAGGTCTATGATGGGCTTGAGGATAGCCCCCTCAAGACCGAGATCGGTAAGTTCCTGAAACCCTGGCGCGCGAAGTATAAGGACCGCGATCCAAATTGGGCCGGGCGCGGCTGGGACGCGGTGATGCTGATCGCCGCGGCGGCCAGAAAGGCAAAATCCGTCGAAGGCCCGAACATGCGTGACGCACTTGAATCGATGGACAATTTTCAGGGCACCACCGGCCTCTATCACATGTCAGCGACCAACCATCAGGGGATCACCGAAAATCCCTTGCTGCTCGCCACCATCACCGGCGGCCAAATCAAAGTGGTGAAGTGATAAGCACGGCGACCACCACGCGGATCCTCGAGGTCGAAGGGCTTTCGGCCCGCTATGGGCACGTCGAGGCCCTTCGGCCGGTCGATCTGCATGTCGACGAAGGCGAACTTGTCGCGGTACTGGGACCAAACGGCGCCGGCAAATCCACGCTTATGAACGCGATCATGGGGTTGGTACCGACGCAGGGCCGGGTGCGATTCCGCGGCCGCGAGGTGCCACGCCGTGCCCCGGCCGCGGCCGCGGCGCTCGGCATTGTGCTGGTGCCGGAAGGCCGCGGCATATTCGCGCCGATGACGGTCGCCGAAAATCTCGAGCTCGGCGCCTACCTGCTCAACGACAGGCACGAATATGCCCGCCGCCACGCGCGCGTGTTGGCCATGTTTCCACGCCTCAAGGAGCGCCTCTCGCAGACAGCAGGCTCCCTGTCCGGCGGTGAGCAGCAAATGCTCGCGGTCGGCCGCGCGCTGATGTCCGAACCGAAGATTCTCCTGCTCGATGAGCCCTCGCTCGGCCTCGCCCCGCGCATCATCGAAGAAATCCTCCAGAAGCTCGGTGAGCTCAACCGCCAGGGCCTGTCCATCATTCTCGTCGAGCAGAAGGCGCCGCTGGTGCTCAAGCTCGCCCAGCGCGCCTATCTGCTCTCGGTCGGCTCCATCGCCGCGGAAATAGACCCGCGCACAATCAAGTCACACGATGAACTCGTTCAATACTATTTGGGCTAAGGGCCGCGGCGACCGGGCGACGTGGCTCCTGTGGGGCCTCGCGGCGGCGTTCGTTGCCTATACCTTCGCGACCGGCGGCTATCTCATCGCCGTGCTGCAGTTCGCCTTGATCTATACTGTTCTGGTCACCGGGCTGAACATTTTCATGGGATTCACCGGACAAGTATCGTTCGGTCACAATGCCTTTGCCGCGATCGGTGGCTACAGTTCTGCCGTGCTGACCACGACCTACGGCTGGGAGCCGCTGCCGGCCTGCCTGCTCGGGCTTGCCGGCGCACTGGCCTGCGCGCTCGTCGTCGGCTATCCGGTGCTGCGGCTGCGCGGCCACTATCTCGCGATGGCGACCCTGGCGATTGGACTGATTGTCTACGAGGTCGCCGTGCAATGGCAGTCGGTGACGCAGGGCTATATGGGCATTTCCGGCATCCCGCCGATCGGCATTGGCAGCTTTACGATTGCATCTGACCGCGCCTTGCTGGTGTTTCTGATGATCGTCGCCGCGCTGGCAATGCTGTCGGCCGCGGGCATCCGTCGTTCCCGGCTCGGTCGCGCCTTCGTCGCCGCGGCGGGCAGTGAAGATGCCGCGCGCGCGCTTGGCATCGATGTCGCGCGCTACAAGCTGACCGCCTTCATGATCTCCGCGGCCTACGCGGCCATCGCCGGCTCGCTATTTGTGCATGCCGTCGGCTTCGTCAGTCCGGAAGTGTTCGGCCTGCCGATGGTCGTGATGTCCTTTACCATGCTCTATGTAGGCGGCATCGGTACCATCGCGGGCCCCGCGCTCGGTGCCATCATCATCTCGGTGCTGCCGGAAAGTTTCCGTACCTTCAAGGACTATCAGGACCTCGCTTACGGTGCCGCGCTGATCGTCATCCTGATCTATGCGCCGCGCGGGCTCGCGTCCCTGCCCGAACTGTCGGCCAGATGGCGGCGGAGGAGCGCATGAGCCTCTTGCGCCTCGACAGCATCACGCGCCGCTTCGGCGGTCTGGTCGCGCTCGAGAATGTCTCGCTGGAAATCCCGGGGCAGGGCCTGTCGGCGGTGATCGGCCCGAACGGCGCCGGCAAGACCACGTTGTTCAACATGATCTCCGGCTTCATGCCGCCGAGCGACGGCCGCGTGCATTTTGACGGGGCGGAAATCACCGGTCAGCCGCCGGAGACGATCGCGCGCCGTGGCCTGATCCGCACGTTCCAGCTCGTACAGCTCTTTGAAGACCTCACGGTGCTGGAGAACGTCAAGGTTGGCTGCCACTTGCACACGCGCGGCGGCCTCTGGGCCGCGCTTGTACCGAGCCGTGCCGCGCGGGCGGAAGAAGCCGCGGTGGAAGCCGAGGCCTGGCGTCTTCTGGCGGAAACCGGGCTCACCGCGCATGCGCACAGCTTCGCCGCCGTACTTCCTTACGGGCAGAAGCGGCTGCTTGAAATTACCCGTGCGCTGGCCGCGCGGCCGAAACTCCTGCTGCTTGATGAGCCGGCCGCGGGCCTCAACCGGTCGGAAACCGATGCGCTCGCCGCGCTGTTGCGCCGTATCGTCAAGACCGGCACCGCCATCCTGCTTATCGAGCACGACATGAATTTGGTGATGAATATTGCCGACGAGATTGCTGTGCTCGACTTCGGTCGCCTGATCGCCAAGGGCAAGCCGGATGAAATCCGGCGCAATCCAGACGTGATTGCCGCTTACCTCGGTACCGAAGAGGCCGCGCATGTTTAACCTCGTCGCGCAATCGGTTCTCAGCGGCATCGGCATCGGCGCTGTCTATGGCCTGATCGGTATCGGCTTTTGCGTCATCTATAATGCGAGCGGCATCGTGAACTTCGCCCAGGGCGCCTTCGTCATGCTCGGCGGCATGCTCACCAATGCCGGCATGACCAAACTCGGCCTGCCGTTGCCGCTCGCCGCCATCGGCGCCATCTTGATTGTCGCCATTTCCGGTGTGGTGCTGGAACGCATCGTGGTGCGGCCGCTCTGGAATCGCGGTTCGACCATGTTCGTGATGATCCTTGCGACGCTTGCCGCGCAGATCGTGGTGGAGCGCATCACCCAAATCCTGGCCGGCGATCAGCCGCGGACGCTACCGGTCTTCACCGATCTGCCGCCGCTGCGGTTATTCGGTTTCGCCATCAATTTCCAGTTCCTGTGGATACTCGGCTGCTCGGCGCTGGTCATTGTCTTGTTGGGGTTGTTCTTTTCGTCGACCAGGACCGGCAAGGCGATGCGGGCCTGCTCCATCAACCGCGACGCCGCCGCGCTGCAGGGCATACCGGTATCGCGCATGCTGGCGCTCGCCTTCGCGCTCAGCGCGGCGCTCGGCGCCTTCGCCGGCATTCTCATTACGCCCACGCAATACACCGCCTTCAACGTCGGTGTGCCGTTTGCCATCAGCGGCTTCATCGCAGCGATCGTCGGTGGCTTCGGCCGCCCGCTCGGGGCTTTCGCCGGCGGCATTCTGCTCGGCGTCGCGCAGGCGCTTGCCATCGTGTTGCTTGGCGCAGCGTTCAAGAACGTCGCCGCGCTCTCGATATTGCTGCTCTTTCTCTTCGTCCGCCCGACGGGGCTTCTCGGTTCCGCCAAATAGCCAAGTGAGGAATACCATGGATATCCATGAGATCGATTGGAGCAAGATGCAGTGGAAGCAGATTCGCCAAGGCGTCGAGCAGAAGGCGTTCTCCGGCGATGGGGCGACGGTCGCGCTGCATCGGCTGATGCCCGGCCATGAGCCGAAGCCGCACAGCCATCCCCACGAGCAGATCGCCTACATCATGTCGGGACGTCTTCGCTTCCATATTGGCGACGAGGTGCGAGACGTTGGTCCCGGCGGGTTGGTTCTTATTCCCCCGAACGTCATGCACTGGGGCGAGGTGCTCGGCGATGAGCCGGTGTTGAACCTCGACGTCTTTACGCCCAAGCGGCCAGAATACGCCGCCTGAGCAAAGGACCGAGGGATGAGACAGTCAGAGGTTAGCGTCGGCAAGATCGTCTTGAAGAACCCGCTGATCGCGGGATCGGCTGAGCACCTTATCGAGGCCGGCGGCGTTCGACGCGCGCTACACGCGGGCGCAGCCGCAGTGGTCGTCAAGTCCGTCAACGAATCGGAGCGCGGTCGAGATCAGTTGCAGCGGGCCGAATACATGCTGCTTGATGACGAGTGGCGCGAAATTCCATGGACGCCAGATGCGCCCTCAACGGCGTTTATTGCGTGCCGCTCCGGTCTGACCCCGCAAAGCTTCGAGGCTTGGCTCGACCAGACGGCGCAACTTGATCGTGAGGCCAAGGCGTCAGACGCTTACGCGATCGCGAGTCTCATCGTTGCGGATCTCGCCCAGACCATCGCGATGGCAAAGCAGGTCGAGCAGGCCGGCTTACGGGTACTTGAGCTGAACATCGGTACCCCCTATGCCAGCCAGGCGAAAGGCGTGGTCTCCACCGAACTTGATCCTGAGCGGCTGGCGGTGATTGTCTCCGCAGTGCGGCAGGCCATCGACATTCCGTTGTGGGTCAAGATCACCGGCCAGAGCGAGCGTGTTCCGGATTTGGCCGCCGCGGCATTTCGCTCGGGCGGTGAAGCGGTAGTCATGGCGGGGCGCCTGCTCGGATTCATACCGGACGTCGAGACCATGCAGCCTTTTCTAGGCACAACTCTGGGCGTCGGCGGATACTGGAACCTGCCTCTCACCTGTCATTGGCTGGCCGTGTCTCGGCGGCAGCTTGGCGAGAACAAGCCGCTGATCGCGACCAACGGCGCGCGCAGCGGTCTCGATGTCGTGCGGATGATGCTCGCCGGCGCCAGCGCGGTGGAGATGGCGTCGGCAGTGATGCTGCGCGGGGCGCCGGTGCTCGCGTCCGCATTGGAAGAACTCCACGTCTACCTGCAACGCAAGGGAATGACCGCAGCCGAGCTTGTCGGTGTGGCGGCAGACCAGCGCAAGACGTTCGCCGATATGCCCTTGCGTACGAACAATTGGAAAAAATATGTTGCTGATCCTGAAGAGGGCGCAAGGGAGTAGTAACGAAATGCGATCGATCGATCGGCGTGCTGCTGCAGCGGGACTGCTGGCGACGGTATTGTGGTTCACGCAGGCCGCGCCGAGTCATGCCGAAACGTGGCCGTCGCGCCCAGTGACGATGGTTGTTCCGTTCGCGGCCGGCACCACTTCGGATGTGATCGCCCGCAGTCTTGCGCAGGAACTGAGCGGGAAGCTCGGCCAGCCCTTTGTGGTGGAAAACAAGGGCGGCGCCGGCGGAAATATCGGCGCAGCTACCGTCGCGCGCGGCGCGGCCGACGGTTACATCATTCTGTTTGCGACGACCGGGCAGGCCGCGACCAACAAGTTGATGTACAAGGCAATGGAGTTCGATCCGCAGCGCGACTTTGCGCCAGTCGTGCTGGTAGGCAAGGCTCCGGTCATCATCACCGCCCGGCCGGGCGCGCCCTATGGGTCGCTTGAGGATTTCATCGCCTATGCGAAGGCCAACCCGAACAAGGCCATAGCCGGGTTTCCGGGCAATGGCACTTTGGGCCACATCACCGGCGAGCTGTTGGGCCGCACGGCGGGGATCGAGTTCGGCAAGGCCCAGTATCGCGGCAGTGCCGCGATACTGACGGATCTGATCGGCGGCCATATCGATATCGGGATGGATTCGATGGCGGCCTACGTTCCCTTCGTCCAGCAAGGCAAGATCAAGGCACTGGCGATCGCGTCTTCGCAACGCTGGTCGAAGCTCCCGGACGTGCCGACGGTAGCGGAATCAGGGCTCCCCGGCTTCGAGGCAAGCGTCTGGTACGCCTTGCTGCTGCCGGCCAAGGTTCCGGCCGAGATCGTGGCCAGGTTGAATGCGACCACCAATGCGTGGCTGAAAGAGCCGAAGACGCAGGAGTTCCTTGCCAATTTCGGCGCCGAAACCGCGGGGGGAAGCCCGGCCGATTTGAAGGCCTTTACGCAGGCCGAGATCGAGAAGTGGGGCCCGATCATCAAGGCCGCGAACATCAATTTCTGAGACAGCCGTCTGTCAAAACAGGCAGCGCCTGAAGGCGTGAGCGTCTTCCGATGACCGACCGCCTCTGGCGCAAAGCGGCCGTTCGTGAATATTTGCACTTCTGCATCGTTCGGGCTCATTATGCTTCTTTGATGGAGCTTCGGGAGCGACGCCCGCGGTGAACCGGAGGAGGACAGCTATGACAGTTTCGACCGAACGCGCAGTCCTTGCCGGGGGCTGCTTCTGGGGTGTGCAGGATCTGCTGCGCCGGTATCCCGGCGTGGTTTCAACCAGGGTGGGGTACACCGGCGGCGAGGTGCCGAACGCGACCTATCGCAACCACGGCAACCATGCCGAGGCCATCGAGATCAGCTTTGATCCGCAGGTCATCAGCTATCGTCAGCTGCTGGAATTCTTTTTCCAGATTCACGATCCAAGCACGCTGAACCGTCAGGGCAACGACAGGGGAGCGAGCTACCGCTCGGCGATCTTCTATACCAGCGACGAGCAGAAGCGGATCGCCGAAGACACCATCGCGGATGTCGATGCTTCCGGCCTTTGGCCGGGCAAGGTCACCACCGAGGTTGCGCCGGTTGGACCGTTCTGGGAAGCCGAGCCGGAGCATCAGGATTACCTGGAACGCTATCCGGACGGTTACACCTGTCACTTCATACGGCCGGACTGGAGGTTGCCGCGCAGGCGGGAGGCCGGTCAGGCGGTCGCCGGCGAGGCCCGTCAGCGGTAGGCCCGCTGTTATGCCCCGACGAAGATCAACAGCGTACCATTGGCTCTAGCAGGTGCGACGCAAACAGCGCCCGCGCTGCGGACGCCGGAGCTGCCGACCGCCTTGGCCGCGGCGGCGAGATCGGACGTTGCCAGCACAAGGCCCGCACCGCCGCGCTCCGGCAATCCAGCCAGCGGGACTTCGGGATATCGGCGGCCCAACTGGTCCTTGCTGAGGAACATGAAATCGGCGCGGTCTGAACCGGACGGTACCGCGACGGCGCCATCCGGCTCCGGCCTGACCTCTCGATCGATCATGCGAGCCAGATGCGCGGCATCACTGGCGGGCTCCGTTGATACGACCAGCACCCGCCTGAGCCGTTTCGCGCCATTGGCGTGCTGCATCAGTTCCGGAATCCAGACGGTGTCGCGCGTCTTGTGCTGACAGGCAAAGATGCGCAACCCACCCGGAGCTTCGGCAATGGGCCACTGAAAGGTCCGGAATCTGGCCGCCGACAGCTGGCCGTCCGGCATCGTTACCGGCCGTTCGAAATCGGTCGGGCCAACGGGTTCATAGCCGCGCGCGCGAATCTCCTCGGCGCCGGCGGCCGAATCGACCGCCGTGAATGCGACGCGTTCGATCCCTTCGCCGCGTTTCGCAAGCATTGCGCGTGTCGGAGCATTGTGTTCCGTTTCAACCAGCACGCCGAGCAATTCTATATAGTCCGGGTCGAGCATGATGGTGTAATTGCCTGATCCCATCTTGGCGCTATGCGTGCCGCGCGGCGACACGGTAAAACCAAGCCGCTTCCAGTTTTCGGCAGCGTTGTCGAGATCCCTGACCACGACGACGGCGTGATCGATTCCGATGACATTCCTGAGCGCCACGCTTTTATTTCCCCGGCATGAATTGGCGTACTAAGCTAACCAGATCGATCCGGGGTCTGCAAGGCAACCAATTCAAGTGAGCTTCGGTTGGCTGGCGTCGATCGAACAAGAAAGGATCATGATGGATACCGCAAAGGTCCGCGCGCCCGACTCGCTGTGGGAGGCGGTGACTTCGGCCGGTCCCGCGCTGCCTGAACTCGTTGGCATGGCCGAAGCCGATGTCATCGTGATCGGTGGCGGCTTCACCGGCCTGTCGACGGCGCTGCATTTGCGCGAAGCAGGCGTTGATGTCGCGATCGTCGAAGCCATGGAGCCGGGCTGGGGCGCCTCCGGCCGCAACAATGGACAGGTGATCCCGACATTGTCACGACCCGACCCGGACGACATCGTGGCGAAGCACGGCGCGGCCGGGGAGCGTTTTGTTGGACTGTTGCGTGACAGCGCCTCGACGCTGTTTGATGTCGCGCGGCGCTATCAAATTCAGGCCGAGCAGGAACAAACCGGCTGGGTTCAGCCGGTGCACTCGCCCGGCCGCATCAGGATCGCGGAACGGCGGGTGCGGCAATGGTCGAAATTCGGTGCCGCGGTCGAACTGCTGTCCCGCGACCAGACCCGTCAGATGCTGGGATCGGATGCCTGGTTCGGCGGCTTCTGGAACAAGACCGGAGGCCACATCAATCCGCTGGCGTTGTCGCGGGGTCTTGCCCGCGTCGTGCTGGAGCGCGGCGGCCGGATTTACGCGCGTTCGCCCGCGACCGGTTTCGAACGGCAAAACAGCCGCTGGATCGTCAGGACGCAAAAGGGCGAGATCAGCGGCCGCGCCTTGATTTTGGCGACCAACGCCTATGGCGGCGAATTCTCGAAATCGCTGGCGCCCGATATCGCGCATGAAGTCATGCCGATACTGTCCTGGCAAATGGCGACGCAGCCGCTGTCTGAAATAGCGCGGGCGACGATCATTCCTGGCCGGCAGGCGATGTCCGACACCCACGGCGAACTCTACTTTGCACGCTACGACGCGCGGAATCGCCTTGTCACCGGCGGCGCCGTGATCGGTCCGGGCAACAAGGCGGAACGGATCAAGCATCGCGTGACGGAGCGCCTGCAGCGGCTGTGGCCGCAGATCGGGCCGGTCGAATTCGATTATGTCTGGAACGGCTATGTCGGAATGACCACCGATTTCCTTCCGCGCATTCATCGGCTCGGGCCCGACGCCTATGGCTGGACCGGTTGCAACGGTCGCGCGGTCGCGCTTTCGATCGCGCTCGGCGATCAGCTTTCCAGGGCCGTGCGTGGCGTTCCGGAACAGGATCTGGCGCTGCCGTTCTCCGATCCGGCGCCGATCCCCGCGCATGGTTTTTTGCGTCGAATTGCGCCTTTGATGCTGATGGTCTACCGGCGGCGCGACGCGCGCGAAATCGCCTGAAGGTTCAATCGGACGGCGGCAACGCTGCCTTGCGTCGCCTAGCGAGATCGGCGCCGGGTACCGAATCCAGCAGCGCGCGCGTGTAGGCGTGCTGAGGACGGTCAAAGACATCGCCGGCCAGCCCTTGTTCCACCACCTCGCCATCTTTCATGACAGCGACGAGATCGCAAATCTGCGCGGCCACCCTGAGATCGTGGGTAATGAAGATGATGGAGAGGCCGAGGCGCTGGCGCAATGCGGCGAGAAGCTTCAGAACCTGCGCCTGCACGGACACGTCGAGGGCTGAAACGGCTTCGTCCGCGACCAGGACCTGCGGGCGGAGCGCGAGCGCACGGGCGAGACCGATACGCTGACGCTGGCCACCGGAAAATTCGTGCGGAAAGCGGTCGCTGGCCGATGGATCGAGCCCGACCAGCTCGAACAGCTCCTTTGCACCGGCGATGGCCTTGGCCGGCGGGGTGCCGTGCACGATCGGGCCCTGCGCGACCAGATCCGCCGCCTTGCGGCGAGGGTTCAGCGACGCAAACGGATCCTGAAACACCATCTGAATATTCCGGGTTTCGGAGCGAACGTCCTTGCGCGACATTTTCGCCCAGTCCTTGCCTTCAAGGATGATGGCACCCGTGTCGGGATCGATCAGGCGAACGATACAGCGGGCAAGTGTTGATTTTCCGGATCCGGATTCGCCGACGATGCCGAGCGTCGCGCCCCGCGGCAGCCTGAGCGAAACGTTTTTCACCGCCGGCGTGACGCGGGCGCCTCGACCGAGAAATCCGCCGGTCCGGTATGTCTTCGAGATGTTGTCGATGGTCAGGATGGTGTCGTCGGATAATTGGCGCGGCGGCGGCGAAGTGAGGGGCGGGACGGCGGCCATCAACTGTCTGGTGTAGGGATGCTGCGGGTCGTGGAGAACCGAGGCGGCGTCGCCCTGTTCCACAATCGAACCGTGCTGCATGACGGCGACACGGTCCGCAATCTCTGCCACCACGCCGAAATCGTGCGTGATGAACAGAACCGCCGTCTTCTTGCGCTTCTGCAGATCCCGGATCAGGGTCAGGATCTGCGCCTGCGTGGTAACGTCGAGCGCGGTCGTGGGCTCGTCCGCGATCAGGAGTCTGGGATCGAGCGCAAGCGCCATGGCGATCATGGCGCGCTGGCGCTGGCCACCTGACAATTCGTGCGGATAGGCGCGCGCGGCGCCTTTCGGATCGGGGATGCGCACGTCTTCGAGCAGCGCCAGCACCCTGGCGCGGATCGCGGCGCTGGACAGGTCGGTATGGATCGAAAACATCTCGCCGATCTGACCGCCGATGCTACGCAACGGATTAAGCGCGGTCATCGGCTCCTGGAAGATCATCGCGATGCCGGCGCCGCGAACGCGCCGCATTTCAGCGCCAGTGGCCGCCGCCAGATCGCGGCCTTCAAACATCACCCGGCCGCCATCGATGGTTACCCCGCCCGGCAATAGCTGCATGATGGCGTTGGCCATGATCGACTTGCCGGACCCGGACTCGCCAACCACGCAGAGAATCTCGTTCGCAGCGATCGAGAGCGAAACGCCGGACAGCGCATGCGGTCGGTCGGCGCCGGAAGGCAGTCGCACGCTGAGTCCGTCGAGGGTCAGGATGGCGCTCGACGGCTCGCTCATCGCCCTCTGAGCCTCGGATTGAGCGCGTCGTTCAATCCCTGTCCTACCAGCGATACCGCGAGGACCGTCACCAGGATCGCGATGCCCGGAATCGCCGAGACATACCACTGAACCCGCAGCACATCGCGGCCGAGGCCAATCAAGTTACCCCAGGATGCAACGTTCGGGTCGGACAGGTGGAGAAAGGCGAGTGCGCTTTCGAGCAGGATGGCGACCGCCATGACCACGCTGGCATAGACGATGACCGGCGGCAACGCATTGGGCAAGATCTCGCCGACAATGAGCTGAATATCCCGCATGCCCAGGGTCCGCGCGGCCTGCACAAACTCGCGATTTCGCAGCGACAGGAACTCGGCGCGCGTCAGCCGGGCCGGCGCCGGCCACGATACCACGCCGACGGCGATGGTGACGGTGGTGAGCGTCGAGCCGAACACCGCGACCAGCACCAGCAGCAGAACGAAATTGGGTAATGTCTGGAACGCCTCGGTGATGCGCATCAGAACGTTGTCGATCCAGCCGCCATAGAAGCCCGCGAAGGCGCCGATCAGGATGCCGATGCCGATGGCGATGACGGTGGCGACGCCGCCGATCAGCAGTGAAATGCGCGCGCCATGGAAGATTTGCGCCGCGATATCGCGACCGGAATTGTCGGTGCCCAGCAGGAAACGCGGATTTGAAAACGGCCAGATCAGCGGCCGTCCGGCCAGCGCAAGCGGCTCGCGCGGAAAGATCCAGCCGGCGCTGATCGCCATCGCCACCACGACCAGCAGCAGCACCAGCCCGGTGACGGCGGCAGGACTTCGAAAGTAGCGTCTGGCCGTGTCCATGCCTCAACCCTCGGCCACAATGCGTGGATCGAGCCGCGCGTAGATCAAGTCGACGATGAAATTCACGGTGATAACCAGCAGGGCGGAGACGAAAACAATTCCCAGAAGCGTGTTGAGGTCGCGCTGGACCACGGATTCATAGGCAAGACGCCCCAGACCCGGCAGCGAAAAGACGCTCTCGACCACAACCGAGCCGCCCAGCATCGTTCCAGCCTGCAGTCCGATCAGGGTCACCATCGGCAGCAGTGCATTGCGCAGGACGTGGCGGGTTATCACCCGCGTCTCGTCGAGCCCCTTGGCGCGCGCGGTTCGCACATAGTCGAGATTGAGCACTTCAAGCATCGAGGCGCGCATGATGCGCAGATAGATCGCCAGAAAGATCAGGCCGAGTGTCAAGGTAGGCAGAACGAGGTGGCGCGCGATGTCGAAGGTACGCCCGATGCCGGTCTGAACCGCTCCGATGTCCTCGAAGCCGCCGGCCGGCAGCCACTGCAGATAGACCGAAAACACCACGATCGCCATCAACCCGAACCAGAATGACGGAGTGGCGTAAAAAATCAGGCCGGCGATTGAAATCACCGTGTCGGGCCATTTGTTGACGCCGCGCGCGGCAATGACGCCGAACACGAGCCCGAAGAAAAAGGCGAACGACAGCGACGCCGTCATGAGAAGCAGGGTCGGGGGAAGCCGTTCCACAATGACGACGGAGACCGGCTTGCCGTAGATCGAGGAGAAGCCGAGATCGAGCCGGACGAGACGCCAGAGATAATTGCCGAGCTGCACCGGAATTGAAAGATCGAGACCGTAGAACCTGCGCAGTTCCCGTGCGGTGGCGGCGTCGCCGCCGCCCATCTGCGCCATCATCGCATCGACCGTATCGCCCGGCGCAAATTGCAGCAGCAAAAAGATGCCGATCAGAATCAGGATCAATGTCGGAATCGAAGTGGCGAGACGCCGTCCCGCGAGTCTCAAGATACGCATCGGGACATCTTGGCGGATATTATCTCACGCGGAAAGCCAAAGATCATGCCAGCTGGCCGACCCCCAGCGGGGCGTATTCGAATGATTGCGCGCCTTGGCGCTGATCACGGTCACGAAGATCTGCTCGATCGGCATCCAGACCGGAAGCTCGGAGTTCACCTCCTTGACGAAATCGGCGTACAGCGCCTTTCGCTTCACGGGGTCGATTTCGGTGGCCGCGTCATCGATCGTCTTGTCGACGGCCGGATCCTGCCACCCCCACTGGTTGGTCCAGGGTGCCCCCTTGGGCTGGCCGGAACGGTACCACACCGTGGTCGAGATCGCGGGGTCGTTGCGGTATTGGTGCCAGCCGGTGGCGAGATCGAAGGCGTGGTCGTCATAGACCTGCTTGAGGAAGCCGCCGCCGTCGTTGCGCACGATGTCGACGGGGATGCCGACTTCCGACAGCGATTGCTGGATGAAGGTCGACCAAAGGGAGATGTCCTCCCCCCATGGCGCCGGAAGCAGGCGCAACGAGAAGCGGGTGCCTCCGGCGCCGGGTTTGAAGCCGGCTTCATCAAGAAGGGCGACCGCCTTTGCCTTGTCGTAGGGATATTGCGGCGTGTTCGGGCCCGGATAGAAATTCGTCGAGGTTGATGGAATCGGCCCGGTTCCGAGTTTGGCGAAATTGCCGAGAAAATTGTCGATGAAGAACGGCACGTTGATGGCGTGCGCAATGGCGCGGCGAACGCGGATATCCGACAGCTCCTTGCGGCGGAAATTGAATTCGATGGTGTTGGTCCGGGCATTGCCCTCGTTGCCTTTGGTCGAGACGATGAAGCGCTTGTCGTTGCCAAGTCGCGCCATGTCGGCAATCGTCAGGCCCGAGAACGGACTGTAGTGCAATTCGCCGGCTTCCATCTGCGCCGCCGCCGCCGCGCGATCGGTAATGACGCGCCAGACGATGCGATCGAGATAGGGTGCGTTTGGGCGCCAGTAATCCGCATTGCGGTCGGCGATGATGTACTGGCCGCGTTCGTATTTGACGAACTTGAACGGACCCGTGCCGACGGGGGCGAGATTGGTCGGGTTCTGCCTGATGTCGCCGGTTTCATATAGGTGCTTTGCCGAGATATAGCCGAGGTCCGGCAACGCACGCAGCAACAGGCTGAGCGGCATCGGCCGCTCGTAACGGAAGATCGCTGTCAGCGGATCGGGTGTGTCAACGCCGGTCAGAAAAAGCTGCAGCGTCGAGCCGTAGTTCAGGATCTTCTTCCACATCGCCATGGCGGTAAATTCGACGTCCGCCGATGTGAAAGGCTTGCCATCGTGCCAGGTGATGCCCTTGCGAAGCCTGAAGGTGACGGTCTTGCCATCGGGCGAAGCCTCCCAGCTCTCCGCGAGAACGCCGACGGGCTGGCCGTTGCCGTCCAGATCGACCAGATTTTCCTGGATTTTTCCGCCTATAATGTAGACTCCGGTGGAGGCTTGAATACTGGGGTTGAGCTGGCGCTGTTCGGCGCCATAGTGAACGTTGAACACACCGCCTTTGCGCGGCGTCTCCTGTGCAAAGGCCCGCATGGGGTTGATGATATCAGCGGCAATCGCAGCCGACGTCATCAGCGCGGTACGGCGATTGATCTCCAGACGCGTGAAACCCATCGAAAATCTCCTCAGCGCAGCCATTGGCGGCCACCCCTGTTGGGGGGCTGGGGGGCCTTGCCTAAGGGTACGACACAATCGCGGAGGGAGTCATTAATTGACACAAAACCGGTCAGTCTGGGACTGGCCAGCAAGATCGCCAGTCAATATAGAGGCCGGGAAGTGGCGTTTGCTGCTGGCCGGGAAGGTGTTTGAGCCGACTGGGCCCTTCAACAAAGCTGTGCAGATCGCGAAATGCCCTGCTTTTCAGGCGGATTCCGAAATAGTGTTCGGGACGCGAATCAACATGTGGGAGTCAAAATGGCAGTACAGATGACAAAGTCGCAACTGATCGAGAAGATCGCTGCGGAGAACGAAGTTGCAAAGAAGGACGTAAAGGGCGTTCTGGAGACGCTGGCGACGGTTGGCTACAAAGAACTCAAGAAATCTGGTGTGTTTCTGGTTCCGGGATTTGCGAAATTTGTGGTCGTCAAGAAGCCGGCCACCAAGGCGCGCAAGGGTACCAACCCGTTTACCGGCGAGCCCATGATGTTCAAGGCCAAACCGGCGCGCAAAATTGTCAGAGCACGCCCGGTCAAGGCGGCCAAGGACGCGGTGTGATAGTAACAGGCCCTTTTCCAGGGCCTGTTTGCTTTTGGTGAATGGCCGACCGGAAAGGCGCGGGCTTCGGCTGGCCGGGCGGGTGATCGCCGCGGCCGAACGGCGCCCACGAGTTCATCCCTGGCCGCCGGACGGATGCGATGCCGCCGTCGGCGAGCGCGGAGCGCGGCTGTCGCCAGACAGCACCGGCGGATCGTGATCGCGCGAGCGCTCGTCACCAAGCCCACAAAATCAGGTCGAATGTGCGCTCAATAGCGGGGGTGGTACATTTGCGACTCAATGAACGCCATCAGGTTGTTCGGCGCCGGCGCGGTCGCAAGTCCGCGCCTGTAGGCGACTTCGGCCACCGCCATCGCGATGTGCGCCGAGACCTCACGGATCCGCGGCAGCGCCGGATAGAGGCTGCCCTGCTCGATGTCGTCGGGGTTGACGAGATAGGCCAGCGTGTGCGCCGCCGCCATGAACATCTCGTCGGTCACCAGCCTTGATCCGCTGGCGATCGCGCCGAGACCGACGCCCGGGAAGATGTAGGAATTATTGCCCTGGCGCGGCACGAACGTCTTGCCGCCGAGGTTCACCGGATCGTAGGGGCTGCCACACGCGAACAGCGCGCGCCCCCCGGTATGGCGATAGGCTTCCTCGGCGGAGCATTCCGCCTTCGATGTCGGATTGGAGAGCGCAAATATAATCGGCCGATCGTTGATCTCGGCCATGGTCTTCAGCACGTCGGGGGTAAAGGCGCCGCCGACGGCGGCAACGCCGATGATCGCGGTGGGCCCGAGGGTCCGGATCGCGGTCAGGAAGTCGCCGATCGGCGGATGATCGTGGGCGTAGCGCAGCTTGTGATCGGTGAGGCCCGCGCGATTCTTCACGACCAGGCCGCGCGAATCCACGAGCCAGGTCCGCTTCAGAGCCTCGGCCTCGGATGCACCCTCCGCCATCATGGCGGAGACCACGAGGTCGGCGATGCCGGTCGCTGCTTCGCCTGCGCCAAGGAACAGCACTCTCTGCTCGGTCAGTTTGCCGCCGGTCACGCGCAACGCCGAAAACAGGCCCGCCAGCGCCACCGCGGCCGTTCCCTGGATGTCGTCGTTGAAGACATTTATCTTGTCGCGGTATTTGTGCAGAAGCCGAAACGCCGAATGATTGGCGAAATCCTCGAACTGGATCAGCACCCCGGGGAAGGCGGCGCGCGCAGCGTTGATGAATTCATCGACGAATTCGTCGTAGGCGGCGCCGGTCAGGCGCTTGCGGCGCAGGCCGATGTAATAGGGATCGTTGAGGAACTCCTCGTTGTTGGTGCCGACGTCCAGCATCACCGGCAGGCAATGCTCCGGGTGGATGCCGGCGCAGGCCGAATAGAGCGAGAGCTTGCCGACCGGAATGCCCATGCCGTGAGCGCCGAGATCGCCGAGGCCCAGGATACGTTCTCCATCGGTGACGACGATCAGCCTGGCCGGATACGGCCAGTTGGCCAAGAGCTCCGCGATCCGCCCGCGGTCGTTGGCGCTGATGAACATGCCGCGCGGCCGCTGGAAGATCAGGCCGAAACGCTGGCAGGCGAGGCCCACCGTCGGGGTGTAGATCAGCGGCTGGATTTCATCGATGTTGTCGCACACGACGCGGAAGAACAGCGCCTCGTTGCGATCGTGCAGCGAGTTGAGCGCGATGTATTTTTCCAGATCATTGGGCAGGCTGCGCAGATTGACCAGAACACGCGCGACCTGTTCCTCCATCGAGAGCACGTGCGCGGGCAGGAAGCCGCGCAATCCCAGCGCGTCGCGCTCGGCTTCCGTGAAAGCCGTCCCCTTGTTGAGCAGCGGGTCGCGCAATAGCGCCATGCCGCGCGGTGAATCGAAAGGTTGCGAACCGGGCTTGGCCCGGGCTGGCGCGGTCATGATGTTTCCCCGTAGGCAGTTTATTGGCTTGCAGCATCCGCCGGTTAAGGGAGGAAGCAGTTGACAGAGATCAAGCTAGGCGTGGCCTTCTTTGAGCACTCTCCGTCACATTTGGCAAGATTTCGCCATTGAAAGCAACGCGGACATCGCCGTTTCATAACGCTTGCCCGAGAGGATGCACTGATGAAAGAACTGGCTTTGGCGAAGGTCTATCAGTTGCTTGAGCCGGGCCCTGTCGTTCTGCTGACGACCGCCCGCCGTGGCCGCGCCAACGTCATGACGATGTCCTGGCACATGATGGTCGAGTTTGAGCCGCCGCTGGTGGCCTGCGTGGTCAGCAACGCCGATTACAGCTTCGCGGCGCTGCGGGCGACAAAAGAATGCGTCATCGCCATTCCGGCGGCGCACCTTGCACAAAAAGTCGTGGACGTCGGAAATTGCTCGGGCCGCGAAGTGGCGAAGTTCGAAAAGTTCGGCCTGACGCCGCTGAAGGCCAGGCGCGTGGCGGCGCCTTTGGTCGCCGAGTGCTTCGCCAATTTGGAATGCAAGGTGGTCGATGGCCATCTGGTGAACAAGTACAATCTGTTCGTTCTCGAAGTGGTGCAGGCCTGGACCGATCCCAGGCAACGCAATCTGAAGACCATTCACCATCACGGTTACGGCAAGTTCGCGGTGGATGGCACGACGATCAAGTTGAAGTCGAGAATGCGATGAGAGGCTGCTCT
Organism: Bradyrhizobium sp.; assembly: GCF_004799445.1. GTDB lineage: Bacteria > Pseudomonadota > Alphaproteobacteria > Rhizobiales > Xanthobacteraceae > Bradyrhizobium. The sequence goes on from NZ_SSNA01000014.1 coordinate 32,720, forward strand.
CGAATCGGTTGCAACCGATATCGAACTGTTGGCGTGAAGGTGAGGCGCCGCCGGTCCGGAAGCTTCAAGGCCTTTCCATAACGCGCTGCACAAACTCGAAGCCGTTTGAGCTGACATGCGAAATGCGCATGACATGTTTTTCTATAGCTGTGTTCAGATCAAACGATGACCCTTTGGGAGCGCGGATCCCTGTCTGGGTGAAAAATGGAGGAGGGCGCATGATAAAGATTATCTGTTGCCTCTTTTTCGGCCGAGTTCCGCCGTTCAGTATGCGCCGTATCTGAATCAGTCACCGTATCAAACCCGAGACGACCATGTCATCGTCTTCAGATCAAACGCGGCGCACGCTCATCCTGGCAGCTCTGGCGACGGGCGTCGCGGCGTCGACGCCTGCCGCCGCCGACGACGATCAGCCGGGCAGCGACGAGCGCCCTCAAAAGGGTGACGTTCTCGTCTTCTCCGAAGGTGAGCATACAGGTGAAGTCATCAAGCCGCAGGATCTAAGGCTGGGCGGGCCGCCGGTGCGGGCGTGGCCTAAGGATCCGACAACCTCGGTGATCCGCAAGGGTTCACGGTTGAACGAGATACTGGTCGTCAAACTCGATCCAGCCGAACTTGACGACGAGACGCGCGCGCGTTTCGCGGACGGCTTCGTGGCCTATTCGGCCATATGTACCCACGCTGGCTGTCCGGTGACGGCCTGGGTGAAGGAGACAGCGGGCGACAAGGACGTCTGCAAATGCGTTTGCCATAATTCCGAATACGACCCCCGGCAGGGTGCTCAAGTCGTGTTCGGACCGGCGCCGCGGCGTCTGGCGGCGCTTCCGCTGGCGACCGCCGGCGGTTCGCTCACGGTAGCTGGAACATTCGTTGGAAAGGTGGGCGCACAGCAAGCAGGGTGAAGCCGGCCCGCATCGGATTCCGCATAACCATAATCGGCTGCAAAAAACAAACAGGGAGGTAACGTCTATGACCAAGAAGCAATGGCTATTGTCGGGCCTGGTCGCGTCCACGTGCCTAATCTCAATCAGTGCCGGCGCCGGCCCGATCGAGAATTACAGCCCGGTGACCGCCGACCGCCTGAACAATCCCGAACCCGGCAACTGGATGCTCTATCGCCGTACCTATGATGGGCAGGGCTATAGCCCGCTCGATCAAATCAACACCTCCAACGTGAAAAGCCTGACGCCGGTGTGGACCTTCTCGACCGGTGTTGTTGAGGGGCACGAGGCGCCGCCGATCATCAACAACGGGGTGATGTTCGTGGCAACGCCGATGGGGCAGGTGATCGCCCTCAACGCCAAGACCGGCGATGAGTACTGGCGATATAAACGCCAGCTTCCCGACGATCTCTTTCAATTGCATCCGACCAGCCGTGGCGTCGGCTTGTGGCAGGACAAGCTCTATCTGGCCACCACCGACGACCATGTGGTCGCGCTCGATGCCAAAACCGGCAAAGTGGTCTGGGATACCAAGGTTCAGGACTACAAGAAGGGCCAGTATCTGACCCTGATGCCGCTGGTCGTCGATGGAAAGGTGATCGTCGGCGGCTCCGGCGGTGAATTCGGCGTGCGTGGTTACATCGTCGCGTTCGACGGCAATAGTGGCAAGGAATTGTGGCGGACGTTCACCATCCCGGGTGAGGGTGAGCCGGGTCACGAGACCTGGAGTGGCGACGACTGGAAATCGGGCGGCGGATCGGCCTGGATGACAGGCAACTACGACGTCGACACCAAGACGATCTATTGGGGCATCGGCAACGCGGCGCCCTGGCCGGGCGCCACTCACCCCGGCGACAATCTCTACACCAGCTCAGTGCTCGGGCTCGATCCCGACAGCGGCAAGATCAAGGCGTTCCACCAGTACCATCAAAACGATTCCTGGGATTGGGACGAGGTCGATGCTCCGATGCTGATCGACCTGCAAAGGGAGGGTCGCTCGTTCAAGAGCCTGATCCATCCCGGGCGCGACGCGATCTTCTGGATACTCGAGCGCCAACCGAACAAGATCAACTATGTAGCCGGCTGGCCCTTTGTTCAGACCGATGTCTGGAAAGGCATCGAGGCCGAGACCGGCAGGCCGATTGTCGACCCGGATCACAAGCCGGTCGTCGGCAAGCGGGTCGAGTTCTGTCCGTCATTGTGGGGCGGCAAGGATTGGCCGTCGGCGGCGTATAGTCAGAGGACCCACTTCGTCTACGTTCCGGCCAACGAGAATTTCTGCGGCGGCTTTACCGGCGAGAAGGTGCCGCTGGTTCCCGGTCAGCTCTGGCTCGGGACCAAGCCCGAAGATATCGGCCTGAAGGCTCGTCCCGGGGCCGATCATTTCGGTGAACTGCAGGCATGGGATCCCGCCACCGGAAAGAAGGTCTGGTCGCATAACTTCCCGAAATCGCAGCTGTTTGGCTCGGTGACGGCGACCGCCGGCGATCTCGTGCTGGTGGGGGGGACCAATGACCGCATGTTCCGCGCCTTCGATGCGAAGACCGGCGAACTGCTTTGGCAGCAAAAGACCAACTCCGGCATCATGGGCATGCCGATCGCCTATGAAGTCGACGGGACGGAATACATCGCCGTCCAGTCGGGCTGGGGCGTCGACGCGCAGCGCATCCAGGACGCCTTGGCGACCGGCAATAATGTCGGTGTCGAGAATAACGTGCCGCAGGGCGGCGTCGTCTGGGTGTTCGCCGTCAAGAAGTGATCGGCGGATAGGTAGTTCAAGCTTCGGGAAAGGGCGGCGGACCGATGTCCGCCGCCCTTTCCTCTGGTCCGCCGATCGTTCAGGCGAACTACTTGCCCTTGGTATCGACCTTCTGTTTCTCGTCTTCGTTCATCTTCTTGACGCCGGCGTCCTGGTTGGTCGCGCCGGTGGTCTCGGTCCGCGTGGCCGCCGGACTGTCGTTGGGCACCGACGATTGCCCCGGCGGCGTTTTCGCGGGTCGCGTGGCCGTGGTGTCGGGCGGCTGACCTGCCTGGGCAGCCGCTTGCTGGAGGCCTGAAAGAAGCAGGCCCGGGACCAACACCGCCAACGCTGTCACCTTGCTGTGCATCATGGCTTCCTCGTCAAACCACTTGAACGCGCAACCCCCCTCTCAGGTTTCAAGCTGCTTGCCGATTGGCAACGCCCGGATGCGTTTGCCGGTCGCCGCGAAGATGGCGTTGACCAGCGCTGGAGCAAACGGCGGCACGCCCGGTTCCCCGACCCCGCTTGGCGGCGTGTCGGCGGCGACGGGAACGATATGCACGTTGGTGATGAGGGGAGCCTCGTCCATCCGGACCACCGGGAAATTGTCGAAATTGCCCTGTTGCACCTTGCCGTCCTTGAAGGTGATCTCGCCGTATTTGGCGAGACTGAGCCCCATGATCGCGGCGCCCTCGATTTGCGACTGGATTCGTTCGGGGTTGACGAACGTGCCGCAGTCGATGGCGGTATCGACCCGGGGGATGCTGAGCTTGCCCTTGTCGTCGACGGCTACTTCGACGATGGTCGCGATGTAGCTGACGAAGCTGCGATGGACGGCAATCCCGAGGCCGTGTCCCTTCGGTACCGATCGTCCCCAGCCGCCCTTGTCCGCGACGAGCTCAACGACACGGCGCAGACGCCCGGTATCGATCGGATAGCTATCGAACGGCTCGCCATAGTTCCACGGGTCCTTGACGGAATCGAGCTTGACCAGACGCGGAGAGCCGATGAGCTCGAGCAGCATGTCCTTTTGGTCGCGATTGGTGGCGTGGGCAAGTTCGCCCACCATGGACTGGACCGCAAAAGCGCGCGGGATGTTCGACACCGAGCGGAACCAGCCGATGCGGGCATGCGCGGCGGCTTCGGGATTTTCGCATTGAATATTGGCAATCTCGAACGGCATGTCGATGAGCCCCATGCCGAGTTCGAAGGGAGCCGCGTGCACCGCATTGGCTGCGAAAGTCGAGGCAATGGTCGGCGCGACGCTGCGGTGCCGCCAGGCGATCACCTTGCCGCTCTTGTCGAGACCGGCCTCGATGCGTTCCACCGAAACCGTGTGCAGGAAGTCGTGGCGAAGGTCATCCTCGCGCGTCCACTGCACCTTCACCGGCGCGCCGATCGCCTTTGAAATCAAGGCTGCCTCGAGCGCAAAGTCGCACTTCGATTTGCGCCCGAAACCGCCTCCCAGCAGCGTGACATTGACGGTCACGTTATCCTCGGGGATTCCCAGGGTTTTTGCGGCGTCTTCCCGTGTTCCGCCGGGACTCTGCACGGGCGCCCAGATCTCGGCCTTGCCGTCCCTGACATTGGCGACCGCGACCGGGGTTTCCATGCTCACATGCGCCAAATGCGGCAGGTAGTATTCGCCGACGATCACCTTGTCGGCGCCCTTCAGCGCGCCGTCGACGTCGCCCTCCTTGCGCACCACCAGGCCCGGCTTGCGCGCGGCTTGCTCGAGTTCGCTCCGATAGGCCACCGAGTCGTACTTGCCGTTGGCTCCGTCGTCCCAGACGATCTTCAGCGCGTCGCGTCCCTTGATGGCCGCGCCGGTATTGCGCGCGATCACCGCGACGCCGCCGAGCGGCTGGAACTTGGACGGCCACGGCCAACCCTGCACCTCCATGACCTTCTCGACGCCGGAGACCTTCATCGCATCGGTTGCATCGAACGATACCAGCTTGCCGCCCGTGACGGGCGGCCGCGCGATCACGGCATACTTCATGCCGGGCAGGCGGGTATCGCTGCCATATTGCGCCGTGCCGACGGTAATATCGCGAAGGTCGACGATGCTGACCTGACCCTTGCCGAGATACCGAAAGTCCTTCGGGTCCTTTAACTTCAGGCTCCCGATGCTCGGCACCGGTTCCTTGGCGGCATCGGCAGCCAGCTCGCCGAATCCGAGACGGCGGCCGCTGGCGGAATGAACCACCTCATGGTTTACCGCCTTGACCTCGGTCACCGGCACGCCAAGGCGTTTGGCGGCCGCAGCCTCGAGCATGACGCGTGCCGACGCGCCGATCTCGCGCATCGGCATCAGATAGTGCCGTGTGCTACGCGATCCATCGGTATCCTGATTGCCGAATTTGACCTCGTCGCCATGCGCCTGCGCGACCTTGACGCGCGACCAGTCGGCTTCCATTTCCTCGGCGACAACCAGCGGCAGGCTGGTGCGCACACCCGTTCCCATTTCGGAACGGTGCGCAACGATCGTAACCGTCCCATCGGATGCGATCGCAACGAAGACGCGCGGGTCGACCACCGTGCCGTGTGGCATCTTTCCGGCACCGGTCTCATAAGCGGCAAAAGCCTGGCGTGAAGTCACAGGCGCGGCCAGTACCAGGCCGCCGGCGATGCCGAGGCCCGTGAGAACGCTGCGACGGGAGATTTTTTCGATTCCGATGCGGCCCTCGATGCCGCGAAGTTTATGCGGGCGTGTGATGATGTTCATGGTCAGACCCCCGTCGAAGCGAGATGGACCGCGTTTTCGATACGCTGATAACAGCCGCAGCGGCAGATATTGCCCGACATGGCTTCGCGTATCTGATCGTGGGTTGGCTTTGAATTGTCCAAAAGCAGGGCCGCCGCCTGCATGATCTGCCCGGCCTGGCAATAGCCGCATTGCGGCACGTTGACCTGGCGCCAGGCTTTCTGAACCGCGTGGTCGCCCGTGGGGTGAAGGCCTTCGATCGTCGTGACCTCGCGGTTGACGACGTCGGAGACCGAGGTGATGCAGGACCGCACCGCCTCCTTGTCCACGATGACGGTGCATGAACCACAGAGAGCCTGACCGCAGCCATATTTCGTGCCCGTCAGTCCGATTTCGTCACGTAGAAACCAGAGTAATGGAAGGTCCGGGTCGCCGTCCCAGTTTCGTTCCTGGCCGTTGATTTTCAACTTGATCATGATCAATCCTCGCTCTTCATAAGCTGATGATGTTTTCGGCGTGAGCCAGAACATGTTTCCCAAAACCGCTCAACGCCGTTGCTTTTGCTGGCATCCTGTCGCGTAAAACGAGCCTTGCCGAGAAGCCGCAGATAATCTGTGTCGGCGGTCATTGCCTTTTTCTGAGACGCATTGTTGGCAAATTTATTTGGCGAAAGCTGGGCCCCGTTCGGAACGCCGTTGGGTTTGGTCAGCCATCCTTACATAGCATTCCCATTGCAATCGACTTGCGTCTCGCGCGCGGCGATTGTGACCGGCCGCAATTGACTGCGGGCGGTGACTCATGAAGCGCGTGTTGCGGCGCGAAGGCCCACGAGCGCCGCCGTCGAACGGGAGCGCGCAGCGGAGTGGGCAGACCCGCATGGCGGCCATGCATGCGGCATCAGCCGGGCGTGTGGAAGAAAGCGCAAGCGACGGCGCTCGTGCGCTTTCTCGTTTTTTCCTTGTCAAAGCCAGTCCGATCGGGCCAGATTGAGCGGTATCGGCGTGGCTTCAAATACGCCGGTCGAAGTCAACAAGAATAATTTGGGGCGGAAACATGAATAAATTTTCGATTGCGTGCGCCGCATTGCTCGGCGCGACCGGCTTGCTGGCTGGGCCAAGTTTTGCGCAGCAGGAAGTCAAACAGGAGGCCAAGTCGACATCGGGGCAGGCGAAAGTTTCGCCGGTTACTCAAGCTCAGCTCAATGCAGCCGACAAGAGCACCACCAACTTTCTGCTGACCAATGGCAACTATGCCCAGACGCGCTTTTATCCGGCCAAGCAAATCGACCGCGATAACGTCAAGAACCTGCACGTCGCATGGATATTCCAGACCGACGTCAAGGAATCGCTGGAAACCTCGCCGATCGTCGTCGATGGCGTCATGTACGTCACCACGTCGTTCAGCCATGTCTATGCGCTCGACGCCAAAACCGGCGTGCAGCTCTGGCACTATAATCACAAGATGGGCCTGGTAACGACCTACTGCTGCGGTCCGAACAATCGCGGCGTCCAGGTTCTCGGCGACCTCGTCTACCTGGCCACGCTCGATGCCAAGCTGGTGGCGCTGAATGCCAAGACAGGCGATGTCGTCTGGAAGACCGATATCGCCGATCCCGAGCTCGGTTACAGCGAGACCATGGCTCCGACCGTCATCAAGGACAAGGTTCTGATCGGAACCAATGGCGGCGAATACGGCATCCGCGGCTTCGTCAAGGCCTACGATGCGAAGACCGGAAAATTGATCTGGACGTTCAATACGATACCGGAGAATAGCGTCGGCGTCTGGGCGACCAAGGACGCGACCGGCCGCGACATGCACCGCAATATCCAGGCTGAAAAGGACCAGCTCGCCAAGACCGGCGATCCCTACCAGAAGCTGGGCGGCGGCGTATGGCAGAATCCGGCGATCGATCTGGCGACCAACCGGATCTATTTCGTGGTCGGCAATCCGTCGCCCGATCTCGACGGTTCGGTTCGGCCAGGCGACAATCTCTATACGAACTCGCTGGTGTCGCTCGATCTCGATACCGGAAAATATGTCTGCCACCTTCAATACATCGCCCACGACGTGTGGGATCTCGATGCCGTTAGCCCGACGGTGCTGGTGGACGTCAAGGGCAAGGATGGCAAGACCATCCCCGGCGTGCTTCATGCCGGCAAGACCGGTCACATCTACGTTCATGACCGCAAGGATTGCAGCCTGATCCGCTTCTCCGAGGCGATGGTGCCGCAGGAGAACATGTGGGTGCTGCCGACCAAGGAAGGCGCGCGCATGCTGCCGGGCGCCAATGGCGGCGTCGAATGGTCGCCGATCGCCACCGACCCGGGGCAGGGGCTTGCCTATGCCATCAACCTGCACCAGCCGATGACCTACCAGGTCGAGAACTCGCCGTACCCGAACGGCAAGTTGTGGCTTGGTGGCGCCTTCAAGGCGATCCCGGGCGAGGCGCAGGCGGGCAACATCACCGCGGTTGATTACAACACCGGCAAGATCAAATGGCAGGTCAAGACGCCGGAGCCGATGATCGGCGGCATTCTCGCCACCGCTGGCGGTCTTGTTTTCACCGGTGAAGGCAACGGCAAGTTCGCGGCCTACAATTCGTCCAACGGCAAGGAATTGTGGAATTTCCGCGCCGGTGCGGGCGTCAATGCGCCGCCCTCGTCCTACATGGTGGGCGGCAAGCAATACATCGTGGTCGGCGCGGGCGGCAACACCCAGGTCGACTTTCACCGCGGCAACAACATCATCGCCTTCTCGCTCAACTGAGCGAACAGGCGATCCTCGAACGATGGAGCGGGGCCGCTTGCGGTCCCGCTCTTTTCGATTAGTGTCGTCATGCCCTCCACCGGATCGGATCAATGCGCGGGAAATTCAGTTTCGGCGTTTGCGGCATCGCTGCCCTCGCTGCCCTATCGATCGCCTGCATCACGCCGCTGCGCGCTCAAAGCGCCCAAAGCATCGAACAAAAGACCCAGGTCTGCGCCGCCTGCCACGGCGCGGATGGCAAACCGGCCGACAAGACGATTCCCGTCATTTGGGGACAGCAGGCTGGCTACCTCTATATCCAGCTGCGCGATTTCAAGCGGGGTGACCGCAAGAGCGACATCATGCAACCGATCGCTTCATCGATGGAGCGCGACGAGATGCAGGCGATCGCCGAATATCTCGCGCAAAAGCCGTGGCCCGATCTGGGCCAGCCGCGCGCGTCAAAGGACGTTGCGGACCGCGCTTCGAACGCCAACCGCTCGATTGGCTGCACCGGCTGCCATCTCGATCAGTTTCAGGGCGACGGAACGATTCCCAGGCTGGCGGGCCAGAGCAGGGAATACCTCACAAAGACCATCGCCGACTTCCGCAGCCGCGCCCGCGGCAACAATCCGGGCATGACGGATTTGATGCTCGCCACCGCGCCCGACGACCTTGCGGCGCTGGAGGAATATCTGTCGGGTCTGTAGCGGCCCGATGCAGTCCAGCCAAATCAGACCCGTCGTATCAGCGCGGGGTCAGGCGTTCGCGCAGCGAAGACAGCACGGTCAGGTCCGCGGCGCGTTTCCCGGCCTTGTCCTTCAGCTCCGGATCGGCGCCGCGTGCCAGCAACAGATTGGCGATTTCCGCGTAACCGCCTTCGGCGGCAATCATCAGGGCGGTCCGGCCGCGGTCATCCCTGTCGTCGATAGGCGCGCCATGGTCCAGGAGAAAGCCGACGACCTCGACCGCTTGCGCTTCCGGGGCGTGTTCATCCGGGCCCGACGCCCACATCAGCAAGGTCAGGTCATTCGGGTAGCGGGCGTTGATATCGATATTTCGCGCCAGCAACCGCTTCACGATGTCGAGCCGCGCGCCGGCTGCCGCATAGACGATCGGCGGCTTGCCGGTTTCGTCGGGCGCGCAATCGTCGGCTCCGTGGGCCAGCAATGCTTCGACGATCACGTCGTTGCCGGCAAAGGCGGCCGCGGCGATCGGGGAGATCCCGCTGCGTCCGGTGAGTTTGACGTCGGCTCCGCGCTCGATCAGCCGTTGCGCGATCGAGATATGACTGCCTTCGGCGGCAAAATATAACGCGGTGGCCCCGGCGAGATTGCGGGCATCGATCGGTGCGCCGTGCGCCAGCAGAAGATCGACCATCCTGGGATGGCCGGACTTCGCGGCGTGACTAAGCGGTCGGGCACCAAGCCGGTCACGCGCGTCGACCGACGCGCCCTGGTCGAGCAGTTTCGTCGCCAGGTCGATGCAATTGGCGTCGACCGCGGAAAACAGCGTCAACGACACTTCCATCGCGGTAATCTGCGGTTTGGCAATCTCAAATCGGCGGGAGAGCCCCTGGCAGCGCTCGGGCTCCGCGGCGCGCGCGGCTGAAGCGGCGACCATCGCGCCGGTGACGACCAGGCACCATGCAACGAGATGGCGATACACAGCGGCCTTTCCCGGGGGCAAGTTTGTTTCCTTTGCATGGCGACCGAAACCATCAGGGTGGCACGGCCGCCCGCCGATGCCAAGAAGCGGCAGGATTTCAGACGGAAAAATGGATTCCGTATCGCGCCACGGCAACGCAGCTCGCCGCCGGTTGAATGCCCGTTATCGGCATGCATTGTTTCCGGCTTCCGGAATCGCCAGAAAGGTGATCGTGGCTGGTGCGAACGTCACGGTGGCGGCGGTGGTTGGAACGCCTTCGATGGCCGGCAGTTCATCGCCGGCGGAAAGTGCCAGCGGGTTGCCGTTCAGCCGGACGCGTTGGTCGAGCAGGTTCGCGGCGTCGAGCGTGTAGCGTAGCGACGCCGCCGCAAGCCTGAGCGTGTGCGGCGCGTCGCGGTCGTTGTTGATCACCAGAAGCGCCACGCCGCCGGGCTTGCCTCTTTGACAATGGGCGTAGACGTGAAGTCCGGATGGGACCGGCAGGCCGGCCTCGAGCACGACGGTGCCCATCAATTGCCGCCATAATAATGCGCCCCAGTAATTCGGCCGCGGCGCCAGCGTTGTTTCATCAAGCAAGCCATAATCGCTTGCCGCGAGCGTGTTGTGCATGACGATTTGAACGCCCGCTCTCGCCAGTCGGCCGAGCTGATCGAGATACCGGAACGTATCCAGGAAACTCGAGGCCCAGGGGTTTCCGCCGCAGGCAGCCTCCGCGGTTTCGGTGAGCCAGATCGGCTTGCCGGGTGCGAGGCTGCCGCGAAGCGCCTGATAGAAGGCCAGGGTCTGCCCGGTGCGCGAAAGCCAGTCTTCGGAAAGCGCCGCTTCCGGCTTGCTTCCGCCGCTGCATCGTTCCGACAACGTCCCATAGTAGTGGTAGGAAACGACATCGACGCCGGAAGCGGCGAGCAGGTCGGATGCCATTGCAGGCTCGCCGATCGTGCCGGGGCCGGCGATCATCGTCTCGGGCGCCGCCCGCCGCATGAACGCGCGGAACAAGCTGAAGTCCCGCCGATAGGCGGTGGCGTCGTAACCTGCGGGTGCGCCGCCCATCTCGGCGAGGTTGGGTTCGTTCATGAATTCGGCGGCGGCGATGCTGCCCCCGATCGAGCGGGTGAAGCCGATGAGGCGGTCGGCCTGGTCCGGCTTCCAGACGCCGACGGCGTCGCGGGCGCCCGGGCTTACGGCGAACGACGTCATAATCGGCGCGTCCACCGAACGCGAGAAATCGACCACGCCGCGCCATTGCCGCCGGGTCAAAACGCCGTTGAATCCCGTTGCAGGTGCCGACGGCGCGTCGTCCGAATCCGCAAAGTAGGTGCTGTTGGCCCAGGTGCCGCTGACGCGCAGATAGGCGGGCGCCAGCGCCGCCGCGAGCTTTCGCAACCGGGCATTGGCCAGATCAATCGGCGGCCGGTATTGATACAGGTTGGAATCCATTCCCGGCGGTGTGTCCGATCCGGATCGCGGCGGCTGTGTGGGCGGCACCTCCAGTTTCGATCGATAAGGGCGCCAGAATTTTCCGCCGGTGACTTCGATCATCTCGATGTTATAGGACTGGAAGCGCTCGCTGATCGTGCCGATGCGAGCCAGGCTCGAAGGGGTGACGGACGGTGCGTCGGTCGGGGTTCCCGCACCGGCCTGCGCGAGCAGCAGGGCGGATGCCAGCAAGCCGCACAGCCCCGCGCCGATACCATGGCGCACGCGGCGATGCTCGCTTGTTTCCGGCGATACGCCGGCGGAGCGGCTCGCTCCGTATCGTCCAGTTGAAGGCAAGGAACATTCCCAATTTGCCTGAATTTAGCTTACGACAGGCCCAGGCAGTTCGAATATATTTCCTCCACGCTTGGTCGTCCGCGGGGCAGCGGCGAATCCGGCCCGGCAGGCGCCGGCGGGCCGTAAAGCAAGAAGGCGGTTGGTGGCTCTCAGGGAGGCACGTCGTGGCTGTTTTGACGCGTGGGTTTTTTTGCTGCGCCCTGGTGGCGATGGCCACCTGCTGGATGCGGCCGGCCTCCGCGCTCGACCCGCGTTATCCGGACTGGCCGTGCCAGCAATTGAAGGTGCCGGGAATTGCGATCGCCAATGTCTGGAACGGCCCCCCGATTGATCCAACCGACAAGGCCATCTCTTCGGACCCGAAGCAGGCAGAACTTGTCGCGCGTCTCGCTGCTCGCCGCACCTCCATCGAGGATGCGCGGAAACTGATCGCGGACTATATCGTCGGTACCCCCGAGCAAAAGCAGGAAAAGGCGAAGCCACTGTTTGCCGCATTGTATTCGACGCTCAATGCGCAACGCGATCAGGTGATGAACGGGATCGAGCGCTTTTCACGCAAGCAGAAGGCCATGGCGGAGGACATCCGCGAAAAGGCCCAGAGGATGCGCCGGATCCAGGATGCGCAAAACGCCGATCAAGCCCAGAGCGATGACCTCGCCAGTCAGTTGTCCTGGCAGACGCGGATTTTTGAAGACCGACGAAAATCGGCTTCGTATGTGTGCGATGTGCCCGTGCTGATCGAAAAGCGGTTGTTTGATCTGGGCAGGGCGGTCCAGGACGGCCTGCAAGCCGACGCGCCGGCGAATTAGGGAATTTCCGGAAAGAGCGTTTTCCAGCGAAGCATGCTCTCGGACTTGATCCGGAGGTGGGTGCCGGTTCGCGTAAGGAAAACGCGTCAAATCAAAAAGCTAGAGCCTCCGTTTCGGTTCAATCGGAGCGGAGGCTCTTAGACCGGTTTACTCGCCCGGACGCGGTTCTGGCGTGGCATCCTGCAGCGGAAGGCCGGCCACGCGCCACCCGTCGGTGCCCTCGGGATACCACACCACCTCGGAATAGCCGAGCAACAGCGCGCGCCTGGCCGCGTTCCACGACATCCAGCAATCGGCGAGACAATATAAGACCACCGCTCTGGCGTGATCGCCGTTTGTCGCTTTCTCCAGGCCCTTTAGGAAATAGTCGGCCATACTGGGCGCGAGTTCGCCGTAGCCGGTGTCAGGCAACCAGATGCTGCCCGGAATATTGGGCCGCGGCTGGTCGCGCCACAGCGTTCCCTCGGGCAGGTTCCGCGGTCGCGGCGGCCTTGGCAGCACATCGACAAAGGCAGCCGAATGGCTGCGCCAGATCGTTTCCGCCTCGTCAGTGCCGATGACCCTGGCGCCACGCAAAGTAGCCGGCGTCGGCGAGCGATAATCCTGGAGGCGATAACCCTCCGGCTCGGTTACCTCGGCGGCTGCGGCCTCCACGGCGGCAAACAGCAACGCGATCAGCGCGAGACGGGCGGCGGCCTTGATCATGGCCGCTTGGAGAGTGTCTCTGGCGTGATGGGCATATTGGTCTCGTCCAATATGGGGATATTATAGCTGATCAGCAGCTTGTTGATCTCAGGCTGGTTTTCCATGATGAGGCGATTGAGCGTGCGTTTCCACTCCTGGTCCGTTGCGCGGACCGCCATGCCGATCCGATAGGTCATTTGCGGACCCGTCGTTTCCTTGGTCAATGGCACGACGGTCATGGGCGGGTTGGCCTGCTTTGCGTAATAGCCCGCCATCGGTCCCCATAATATGCCGCAATCGATATCGCCGTGGGCGAGGTCGTCCATCATGGCCTGCGCCGAGGAATCCGCGCGGGTATCGATGAACAGCGGGTAGGATTTGGCGCGGGCCAGAAGGCCGTTCATCGCCATGTTGGTGCTGGGAGGAGTCCTCGCAACAATGCCGATCCGCTTGTCCTTGAGTTTGGGATCGCTGATCGCGGTCACATCTTCGAGACCGCTGCCTGGCTTGACGACCAGCGCATAGGTCGTCCGGTAGTAGGGGACAGTGACCTGCGCCTGGTCGTCGCCTTGGGGAAATCCCATGATGATATCGCATCGGAACGAGCCCAGCGTCATCCGGACGAAACCGGTTGCCTGCGGGAAGTAGGTGTAACTGAGCTTCTTGCCAAGCTTGGCGGCAAAGAGTTCGGCAAGCTTGTTTTCGAATCCCTCGCCCTTTTCGTTGGAGAACGGCAGATTGCGCGGATCGCCACAGGCGCGAAAGACGTCGGGGTCGACAAGTTCGAGTGCGCCCTTGTCGCTGGCCTGGGCGCGAGCCTCCATGGACCAGACGGCGGCAAGTCCGCATATCAGGGCGCCGGCCAGGGCAGGCAGGATGATCGCGGGACTCTTCGATACGCGAGGCATCGGCGTGAGAAATTTTTCGGCTTGTGCTTTGGTCATTTGATCCCCGTGCAACTGGTTTCGGCGGCCTTGGCGGCGTCCGGCTTGTCTTCGTGTTTGGGCGGACGGCCGCCCGGAATGGCGTCGCTGGCGCGCGCCCGC